>DASXCY010000198.1:0-80142 GCA_036490935.1 Kofleriaceae bacterium | reverse complement strand
GTGCGGCGGCGGCGCGGCCTCGGAGCGTGCCGCGAGCAGCTCGTCGATCGCGTGCTCGGCGTCCCCGAGCCGCTTGCCGAGCGTGCGCAGCAGCGCGAGCGCGACCTCGGGCCGGCGCTCGCGCAACCGATCGAACACCGCATCGCGGATGATCACGAGCTCGCAGTCGGCGGTCGTCACGACGGTGGCGGACCTCAAGCCGCCGGTGAGCGACGACATCTCGCCGAACGCGCCGCCGGGTCCGAGCGCGTGCAGCACGCGGCGCTCGCCGCGGCGCGGCTCCACCACGACGTCGGCGGTGCCGCTCACGACGACGAACACGTCCGCGCCGGTCTCGAGCTCGGACACGATGCGTTGACCCGTGGTGTAGTGCACCCGGCGCGCGTGCGTGACGAGCTCGTCGAGGGTCTCGTCGTCGAGCGGTGCCAGGAAGTCGACGGCGCGCAGGACGTCGCGCAGCTCGCCGGTCATCGCGCACCTCGCAGCTGGAGCCACGCGCGCCGCACGATCGCGATCCAGAATGCACGAAAATAGATCAGCTGGAGCAGCACCGCGGCCGCGATCCCGGCCGCGACGAGGCTGAGCCGCTGCGCGTACTCGGGGTCGAGGTTCCAGAACAGCGCGAATTCGTCGAACACGAGGCCGGCTCCGAGTCCGAACACGAAGGCCAGGCCGCGCAGTGCGCGGCGTCCGAGTGGGAACAGCGCCACGAGCCCGGTCGCGCCGACGAGCAGGAGGCCGTAGTTGAAGTGATGGATGTGCATCGGGTTGGGATCGGTCCCGGGCACGAGCGCGAACAGCCGCTTCTCGAGGCCGTACTTGAGGATCAGGTGCACGACGAGCCGTGCGCCCGACAACGACGCGACGAACCCGACGAGCATCCAGAACGCGGGCTCGGCCCCGCCATCGATCACCAACCTCCGGAACAATCCGCGCGTCGTGCCGCGCGTGACGCGTGCACCGCGCCGCTGCTGCGCGAGCCGGCGCTTGTCGATCGCGGCGGTCAGCTCCTCGGCGGGCAGGTCCGCGGCGAGCAGCTCGAGCAGCTGGCGCAAGAAGTCGTCGCGCGCGGCGAGCTCGGCCGCTGTCTCGCGTGAGAGCGGCAGCGCGACAGCCGGGAATTCGGCGAGCACCCGCTCGAATGCGGCGGTGTCGAGCATCGCGATCGTGCTCGGCGCGCGCGCCGTCACCGCGAACGGCCTGACGTAGCCGGTGACCAGCGCGTGGCTGCCGAAGCGATCGCCGGTCGCCATCCGAGCTCGCAACGGCGTGCCGCTCTGATCGACCTCGATGTCGACCGCGCCGCGCACGACCACGACGAGTCGCGCGTCGCGATACGCGAGGCGCGCTCCGGACCCGAGCTCCTCGCGCGCGAACCGCCTCGCGATGCGCGCGATCTCGTCGGCCCGCAGGTGCTCGAAGAGCGACAGCGTGGCCAGGACCGACTCGAGCTCCATGGCCGGACGGTACCGCGCCCGGCCGGTCCGCATTGCATCGCCGCGCCGCTCGGACTAGGGTGCGCGGCCTTGTCGTTCTCGTCCGTCCATCCGAGCTTGCGCCGCGCACTCGCGGCACGGTCATACGTCGAACCGACGCCGGTGCAGACCGCCGTCCTCGCCGACGATGCGCGCGATCGAGATCTGCTGGTCTCGGCACAGACCGGCTCGGGCAAGACCGTCGCGTTCGGCCTCGCGCTCGCGCGGCCGCTGCTCGGCGATAGCGAGCGGTTCGCCAAGCCGGGTGCGCCGCGCGCACTGATCATCGCTCCGACGCGGGAGCTCGCGCTGCAGGTGTGCAGCGAGCTGACGTGGCTGTTCGCCGAGACCGGCGCGCGGATCGCGACGTGTGTGGGCGGCATGGATCCGCGCCGCGAGCAGCACGCGCTCGCCGCCGGCGTGCACGTCGTGGTCGGCACGCCCGGACGGCTGTGCGATCACCTCGAGCGCGGCGCGCTGGTGCTCGCGCGGATCGAAGCGGTCGTGCTCGACGAGGCCGACGAGATGCTCGACATGGGATTTCGCGACGAGCTCGAGCGCCTCCTCGAGGCTGCGCCGGTCGAGAGGCGCACGCTCATGTTCTCGGCGACGATCCCGAAGGACATCGCGACGCTCGCGAAGCGCTATCAGCGCCACGCGCTGCGCATCGCGACTGCAGCCCCCACCGATCGCCACCGCGACATCGAATATCGCGCGGTCGAGATCGTGGGCCGCGAACGCGATCTCGCGGTCGTGAACTTGCTGCGCTATCACGACGTCCCCGGCGCGCTCGTGTTCTGCGCGACGCGCGATGGCGTCACTCACCTCGCCGCGAACCTGCACGAGCGCGGCTTCGCGGCGGTCGCCCTGTCGGGCGAGCTCTCGCAGCGCGAGCGCAACCAGGCGCTGCAGGCCGTACGCGACGGTCGCGCGCGCGTGTGCGTCGCGACCGACGTCGCGGCGCGCGGCCTGGACTTGCCCGAGCTCGGGCTCGTGATCCACGCCGATCCGCCTCAGAACGCGCAGGTGCTCGTGCATCGCAGCGGCCGAACAGGACGCGCCGGCAAGCACGGGCTCGCGGTCGTGCTCGTGCCCGGGGCCGCGCGCCGGCACGTCGAGCGCATCGCCGCCTCGGCGCACGTCGAGCTATCGTGGCGGCCGCCACCTTCGGCGGCCGACATCCGCGCTCGCGATAAGGAGCAGCTGGCGGTCGAGGTGAGCGCGCTCGCCGAATCGGCGACCGCCGAGGGTCGCGAGCTGGCGCGGTCGCTGCTCGCGCGTTGCTCCGCCGAGGATCTGGTCGCCGCGCTCGTGCAACAGCGCCTCGACACGCGGCCGGCCGCCGAGGAGCTCACCGTGCCGACGTGGATGCCGGCACCCCGCGCGCGCACGACCGGCTCGACGTGGTTCACGATCAACGTCGGCCGGTCCAAGAACGCCGATCCGCGGTGGCTGATCCCGCTGCTGTGCCGGCGCGGCAACATCACCAAGCGCGAGATCGGCAAGATCCAGATCCTCGCGCGCGAGACCCGCGTCGAGATCGCGAGCGATGCCGTCGAGTCGTTCGCCACCGCGCTGCAACGCCCCGACGACAAGGATCGCAACATTCACATCGAGCGCCTCGACAAGTCGTGACCCGTCGCTCCGCGTGTGCCTCGACGTGTCCGCGGGCCGAGTTCGCGGTCACCGCAAGAACGCGCGCAGATCGAACGCGGAATCCTCCGCGCGCTCCTCGAGCCCGGCATTCGCGTGCCACGACCGCGCGTCGCCGCATGCGGTGCACAGCCGGATGTCGCGGCCGCCAGTGCGGCCGGCGATCACGAAGATCGCGACCGCTTTCTCGTCGCATGCGGGACAGACGTGCAGGAACACGTCGTCCTGGCGAAACCCGCGCTTGCGCAGCTTCGCGACCAGCTCATCGAGATCGGCGGGTGGAGTGGCTGGCACGGCGCGATTGTATCGCTACCGGCCGGGCGCAGGCGAACCCGTAGTCGGTGTCGCGAGCGGGATCATGCCTGGCGCGGTCGCGACCGCGTCGAGCACCGCGCGCCGGTCCGCGTCGGACGCCTGCAGCAAGCACGTCTGGACGACCTCGTCGTCGAGCATGCGAGCATGCGCATCACGGTCGATCGCACGAAGCTGCGCGGCTGCGCTCGATCTGGCGGCCTCGTGGCAGGTCTTCGACTCCGCCGTCAGCCGCAGGCGACGTCGAGGGCGATCTGAGACAGCGTCGGTTCGCTCTCGATCGGTCCTCGTTAGTGAGCGCGCTTCTGGCTTGCCCGCTCCGACGACGGCGCGTTACAGGACCAGACAGCGATGGTGCGCACCTTCCTCGTCGTCCTCCTGCTCGCGCCGACCGCGTGCTCGCCGCCGTGCGGCGACGGCGTCAGCGCCGCGCAGTTAACGATGCAGAGCGCCGAAATGACCGTGGAGATCAGCACGAAGCCCTACGGGCTCACCGTGCTCGATGCGACCGGCAAGGTCGTCGTGCAGCGCGGCACGCTCGGCTGGACGTCGGGCAACTTCGAAATCGGCAAGGCGCTGTACAACGGCTATTACTTCTTCACGCCGAACTTCGATCCGTGGCGCGAGAATCTGCGCGTCGTCGCGGCGACGCAGAAGGCCGGCGAGATCGACGTCACGCTGCACGGCAGCGACGACGAGTGCATCACCGTCACGCACGTGATTCGCGCCGGCGCGCTCCGCGTCGAAGCGCATCGGGCCGGCACCGCGCCGCGTGCGTGGGAGATCGGCTTCGCATCTCCCGCCGACGAGGGCTTCCTCGGCCTCGGCGAGCGCTACGATCAGGTCGATCATCGCGGGCTGGCGGTCTACAACTTTCCCGAAGAAGGTGGCCTCACGACAGGCGAGTCGGTGCCGCCGGGCCCGAACAACCCGATGCCGAACGGCGGCACGATGACGTACTACCCGGTGCCGTTCATGTTCTCGACGGAAGGCTACGGCTTCTGGCTCGACACGACGTACTTCAACCAGTTCGAGCTCGCGACCGAGTCGCCCGACGCGTGGCGCACGTGGGAGGTCGGCCCGACCCTCGCGTTCGAGATCTACGTGCCGATCGCCGGCGACACGCGCCCGTGGCCGCTGCAAGTGCTCGACACGTTCACGGCGGCAACCGGCCGGCCGATGATCCCACCCGACTGGAGCTTCGGACCGCGCCGGCGCATCGATCGCCAGAACCTCGTCGACGGCGTGCCGGAGCTCCAGGCGATGCGCGATCAGGGCCTCGCGATCACCGCGGCCGACGACACGCTCCACTTCTTGCCGAACGGCGACGATCTCGGCAACGAGGCCACGTTGAGCGCGTGGGTGCAGTCGGGCATCGACCTCGGCTACAAGATGATCTGCTACTTCAACCCGTACTTCTCCAGCGATCCGACGAGCCCGCTCGCGAGCGTGACCGCGCAAGGCCTCGCCGGCGACTACTTCTTGCACGCCGCGGACGGCACGCCCGGCACGGTCACGCTGATCAGCGGCCAGCCGCTCACCGTCTACACGATGGATCCGACGAACCCCGACGCGGTCGCGTGGTTCACGAGTCAGTTCCAGCGCGCGTTCGCGCTCGGCTACTCGGGTTGGATGTACGACTTCGGCGAGTACGTCCAGGGCACCTGGACGTCGCACGACGGCCAGAGCGCCGACTCGCTCCACGACGCGTTCCCCGTGCTGTACGACAAGGCGGCGCACGATGCGCTCGAACAGCTGCGGCCCGGCGACTGGTACTACTTCTCGCGCTCGGGCTACACCGGCGCGCAGCAGTACGCGCCGATGACCTGGTCGGGCGATCCCGACGCGTCGTTCGGGCTCGCCGAGGGCTTGCCGGCGCAGGTGCGCGCCGCGATCACGCTGTCGATGTCGGGCGTCGCGCACGTCGGCTCCGACATCGGCGGCTTCAAGTGCCAGAACAACGGCCCCGATACCGCGAACGGCGAGCTGATCGCGCGCTGGATCGAGGCCGGCTCGATGTCGTCGGACATGCACGACGAGAACGCGTGCTCGGGCGGCGGCACGAAGGCCACGATCTGGACGTCGACCGACGCGCAGACCGCATGGAAGACGTACGCGAAGCTGCACACGCGCCTCGGCCCGTACATGTCCGCGCTCGCCGCGCACGCGCACGCCACCGGCGCGCCGCTCGTGATGAGCGCGTGGCTCGTGCATCCCGAGCGCCGCGCACTCGCGACCGTCGACAGCGCGTTCTACTTCGGGCCGAGCTTGTACGCGATCCCGGCGGTCACGCGCGGCGCGACCACCGTGACCACGACCTTGCCGCCCGGCGAGTACGTCGATTGGCGCGACGGCACGCTCTACGACGGCGACACGAGCGCGACTGTTCCGGCGCCGCTCACGGAGCTGCCGCTGCTCCTCGTCGATGGCGGGCTGATCCCGATGCTCGATCCGACCATCGACACCCTCGCGGTCGAGTCGTCGTCGACCGTCATCGGCCCGACGGACGTTGCCGGCGTCTACGACGTCGTCGGCGCGCTGTCCCACGCGACCGGCAGCGCGACGTTCACGCTCGCCGACGGCGGCACGCTCGCCGCCATGTACGACGGCTCGCCGATCGCGTGCACCGGCTGCACGGTCACGCGACTCGGCCCGCGCGTCCAGCGCGTGCAAGTCACCGCGACCACCGACGTCGCCGCCGGCGGCCTCACGCTGCACGCATCGGGCATCTCGCGCAGCCTGCGCTGGGACGTGTACGTGATCGACTGAGACGGCCGTGATGCGGGATGTCAGGAGCAGCGTACCGAGTGTCATTGACGCCGGCACGAACCTGTCGCGTACTTGTCTCGATGGTCAAACGTCTCCTCGCGCTCGGGACGGCCTCGCTCGCCACGCTCGCGGTGATCGCCACGCACGGCGGTCGGCAAGTCCACCACTACAAGCCGTTCCAGCCCGGCAAGACCAAGGACAGCCGCCACAAGGCACCCGGCACGCACCGAGCGAGCGCGGCCGAGCTCGCGCTGCGCGATCGCATCGGCCGCGAGCTGTCGCAGGAGCTCTCGGGCGTGCACGCCGATCTCGCGTCGGTGCCGGCGACCTCGTGGGTCAGCCTCGGGCCGACGGACGCGGACCAGGAGTTCAACGGCGTGATGATCGACGGTGTCGACTCGGGGCGGCCCAACGGCATCGCGGTCGACCCGCGTGACGCCAACATCGTGTACATGGCGGTGTCGGGTGGCGGGCTGTGGAAGACCTACAACTTTGGCTCGGCCGACCCGCAGTGGAACCCGGTCACCGACCTGCAGCCGAACCTCGCGATCGGCGCGTTCGCGATGGACCCGACGAACCCCGATACGCTCTACGTCGGCACCGGCGACTTCGTCGATGCATCCGGCGACACGGTCGTGAAGACGACGAACGGCGGCGCGACGTGGAGCGCTCCGGTCAAGCTCTCGGGGATCGCGCCCGAGGGTGCCACCGCGCTCGACCCGCTGTCGGTGCACGGTCTGGGCGTGGTCGGCAACCAGGTGCTCGCCGGCACCGACGTCGGCCTGTTCGAGTCGACCGACGGTGGCGCGACGTTCGCGCTCACCGCATTGCCGAACCGCAACGGAAACCCGGTGCCCGACTCGGTGTGGAGCGTCGTGTCGACCGGCGGTACCGCGTGGGTCGCGAGCGGTCTCTCGTTCTGCGCGAGTGACCTGCCGTCCGCGCTGGGCATCGCGCTCGCGTATGGCGGCACCGAGGCGAGCGCGGCATGCCCGGCCGGTAACGACGGCGTGATCTGGTATTCGCCCGACGGTGCGAGCTGGTCGATCGCGACCACGCCGCAGGCGACCGGGATCGGGCGCATCACGATCGCCGCGGGCTCGACCGCGACTCCGGCCTCGACGGTGCTGTACGCGATGGTCGGCTCGGTCGACGGCAACGCGACGGCCGCGTTCTGGCGATCGATGGACGCCGGCCACACCTGGACCGACGCGACCGGGACCCTGAGTAACCCGACGCTCGGAGGCGCGGGCGGCGACTGCGCCGACATGGACATCGGCCACGGACAGACCTGGTACAATCAGGCGATCTCGGTCGATCCGACGAACCCCGACCACGTGCTCGTCGGCGGCAACCTGTGCGGTGCGCGCACGCTGAACGGCACCTCGGCGATGCCGACCTGGGAGCTGGTCTCGGACTGGCTTCCCAACCCGGACTCGGGCGCGACCGCGAACGGCCAGCTGCCGTACGTGCACGCCGACTGGCACACGTCGGCCACGTCGCTGGCGGGCGGCAAGCTGGTCGTGTTCGCGGGTACCGACGGCGGCATCTTCTCGTCGACCGATCTGTTCGATCCGGGCACGCGGGCGGAGCAGGTCCAGTGGATCAATCACAACCACGGCCTGGTGACTCACCTCGTCTACCAGCTCGGCACCGGCGACCCGGCCACCCAGGACCCGTTCATCCTGATGGCCGGGCTGCAAGACAACGGCACGCGCTATCGCACCGATCCGAATCATCCATCGGTGTTCAACCAGCCGTTCGGAGGCGACGGGATCGGCGCCACCGTCCACCACGCGTCGAGCGGCACGACCTACTGGTGCAGCGCCGAGTACACCCACGGCTTCTGCCAACCGTCGGCCGCGGTCGACTGCTCGCAGGGCGTGAGCTGGAACGAGGTCGATCCGGCGGGCGTGGAGCGTAGCTTGGCCGGTCCGCACGGCGACGACGACGACGACGACGGCCCGCCGCCGAGCCTGGCGGGGCAGGTCCGCGCGCAGCTGCACGAAGACGAGGAGCCGTTCTTCGTCCACTACGCCAACGTCGAGACCGATACGGCCGGCCAGAGCGTGCTCACCCACACCGACGAGCAAGTCTGGGTCGCGGGGCTCGACGGCACGGGCAACCTGGCCTGGACCGCGATCTCGCAGGATCTGTCCAACAACCCCAACGGCGAGGGCTTCGCGAGCGTGACCGCGTCGCGCGCGACTCCAGGCTTGTATGGGGCGGCCGGCCTGGTCTCGTTCGCGCCGTTCTTCGTCTCGAAGACCGGCAACACGCCGTCGACGTGGGTCGCGGCCTCGCCGGTCAGGCCAACCGGTACCGCCGATCGGCTCACCGGCGCGTCGTCGATCGACTTCCCGCCGACCCTCCCGCCGGGCAAGAACCCGGGCGACGTGTTCATCGGCTCGTTCGACGACACGCTGAACGACGCCGCGCGCACGCCGCCGCCCGACAACATGGGCCGGCTCTATCGCACCGAGGACGGCGGCCAGACCTGGACGTCGATCGTCGGTGCGAACCCGGCGCGCCGGCTTCCGAACGTGCCGATCTACGTCGTCAAGTACGACCCGATCGTCGCGACGACGATCTACGCGGCCACCGACGTGGGCGTGTACCTCACCACCGACGACGGCGCGAACTGGGACCGGATGGGCGTCGGACTGCCGATCATCTCGACCCGCGATCTCTACGTCGCGAAGAACCAGGACTTCATCCGCGTGGCCACGTACGGTCGCGGGCTCTGGGAGATCTACCCGAGCGCCGGCGAGAATTCGGGCTCGCCGGGCAACGGCGATTACGACCGCAATCTGCAGATCGACTGGATCGATCTCGCCGCGATTTCGGCGCGGCTGGGCGAGACGCCGATGGTGACGACCGCGCCGCTCTACACGTGGATCGACGACATCATCCAGCAGGCAACCGATCCGAAGGCGCAGATCGACGACAGCGATCTCGGTGCTCTGCTCGGCACGTTCGGAGGTCACCCGTGAAGCGCTTCGCTGGATTGCTCGTGTGCGCGGCGTGCGGCAGCAGTGGCCCACACGGCCCGCTCGTCTACACCAACCCGACGCCGACTTCCGGCGCGCTCGAGTTGGTCAAGGACAGGACGGCGACGTCGAAGGCCATGGTGCTCGATCTGATCGTGGGCAAGACCGCCGTGACCGGGTACTCCACCGGCTTCAACCTGCCGATCGACACGACGAAGGTCACGCTCGGAGCCTTCACCCCGGGCGGCGCGTTGTCCCCGGGCAGCTTGCCGATGGCGGCGCACGCGGTGTTGCCGACCAGCGGCCCGCTCGCCGGGGATCTGGTCATCGCGCAGAGCCAGAAGGCGGCCGGCGCCGGCGCGGTCACCACCGATACGATGCTCGCCCCCGGGACCGTGTTGTTCACGATCGAGCTCGACTACACCGCCGACGCACCGGATGGCGTCGTGTTCGACGGAACCGCGCCGGGCTTCGCGCTGCCCTCGGGCGGCTTGCTCGACCGCACCGGCAACAGCGTCGTGGCGCCCGCGGACGTCGCGATCGGCAAGCTCGAAGTGATCGGCGTGAAGTGAGATCGTCGGTCGTCGTCGTCGCCGTCACGGCTTGAACGACGCCGGTATCGCCATTCAAGCGTCGCACCGCCGCAGGCGCGAGAAAACTCTCGCTACAATCCCGCGCATGGGCAAGCCCGCGGTGACCCGCTTCGCGCCGTGCATGCTCGTCGTATTCGCCTGCTCGTCGGCGCCGCCGGTGGGCGCCGCGCCGCCCGATGCCGCGAGCACGCCGGACGCGTTCGAGCCGGTGCCGCCGGTCGGGTCGATCCAGATGGCCGACCTTTCGGTGCTGTTGCCGCTCGCGACGAGCGAGGCTGACTTCGCGGCCTACGCCAGCGCGAGCACGCCGGGCGCGCACGGCGCCCTGCTGCCGGAGGATCTGTACGAATCCGACGGCGATTCGGTCCAGATCCCGTACGACCAGCTGCGCGTGGTCGCGATCCGCTTCGATCCATGCTTCGCGCAGGTCGGGCCGATCGCGGATCCGGCGAGCTGCGACAACCAGATGCGGCTCGTGTTCCAGCCACTCGCGTTCGCGAACGGCGCGACGACCGCGGTCGACGCCGGCGTGCACGTGTCGTACGCGATCACGCGCGCGCAGCTCGTCACGGCGGTCAATGCGATCGCCGCGGCGCGCGCGCAGACGACCGGCGACGACCTCGGCCCGCTCGCCGCGAATCCGATCGTCGCGGCGCAGGGGCTGACCGGCCCCATGGCGCAGGGGATCGCGGCCGTCATCGCGAGCTACGCGAACCCGGCGCGGATCGAGCGCATCACGTCGTTCCTGGTCCCAGCGACCGTCGGAATCGGCGGCACGCCGGTGACGTGGCAGTTCCAAGGCCTCGCGGTCGCCGGCGGCGCCGCGACGCCGATCGCGATCGCGACCCTCGGCGGCGTGACCGATCAGATCTTCAACGCCAGCACGATGCCGCTCGAGTCACTACCGTCGCCCGCGACGACCTCGCTCGATAACATCGGCGTGCTCGCGAGCGCCGACGAAGCGATGGCCGCAACGCCCGCCGCGCGCCAGGCCGCCTACGACGCCGCATTGCGGATCGAGAACCCGGGCGCGAGCTCGCCGAACACGATCGACTGCGCGAGCTGCCACACCGCCGAGGCCGCGCGCCGTCTCGTCGGCGAGCCGATGTTCGGGCTGTCGAGCGCGGGCGATCCGAACGCGTTCGCCGCCGCCTCGACGATTCCCGCCGCGGATCTCGTCACGACCACCGCGCTCGTCACCCCGAGCGGCGTGCTCGACATCCACGCGTTCAGCTACCTGGGCTCCGCGCCGATGATCGACCAGCGCGTCGTCAACGAGACCGCGGCGAACCTCGCGTACCTCCAGTCGCTCTAGGCTCGCAGCTGCGCAGTCGCTACAATCGCGCGCATGAACCTATCCATCGCACTGGTCGCGGCGCTCCTTGCCCTCGGCGCGTGCAAGCAACGTGAAGAGCCCAAGCCGATCCCGACCACACCGGCCGCGCCGGCTGCATCGAAACCGGCGCCGACGATCGATGCCGGCATGACCGACGCCGAGAAGGTCGCCAAAGGCATGGCGGACGCGGACGCCGATGCCGCGAAGGAGGCCGCGCGCTGGACGCCGGAGCTCACCAAGGCGGCGATCGCCGTGCGCGATCAGAAGGCGAAGGACACCGCGACCGCACTCGCCGCGATCGTGGCCAGCCCGCTTCGCGTACCCGGCAACAAGGATCGCGATGCCGCGCGCCATCCGATCGAGACGCTGACGTTCTTCGGGCTGAAGCCGACGCAGACTGTCGTCGAGATCGGGCCGGGCAGCGGCTGGTACACCGAGTTGCTCGCGCCGCTGCTCGCGGACCACGGCAAGCTGATCGTCGCGGCGCCCGACGCGAAGGAGCCGGCTGGCAAGATGTCGACGGTCTCGGGTCACCGCTTCGATCTGTTCCTCGCGAAGTCGCCCGACCTGTTCGGCAAGGTCGTGCGCGTCAACATCACGAGCGCCGACAAGCTCGAGCTCGGGCCCGCCGGCAGCGCCGACCTGGTGATCGCGATGCGCGAGCTGCACGACTGGCAACGCGACGGCGAGCTCGACAAGTACCTCGCCGCGATCCACGCCGTACTCAAGCCGGGCGGCACGTTCGGGGTCGAAGCGCATCGCGCCAAGCCCGGCACGAAAGGCGAGGACACGGCCGCCAGCGGCTACCTCGCCGAGCAGTGGGTGATCGATCGCGTCACCGCCGCCGGCTTCACGCTCGCCGGCAAATCGGAGATCAACGCGAACCCGAGGGACACCAAGGATTACCCGAAGGGGGTCTGGACGTTGCCGCCTACGTACCGCGAGGGCGACAAGGACAAGGCGAAATACGCCGCGATCGGCGAGAGCGATCGGATGACGCTCAAGTTCACGAAGAAGTAGCCGGCCCGGCCGAACGCGACGTCATGCTTGCCGCAACGCGTGTCCTCGATGACCCCTGAGAGCTCGCACTCGGCGCGCCGCTGTTCGCTCGAGGAGTTGCCGAGCTACTTCGTGCCGCCGCCGGCTGCGAGCGAGCTGCCGGCGCGGTTTCCGAGCCCGTTTGCGACGGAGCCGCATCCGATCGCGCGGCGCGCCGCCGAAGAGCTGCAGCGCGAGCTGCGTGGCGGGCTCGCCGATCGGCTCGCACTCGATGCGCCCGGGGGCGGCAAGATGTTCGGCGTGCTGGTCGTCGCGGATCGCGAGGGCCGGATCGGCTATCTGCGCGCATGTTCCGGCATGGTCGATGGGCGATGGCACGTGCCGGGATTCGCACCGCCGGTGTTCGATGTCGGCGCGCGCGATGCGTTCTGGCCCGCGGGCGAGCACGAGCTGGCCGCGATCGACGTGCGGATCGCGGAGCAGAGCGCGCTCGCAGCGCCGGATCGGCGCGCGCTGGCCGAGCTCGATGACCGCCGGGCAGCGGAGCTCGAGGCGATGCGCGCGCGGCATCGCGCCCGGCGCGGCGTTCGCCGCGAGCTTCGCGTCGCTCGCGCCGGCGAGGCAGATCATGCGGCGCTCGCTCGGGAGAGCCGGGCTGACCGCGCGGAGCGTCGCCGACTCGACGCGTCGCATCGCGCGGCCCGCGACGCGCTGGCCGAGCGTGTCGCCGGGGCTCGCGCGGCGCTCGATGCGCTCGAAGCGCGGCGCGCCGAACGCTCGCGCGAGCTCTTGCACGCGATCCACGCGACCTACGTCGTGACGAGCGCGGCAGGCGAGGAGCGCGCGCTTCGCGAGCTGTTCGCGCCGGCCGAGCCGCCCGGCGGCGCCGGTGATTGCGCCGCACCGAAGCTGCTCGCGCTCGCCTATCGCGCTGGGCTTCGGCCGCTCGCGCTGGCCGAGCTGTGGTGGGGCGCGCCGCCCACGACCGGAGGTCGCCGGCAGGCGGCGTACTACCCGGCGTGCCGCGGAAAATGCGGTCCGATTCTGGCGCACATGCTCCGCGGCCTGGCCGCTGATCCGGCCCCCGTCTTCGGCGCGGAGCCCATCGCTGCCGATGAACCGCGCACGATCTTCGAGGATCGCTGGCTCGTCGTGGTCGTGAAACCCGCGGGGCTCTTGTCCGTTCCGGGCCGTGGTGGCGCGCTGCGGGACTCGGTGCTCGCCCGGCTGCGCGCTCGCTACCCGGATGCGACCGGGCCGGTGCTCGTACACCGTCTCGATCTCGACGCCTCGGGGCTGCTGCTCGCTGCCAAAGACGCCGACACCCACGCCGCGCTGCAGCGCCTGTTCGCGCGTCAGGAGATCGAGAAGCAATACGTTGCGTGGCTCGACGGTGAGGTCGTCGGCGACGGCGGAGTCGTCGAGCTGGCGCTACGCGTCGACCTCGAGGATCGGCCGCGCCAGATCTTCGATCCGACGAACGGCAAGCCGGCGATCACCGAGTGGCGCGTCCTCGACCGCGTCGGCTCTCGTACCAAGGTCGCGCTGTTCCCGCGCACCGGGCGGTCGCATCAGCTGCGCGTCCACGCCTCGCACCCGCGTGGCATCGGCGCGCCGATCGTCGGGGATCGGCTCTATGGTCGTCCGGGCGAGCGACTGCTCCTGCACGCGGCGCAGCTGACCTTCACGCATCCTCACACCCGCGCGCTCGTGACGTTCGAGGACGCGCCGGCGTTCTGACCGACCGCACCGTAAACGTCGACGAAGGCTCGCGCAGCTGCGCGGGAAAATAGTACGTTCGCACGACGATGCGCGGCGGTTACGCCCTAGTCGTCGCGAGCGCGCTCGCGTGTGCGAGTGCCGCCGCGCATGCGGATTGCCAAGCAGCCGCCAAGCGCTTGTCCGTCACGCGTGGCTCGCCGCGAGCGATCGACGGCTTCCTCGACGATCCGGTGTGGCGGCACGCGTGTTTCGCGCGCGACTTCGCGCAGCAGCAGCCCCAGTTCGGCAAGCCGCCGACGCATCCCATCGAGGTCGCGGTTGCGATCGACGATACGACGCTGTACGTGGCCGCGCGCATGACATCGTCCGGTCCCGACGACGTCGACGCCGCGCTCACGCAGTTCGACGACACCAGCGGCGCCGAGCGCTTTGTCGTCTCGCTCGATCCGTCGCACACCAAACGGATCGCGTACTCGTTCGCGATGACCGCGCGCGGCGTGCGCTCCGATTGGATCCACACCGACGATGACGAAAACGCGCGCGACTACTCGTGGAACCCGGTGTGGACCGGCAAGGCGCAGATCCTTGCCGACGGCTGGTCGGTCGAAGTGGCGATTCCGCTCGCGCAGCTGCGCTTGCCCCACGAGCCCGCGTCGAGCTGGGGCATCAACTTCGACTGGTATATCCCGCGCCGCAGCGAGGACGTGTTCTGGATCCCGGTGCCGCTCGACAAGACCGGATGGTCGAGCTACTTCGGCGAGCTCGTCGATCTGCCGCCGGTTCGGCCGGGCGTCCATCTCGAGCTCCTGCCGTACCTATCGATCCGCGGCCAGGCAAGCGAGGTGCCGGTCGCGTATCCGCAGACGCGCACGCAAGCCGGGGTCGAGGCCGGCCTCGACGCCAGGCTGCGGCCGATCCCGAGCCTCGCGATCAACGCGACGATCAACCCCGACTTCGCGCAGGTCGACGCCGATCCATCGTTCGTCAACCTCACCGCCTACGAGGTCCAGCTGCCCGAGCTGCGGCCATTTTTCGTCGAGAACAATTCGATCCTGACCGATACCGTCTCGCAATTCTTCTACAGCCGGCGCATCGGCGGCCTGCCGCTGCGCCTGCCGAGCTACGACGCGATCGATCTGCCCGAGTACACGCGGATCCTCGGCGCCGCATCACTCGGCGGTTACCTCGATCGCGAAACGCAGATCGCCGCGCTCGCCGCGGTCTCCGACTCGGCGACCGCGCCCGCGATCGACGACAGCGGCCAGCACCAGAACCTGGCGGTGTCGCCGCTCACCGCGTGGGGCGTCTCGCGGGTCGAGCACCAGATCGGCGCGTCGGTCGTCGGTGCGATCGCGACGATCGTCGCGCGCGCCGAGCGCGGCACCGACCTCGAGCCGATCTTGCCGTCGACCGCGTTGACCGGCGGGCTCGATGCCACGCTGCGCACGCCGGACCGCCAGTGGGAGCTCGTGCCGTACCTCGGCTACTCCGCGCTGTTCGGCAGCGCGGAAGCGATCGCGAGCACCGAGCAAGACTCGACGCATTACTTCCAGCGGCCCGATCAGTCATACGTCCACGTCGACGACGATGCGCATCATCTGCTCGGCTGGCAGACCGGCGCGAACGCCGACCGGCGTGCGGGCGAATGGCGCCCGGCAATCCACCTCCACGCCGAGTCGCCCGGCTACGACCTCAACGACCTCGGCGGCCTCGCGAGCGCCGACACCATCCACACGTACGCGGGCCTCATGCGGATCATCACGACCCCGACCGAGCACGTGTTCCAGTGGGACACCGGCGTCTCGGCATCGCAAGATTGGAACTTCGGCGGCATGCGCCGGCCTGCCTCGGTCTACCCGTATGCCGACATCACGCTGTCGAGCTTCTGGCACGGTGGTGTGGCTTGGACCGTTAACCCGCCGGGCGCGTCGGACACGGTCACGCGCGGCGGCCCGCTGGTGACCTCGGGCTGGCAGAGCGACGCGTACGCTTACGTCGCGTCGCCGAGCGGCCGGAAAAACCAGCTGGCCACGCAGCTCAACGTCTACTCGAGCCACGACTACGCGAACGGCGTCGTCGCGTCGACGCAACTGACCTGGCGCCCGCTGCCGCAGCTGCGCCTCGACGCCGGGCCGACGCTGACGCTGCTCACGAGCTCGCGACAGTACGTCGACACCATCACCGGCGACGGCGGCGGCGCCGAGACGTACGGCTCGCGCTACCTCTTCGGCCATCTCGATCGCCGCGAGGCATCGTGCGTGCTGCGCGCGACGTGGGCGCTGAGCCCGTTGCTCGTCGTGACGCTGTACGCGCAGCCATTCGTGTCGATCGGCCGCTACGATCGCATCGGCGAGCTGAGAGCCGCGAACACCGACGACGTCCGCTGGTACACGCAAACGTCGAGCGATCCGGCGGCCGCGCTGCGCACGATCGTCGACGGCGGGACGTCGTTCACGATTCCCGAGCCGAACTACACGGTCGCATCACTGCGCTCGACCGCGGTGCTGCGCTGGGAGCTGCGCCCCGGAAGCATCCTCTACATCGTCTGGCAACAGCAACGTGGCGGCGTGTCGGCTCCGATCGCGCAGCCGCTCCACTCCGCGACCTCCGAGGTCATCACCGACTCGGGTCTCCACACGATCGTCGTAAAATTCTCCTATTGGTTCGGCTGAACGAGCCGAGTCGCTATCCTGTCACCCGACGACGCCCAGCAGGCCGAGGCGCATGGTCAGGTGATCGGCACCGTATCCGCACGAAGTGAAACCATTCAGCAGCGAAGCCTCGAAGACCTTGCCGCCACGGCCGCGAAGGTTGCCGCGGAGCATGGCGGTACACACATCGTCGTGAGTAGTGCTGAAACGGTGGTCACCGATCCGGCCACCGTGACGACGCACTGCACGCAGGGCAATGGCTCGCACACCTGCGAGAAGACCCATACGCCGGTCGCTAGATCTGCATCGGGATCGGTCAGTCTCCACCGGTCGGCACCACCAGCTCGTGGTCGGCCCCGGTTCCGAACAGCTTGACCTCGCCGTGCCAGCCCGAGTCGGCCGCGGTCTGCACGTTATCGTAGAGATCCTCGTTCGTCCCGACGTACACCAGCGCGACCCGACCATCTGCGGTCCGGTCGGCCGTGATCGCGAGCGCCTTGCCGCCGAGCGGCGCCTGGCCGTTCCACGCACCGTTCGCGCCGTGCTGGTAGTCGTGATAGAGCGCGTCGTCGGTCCCGATGTAGAACAGCTCGATCGCGCCATCGCTATCGTTGGCTGTCACGATCTGCTTGGCCTCGCCGCCGAGCGACTTCTGCCCGCTCCACGGCCCGGCCTTCGTCTCGTAGTCGTGATAGAGCGCCTGGTTCGTGCCGATGTACGCGACGTCGAGCCGGCCGTCCGCGTTGTAGCCGACCGCGATCTGCTTGGCCTCGCCGCCGAACGAGCCCTCACCGCTCCAGCTGCCGTTCGGGTGTGTCTGCCAGTTGTGATAGATGTGGTGGTTCGTGCCGACGTAGAAGATCTCGATCCGACCGTCGGCGTTGACGCCCGCCGCGAGCTGAAGTGCCTTGCCGCCGAGCTCGTGCTCGCCGGCCCACGGCCCCTCGGTGGTCTGCCAGTTGTGATAGAGCGCCTGATCGGTGCCGATGTAGAACAGCTCGATCCGGCCGTCGGGATGGTTCGCGACCGCGAGCTGCTTGGCCCTGCCTTCGAGCTCCGCCTGGCCGTGCCAGCCGCTGTTCGGCGCTGTCTGCCAGTTGTGATAGATGTGGTCGTCCGTGCCGACATAGAACAGCTCGAGACGGCCATCGGCGTTGTGAGCGAGCGCGAGCGACTTCGCCTTGCCGCTGAGCGCGAGCGGACCAGCCCAGTCGCGCGAGCTGGGGTGCTTCTCGATGATGTGCCGGATGTCGTGATCCTTGTCGATGTAGAACATCTCGAGCCGGCCGTCCGCGTTCGCACCGATCACGATGTTCTTGGGTGGCGCCGTGTTCGCCTTCTGGATGCCGTCGAACCGGATCGCGGTGAACGGGGTCGAGCCCTCGAGATCGATCACGACATCGCTGCCGTTGATCGAGACATTCGACGTGAGCTCGTGCGCGTACGGCTCCGAGCTCGAGCAGCCCGGTTCCTCGTAGAACCGCGCGGTGTGGCCTTTGTCGACCCAGTCGACGAACAGCACGATGTGCTCGTTCGTCACCTTGTTGAGCGCGTCGCCGGGCTGCAGGTCCTCGCCCGAGATCACGTGCGAGAACGAGTTGTCGAACGGCGCGAAGTCGCCGGTGACGTAGCCGCCGTCGCCGATCGCGGGCAGCCCCCACGCGAACGTCACGAAACCCGAGCAATCGGAGCGGTACGCGTTCCACGCACCGTTGCTCTCGCGATGACAGACATGCGCGGGGCCTTCCCACGCCCAGCACGCGTTGTCGCCATCGACGTGGTCGTATGCGGCCTGGCAGTAATGCAGGTCGGCGTCGACCCATTGCTTGGCGCGCGAGATCACGGTCGAGGTCGCGATGTCCGCGGCCAGCGAATTGTCAGCGGGCTCGGATCCGTCTTCGCCAACCACGCACGACCCGGCCAGGGTCAGACCGGCCGAAGCAGCAACCGCGGCGAACCTACGCGCATTCATCATGCGCGCCGCCCATTGCCGCTCCCATGCCAGCCGAGCGCGCACGCCGATCCGCGCCGGTTCGGGAGGTGAAGTGGTTTCGACAAGGCCAACCGGATGGCCCGTGAGAACACAACGGTTTGCAGTTGGGGAAGCCGGAGATCGCCGCGCGTGCTAGCTGTGCGCGGCCGCGACCGGCTTCACCGCGTGGTGCGCGCCGACTAGCTGGCACCGGAACGTCGAGGCGTCCGCCTTGACGTCGGTGCTCGGAAAGTCCCACTCGACCGCGGCGATCGCGATGCAGCGCTCGACGTCGTCGGGCACGTTGGTCACCGACACGGTCTGCACTTCGCCGGTGTCGTCGATCTCGAGCGAGAGCACGACGTCGGCGGGTTTCGGCTCCGGCTTCTGGTTCTTCGTCGGCGGGGTGGTCGGCATGTGCGCCAGGCACGCTTCGAGCTCGGCGCGGTTGCCGGCGACGACTGCATCGACCTGCGCCTGCGCCAGCGCGTGCGATTGCGCGAACGCCGGCGCGCACAGGCCCACGGTTCCGACGACAGCGGCAATCGCGACCATCTTCATCATGCCGGGTACTACAGCAGCCGCCGTACCAGGCCGCGCGGGCGCGGAGCGGGCTGGATTCGCATGGTTGCGACACGCAACGAGGACAGCCGTGCCGGGGTCGACTGTCTCCACGGCTGCCGTCGTGACCATCCGCCGAGAGCTGGAGGGTGCGGCGGCTCGTTGCGGCTAGCCCGGCGTATTCAGATCGAGGTGCGGGGTTTGCGAGCACGCGGTCGATGGCTGCCACGTCACGCCGACCGATAGCATCGGCGCGTCGTCGGCCTCCTCGGTCGGATGGACCTCGTACGTGCCCGTCACCTGTACGCCCCAGTTGCAGATCGGCTTGTAGAGGAGCGTGGCCCATACCGGTACGAAGAAATGCCCCTCCACGTTGTCTTCGGCGATCGGCGTGCGCTCGTCGACGTAGCGATCGATGACCAGATCGCCACCGATCCCGGCGCCGGCCGCGAGCGCGATGTCGCGATAGACGACTCGTCCACCGAAGCGAAGCGCGCTCCGCCACGCGAACGAGCTCACCACGCTCGGTACGGCCGGGTCGGCTGGCGACGGCGTCGCACCGCCTCCACTGCCGAGCTCTTGATCGAGCGCGGCCACGAAGTGATCGTCGTCGAGCGCGATCGATGCCAGCGCGCCGCGTTCCATGCCGCCCGACGTGGTGTCGGGATAGGCGTGCGCCGGGCGCCACGCAGCGTAGCCACCGAGCGTGATCGCGGACCCGTCCGACGTCGCGGTGCCGCGCAGCCAGCTGTTGGTGGTCGTCAGCCGGCCCGACACCGTGTTCGACCCCGGGCCGAGCACGAGGTCGGTCGAGCCGGCACAATCCGGGGTGGTCAGCGCGAGGTGGTGAGGCCCCTGCGCGAGGAAGTAGTCGACCTCGTCGTGCGATGTGCTGATCCCCGTCGAGCCATCGGCGGATTCGTAGACGCCGGTCACCTTCGTCTCGATGCCGAGCGGAGCTTGCGGCACGCCGTCGAGGCGGAGCTCGAGCTGCTTGGTGACATGCCAGTCTTCGGCGCAACTGACGTTCACGGCGACATGGGTCAACACTTGCGCGTGAGCGGAGGTAGATGCCAGCAACACGACGACGGCCAGCGGCTTCATTGCGCCTAATGTCGTCGTCACATCCTGCGCGCGTGTTGCCGGCAAATTGCCGATCGTGAACGAACGGCTCGGTATTCGCTGCCCGGGGCCGCGGTCAGGTAATCAGGTCAACGATGACTGGCCGATCCGCCGCACTGGGCGTGCAGATCAGCGGCTCGGGCCGGCCGGGCCGGCGTTTAGGTTTCCGCAGTCGCCGCGCGACCGGCTCAGTGCGCGCTGTACATGAGGGCGACCGGGCGCGGCCCAGTAGGCGTAGCGCGCGCGATCGAGAACCCGGCCAAGACGGTCCAGTGATTGTGTCCGGAGACCTTCATGCGCACTTTCGTCCACGCGATCGTTGCATCGCCGATGCGCTGTTCGACTGTTTCGTAAAGCGACTCATCGCCGGCGTCCTTCGCGGTGACGGGCTGGAGCACGAGCTTGCTCCAGCTCGCGACCAGCTTCTTGGCGGCGGCTGCGCCAAGACCGCGGTCGTTCGCGCTCGTGCCGAGCACGCTCGTCGCGGGATCCTCGTCGAGCGCCTTGGCGAGCGCGGTCGGGGAGCCGAGCAGCGCGATCAGCGGCGTGGGAGAGGTGAGTGGTACGAGCTCGGCAGCGTAGTCGAAATAGCCGAGGTCTTTGTCGGCCTTCGTCGGTAGCAACACCACCGCTGCGGCCTTGACCCCGGCGCCGTCGGGCACGACCAGCTCGAGCAAGTGATACGTCTCGGTGGAGGGGCGGGCGCCGGCCTCGACCGAGGCCGCTATCAGGACCGCCTTGATCCGGATCTCGACCCCAACCCATCCCCACGTGCCCGCCCACCCGATCTGCGTGGCTGCGATGGTCGCGCCGTCGATGATCATCGAGCCATCCCACAGCGTGAGGTCGGTGCTCGGCTTGTCGCCGTTGAACGACGTGACGGCGCCTGGCGCCAGCGTGGCGGCGAACGCCTTGTGGTCGGAAGCGACAAACGCCTTGCGCTGCACCTCGAGCATCACCTTGGTCGCCGCGGTCCGCGCCGCGGCGTCGTCGGCAAACGCCGGCTGCACGACCATCATCAGCGCCACCACGCACGAGACTTCGACCCACCGAGAGCTGCCCATGCCGGCAGCCTATCAGGATGGCGTCGAACGAATCTATTCGGCATTGCGTCATGCTCGCCGGCAATTCGGTTCGCTGGGAATTGGCATCGGCGCTGCGAAGCTGGCGATCGACGCAGCCTGTGACCGCGCGAACGCTGAAGCTCCACCGCTCTCCCCCCGCCGCCGTCCGGATCGGCGTCGCGCAGCTCTGCGACCATTGTCTGCGCGTGGCGGACCAGCTCGTGCAACACGCACTGACTCTCAGTCGAGAGGACTAAACCGCTCGCCGGATGCGTCGTCGCGGTGATCGCTGCGATCTACTACGTCTGGTCGTGGCGCGACACCAAGGTGCACGGTGGCATCACGGCGGCGCGTCGGCGACGCACGATGAAGTCGGGACGCATCGCGGAGGCGACCGTGCTGTCGTCAAAGATCCTGCCGGGCGCCACGCTCGACGCCAATACGACGGCGCGCTCGATCGTGTACGAGGTGAGCGTGCCGGAAGGCTCGGCGCTCGCGCAGGTCAGCCAAGACCACCGAAGTGATCAACGCTCTTCCAGCATCGCCTTGGCGGTAAGGCTGTCCCATTCAGCGGCGCGACGAAGCCAGCGGTGTCCCTCTTCGTAGTCGCGCGGCACGAGCCATCCGTCCATGAGCGCTTGCGCGATCACGAGCATCGCCTCGACGTTCTCCCCGCAAGACGCAGGTCAGTACTTTGTTCGCGAGGATGCCATGCGGCGAAGCTTCGCCATCGCGGCGTTGCCGTTGCGCTTCGTCCCAACGCCATACAACTCCGCGAGTGCGAGCTGGAGCAGCGCGCTCGGGTCGCCGGCATCGTGTGCGCGCTGGTACCAGCCAAACGCCCCTCGATGTCTCTGGAGCCTTTGGTACGTGGCCGCGAGGTTGTAGGCGGCGGTCGAATTGCCTTTGCGGAACGACTCGCGATAGAGCGCCTCAGCGCGCTTGATGTCAGCCGCCACGACGCGCTCATCGCTCGTCTCCGGTCGGAACATGCGAGACAATCCGCCCGCATGCCGCTCGCCTCTCGTCGTGGTCCCCCCGCTCCGCGAGATTGGTCCTACGAGCACGATCACGTCGTCGCGGACGAAGCGCTCTGGGCGAGCACGATGGGCTCGTTCGATGCGGATGGCCTCGCCCACTGGAAGCGCGCGCAGATGCCGCGCTGGCTGCGATGGAACGGGCGTGCGACTCCGACGCAGCGCCGATCGATCGAGGCCTTGCGCGTGCGTGTCGCGCCGATGGCGCGGCCGAAGGAGCTCCCCGCTTGCGTCGGCTCGCTCGCCGCGCTGCGGTCGATCTCGATGCCGCTCTCGATCGCGAGCGGACTGCGTGCAGGCTCGATTCCGCCGGCCGTCGAGGTGCTCCACTTCGACGAGACGAGCGGAGGTCGAGGGGTGATCGCACCCGAGCTCGTGTTTCCGGCGGTGGCGATCCTCTCCGCCCTGATGGGCGAGCTCCGCTTCGCGCGCGCCAGCTTTCCCGCGTTGCGGGACGTGCGCCTGAAGCTGGGCCCGCGCTCGCCGATGCCCGGCGTGCTCGCCTCGTATCGCTCGCTCGATGCCGTGCACGTCGGTCCGATCCGCGCGGCCTCGGAGCTCGCGTCACTCGTGGGCGCGCGGATCCGAACGCTCGGGATCGCGCCTGGCACGCTTGCGTCGCTCGACGGCCTCGAGCGCCTGACCTCGCTCGAGACGATCTGGCTGAAGAACCTGCCGAAGCTGCGCGACCTCTCGGCGCTGAGCGCACTGCCGAAGCTCCGCTCCGTCGAGATCCAGTACTGCCATGCGCTCGAGGACCTATACCCGCTGCTCGCGATCCCGAAGCTCGCGCGGCTCCGGATCGTCGGCTGCCAGCGCATCCGACTCGCGGCCGTCGCCGACGCGTTGATCGCGAAGCGCTACGAGCAACTCGCGATCACGGGCAAGCGTCACCTCCACCCGGACGGCGCGGGTGGCTGGGCGAGGAAGACGCGCTGACAGCGGTTCGCTTCGCAGCTCCAATCGCGAGCACGTCGGCGACACAGCGCGCAGCCAGCAAGTGGCGGATGCCTGCGGAAGCGGTTCGTATCGAGCCCAACGTTCAGACCGTCCCTGGGACCGTCCCTGACGAGCCAACGCGCTCGCGATGAACGTGCAGCGTAGCGGTCAACGATCGCCGAAAAGTGAAAACGCCTTGCGTGGTTAGCAAGGCGTCTTCTTCCGTGGAGCCGTGGGGGATCGAACCCCAGACCTCTAGAGTGCGATTCTAGCGCTCTCCCAGCTGAGCTACGACCCCAGGAGCAGGGCGGTTGGGTAACACGCACCTGCGGAGGTGTCAACGGTGGGTCAGCCGGGGAACGGCTGCAGCCACACGCGGGCCGTATAACCCGAGTACGACGGGTCGAAGGCCTCCGGGCTCGCGGTCACCTTGATGCAGAAGGTCGTAGTGGTCAGCGCGGCCGAGGTGAAGTCCTCGTCGTAGTCGAAGTCGCTGCTCACGCCGAGGCTGATCGTGCAAGTGGCGCCGTCGAGGACCTCGACCACGCTATCGGTGGCGTCGAGCGGGTCCGTGGTCTGGACGTGGACGTACTGGCCGACGACGCCGGTCGTGAACTTGATGTAGTCGACGTCGCCGAGCGACGACAGATCGCCGTTGTCCATCTCGAAGGGCAGCGCCGTGCCGGCGGTCGCGCCGGCGACGTTGTTGTCGCTGGTGTCGTTGGCCTCGTTCGCGATCGTCAGGGTGGCAGAGCTGCCGGCGATGCCGTAGCTGTAGCCCGCGTCGCCGCTCTGATCCTGCACGATGACATAGAACGTGCCCGTCTCGCTGGTGAGGTCGGACAGCAACGCGTAGATGCCGGGAACGCCCGCACCGGTGACGAACCCGGCGTTGAGATCACCCGACGAATCGATCAGGAATGCGACCGGCGCTGCGCTCTGGTCGCTCGCCGGTTGCGGAAGCGCGAGCTCGACGAACGCGTTCGGGTCGCCGAGAGTGATCGTGTACAGGTCGGTGTCGTACGGATTCGCGAGGGTGCTCTGCGCGAGCGAGGCCGTCAGTGCGACGGGCGTCCGCGCGGCGACCGCCAGCGAATCGGTGGTGGACATGACCGGAGTACCGGCGGGATCGCCGCTCGCGACGGTCAGCGGACCACCGGCGCCCGCGGTGACGTTGATGAGAAGCTGTCCGGTGATCGAGGTCGGCGACGCCTCCTCGACGATCGCGACCACGCCCGACGGAGCGGTGATCGCGAGATTCGGGAACGTGACCGCGCCCGTGAGCGGATCGGCGACCGAGGTCGAATCGAATGGAGTCTCGTAGTCGTTGTTGGTGATCGTGAAGAACGGCACCGAACCCTGGGCGACCGTGCCGGTCGTCGTCAGCGTGGTGGCCGCGTCGACCTCGAAGGCCTGCGACAGCGTGAACGTGCCGCCGCTGGTGACGGTCACGTCGCGCACACCAACCATGGCAGCCGGATCGATCGTGATGTCGGCGAAGAGGTCGGTCGGGCTCGCGACTTCGACCATAGTGACGGTAACGCCGTCACCGAAGCTGATGGTCGCGCCATCCTTCCACTTCGTCGCGTCGCCGCTGACTTCGACGCGCAGCGAGCGGCCGCTGAAACCTTGCGCCGGGAACACGCCGCTAGCGGTCGGCGTGGTGCCGTTGTCGCTGCTGCATGCGGTGAACGAACACATCGCGATTGCCACTGAGAAGAGTCCGAGCTTTTGAATGGTCATCGATAGGCCTCGAGTTGAGGGCGCACCCTATACGAGGTGAGGTAGTCGGGACAGGAAAAACACGACAAGCTCCGACGAGGGGAGCGCTTCGTGTGGCAGCTCGAGTAGCCACACGGCGCGTCATCCGCGGTATCCAACCGCAATGGCACGCGAGCGTCTCGACAAGCTCGTCACGGACCGCGGGCTTGCACCGAGCCGCGAACGAGCTCGCGGACTGATCATGGCCGGGAGTGTTCGGGTCGGAGAGCGGGTCGAGAGCAAGCCGGGCACGCTGGTCGATGCCGCGGCCGAGATCAGCCTGGTCGCGGCGGATCATCCTTATGTGTCGCGCGGTGCGCTGAAGCTCGAGAAAGGGCTCGACGCGTTCGCGATCGATCCGAGCGGGGAGGTCGCGCTCGACATCGGAGCGTCGACCGGCGGATTCACGGATCTCTTGTTGAAGCGCGGCGCCGCGCGCGTCTATGCCATCGATGTCGGCTACGGGCAGCTCGCGTGGTCGCTGCGCCAGGATCCGCGCGTCGTGGTGCTCGAGCGGCAGAACGCGCGCACGATCGATCTCGCGCTCGTGCCGGAGCCGTGCGGCATGGCGGTGATCGACGTCTCGTTCATCTCGCTCACGCTGGTGCTGCCGCGCGTCGCCGAGCTCCTGCGTCCGCCCGCGGGCAAGCCGATCGTCGCGCTCGTGAAACCGCAGTTCGAAGCGGGACGCGAGCACGTCGGCAAAGGCGGCGTGGTCCGCGACGAGGCAGCCCGGCTCGGCGCGGTCGCCAAGGTGAGGGATTGGGCGAACGGCCACGGCTTTACCGCTGGCGACCATGTCGAATCGCCGATCACGGGACCGGCGGGCAACGTCGAGTACCTGCTGCTGCTCCGGACGTCCTGAAACAAACGCGTTGACGTCCCAGGCCGGCCCCGCTACAACAATTACCGAATGAACGTTCATTCGGTAATTAGCGGGCTCGGCAAGGGGCGGCCTCGCGTCGACGACAAGCGGCGGCGCATCCTCGATGCCGCGCTCGAGACGTTCGCCGCGCGCGGGTATCACGGCACGACCGTGCCCGAGGTCGCGAAGGCGGCACGGGTCGGGACCGGGACTCTCTACATCTACTTCGCGACCAAGGAGCACCTCGTGAACGAGGTGTTTCGCGACGCCAAGAAGCGGTTGCGCGCGGCGTTGATCGGCGACGTGCCGGCCGGGAAAGCATACCGGCTCGATCTCGCCGAGCGCTGGTTCGCCGATCTGTGGCAACGGCTGGGGGCGTTCGCGCGCGCCGAGCCCGATGCGTTTCGATTTCTCGAGATGCAGGACCACGCGCCGTACCTCGATGCCGAGAGCAGGGGCGTGGAGCTGTCCGTGCTCGCACCGCTGTGGTTGGCCGGCAACCAGATGCACGACCGGCTCGCCGGCGTGCGCGTCGAGGTGTTGATCGCGCTCGTGTGGGGCGCGTTCGTCGGGCTCGTGAAGGCCGGCCGGCTCGGCTATCTCGACGTCGACGAGCGCACCTTGCGAGACGCCGGCCAGACCGTGTGGAAGATGGTCGCGCCCCGCACGTGGCGCGCGACGGAACCCAAACCGAAGAAGGGATGACCATGCTCGCGACCGAGACCGCTGCGACCGCTGCCCACCGTACGTCCATTCACACGCTCGACACGCTCGCGGCGCGCTCGCTCGACGAGCTGGCCGCGCTGTATCGCGCCGCGCGCTGCCCGACATCGATGCGCGCCGCCGACGGCGCGCTTGTCGGGCGCATGCTCGCCATGCGAGGCGTGCCCGCGCCGATCGCGCGCCGGCTGCGCGCGTGGGCGGCCGCGCCGTCGTTCGTGTGGGAGGGCAAATCGTTTCACGCCAGCGGCGACGCGCGCGGTGACGGCTACAACCGCGTGTCCATCCCGCGCGTGCTCGGCAAGCAGCGGCTGTTTCCGTTCGCGACGTCGTTCGGACCGTCCGCGATCGACGGCGCGCCGACGCTCGTGCTCGATTACGAGCTCGCCGTGAATCCGCCGTACATCCAGCGCATCCACGACGAGATCCGCGAGGTGTCGCCGGGCTTGTTCCTCGGTCCCGCGATGTGGAAGAGCCGCGAACGCAAGACGTTGGTGCTGTGGTTCGCGCTCGACTCGAGGCTGTCGTGACCGAGCCGATCGCGCCCGAGCACGTCGCCATCACGGGCGCGGCCGGCGCGATCGGCGGTGCGATCGCCCGCGCGATGCGTGCGAGCTGGCCGGGCGTCGCGCTCGCCCTGATCGATCGCGACGAAGCGCCGATGCGGCAGCTCGCGCGCGAGCTCGGCGGCGCGGCACCGGCGAGCGTCCACGTCGCCGATCTGACCGAGCTCGATCGGCTCCCTGCGCTGGTGGACGAGATCGCGCCGCTCGACGGGCTCGTCAACTGCGCGGGCATCATGCGCGTGCAACAGCTCGCCAGCTCGACATGGCGCGATGCCGAGATGCTGCTCGCGATCGATCTGCTCGCGCCGTTGCGGCTGCAGGATCTGGTCGTGCGCGGGATGATCGCGCGTGGTCGCGGGATGATCGTCAATGTCGCGAGCATGGCGGGACGCGTGCCGTTGCGCGGCTGCGCCTACTACGGCGCCGCGAAGGCCGGGCTCGCGATGGCGTCGGAGATCGCGCGCGCGGATCTCGCCGCGCACGGCATTCGCGTGGTCACGGTGTATCCCGGGCCGATCAAATCTGCGCTCGAGCAAGGCGCACGCGAAGCGTACGGCGGCGGTGGCTGGCTCGGTCGCGTCGCGCCGACCGGCCAGCCCGACGAGCTCGCACGCCGGATCGTGCGCGCGGTCGAGCGAGACGAGCCGCGCGTGATTTATCCGGGCGCGTACGGAGTGGGCTGGACCGCGCCGAATCTGTCGGCGTGGCTGGCGCTGTCGTACGGGCCGCCGCCGGTCGATTAGAGCGGCTTGACCAGCGGGACGAAGCGCCGCTCGTCGACGATACCGGCGGCCTTTTCGTAGAACGGGCGCGGGCCGATCCACGCGACCTCGCACCGCGAGTGCGCCGCCGCGACGTCGACGAGGCACGCGAGCAGCAGCGCCTCGCCGAGGCCCTTGCCGCGATGCGCGGGCCACGTGCCGGTCGGCCCGAACCAACCGAGTCCGCGGTTGTTGCCGTCGTGCGCGGCGAACGCGCAGTACGTGCCACCGGCGAGCGCGACGTGCACGCCGGGAGGATCGCCGGCGAGCGCGTGCTCGAGCTCGAACGGCCACGCGCCGCCGAACTCGCCCGCGACCGCATCGAGCAGCGCGCGCTCGTCGCCGCGTGCGCGGCGGATCTCGTAGCCACGGGTGGCCGCGGTGGCGGCTAGCTCGGCGGCTCGCTCCGGCGAAACGCGCGGATTGCCGCGGACGGACACGAGCACGTTGCAGCGCGGTTCTCCCGCGCGCTGGAACCCGCGCCGCTCGAGCCACGCGATCGCGGGCGCGTTGCGCTCGTCGACGCCGGGCGCGAGGTAATTGCCGGGTTGGTCGAGCGCGCGCAAGCGAGACGCGGATTGCGCGCGCGCTTCGGCCTCGCACGCGGCGAGTAGCGCGCTGCCCGCGCCGCGGCCGCGCGCGGTAGGCGCGACGGCGAGCACGCGCAGCCATCGCCCGCACACCGCGGCGACGCCGACGAGTGCGCCGTCGCCGGGATTCCACGCACCGAACGCGCGCGGCGCGCCTTCGGGTCCGGCGCCGAACAGCTTCTCGTCGGCGACGTCGCTCGCGCGGTCGTACGGGCACGCATCGGCGAGCACGAGCTCGGCGGCGGCGAGGTGAGCGGCGGGATCGAGCGGAGCGATACGCACGAGGATGAGGAGTCAACGTAACAGCGGGGGAAGAGTAATTCGAGCGGCCGGGATGACGGGGGCGGGGGACGGGGACGGGAACCGGATCGGGCACGAGCACGGCACGGAAGTGGGAAGCGAGAAGCAGGCAGCGGCAGCGGCATCGGCACCGGCAGCGGCAGCGGCAGCGGCAGCGGCAGCGGCAGCGGCAGCGGCAGCGGCAGCGGCAGCGGCAGCGGCATCGGCAGCGGCAGCGGCAGCGGCAGCGGCATGGGCAGCGGCATCGGCATCGGCAGCGGCACCGGCACCGGCATCGGCATCGGCAGCGGAAGCGGCAGCGGAAGCGGCATCGGCATCGGCATCGGCATCGGCATCGGCATCGGCATCGGCATCGGCATCGGAAGCGGCAGCGGCAGCGGAACCGGCAGCGGAAGCGGTGAGCGGACGCGGCGCGGCGATGGCCGTCGAGGTAGCCTTGCCGCGAATGCGCGCGATGCTGCTGTGCGCCGGACTTTCCACGCGGCTCGGCGCGCTGGGGATGGCGAGGCCCAAGCCGATGTTGCCGGTGTGCGGGCTGCCGATCCTCGCGTACGGCGTCACCAACCTGGTCGCGCACGGCATCTCCGAGCTCGTCATCAACACGCACCATCGCGGCGACCTGATCGAGCGCGAGCTCGGCGACGGGCGGCGCTACGGCGCGCGCATCCGCTACATCCACGAGCCGCACATCCTCGGCACCGGCGGCGGCCTCAAGCACGCGCTGCCGTTGCTCGATCCCGACGGCCGCGACGAGCCGTTCTTCTCGGTCAACGGCAAGCTCATCTTCGACGTCGACTTCACCGCGGTGCTCGCCGCGCATCGCGCCGCCGGCGACGTGCTCGGCACGATGGTCGTGCGCCGCGTGCCCGATGCGAAGGCGTGGGGCGCGGTCCAGGTGCGCGACGTCGACGTCGTCGATATCCTCGGCGACGGCGAGCACATGTTCTGCGGCGTGCACGTCACGCGACCGTCGGTGATGGCGCGCTTGCCCGACGGCGAGGCCGACTCGATCCGCCAGGGCTACTTGCCGTGGATGCGGGCCGGTGGCCGCGTCGCCGCGTACGAGCACGTGCACGGCTACTTCGCAGAGCACTCGACGCCGGAGCGCTACCTCGATTCGAACTGGGCGCTGCTCGCCGGCGACACGCTGCGCCATCCGCCCGGCCGCACGCGCGGCATCGATCCGACCGCGCGCATCCATCCGACCGCGATGCTCGTCGAGCCGCTGCGCATCGGCGCCGGCGCGCACGTCGCCGCCGGTGTCACCGTCGGGCCGTACGCGGTCGTCGGCGACGGCGCGCGCGTCGAGCGCGACCTCGCGCGCGCGATCGTGTGGCCGGGCGCGACCGCCGACGCGAGCAACTCCGCCGACCCGATCGTCACCGGAGCTGCATGATCGTCACCGAGACGTTCTTCGCCGTCGGTGTCGCCGAGATGCAACGCGCGACCGACTTCTACACGCGAGCGCTCGCGGCCTACGTGGTGTTCGCGATGCCGCAGTGGACGTCTCTGCGAATTGCCGGCGTGCGCATCGGCCTGGCGCTCGACGCGAATCACGCGCCGACGCGTACCGGCCTTCACTTCGCGGTGAACGATCTCCCCGCCGCGCTCGCCGCGATCACCGGTGCGGGAGGCCGCGTCGTCGTCGAGCCGGTCGAGGTCGCGCCCGGCGTCGTGATCGCCGAAGCGATCGACACCGAGGGCAACACGTTGACGCTGCGCGCTTAGAAGCAGACGCCGTATTCGGTGCCGCCGACGGTGAACGCCGTCGCGTACGACATGCACGTCGTCCCGCTCGGGCAGCCGGTGTTCGACGGCGGCTTGCAGATGCGCAGGCACTGGTCGCTCGTGCCGGTGTTCGTACACGAGAAGCCGGCCTGACACGCGACCGTGTCCGAGCACGTCGCCTTGTTGCCAGCCGTTCCCGGCGCTCGGCAGTCGACGATGTTGTACATCGTGCCGCTGAACGTCGCCGTGTAGAGATCGCAGCCCCACGTGCTCGGGCACGTCGCGTTGGCGACCTGCGACGGATCGCAATCGCTCGAGCATGTCACCGCGCCCGCGATCGGATTCATGCTGGCGTCGACGAGCTGCACGACGCATTGCCCGCGCGGCGACGCGCAGTCGCTCGTCATCGTGCAGTACTGCGAGCACGCGTCGTTCGTGCCGTCGCCGACGCAGACGTAACCCGCGGCGCAATCGGTGCCATCCGCGCACGTGCTCGAGTCCATGCCGGGCGTCGTCACCGCGCGACACGCCGTTCCCGAGCCGCCGCTGCCGATGTCACACGCGCTGCCCGACGCGCATCCGCATTGCGTTGGGATATCGCACGGCTGCGTCGCGCAGCCGTTGCTCGCATCGATCATCTGCGCGTCGCCGCCACCGCCGCCGCCGCCACCTCCTCCGCCGCCGCCGCCTGAATCGACGCTCGCGCCGCCGCCGCGTGCGCAACCGAACAACGCGATCATGATCAGCGCCAGCCTCACCATGAAATTGTCCCGCCGAGCCGCGGCGCGCACAAGTGTCTGCTACTGGCAGCCGAGTGCAGGGAGCTTCGCGATCTCCTCGATGCACTCCTTGGCCGCCTTGCGCACGCTGTCCTGGGCGCCGATCACGTCGTTTCGCTTGGAATCCGGGCTGGCCGCGACCTCGAGGCCGAGCCGCACGGCGTCGGGCAGGGCGCGCGCTAGATCACATTGCTTCTGCAGCGCTGGCGTCTTGTCGGCACACGCACACACCTTTTCGACGTAGGTCTGGCAGGCGTCGCGGCTGCGCTGGACCTCCTCGGCCGGCATGGCCGGTGCCGCCGGCCCAGGCGGTGGCGGGGCATCTTGCTTCTTCGCGCAGCCGACGAGCGCCACGCATGTGAAGACCAGCGCGAGCCGGATCACGCCGCCTCGACCCGCGCGAGCACGCACGAGATGTTGTCGACGCCGCCCTCCTCGTTCGCCGCGTCGATCAGCCGCTCGACCGCGCGATCGAGGTCCTTCTCGGTCATCAGCACGTGCTGGATCTGATCGTCCTTGATCATCCCGCACAGGCCGTCGCTGCACAGCAGGAACGTGTCGCCCACCTTCGGCTGCTGCGTGATGATGTCGACCTGCACGCTCTCCTTCATGCCGAGCGCGCGCACGATCACGTTCTTGTGCGGCCAGTTCTCGGCTTCCTCGGGCGTGACGCGCTTCATCCGGATGTAATCGTTGATCAGCGAGTGGTCCTCGGTGAGCTGCACGAGCTCGGTGCCGCGCACGCGGTAGCAGCGCGAATCTCCAACGTGGCCGACGATGACCTGGTCGTCGAGGAAGTACAGCGCGACGCACGTCGTGCCCATGCCCTTGAACCGCGCCTCGCGCTGGCTGCGCTCCCAGATCTCGAGGTTCGCGAGCATGATGCTCGTCACCATCCGGTTCACGTCCTTGCGGACGTCGCGGTCGACCTTGTACGGCCAGGTCAGCGTCTGTTGCTTGCCCGTCTCGGTGAAGTGATCGACCATGAGCTCGACGGCGAGTCGGCTCGCGACCTCGCCCGAGGCGTGGCCACCCATGCCGTCGCAGACGATCGCGAGGCGCTCGCCCGATTCGGGGATCGCGATCGAGTCCTCGTTATGCTCGCGCTTGCGGCCGATGTTCGTGTCGCCGGCGAAGCGCACCCGCGCGCCGTCGAGGGGAAACGAGGTACTCACCGTTGCCAGTGTAGCAGTCGCGAGCCGATTGACTCCACTCGGCGGACTGACCATCCTCTCGAAATGGTGGAGCTGGCGCGTGGCCAGGTGACGGACCGTCCGTGGGGCCAGACTTTTGGCCGCCTCGGTGCGCGCGGGCTATCGGGGCAGCTCGACGTGTACGTCGACGGCAAGGTGTACTCGGTGGCGTTCGCGCGCGGCGCGATCGTCGGGGCGTCGTCGCCGGTCGCGACCGATGCGGCCGTGCGAATCGCGTTGACCGGGCATCTCGTCACGTCGACGCAGGTCGCCGACATCACGCGCCGGCTGGCCGCCTCGCCGCATCGCGACGAGATCGAGGTCATTGCCGAGAGCGCGAAGCTCGCACCCGACCAGGCGCAGCGCTTGCGTCGTCGCGTCGTCGCGCAGCGCGCGGCGCGCACGTTCTCGCTCGACCGCGGCCAGTTCGTGGTCTCCGATCGCGTCACCGTGCCGGTCGTTGCGGGCAGCGAGCTCGACGTGCGCGCGATCATCTACCTGGGCGCGCGCGCGAATCTCTCGGAGACGCGCCTCGACGACGAGCTGGCACTGTTCGGGCAGTGGTTCCAGCTCAAACCCGAGGCGGTGCCGGAGCTCGCGCAATACGGGTTCACCGAGACCGAGAAGCGCGTGCTGAAGAGGTTGATCGCGGGCGGCACCATCGCCGACTTCGCCGCCGACGATCCGCAGCTCGAGCTGCGCGCGATTCGCGCGATCGTCTACGCACTCGCCGCGTATGGTGCGTGCGACACGACTCCGCCGCCCGGCACGGTGATCCCGCCGCGCACGCGGACGCGGCCGGCGAGCGTGCCGCCGCCGCCGACGCAGCCGCCGCGCAATCGCATGATGACCGACCAGCCGACGCTGCGCGCGGCGTCGCCCGCGGTCGACATCGACGCGCCGACCGTGTCGCGCACGAAGACGGCGGCGGGGACGGCCGCGCCGCCGTCGCAGCCGATCGAGGGCTTCGAGGGCCTGCGGCTGCGCACGCCGAGCACGCTCGCGCCGTCGCGGACGCAGACGCCGCGCACGATCCCGCCGACCACGCAGCCGGCACCGCGCCCGACGACGGTGCCGCCACGGCCCAAGACGGCGACGGTCGAGCCGGCGGCGCCGGTCGTGTCGCGTACGACCTCGGCGAACCAGCCGGCGGTGGCGCGCACGAAATCGGGCAGCGGGCCGAACGTGTCGCGCACCAAGTCGCCGAACGAGCCGGCGGTCGCGCGCACGAAGTCGGGCAGCGGACCCAAGGACGTGCCGCAGGTCGCGCGCACGAAGTCGAGCGAGCTGTCGCGCGCGACGCGCCCGACGTCGGTCAACAGCGAGACCGAGCGGCTGATCACGACGATGGTGCCGCTGCTCGAGCGCGGCGCGAACCACTTCGAGATCCTCGGCGTGGCGTTCGACGCACCGGCCGAGCAGGTGCGCACCGCGTACTTCTCGCTGGCGCGCAAGCTGCACCCGGATCGGCTCGCGTCGCTCGGTATCGCCGATCAGCAGCGCCAGGCGCAGCGGCTGTTCGCGCACATCAACACCGCGTTCTCGACGCTGACCGACCAGACCAAGCGCGACGGCTACATGAGCCTCCTGCAGCGCGGCGGCGAATCGGCGGTGCGCGCGGAAGACGCCAAGGCCGAGTCGATCGCGACCGCGGTGATGCGTGCCGAGGAGGCGTTCCGCCAGGGCGAGATGGCGCTTCGCCGCGAGCAGTACGCGCAGGCGGTGTCGTCGTTCACGGGCGCGGCCGAGCTGCAGCCGAACGAGCCCGAGTATCAGGCGCTGCTGGCGTGGTCGAAGTTCGCCGCCGCCGACGACAAGCAAGCGATCGCCGCCGCCACGCGTACCGCGCTGCTCAAGGCCGCCGACGCGAGCATCAAGAGCGTGGCGGCGCGGTTCTACCTCGGCCGCGTCGAGCGCATGCTCGGCAAGGAGAAGGAAGCGCTCGCCCACTTTCAGGAGGTGCTCCGCGAGAAGCCGCATCACGCGGAGGCCGCGAGCGAGGCGCGGATCTTGGAGCAGCGGTTGAAGGGGCGGCGGTAGGGGGGCGGTAGGGGCTTTGGGCTTTGGGCTTTGGGCTTTGGCCAGCGTCAGAGAGTGCGCCAGCTCTCGACGGTCGTGGCGAGCTCGAGCGCGTCGGGAAGCGGCAAGGTGATCGCGGCCTGGCGCTTCCAGGCTTCGTGTTCTTTGCGAAATCGCAGGAGGGCGACCTTGGCCGGCTTCCAGTCGCCGTCGCGATCGCGCTCGCGAAACGCGATCGCGATCGTCGCCCACGCGCCCTGCTCCCAGACCTTGCGCGAGAGCTGCTGGCGAACCTGCTCGCCGTCGATCTCGAGGTCGTACTGGACCTCGTCGAGCTCGCCGACGATCACGTGCACCCTCCGGCCAAAGCCCAAAGCCCAAAGCCCAAAGCCCACCTCTTCACCCGGTCACCATCTTCCTCACCGTGCCGCGCGACGAGATCTCCAGCTCCGTCACCTTGTCGTCGGCAGGGCCGACGTGGGCGCGCACGCGGGCGATGGCTTCGACGACGTTGCCGTCGTGCTCGATGCGCAGCTTCATCTGCTCGCCGACCTCGAACAGGAACGGCGAGCGCGCCTTGACGAGCGTGTCCGTCACCTCGACGACCTCGAACACGTCGCAGGTCTTGTCTTCGTCCAGCAGCAGCACGCGCGCCACGGACGCGTGTTAACCTGCTTTCGCAGCATGCTCAAGCCGGTCGAGAAGCAGCGCGTAGCTGAAGAGATTGCCGAACAGCTGCGCTCGCTCATCCTCAACGGCCAGTATCCGCCGGGCAGCAAGCTCCCGCCCGAGCGCGAGCTGTCCAAGCGCCTGCGCGTCAATCGCGCGTCGCTGCGCGAGGCGCTCAAGAAGCTCGAGCACCTCGGCCTCGTGCGCATCCGCCAGGGCGACGGCACGCGCGTCCAGGACTTCATGCAGACCGGCGGCATCGAGCTCGTCCAGCACCTGCTGCCGCTCGGCGGCGGCCGGCCCGAGCTGATCCGCGACCTGCTCGAGTTCCGGCGCATCTTCGGGCGCGAGCTCGCGCGACTGGCCGCGGCGCGCTCGGCGAAAGACAAGGACGGGCTCGCCCGGCTGCGTGCGCTCGCCGACAAGGCCGACAAGACCGCCGGCGCGGCCGAGCTGTTCGATCTCGACTTCGACTTCTACGTCGCGCTCGGCGCCATGTGCGGCAACCAGGTCATGCTGCTGCTCCTCAACACCGTGCGCGACGGCGTGCGCGGCTTCATGCCGCTGCTCGCGAACCTCGCGGCGCCCCAGGATCACGTGCGCAAGCATCACCGCGAGCTGATCGCGGCGATCGAGCGCGGCGAGGTCGCCGCGGCGGGCCGGATCGCCGACGAGTACTTGCGGATGGGCTCCGAGCTCGCAGCGCGCATGGGCGGGCGCCCCGAGCTGCAGCCGCAGCCGCTGCCGGAGTAGCCCAGACGCCATGACGAAGGAGGAGGTCGAGGCCATCGCGCACCTCGCGCGCCTGCACCTCGAACCCGACGAGCTCGAGCGCATGGCCGGCGAGCTCGGCACGATCCTCGAGCATTTCGGCGCGCTCGCCGCGGCCGACACCGAGGGTGTCGCGCCCATGACGCACGCGGTGCCGATGGACCTGCGCCTGCGGCCCGACGTGGTCCAGCCGTCGCTGCCCGCCGACGAGGCCACCCGCGCCGCGCCGGCGAAGGACGGCGAGCTGTTCGTCGTGCCCGCGGTGATCTCGTGATCTGGGAGGGCGCGGCCGAAATCGCGCGCCGGATCGCCGCCGGCGAGGCGCGCGCGATCGAGGTCACCGAGGCGTTCCTCGGCCGCATCGCCGAGCTCGACGGCAAGCTCGGCGCGTACCTCGCGGTTGCGGGCGACGCGGCGCGCGCACAGGCCGAAGCGATCGATCGCATGCGCGCCGCCGATGCGCCGTTGCCGCCGCTCGCCGGCGTGCCGATCGCGCTCAAGGACGTGCTCGTCACGCGCGGCCTCGCGACGACCGCGGCATCGAAGATCCTCGCGGGCTGGATCCCGCCGTACGACGCGACGGTCGTCGAGAAATTGCGCGCGGCCGGCGCGATCGTGCTCGGCAAGGTCAACTGCGACGAGTTCGCGATGGGCAGCTCGACGGAGAACAGCGCCTACAAGCAGACGCGCAACCCGTGGGACCTCGCGCGCGTGCCGGGCGGCAGCTCGGGCGGCAGCTCCGCGGCGGTCGCGGCGGGTCTGTGCGCGGCCAGTCTCGGCACCGATACCGGCGGATCGATCCGCCAGCCCGCCGCGCTGTGCGGCGTCGTCGGCGTGAAGCCGACCTACGGGCGCGTGTCGCGCTACGGCGTCGTCGCGTTCGCGTCGTCGCTCGATCAGGTCGGCCCGCTCGCACGCAACGTGCGCGACGCGGCGCTCGTGCTCGAGGCGATCGCCGGCCTCGATCCGCGAGACGCGACGTCGCTCGATGCGCCGGTCCCGCGCTACGTCGACGCGCTTGCGGGAGAGGTCGCCGGGCTGCGCGTCGGCCTGCCGGGCGAGTACTACGACCGTGAAAGCCTCGATCCCGACGTCCGCGCGGCGCTCGAACGCACGCAGGCCGCGCTGCGCGAACGCGGCGCCGAGCTGATCGACATCGCGCTGCCGCACACGCACCTCGCGCTGCCGGCGTATTACCTGGTCGCACCGGCCGAGGCGTCGTCGAACCTCGCGCGTTACGACGGCGTGCGCTACGGCGCGCGCGCCGACGCCGGCAGCCTGATCGAGATGTACGAGCGCTCGCGTGGCGCCGGTTTCGGCCCCGAGGTCAAGCGCCGCATCATGCTCGGCACGTACGCGCTGCGCTCGGGCTACTACGACCAGTACTACAAGAAAGCCCAGCAGGTGCGCGCGCTCATCAAGCGCGACTTCGACAAGGCGTTTCACCACGTCGACGTGATCCTCACGCCGACCACGCCGACCGCGGCGTTCCCGTTCGGCGCGAAGTCGTCGCCGATCGACATGTACCTCGCCGACATCTTCACGCTGTCGTGCAACCTCGCCGGCTTGCCGGGCGCGAGCGTGCCGTGCGGCTTGACGCGCGATGGCCTGCCGATCGGCGCGCAGCTGATCGGCAAGCCGCTCGACGAGCCGGTGCTGCTGCGCGCGGCCGCGGCGATCGAGGCCGCCGTCGGGCTCGGCGATCAGCGCCCGCGAGGACTCGCGTCGTGAGCGCCGCGGATTGGGAGCCGGTGATCGGGCTCGAGGTGCACGTCCAGCTCGCGACCCGGAGCAAGGCGTTCTCGCCGTCGGCGACGCGATTCGGCGATCCGCCCAACTCGCTGACCGATCCGGTCGTGCTCGGCTTGCCCGGCACGCTGCCGGTGTTCAATCGCCACGCGCTCGAGCTCGCGCTGCAGCTCGGCGTCGCGACCGGCTCGAAGATCCGCGCGCGCAGCCGGTTCGCGCGCAAGCACTACTTCTATCCCGACCAGCCGAAGGGCTATCAGATCTCGCAGTACGACGAGCCGCTGTGCGAGGACGGCCACCTCGACGTGATCGTCGGCGGCGCCGTGAAGCGCGTGAAGCTGCAGCGCATCCACCTCGAGGAGGACGCCGGCAAGAGCATGCACGTCGGTGCGGTCTCCCACGTCGATCTCAACCGCGCGGGCGTGCCGCTCGTCGAGGTCGTGTCGGCGCCCGAGCTGGGCAGTGCCGACGAGGCCGCCGAGTTCATGCGCTCGCTCCATCGCCTCGTCCGCTGGCTCGCGATCTCCGAAGCCGACATGGAAAACGGCCAGCTGCGCTGCGATGCGAACGTTTCGATCCGCCGGCCCGGCGAGGATCGCCTCGGCACGCGCACCGAGCTGAAGAACATCAATTCGTTCCGGTTCGTGCACGATGCCGTCGAGCACGAGATCGCGCGCCAGATCCGTCTCGTCGAGGACGGCGGTCACGTGGTCCAGGAGACGCGGCTCTGGGACGCGGACGTCGGCGCGTCGGCCGCGATGCGCAGCAAGGAGCAGGCGGAGGACTACCGCTACTTCCCGGATCCCGATCTGCCGCCGCTCGTCGTCGACGGCGCGCTGATGGGGGGCATCCTGCGCGGCTTGCCCGAGCTGCCGACCGTGCGATTCGAGCGCTACCTGCGCGAGGGCCTGTCGGCCGACGACGCGCGCACGCTGGTCGGCGAACGCGCGCTCGCCGATTACTTCGACGCCGCGGTGAAGGTGCATCCCGGCGATCGCTCCGGCCGCACGATCGTGAACTGGCTGCTGACCGAGCTGCTCGGGGCGCTCAACGCCGACGGCAAGTCGATCGCGGAGGCTCCGCTCGCCGCCGCGCACCTGTCCGAGCTGGTGCGGCTGGTCGAGGACGGCACGATCAGCGGCAAGATCGGCAAGGAAGTGTTCGCCGAGGCCTACAAGACCGGCGGCGCACCGCGCGCGATCGTCGAGGCCAACGGCATGCAGCAAATCTCGGACGAGGGCCAGCTCGGCGCGGTCGTCGACCGCGTGATCGCGGCTAACCCCAAGCAAGTCGAGGCTTATCGCGGCGGCAAGGACGGCCTGTTCGGGTTCTTCGTCGGCCAGGTGATGAAGGAGACGCAGGGTCGCGCGAACCCGGTCATCACGTCGGATCTACTGCACAAACGACTCGGTCGTTAACGGCGGATCGATCCTCTTGACGGCGCGGCGCCGACGAGTAAAGTCCCGCGTTCCTATGTACGCCGTCATTCAAACCGGTGGGAAGCAGTATCGGGTCGAGCCCGGCAAGACCGTCGCGGTCGAGAAGCTCACCGGCGAGGCCGGAGCGAAGATCGTGTTCGACCAGGTGTTGCTCGTGTCGTCGGGCGACGGCGGCACGGTCACGATCGGCAAGCCGCTCGTCGCCGGCGCGAAGGTCACCGGCGAGATCGTCACTCAGGGACGCGCGAAGAAACTCGTCGTGTTCAAGATGGAGTACGCGCGCAACTACGTGCGCAAGAACGGCCATCGCCAGGATCTGACGGCCGTGAAGATCACCGGGATCGAGGGCTAAGCGTCATGGCACACAAAAAGGGACAAGGCTCGACGCGCAACGGCCGCGACTCCAACCCGAAGATGCGCGGCGTGAAGCGCTTCGCCGGCGAGAACGTCAGGGCGGGTTGCATCCTCGTGCGTCAGGTCGGCACCAAGTTCCACGCCGGCGACAACGTCGGCATCGGCCGCGACTGGACGCTGTTCGCGAAGATCGACGGCATCGTCTGCTTCGAGCGCCACGGCAAGTCCAAGATGCGCGTCGCGGTCCACGCCGCGGGCGCCGCCGCCCACGCCGCGGCCGCGTAACGAGCTTTTTACGCGACCGCGCCGTCAGACGTGGCTCTATAGGGCATGAGCATCTTCCGCTACATCGTCCAGGGCGTTGGCTGGGAGATCGGCCGCAGCGCCGCCCGCGAGGGCATCGAGGCGCTCGACCAGGACCAGGACGCCGAGGAAGCGGCCCCGGCGGCACCCGCGCCGGATCCGAAGCTCGAGCGCCAGCGCGAGCGGGCCGCCGAGCTCGCCCGCGAGCAGCGCGCGGCCAAGATCGAAGCCGAGCTGCGCGAGCTGAAGAAACGGCGTTAGCCGAGCGACACGATCCGCGCGCCGAGGCGATCGAGGAGCGCGGCGTCGTGGGTCGCGACGAGCGCCGCGCGGCCGGCATGCGCGTGGGCGCGGAGCAGCGCCTCGAGCGCGTCGAGGCGGCGGGCGTCGAGGCCGTTGTCGGGCTCGTCGAGCACGAGCAGCTGCGGCGGGCCGAGCAGCGCGGCACCGAGGCACGCGCGCCGGCGCTGGCCGAGCGACATGCGCTCGATCGCGAGCTCGCGCAGCTCGTCGAGCCCGAGTCGCTCGATCAGCTCCGGCGTCGCCGCCGGCGCGTCGCGTGCGGCCGCACACAGCGCCCACAGCTCGGCCGCGAGCAGAAACCCCGGCGGATCGGCGAGCTCGGGCACGTAGCCGACGTCCTTGCGCGCGCGGCGGCGCTCGCCGTCGCCGCCCCACACCGAGGATCCGGTGACGACGATGCGGCCGTCGCTCGGTGCAAGCACGCCGGCGACCGCCATCAGCAGCGTCGACTTGCCGCAGCCGTTCTTGCCGACGATGCCGACCAGCTCGCCGGCGGCGACGTCGAGTGCGAGATCGTCGATCACGACGCGCGCGCCGCGCTTCACCGTCAGCCGCTCGACGACGAGGATCATGCCGGCCCTGTCGCGGCGGTCGCGAACGCGAGCACGCCGGCCGCCCCGATCGCGAGCACGCCGGTGGCGCCGAGCAAACCCAGGCCGAGCACGCACGCCGCTGCAGCCGCGACCACGCCGATCACCGTGCGCGCCGCGCCGGTCCGCAGCTCGTGCTCGGCGCGCACGAGCGCGCGGGCGGTGAACAGCGAGCTGCCAGCAGCCGCGCCGATCGCGCACGGCGCGAGGTAGAGCAGCGTCGCGGGCGCGACCAGCAGCGCGCTCGCCGCGCACGCGATCGCGGCGCCGAGCGCGTAGACCGCCGCGAGCGCGATCGCGAGCACGGCGCGCCGCGCGGGCTCGGTCACGCCGAGCGACGCCGCCAGCCACGCGCTCGCGCGATGCGCCTCGAGCAGCGCGACTGCCAGGCCCGCGACGCCGGGCGCGAGCACGACCGCGATCACCGCCGCACCGATGGCGGGCGCTTCGGTCGGCGCGAGCGCGTTGTTGCGCACGAACAGCCCGGCGCCGAGCCCCGCGAGCACCGCGATGCCGAGGCCGCGCACGAGCGCATCGCCGGCGCAGCGCCGTAGCGCGCGCGCGTAGACGCCGGCCAGGCCACGCGCGGCCGAACGCCAGGCGACGCGGCGCGCGCGCGGCGGCCGCGGCCGGATCCGTGCGACCGCGGCGAGCACCACGGTCTCGCCCGCGATCGCGATCAGCCCGCGCGCACCGGCGCCGGCGAGCCACAGCACGAGCCACGGCAGCTGGAGTGCGACCAGCGCGCCGGCGGCGGCGAGCCGCGGCGTCCAGGTCGGCCCGGGCAACGCGCGCAAGTAGCCCGCCGCGTCGCCGCGGACCAGGCCTCGCGCGGCCGGCAGCATCAAGAGCAGCCACATCGCGGCGAGCCCGGCGCCGACGGCGGGGACGCGCAGCGCGAGGTCGGTCAGGTCGCGCGGCCGCATGCCGTTGCCGCCGAACACCACGGCGGCGACGATCGCGACGCCCTCCCACACCGCGACGGCCCGCCGGGCCGCCGGCGCGATGACAGCGCGCGTCCACACGCGCATCCACATCAGGCTATAACGCTCGCGGTGCAGTTCATCGACGAGGCCATCATCCACTTGAAGGCCGGGGACGGCGGCGATGGAGCCGCGGCGTTCCGGCGCGAGGACGGTGTACCACGCGGTGGGCCGTCGGGCGGCGACGGCGGCGACGGCGGCAGCATCATCTTCGTCGCGGATCCGCGGCTGTCGTCGTTGCTCGACTTCAGGTATCGCCGCCACTACAAGGCCGACCGCGGCGAGAACGGCCGCAACAAGGATCAATACGGCGCGCGCGGCGACGACCTCGTGCTGCGAGTGCCGGTCGGCACCGTGATCTTCGAGGACGGAGGTGACGCCCCGCTCGTCGATCTCGACGCGGCCGACGCGCGCTTCGTCATCGCGCAGGGCGGCAAAGGCGGCCGCGGCAACATCCACTTCAAGTCGCCGTGGAACCAGGCGCCGCGCACGGCCGAGCCCGGCACGCCCGGCGAGGAGCGCACGATCCGGCTCGAGCTCAAGCTGCTCGCCGATGTCGGCCTGCTCGGGCTGCCCAACGTCGGCAAGTCCACGTTCATCAGCCACGTCTCGCGCGCGCGCCCCAAGATCGCGGACTACCCGTTCACCACGCTGGTGCCGAACCTCGGCGTCGTGCAGCTCTCCGACGAGCGCACGTTCGTCGTCGCCGACATTCCCGGCCTCATCGAGGGCGCCGCCGACGGCGCGGGGCTCGGCCATCAGTTCCTGCGCCACGTCGAGCGCTGCCGCGTGCTGCTCCACATCGTCGAGGCGACGTATCTCGCCGATGCCGAGGGCCGCACGCCGCTTGTCGATTACGAGACCATCAATCGCGAGCTCGAGCAGTACGCTCCCGACCTGGCTTCCAAGCCGCAGGTCGTCGTGCTCAACAAGACCGACGCGATGGCACCGGAGGCGATCGCCGAGGTCCGGCGCGTGTTTGCGGAGGCCCGGATCGAGCTGCTGCCGATGTCGGCCGCGACCGGCGACGGCGTGGCGCCGGTGCTCGAGCGGTTGTGGTCATTCCTACACTCCGCGTGAAGCTCCGTCCGGTCGCTTGAAGCACCCAATGCCAGGTGTTACAACCGCATCATTCCAAAGGAAATTGCGCCGAGGCCATGCTCGGCGCTGCGAGGAATTATGCGAGCCATTGCAAGCGCGGTCGTGTTGTCGTCCCTGCTGGTTGCGGCGGGTAGTGTTGCACTAGCAGGAGGAGGTGGTGGATCGGGCTCCGGCTCGGGCTCCGGCTCCGGCTCCGGCTCGGGCTCGGGCTCGGCGACGGCCGCCGGATCGGGATCGGGCTCGGGCAGCGATGCACTGGGACCGACGTCGGGCAACACGCCGGACTCGGCCGATTACTCGTCGGTGAAGCCCGAGGACATGCCGACCGACGTCCGCATGCGCCGGCTCGAGCAGAAGACGCAGGCGCTCAAGGAACGCGCGTGGCAGCTGAAGGCGCGCGTGCAGATGTTGCGCGAGCAGATGCTCGGCGGCGGCGTCGGCGCGCAGGCCATGATCACCCACTCGAGTGACATGGGGAATTCGTTCCGGCTCATCAGCCTGACCTACACGCTCGACGGCACGCAGGTGTTCGCGCGCGACGAGGCGGCGGAACCCGACCTGTACAAGACCAAGAGCTTCGACATCCTGTCCGGGCCGATCGCGCCGGGCAATCACACGCTCACCGCGGTCGCGACCTATCGCGGTCACGGTTACGGCGTGTTCGATTACCTCGACAAGTACACGTTCACCGCGCGCGGCACGAGCGCGTTCGTCGCCGGCGAGGGCAAGACCTCACGCGTCGATTGCCGCGGCTACGAGAGAGGCAACGCGTCGACGGCGATGGAGAAGCGCGCGGCGATCGACTGCAAGGCCACGCAGGTCTCGCCCGACAAGCCGGGCGAGGCGCCGGCGCCGACGACGCCGGGCACGACGCCGATGCCTGCGGCCACGCCCAGCGCGGGGAAGTGAGCATGCGCAAGGCGCCATTCGTCGCAGCAATCCTGTTCGCCTCGAGCATCGCGTCGGCCGACGATCTGAGCAGCCGGATCGGGCGCTACGAGATGGAAGCGCACACGATCGGCAGCAACCTGCCGCCGCCGAATCAGCCCTCCGCGGCGAGCGGGCACCGGCTCGTCGATGCCGAGGTCGAGTACTCGCTCGGCGACTACGACACCGCAGCGCTGAAGCTGTTCGATCTCGCGAAGACGCCCGGCGGTGACACCGAGACCGCGACGTATTACCTCGCCCAGTCGCTGCTCCAGAAGGGCGATCGCGGCGCGGCCCGCACGTACTTCCAGCAGATCGTCAGGGGCAACGCGGCCGGCAGCAAGTACTACGAGCCGGCGCTCGAGCGCTTGCTCGAGATCGCGATCGACTCCAACGAGCCGCTCGATTCGCCCGAGACCCAGCAGCTCGTCGGCGCGCTCAATTCCGCGCAGCGCGTGCCATCGATCCCGTACGTCCTCGGCAAGTACGCCTTCGCGAAGGGGGACTACGACGCCGCGCAGCAGCAATTCGATCAGGTCCCGAAGGGCTCGGACTACGAGCTCCAGGCCGAGTACTACAACGGCACGGTCGCGGTCGCGAAGAAGGACCTCGCGCGCGCCACCGAGGTGTTCAGCGAGCTCATCGCCAAACGGCCGCGTACCGCGAACGATCGCCGCGTGATCGAGCTCGCGCAGCTCGCGCTCGGCCGCATCTATTACGAGCGCGAGGACGCGAGCAAGTCGATCGACTCGTACCTGCTCGTCGATCGGCACAGCGATCTCTTCCCCGACGCGCTCTACGAAGTCGCGTGGGTCTACGTGAAGAGCAAGCAGTTCGACAAGGCGCTGCGCGCGCTCGAGCTGCTCGAGAGATCCGATCCCAACACGACCAAGTCGGCGACGACGCGCATCCTCGAGGGCAACCTGCGCATCCGCAAGGCGCAGATGATCCGCAACTCGCAGATCGAAGGCACGTTCAACCCGAACGAGCCGGGCGACATCGCCGGCGAGTACGACAAGGCGAACCAGCTGTTCACCGAGACGCACGACCAGTACCAACCGGCGTACGTCGCGCTCACGCAGATGGTCGACGGCCACCTCGATCCGGCGAGCTTCATCGACCAGATCGCCGGTCACAGCACGCACGTGTTCCAGCTCGCGGCGCCGATCCCGGAGGTCGCGGCCCAGTACCTGCGCGAGGAGCCCGGCGTCAAGCGCTTCGTCAGCGTCGAGGACGACATCGCCGACATCCGCGACGACATCAAGCAAACCGAGCGCGCGATCACGCGCATCGCCGCGGCGATCGCCGCGAAGGATCACTCCGGCCTCTATCCCGAGCTCGCGTCGCGGCGCGCGCGCATCGCGGTGATCGAGAACGACCTCGTGCGCATGCGCGATCAGCTCGCCGACTCGCAGGTGGCATTGATCTCGAGCTCCGCGGATCTCGCGCAGCTCACGGCGACGCGCAAGCAGCTGTCGCAGCAGTACGCCGGCCTCGGCGATCCGCAGCAGGCGTTCGCGGAGCGCGAGAACGCGGCCATCCAGGGCTTCGACAAGATCGACGACGACGCGATCGCCGTGGCGAGCGCGATCGATAGCGCGCAGGCGATCGCGGTCGCGCTGCGCAAGTACGCCAACGAGGCCAACCCTCCGCTGGCGGACGATCAGAAGAAGACTCTCCAGACCCAGCTCGACGACGCGGCGCGCGAAGCGCAGGCGATCGAGGACGAGCTCGCATCGGTGCACGACGAAGTCGTGCTCGGCAAGGACCTCGCGTCGATCGGCGACGACCAGCTCGCGTCGGCGCGCGAGCTGCGACGCCACGTGCGCGAGGCGCAAGATGCCGAGCAGCACGCGCTCGACGGCTTCACGGCGGCGAGTCGCGACCGTGGCGAGTCGGACCGGCTCGTCGCGCTCTCCGATCGCGCGTGGCGGCTCGCGGTGTCGCTCGACGACACCGACCACTCGATCGCGGCCAGCGTCGAGCAGGGCGTCGGCCAGATGCAGACCGAGCTCGGGGGGGACGAGGCGGAGCTCGCGGATCTGAAGAAGGAGCTCGCGGCCGACGAGGCCGAGGCGCGCGAGCTCGGCGGCGTGCAGCTCGCGGCCAGCTTCAAGGCCGTGCAGGCCAAGCTGTACGACATCGTCGTGCGCACCGACGTCGGCAGCGTCGACGTCGCGTGGTCGCAAAAAGAGGATTCCGACGACGACTTGAAGCGGCTGAACCTCGCACGTGCGCGCGAGCTCAAGCAGCTCAAGGACGAGTTCCACGACATCCTCGACGAGCACGTCGCCAAGCCCGGCCCGAAGAAGGCTGCCAACGAGCCCGAGATGCCGAAGCCGACCGACGCCGATACCGCCAAGCCAGAAGATCGCATCAAGCCCGCCGGCAACCAGAAACCGGGCAATGCGCAGCCGACGGTGAAGCCCGGCGAAGGCAAGACGCCGAAGAAGGGCGGTGGCAAGTGAAGACCTTCCGCCTCGTCGTGCTCCTCGCGCTCGCCGGCGGGGTCGCCTCGGCCCAGCCCGGCTCGGGTTCGGGTTCCGCCGGCGCGCCGCCGGCACCACCTCCGCAGCAAGTTCCCGCGTCCGAAGCCACGCCCAGCGGCCCGGGGCTCGGCGTCCAGAAGCCGCTCGCCCTCGACTCGAAAGAGCTGGAGACGCTCAAGGATGTCGAGTCCGAGTACGACGCGTTCCACACGGCCGCCGAGACACACGACAAGCGCCTGCGCGACATCGCGAAGCGCGAGTACGACTCGCGCACCGGCGAGCTCGAGCAACGCTACGCCGAGCGCATCGCGAAGACCGAAATCGACAAGACCAAGCGGCACGCCGACACGATCGCGCTGCTCGAGAAGTTCCTGACGAACCATCCCGATCACGAGCAGTTCACGCCCGACGCGATGTTCCGGCTCGCCGACCTCTACCTCGACGAAGCCGACAACGCGGTCGAGCAGCAGCTCGCCGCGCAGGAAGCCGCCGAGAAGGCCGGTCAGCCGCCGGCGAAGGATGCCGCCGCGATCGTCGCCGACTACTCGAGGTCGATCGGCCTCTGGGAAGACATCCTCAAGCGGTTCCCGAACTACCGGCAGACGCCGTCGACGCTGTATCTCGTCGCGTATTACGGAAAGACCAAGGACGAGCGCCGCTCGCTCCAGGAGTTCCTCGCGCTGACCTGCGCGAACAAGTACAAGTGGGACGCGACGCCGCCGCCGGTTCCGACCAAGGAAGAGGCGATCAAGCGCGTCGAGGCCAAGACGCTGCGCGACCCGTACGCCGATTGCCAGCCGTATCCCGGCTCGGACGTCGAGCTCATCCGCCACGCGTGGGTGCGCGGCATCGCCGACTATCACTTCACCGTCGTCGGCGAGCTCGACGAGGCGATCGCGGCGTACTTGAAGGTCGCGAACGGCGGCAACGACTCGCCGCTCTACGCCGAGTCGCTCTACAAGCTCGCGTGGAGCTATTACAAGCGCGACTTCCTGCAGCTGGCGATCGATCGCTTCGATCAATCGGTCAAGCTCTACGATCAGATCGCGGCCAAGGGCGGCCAGCCGCCGCTCGAGCTCCGCGACGAATCGATCCAGTACATCGCGGTCGCGTTCACCGATCCGTGGGAAGGCGAGACCGACACCGATCCGGTCAAGGCCTTCGACCGCGCCGAGAAGTACTACAAGGGCCGCGAGAACGAGCCGCACGTGCGCGACGTCTGGGTCGCGCTCGGTCACGCCTTCGAGGATCTCCAGGCGTGGGATCAGGCGGTCGACTGCTTCCACATCGCGATCGGCCCGCCGTGGGAGCTCGATCCGCACAACCCGGTCGTCCACCAGGAGATCGTCAACGCGTTCGAGAGCAAGGGCGACAAGTTCGCGGCCGACCAGGCCGCGGCCGAGCTCGCCACGCGCTACGGCCCGGGCACGCCCTGGTACACCGCGAACGAGCACGATCGCGAGGCGATGGAGGCCCAGCGCCGCATCGCCGAGCGCGCGCTGTACGCCGCCGCGCTCAACACGCACGCCGCCGCGACGCAGGCGCGCAAGGACTGGGAGGCGTCGAGCAAGCGCGACCCGCAGGGCAAGCAGGACTACCTCGCGCTGTACGCGAAGGCGATCGACCTCTATCGCAACTTCATCCGCACGTACCCCGACTCCGACTACATCTACGAGTTCACGTTCGACGAGGGCGAGGCGCTCTACTACAGCGAGCGCTATCCCGAAGCGATCGAGCAGTACTCGTGGGTGCGCGATCACAAGGACATGAGCACGCAGCACTACATCGAGAGCGCGCAGAACATCCTGCACGCCTACGAGGCCGAGCGCGATCGCGAGGTCGCGAACAAGGTGCTGCCGCCGTTGAAGATCCCGTCGGTGGATGATCTGAAGGCGCTGCCGCAGCCGTGGCAGCCCAAACCGGTCCCCGACATCGACATCAAGCTGCAGGCCGAGTACGACAACTACCAGAACGTCGTGAACGATCCGGCGAGCGCGCCGGGCCAGGGCATGAACGCCGCGATGATCAGCCTCGCGTACCTGCACGTCGACGACGCGATCTCGCGCTTCCGGAAGGTGATGGAGAAGTTCTGCAACGCGCCGCCCGAGAAGAAGGGCGAGCTCGCGCCGGCCGCGAAGGCCAAGGACGGCATCCTCGCGATCTACCAGGCGCAGGGCAACTTCGACGCGATCGAGGCGACGAACAACGCGTTCATCAACCAGAAGTGCGGCGACGACAACGCGATCGCGCTCGCGCAATCGCAAAATCGCTCGCTGAACTTCCAGCGCGCCGGCGAGATGTTCAAGAACGGCAAGTTCATCCCCGCGGCCGAGGCGTACTACCGGTTCTACAAGACCGCGCAGAAGGATGATCCGGATCTGCCGGTCGCGCTCTACAACGCCGCGGTCTCGTACAAGCTCGGCGAGCGCCCGAAGACGGCGATCGCGCTGTTCAAGGAGTTCACCGCGAACCCCGACAAGAAGTTCCGGCAGTCGTCGTACTACCTCGACGCGCTCCGCCTCACCGCGGCGAGCTATCAGGCCGCGTTCGACTACGACAACGCGATCAAGACGTACCTGGACCTGTACGACACGACGAAGCAGGCCAAGAAGCTCGGCATCAACCCGCCCAAGCCGATCGGCGACGAGAAGCCGCTCACGCTCGAGCAGATCGGCCTCGACGCCGTGTACAACGCCGCGTTCGCCGCCGAGCTCAACCGCGACTTCAAGAAGTCCGTCGATCTCTACACGCAATACCTGCGGGTCGAGCCGGATCGGCGCAAGCAGGACCGCGCGCAGTGGTCGATCGCGGGCATCTACCGCCAGTCGGGCGACGCCGGCAGCATGGTCGACGCGCTCGATCGCTGGCGCTCGAAGTACGGCCGCGACGAGGGCAACTCCGACGACTACGTCAAGTCGTACTACGAGACCGCCAAGCTCTGGCACCAGAAGGGCCGCACGCCGCAGGCGAAGGCCGCCGAGGCCGAGACGATCGACGCCTGGAAGAAGCTGGGCGCCCAGAAGAACACGGCGGGCGCGAAGATGGCCGCCGAGTTCGCGGTCGACGACGCCGAGGACTTCTACTCGAAGACGTGGGAGCCGCTCGCGATCACGCGCACGATCACCGCGACCAATCCGAAGGCCGTGAAGGCCGAGCTGCAAAAGATGAAGGACTCGGTCGAGTCCACGCGCAAGAAGGCCGAGGACAAGTACATCGCGCTCGATCAGTACGGCGTGCTCGAAGCGTCGATGGCCGCGAAGGTCCGGTTCGGCGACATCCAGTACGACCGCGCGCAGAAGATCGCGAACATCCCGATCCCGAAGCTGCTCGAGAAGTATCCCGAGGTCGTCGAGGCATTCGAGAACCAGCGCGACCAGGCGCTCAAGGCCGATCTCGACGAGGCCAAGGTCGATTGGGAAGACGTCTACAACAAGGCGAAGCAGGGCGGCGTGTCCAACAAGTGGAGCCAGCACGCCTCGGAGAACCTGTCGCGCGAGTTCCCGGAGCAGTACCACACGCTCCGCCAGGAGCTCGTGCAGGGGACGGACAAGCCATGAAGACGATCCTGTTCGCGATCGCGATCGCCGCGTGCGGCGGCGGGACGAAGCAAGGCGGCACCACGCCGGGGGCGGGCTCGGGCGCTGGCTCTGGCTCGGGGTCGGGGATCTCGGGCAGCGACTCGGGCTCGGGCTCGGGCGCGGTGACCGCCGGCGGCGGCAGCGATACCGGTCAGGTCAACGCGGGCTCGGCGACGCCGGAAGGGCCGCCGATCATCTTCCCGAACCAGGATCCCGATCCCGCGCAGGTGCGCTCGCAGGTCGAGCAACACCTGAACGTCGCGCGCTCGGCGCTCGCATCGTCGACGCCGGATGCCGACACCGCGCTGCGCGAGGCGCGCGAGGCGCTCAAGCTCGACGCGTCCAACCTCGACGCCGCGGCCATGATCGCGTTCGCCTACTATCACAAGAAGCAGTACGACACCGCCGAGCTCGTGCTCGACGATCTGTTCAAGCGGCCGGCCGCGAAGGAGAACGCGAACGTCCTCTACGTGTACGGGCTCGTCTACGACAAGACGAACCGGCCCGAGCAGGCGGTGCTCGCGTATCAGAAGGCGGTCGCGATCAAACCCGACTTCGCGAGCGCGCTCGTCAACCTCGGCGTGCACCAGCTCGAGAACAAGCAGTACAGCGAAGCGCAAGCCACGTTCGAGAAGCTGACGCAATCGGGCCGCACCGATGCGGTCACGGTGACGTCGCTCGCGTCGGCGTATCGCGGCCGCTCGGGCGACTACGCGCCGGGCTCGGCCGAGCGCAACCAGTACATCACCCAGGCCGAGGCGACCTACAAGCGCGCGCTCGCGACCGACGCCAACTACGGGCCGGCCTACTACGACCTCGCACTGCTCTATCTCGACTCCGATCCGTTCCCGTCGGGCGGCAGCACGCTCGACACGATGGCGCGCCTCAACGCGGCCAAGACGTACATGGATCAGTACAAGAACATGCCGGGCGTCGACATCAAGCTGTTCGATCAACGCGAGAAGGAGATCGACAAGGCGACCAAACGCGCCCAGAAGGCCGCGAAGAAAGCCGCAAAGGCCGGAAAGGGTGGCGCCCCATGAGGTCGTGCTTCATGATTTCGGCGATGAAGGTCGTGCTCGTCGCGCTCGCGCTCCTCGCCGCCGCCCCCCGCGTGTGGGCCGGTCCCGAGGGTTGCGATACCGACGATTCGGGCGGCGGCGAGAAGAAGCAGGGCAAGTTCCACATCGAGTACATCAACGGTAAGCCGGTCACCGTGATCGACACCAAGGTCATCGTGTGCGGGAAGGTCCCGCGCCCGAGCGTCGTCTACGTGCTCACGCCGAAGAACATCGACTACGAGTGGGAGAGCCTGAAGCAGGACTTCATGCCGCTCATCATCGCCACCGTGAAAAAGGCGCCGTTCTAATGGCCGCGCCGCGCCCGCCGATGAACCCGAACATGCAGCCGATGCAGGCGCAGGGCCCGCGCCAGCGCATCCTGCGCATCGGTGTGCTGCTCGGCGGCAAGATCGTCGAGGAGCGGCTGATCCGCGAGCGCACGTCGGTCTCGATCGGCCAGTCGATGAAGAACACGTTCTCGATCCCGGTCGAGGGCCTGCCGCTCGAGTTCACGCTGTTCGTCCTCGACCAGAACAAGTACTACCTGCGGTTCCTGAACAAGATGGACGGCCGCCTGTCGGAAGGCAGCAACGTCAACACGCTCGACGCGCTCAAGGGCCGCGGCGCGCAGAACCTCGGCGCCTACTGGCAGGTGCCGCTCAGCGAGACCGCGCGCGGCAAGCTGTCGTTTGGCGACCTCACGGTGCTGTTCCAGTTCGTCACCGAGCCGCCGCGCCAGCCCAAGCCGATGTTGCCGGCGTCGGTGCGCGGCACGTTCGCGGACCGGATCGATCCGCGGCTCGCGGTGATCCTCGGCGCGTCGATCTTCCTGCACTTCTTGATCGTGCTGCTGTCGCTCGTCGTGTGGGACGTCGACCTGCCGACCGGGATCGCCGATCGCGCGTACAACCTCACGTTCAAGCAAGACACGTATCAGGTCGACGTCACGCCGCCCCAACCGGTCGCGGCAAGCTCCGACCAAGGTTCGGCGGCGAAGAAGGAGCCCGAGAAGGCGGCGGCCAAGGCCGCGCCGGCCAAGCCCGACTCGGGCCGCGATCAGAAGGCCGACATCGCGATGCAAGAAGACCAGGCGCGCGCGATGGCCGACTTGCTCACCGGCGAGGGCCCGAACGGCGACAGCGAAGGCGACATGAGCAAGCGCCGCCCGGGCGCCGACCTCGGCCAGCAGATCGACGCGGTCAAGGAAGGCGGCAAGGCGGTCGCGGTGGGCGGCGGCTCGGGCCGCGGCTCGCGCGACAACGGCGATCCGCGCGTCGGCACCGGCAAGGGTCCGAACATCAACGGCCCCGGCGGTCCCGAGCTCGCGGGCGGCGGCAAGGGCGCCGAGCACGCGCCGACCGGCCGGATCTCGATCGGGCAGAAGACGGCGCTCGACGAGTCGAACCTCACCGCCGATTCCGTGCTCGCCAAGATCATGGCGGCGTACATGGCCGGCATCAAGCGCTGCTACACGCAGTACTTGAAGAAGGACGCGAGCGCGCGCGGCAAGGTCGCGTTGCAGTTCACGGTCAACGAGACCGGTCGCAGCACGCAGGGCGCCGCGCACGGCTTCGCCGGCGAGGTCGACGAGTGCATCGGCAACCTGATGTCGACGTGGCGCTTCCCGGTCCCGAAGGACAAGGACGGCGACGCGACGAGCGCGCAGTTCGCGATCACGCTCCAGCTCGTGCCCGATTAGTGCGACCGGTGCGCGGCGGAATCGTCTGGATGACGGGACTGTCGGGCGCGGGCAAGTCCACGCTGGCCGCTGCGCTCGGCGCGCGCCTCGCAGGACAGCGCCCGGTCGAGCTACTCGACGGTGACGAGATCCGCACGTACCTGTCGCGCGGCCTGGGCTTCTCGCGCGAGGACCGCGACACCAACGTGCATCGCATCGCCTACGTCGCGCGCATCCTCGCGAAGCATGGCGTGCTCGTCGTCGCGGCGGTGATCTCGCCGTACGCGGCGACGCGCGCCGAGATCGCGCGGCTGTCGCGCGACGCCGGGCACGAGCTCGTCGAGGTGTTCGTCAACGCGCCGCTCGAGACCGTCGAGGCGCGCGACGTCAAAGGCCTGTACGCGCGCGCGCGAGCCGGCGAGATCGCGAGCTTCACCGGCATCTCCGATCCGTACGAGCCGCCGACCGCGCCGGCCCTCGAGGTGCGCACCGACCGCGACTCGCCGGAGGCGTGCGTGCAGCAGATCCTCGACGCGCTCGGCGCGCGCGGCCTCGTCTAGCTGGATTTTGGCGCGTCGTCGGCGAGCGCGGCATCGAGCGCGACCGCGAGCTTCGCGTCGGCTTCGCGCGCGGCATCGAGGGCCGGTGTCGGCGAGCCGTGCGCGTCGGCAGGCGGCCGCGGCGGCGGCGGTGGCACGGTGCGCGGCGACGTGCGCGCCGGTGGCGGGATGGTCGGCTTCTTGAGCTCGACGACCGGCTCCGGCTTCGACGGCTCGGGCTTCACGGGCTCGGGCTTCGGCTCGGGCTTCGCCTCGTGCTTGGCTTCCGGTTTGACCTCGTGCTTGGGCTCCGGCTTGGCGTCGTGCCTCGGCTCGTGCCTGAGCTCCGCCTTCGCCGGCTCGCCGCCGAGCTGCAGCGGTGCGAACGCGGCGCGCGACGTCGCCGGCAGCGTATCGATCCGCTTCGTCAACTCGGAGATCGAGATGAACACCTCCTCGCGGCGGCCGTCCTCGATCTGCCGGCGCAGCACGAGCTCGCCGGGGCTGCGCGAGTGGCGCGCGATCTTCTGCACGACCGGCGCGACCGCCTGGATCAACCGCTCCGCGAGCACGCGCGGGTGGCCGTGCTCGGCGAACGTCTTGCCGTCGATCGCGAGCTCGACGAGCCCGGTGCGCTGATCCTCGAGCTCGTGCAGCGCGGCCTCGAGCTTGTCGGCGAGCAGCTTCAGGCCGGCGCGATCGCGCTCCTCGACGACGTACTCCTTGCCGCCGCCGCCGCCGTCGACCACGATCTCGCCGCTGCGCGGCACGCTGACCGCGAGCGTCGACGCGCTCGTATCCGGCGAGCGCAGCTGGATCGTCACCTGCTTCGCGGCGACCGTCACGCCGACGATCTGGAACCGGCCGAGCTTCTGCGCGACGAGCTTGTCGGACTTCTTGAGCCAGCCGCCGGCCTCGCGCGAGTGGACCTCGATGCCTTCGCCGATGCGATCGACGCGCAGGTCGGCCGCGAGCACGGTGCTGCCCTGCGCTTCGAGCGCGAGCACCGCTTCGACGCCGATCTGCGCGCGCTGGCGCATCTTCGCCTTGACCGCCCCCGTCGCCCACTGCGCCTCGAGCTCCTTGTCGACGTTCGGCAGGTCGTGTGCGCGCAGCAGCTTCTCGAGCACGCCGCGCGCGCGCGTGCGCACCTGTTCGTCCTCGCGGTCGATCTCGGCGCGCATCGTCTCGAGCGAGGTCTTGGCCTGCTTCGTCTCGGCGTCGACCGCGTCCTTGATCGCCTTGCCGATCGCGGCGGCGCACTTGCCGGCGGGTGTCTTGGGCTGCTCCTTGGCGACCGGATCGACGAGGGCGGCGGCGTCCTTGCCCAGCTCCTCCACGGCGCGGATCATGCCCGCCGACTCGCTCGCGCGAGTCGTGCGCTTCTCGACATTCTCGCCGAGGGTGCCCTCCGCCTCGAGCAGCACGACGGCGCTATCGACGACCTCGCGCAGGAACGTCAGGTAGTTGAACTCCAGGTCAGATTCGGTCGAGTCGCCGAGTAGGAATTTCACGCTGCCCTCCCCCTCGATGATACGCCCTTAGCTCGCGACCAGGACGGCTCGATCTGATTGACAATGATCGCGTTGTCCTCGGGTAAAACCTCGACGCGGCACGCCCGCCATCGCGCTCGCAGTGGCCGCGTCTTCCGAGCCGGCCGACGACTCCCAGAGAAATCCGCTCGGGCCGAACCATCCCGTCGCGTCCAGCGCGAGCGTCGCCGAAGCGATATGCGCGATGCCCGCCGTGCTCGCGGAGATCTCGACGAGGGAGTCGTGATCGAGCAACAGCCCACCGCGATACGAGCGCACACGGAACGACGAGCTTCATGCCTCGCGGCCAGCGCTAAGTCGCGAGAACCGTGCACGCCGCCGCCCCTGCGACAGCCGCCAGGTTGCAACCCCGCGCACGACAGATCGCGGCTACCGCGGACAGATCGACCGCGCGATTCGTGCGTTGGCACCGTCATGCCTTCCTCCCGCGGTTTGCGCGTCGGCGTGTTGCTCGGCGAGCGCCTCGTCGAGGAACGCCAGTTCGACGGCGAGTCACCGATCACGTTCGGCCAGTCGTGGAAGTGCGCGCTGTCGGTGCCTGTAGACGGCGTGCCGCGCGAGCACGTGTTGTTCGCGCGGCACGGCGAGCGCTTCGTGCTGCGCCCGCTCGACGGTTCGCCGGCGCTGCCGATCGAGCGTGGCGCGCGCGGCAAGCTGCGCATCGGCGATGCGACGCTGCTCTTCCAGGAGATCGCGCGACCACCCGCGGCGCCGCGGATGAAGCTACCGGCCTCGGTGCGCGGCACGCTCGCCGACCGCGTCGATCGCCGGCTCGCGATCATCCTCGGCGGCTCGCTGCTGGTACACATCGCGATCGCGGCGTGGGCCTGGCAGTCCGACCTCGAGCGCCCGCCGCTCGGCCTGCCGACCGCGCAAGCGACCTATTCGCAGGAGGTCATCGACGTGATCGACGATGTCACGCCGGCGGTGCCCGCGACGCTGCCCGGCACCGCGGCGCCAGCGCCGGCTCCGGGTCGCCACCTCACGCCCCGCACGGCGCCGGCTCCCGCGCCCACGCTCGCGGATGGCGCTCGCCTCGCCGCGATCCTGACCAGCAGCGACGACCGCGAGCGCGGACCCACCGGCATGAGCCGACGCCAGCCCGGCGCCGATCTCGACCAGCAGCTGCGCGAGGTGCGCGGCCACCGCGTCACGATCGGCGACGGCGGCCACGTGTCGCGCACCGACGATCACGCGCACCTCGGCACCGCCACCGACGCGCTCGCGATCGCCGACCCGACCTCGATCTCGCACGTGCCCGACCACGCGCCCGAGCTGCCGTCGCGCGGCCGCATCACGCTCGGTCCGGTCAAGACCGACGACGGCAGGACGACGCTCACGCCCCAGCTCGTGCTCGACAAGATCCAGGCGCTCTACATGGCCGGCCTGCAGCGCTGTTACCGCAAGGGCTTGCTCGGCGACGCGCAGCTTTCGGGAAAGCTCGCACTGGTGTTCACGGTCGACGAACGCGGGCACGTCGCGGATCCGTCGGCGACGGGCGTCGATCCGCAGGTCTCGGCCTGCGTGACCGCGCAGATGTCGGCGTGGCGCTTCACCGAGCCGCGCGCGCGAGACGGCTCGCCGACCGACGCGACGTTCCAGGTCAGCCTTGTCTTGCGGCCGGACTGATCCGCCCGCATGATCCGAGGGTGGTATCTCGCCTCGCGTTCGCGACGCTCGTCGCACTGACCTCGGTCGCCGCGGGCCAGCCGCCGCACGCGCCGCGCTGGCAACAGCTACCGTTGCCGCCGGCGATGCCCGCGCCGACCGATCACGGCGACGTCGCGGTCGACGGCGGCGCGAAGATCTATTACGCGATCTACGGCTCGGGCTCGGCGGACTCGCCGCCGGTCGTGCTGCTGCACGGCGGCCTCGGCAACTCGGATCACTGGGCCAACCAGGTCCCGGCGCTCGCCGCGAAGTTCGAGGTCATCGCGATCGACAGCCGCGGCCAGGGCCGCAGCACGCGCACCCGCGCCGCGGTCACCTACGACCTCATGGCCGCCGACGTGCTCGCCGTGCTCGATCACCTCAAGGTCGAGCGCGCCTCGCTCGTCGGCTGGAGCGACGGCGGCGAGATCGCGCTGAAGCTCGCGATCACGCACCCCGATCGGGTCGCCAAGCTCTTCGTGTTCGGCGCCAACTACAACAGCGACGGTTCGAAGCCGCGCGGCGGCCCTCCCTCGCCCACCTTCGCCGCCTACGCCGCCAAGTGCCGCACCGACTTCCAGCACTTCTCCCATTCCACTCGCCAGTTCGACGAGCTCATCGACTGGCTCCTCCCGATCTGGCGCACCCCCATGGGCTTCACCAAGGATCAGCTCCGCCACATCTCCGCCCCCACCATGGTCGCCGACGGCGACCACGACGAGGTCATCGTCATGGACCAGATCGTCGAGATGTCCAAGCTCATCCCGAACGCGAAGCTGCAGGTCTTCACCGACGCGAGCCACTTCGCCCTCTGGCAGGACCCCGAGGATTTCAACAAGGCGCTGCTGGAGTTCCTCGGGCGATGACCGAGGTGTCCGTCACCGTCATCGTGCCCGTCCGGAACGAAGCAGGCTTCATTCGCAGCACGCTGCAAGCGCTTCTCGATCAGATCGAGGCGCCGGCTCGCTATGAAGTCCTGGTCGTCGACGGGATCTCGGACGACGGGACCAGAGACATCGTCCACGAGATGGGACGGGCGGATTCGCGGCTGCGCTTGCTCGACAATCCGACGCGGACGGTTCCGACGGCCTTGAACATCGGAATCAAGGCGGCCAGCGGCGAGGTGCTGATTCGCGTCGATGGCCATACGACCGTCGCGAGTGACTTCGTGCGGGCAAACCTGGCGCTCCTCGCCGAGCACCCCGAGGCGTGGTCGGTCGGCGGGCCGATCGCGCATCGCGGTCAGACGCGCGTCGGACGCGCGATCGCGCGCGCGATGGCGAGCCGGATCGGGGTGGGCGGAGCCAGCCATCGCAACGAGGCCTACGAAGGCTATGCCGAAGGCACCGCCTTCCCCGCATTTCGACGCTGGGTGTTCGATCGCGTGGGGCTATTCGACGAGCATCTCATCCGCAATCAGGATGACGAGCTCAACTTCAGGATCACGCGCGCAGGCGGCATGATCTTCATCTCGCCACGCGTGAAGCACGAGTACTTCGTCCGCGATTCGTACCGCGCGTTGTTCACGCAGTACATGCAGTACGCGTACTGGAAAGTGGAGGTGATGCGCAAACATCGCCGCGTCATCGCGCCGAGGCACCTCGTGCCCGGGATCTTCGTGATCGCGCTGCCGGTCTGCGCCGGCGCGGCCCTGCTGCTGCCGCTGCCGGTCGCCTTGATCCCGGCGGCTCCACTCGCCGGATATGCCGGCTTGCTCGGTTGGCTCGCGGTCTCGGTGGCCGCGCGCGAGCGAGACGTACGCGTCGGGCTCGGCGCTGCCGCCGCGGCGGCGACCATGCACGTCGCCTACGGGATCGGGACGATCTTCGGCATGTTCTCGCGCGCTCGCGAGGGCACGTCCGTCGAGCACCTCATGACGCGGCTAACGCGCTGACCGCACATCGCCGCGAAGCGCCTGCTTCTCGGCCGCGCTGAGCCGGCACACGACTGCTCGGAATTTTCCTGCGCTGGTTCGTTCGATCGCCTGTACCGGCACGATCTCGACGCCCGCGCCGCCGACATGCAAGGTCATGTTGTCGCGCAGCGTTGCCACATCGCGCTCGCCAAACCCCGTGGCCGGCACGACGAGGATGCGAAACAAGTCGGCGCGTTCCTGGATGACTTGAGCCTCCTTGATCCCGGCAACGCCCTTGAACACCGTGTCGAACCGCAGTAGCTCGCGGCCGTCTCGCGTGATGCACATGTCCTCGAAGCGGCCTTCGATCGCCTCGAGGATCGGCATCGCGCGTCGACACGCGCAGCTTTGATCGAGCGCCCATCGGGCCGCATCGCCGATGCGATACCGGATCAGTGGCTGCAAGTGATTATGTAGCCCCGTCGCCACGACTTCCCCGAGCTGGCCCGGGCCACAGGGTTTGCCCTCCTGATCGAGGATCTCGATGATGCCGGCATCTGGCGACACGTGATATCGGCCGTGCTCGCACTGCGACGCGAACAGGCAGAACTCGACCGCGCCGTAGCGATCCCAGACCTTGCAACCCCATGCAGCCTCGAGATCGCGACGCAACTCCTCGGTCACCGTCTCCGACGTGGTGAAGACCCCCTTGGCCCTCGGCAGCGCCTGCCCGGTGGACAGGGCATATCGCGCGACCGTGATCAGCGAGTTCGGATAGCCCATGATGACCGCGGGCGCGACCTCCTGCAGGTAGCGGATGTAGTGCGGCAGGTGGCGCTCGCCGAGGTGATAGATCGAGAAGTAATGGACCTTCTCGATCGGGCTGACCCTCCAGAACGGCGGCCGCTCCTGATCCCAGCGGCAGACCTTGCGTACTCCAAACATCGCGCGCGAGTCGCGATAGCAGGCGCCCGCCCAGCCGAGGTTTCTGGCTTCAGGGATGGCCAGCTCCAGCGCGTGGAAGCGCGGCGTGTAGTAGATCTCGCTCGGCGTGCCCGTCGTGCCGCTCGATCGCAAGACCAGCGTCCGAGCGTCCGTCGGCTCGGTGAGGAGCTCTTGGGGACGCGTGCGGAGGACTTCCTTGTCGAGCAGCGGAAGCGCTTCGAGCTGGGCGAACGGATCTTGTTCGGCGCGCGCGCCAAGCAGCGGGCGATAGTAAGGAGATCGTCGCGCGACCGCGAACAGCTCGCCGAGCTGGCGTTCCTGGTAGGCGCGAAATTGCTCCGCCGTCCAGCGCTCCCGACTCCGAAACTCTTCGACGATCTCGTGGAACCGAGGCCCGAAGCGCCTGCGATACCACCACACGCCCCAGGTCGCGACCATCGCCTGCTGGGCCCAGATCGGACTGCGTTGATAGATGCGATCGAGAAGGTCGGACATCAGGGCGCGGGGATGAGCTGCAAGCGTTTTAGCTCGGACACGAGATGCAACGTATAGATCCGGCGACCTTCTGCGTTGAGGTGAATGCCGTCGTCATAGTGCTTCGCCGGATCGAGCTCGGGCACGTGACGCAGGTCGAGATGTGTCATGCCGGCGGCGCGAATCGCGTCGAGGCTCGGCTGCTCGAGCTCGTAATCGGATCGCGTCGGGAACGCCACGAACACCACGCGAGTGTGATGGTCTCGCGCCAGGACCAAGAATCGCTGCAACGTCGACCACGAGCCCGGCGCCGTTACACCATGCTCGGACTTGTCCATCGCGTTGTTCTCGGCGTTCTCGACGGTCGCGTAGTGCTCGTAACCGGGGATGAGCTTGAAGATGCGATCGCGAATGCGGTCGCGAAACGCGAACGTCGCCCAGATGGAGGACACCACGAGCTCGACGCGTCGATCGAGGGTCGGTAGCTCGGCTTCGAACAGCTCGGACCAATCGTCGCGGTCGGTGAAGAACTGGGCCAGGCGACCGAGCTCGAGATGCCGGCCGTCCTCGAGGCTCTTGCCGAAATAATCGATCACGACAAGCTCGGGCGAACGACCTGCCTTCCAGAACTCCGCGTCCATCATCCAGATCCACGTGTTGATGTGCGACGAGTCCGCGCTGAACAGCTCTGCCGGGACCCCGAGCTCTTGCTCCGCGAGTCGGCTATCCACACCACGCTCGGTGGCCGAATTGCCTAGAAACAACACGTGCGGGCCGGGGCGCGCCATGAGCTCGCGTGCGCGGGCGGGGTAGGTCGAGAACCGGCTCAGGTCTTTGGACTCCCTGACCAGCACGGTCCTCGTGAATGCCTCGAGGCTCGTCAGACACAGGACGACCACCGAAGCGATCACGATCGCTTTTCTAAAATTGGAAGTAGATGAAGTCATACGCGTGGCTCGCCGGGAACACGAGGATCATCGTGACGAGATAGGCATAGATCACGCCTTGCAAGACCGGCGAGGCTTGCATGAGGCGGGGGAGGCGCTCTTCACCTTCGGTGAACCACTCGAGCACGAAGATCGCGAGTGAGTAGAACGCCATCATGGCCAACGGCGTGACCGCGAGCATCGTGATGTGAGGGTTGTGGACGATCACGCTCAGCGCGCGCTCGACCGTCGAGAACGAGTCCGCCCGGAACAGCAGCCAACCGAGGCATGTCAGATGGAACATCACGAACACGCGCAGCGCCCAGCGCCAGCGCGAGTTGCGTGGGGTCACGTCTCGAACGCCGGCCATGCGAAACGCGCACAGGATGATGCCGTGATAGAGGCCCCACGCCACGAACGTCCACCTCGCGCCGTGCCACAGGCCGCCGAGCAGCATCGTGATCATCAGATTTCGGTACTCGGCGCGTACGCCGTTGCGGTTACCGCCGAGTGGGATGTAGAGGTAATCGCGAAGCCACGTCGACAGGCTGATGTGCCATCGCCGCCAGAAGTCACTGGGGCTCACCGCGATGTATGGCTGACGGAAGTTGATCACGAGCTCGAAACCGAGCCATTTCGAGATCCCGCGCGCGATGCTCGAATACCCGGAGAAGTCCCCGTAGATCTGGATCGCAAATGCGTAGATGCCGACGAGCACGTCGGCGGCGGTCATGCCGGCGGTGTCGCCTCGAGCGAGGCGAAAAAACACCGCATTCGCGATGGGAGCCACATTGTCCGAGAGGGCGACCTTCTTGAACAACCCGACGAGGACGAGCAGGAGCCCTTCCTCCAGGTCGGCCGACTTCGTGCGGCGCACGTTGGCCACCTGCGGCAGCAGGCGATGCGCGCGCATGATGGGGCCGGCGACGAGGTGAGGGAAAAAGCACACGAACAACGCGAAATCGTCGAACCGCTCGGTCGGTTCGAGCTCTCCCCGATAGATGTCGATCGTGTAGCTCATCGCCTGGAACGTGTAGAAGCTGATCCCGGCCGGGAGCACGATCTTCAGGAGTCCGACCGACGTGCCGGTGACTCCGATCGCCGAGAGCAACGCGTTCACGTTGCCGATGAAGAAGTCGCAGTACTTGAAGAACCCCAGGATCCCGAGGTTCACGATCATGCTGACGACGAGGAACGCCTTGCGCCGCCGCGTCGCGGGAAGCCCGTAGAGCACCCTCAGCAGCGCTCCGTAGGCGATCACCGCGGCGAACACGGCCGCCGTGATCTCGAGCCGGTCGATCCCGTCGGGCAACGCCGCGACCAGGTCGCCGTGAAGCAGGGCCGAATAGTGGATCCCCGATGTGAGCAACAGTGCCGCGAGCACCACCGTCGAGCCGAGTCCTGCGAGGCGCCGGCGCGACAGCTGGACACCGGCCACACCCAACCCGCCGATGTAGTCCACCACGGTGGACACGAAGATCAGGAACAGGAAGCGGTAGTCCCAGAACCCGTAGAACACGTAGCTCGCGACGAGCAACAGGCGGTTCTGTGCGCGGTGCGGGAGCCACCGGTACGGCACCAGCACGAACGCAAACAGCACCCAGAATTGCAGCTGGTTGTAGTTCACTGGTCGCGCGAGTTATCCCTGAAGCGACCGAAGCGCATCGGCCACGTTGGTCACGTCCGCAGCTGTCATACCGGGAAATAGCGGCAGGCTGACGAGGCGCGGCCAGATCTCTGCTGCCGTCGGAAACTGCTCCGGCGTCAGATGGTAGGTCTCGCGATAGTACGGTTGCATGTGGAGCGGCATCCAATGCACGGAGGCTGCAACGCCCAGCTGCTTCATGCCTTCGATCACCTCGTCGCGTCCGCGCTTCCACGCGGCCGGATCGAGCCGGATCGAGAATAAGTGCCACGCGTGCCGGCGATGCGGGGATTCGACAGGCAGCTGGAGCCCGGGGATCTCGGAGAGTGCCGCCCGGTAGAGTGCGACGATCTCGCGGCGCATCGCCCACAGCTCGTTCGCGCGGTCGAGCTGGACGCGCCCGAGTGCAGCGGCGATATCGGTGAGGTTGTACTTGAACCCGGGTGCGACGATCTCGTAGTACCAGGCGCCCGACGACGTGTAGCGCTTCCACGCGTCCTTGGACATGCCGTGCAGCGCCATGAGCCGCATGCGCGAAGCGATCGCTTCATCGTCGGTGACCGCCATGCCGCCTTCGCCGGTCGTGATGCATTTGTTCGCGTAGAACGAAAAGCAGGTCACGTCGCCGGTCGTGCCGACCGATCGCCAGGGTGCGTGCTCGTTCGCGCGCGTGTAGGCCGGCAGCGTGTGCGCGGCATCCTCGATCACCGCGAGCTCGAAATCGCGCGCCAAGCTGCGGATCCCGTCGACATCGGCCATGTGCCCGCCGTAGTGCATCGGGATGATCGCGCGTACGCGACCATGCGGCGGCGACGCGCCGGGCACGGCCTCGCCGCTCCGCAAGCGTTCCAGCGTCGTTCTCGCGGCCGCGACGTCGATGCAGAGCGTGGACGGCTCGCAGTCGACGAAGACCGGGATCGCGTCGAAGTAGCGCACGACCTCGGCCGTCGCCGCGAACGTCATCGTGGGGACGAGCACGAGGTCACCACGGCGGACCCCGATCGCTTCGAGCGCGAGGTGAAGCGCCGCGGTGCACGAGTTCACGGCCACCGCGAACTTCGAGCCCACGTACTGGGCGAACTCCGACTCGAACGCCTGCGCGACCGAGCCCGTCGTCAGCCATCCCGAACGCAAGCACGCGACCACCGCCTCGATCTCGCGCTCGCCTACGCTCGGTCGAAAGAATGGAACCTTCACGAGTCCTCCATCGTGGACCGGTTGAGCTGCTCGATCTGCCGCCTCGCCTCCTCGACGAAGGTCGCGCTCGCCGGATCGTGGCCGCGTACGATCGCTGCCGCGGTGCGCGCGATCACCGCGAGGTCGTTGCGCAGGCTCTTCGCTTCGAGGCCCTGGAGCGCGAGGGCGAGCTTCATCGGCATGACGATCTCCATGTACGCGCGTTCGCGATCGCGAGCCTCGGCGAGTAAGCGCTCTTCATCGCGAAACACGATGGACCCGAGGTCCGTGAGCCCGGGCCGTTCGTCGACGAGCCGCTTCCACGCGGGCCGGTAGTGGTCGACGTAGCGCGGCACCTCGGGCCGCGGCCCTACGATCGCCATCTCTCCGCGGAGCACGTTCCAGAGCTGCGGAAGCTCGTCGAGCTTGGTCTTACGCAGGATCTCGCCGATCCGCGTGATGCGAGGATCAGCGGTCGCGGTGATCGCGGGCCCGAGTCGTTCGGCCTGCGGTCGCATCGTGCGAAACTTCACGACGCGAATCGGCTTGTGGCCGCGGCCGACGCGGGTTTGGGTGAAGAATACCGGTCCGGGCGAGTCCAGCTTGATCGCGAGCGCGACGGCAACCATCACCGGGGCTCCGACCAGCAATCCGGCGCTAGCAGTCGCGATGTCGAGCAGACGGCTCGCTACGCTAGGCACGCGACGCGGTTCCTTCCAGCACGGACTGCCAGGTTTCGAGGACAGGCGCCCAGTCGCAACCGCACGCGAACTGATGCGCTTCTCGGGACAGTTTTCGCGCGAGCTCGCGCTCTGCGAGCACGCGTTCGATCGCCGCCGTCATCGCGTCGGGATCGCGCGGTGGCACGAGGAGCGCGGTGCGCTCGTGCTCGAGCAAGTACGGGATGCCGCCCACCGAGGTGCTGACCACGCACAATCCCGCTGCCATCGCCTCGAGCACCGAGATCGGAGCATTGTCGACATCCGTGGTGTTGATGAACAGATCGGCCTCGCCGAGGTGATCGGGAATCTCCTGCTTGGGCACCTGCCCCTGGATCGTCAACCGATCAGCCACACCGAGCTCGCGAGCGTGGCGCTCGACAAGATCCCGCGAGCCATCCTTGTCGGGGCCGAGCATGTGCAGGGTCGCGTCGGCATGTCGCGCGCGAAGCCGCACGAGCACGTCGACGGCGAGCATCGGATTGTAGACCGCGTGAAACGCGCGGACCCACACCAGGCGAGGCCGCGGCGCCGTGCGTTCGGAGAAGCGATACGCCGCGGTCTCGATCGCGTTGCGCACGAGCATCAAGTCGCGGCGATACGCCGACATCTGGGCGGCAAGATAGCGGGAAGGTACCGTGACCAGCGCGGCGGACCGCAACAGACGTCGAACGCGACGCGGCCAGCGACGCGCGAACTCGGGGAGATTCCCGCCGCGCAACGTCAGCACGTACGGCTTCCGCAACTTCTGGAGCTCGAGGCAGACGGCCTCTGCCCACACAAACGCCGAACCCGAGAACACGTCGACATGCGCGACAGCATAGTCGCGTCTGCGCTTCCAGGTCATCGCGAGCATGTCGGCAAGCCGGGCGAGCCGGCGCGGTTGCGCGGAGGTCCGCGTGACTGGCCATCCGCGCGCTTCGAGCCGATCGGCCAGCTCGTCCGCGTAGACCCGGTTGAACCCTGCCGATGAAAGGAAATTGCTGACGAACAGGACGCCCGGAGGAGTCACGAGGTGCTCGCCGGTTGCAAGGCCGAACCTGGCGGGGCCACGGCCGGGCCGCGTGCCTTTCGAGCTTTGGCCGGTCGCAGGGATGAAAACGCGATCGAGCACGCGAGCCCGGCCACGAACGATACCGCCGCGAGGCGCATTCCATTGATGCCGAGGAACAGCGCGCTCCACGCCAGGAGCGCCGCGACGAGCGCACGCGCCTCGATCGCTCGGGCTTGCCGGAAGGTCCGTAGGCCTAGCAAGACCAGGAGCACGATCGCGAGCGCACCCAAGCAGCCGTGCTCGGCGAGCATGCGCGTGTATTCGGTATGGGCGGCGATGTGGCGGCCTTCGATGCGTAGCTCGGTCGCCGCGCCGGGGCCCACGCCGAGCAGCGGGTTGTCGGCGAAGATCTGCAGATCGAGTGATGCGATCTTCGTGCGTCCGTCGGAATCGAGACTCGAATAGCGTTCGCCGATCTGTCCGTGGGTGAACTCTTCGAGCCGGGGCGCGACCACGTAGTTGCCGACCAGACCGAGCACGAGCCCGACCACGACGATCGTCACGCGCGCACGACCGTTCTGGAGCAGGAACACGCTCGCCGCGACGATGCTGCACATCGCCATCAGCACACCGGCGCGCGAGAAGGTCAGTGCCGACTGGATCGCGAGCACGCCCGCGATGCCGAGCAACAAGATCCGGATCCGCCAGCGCAACGTACGGTCGAGCACCATCAGGATCGCGAACAGCGCCGCAAGCCCGAGCATGGACGACACCTGATTCGGACCGAATCCTCCCGCGGTGATGTGGTTCGACTGTCTGCCGAACTCGAGATCCCTCACGGCCGCCGTCGAGAGCACGGCGATCGTGGCGATGCCGATCACCGGGCCGATCAGCGACCAGAACACCTTGCGCAGGTCGGCGGCCTCGAGACGGACGTTCGAGAAGAAGATGATGCACAGCATCAACGTCAGCGGACCCGACAGGTTGAAGCTGAGGACCTGGCGGGTTTCGTCGGCGGAGTCGAGCGCGCCGATCGTCAGGGCCGCGGACGGCAGGAGCAGCAAGAAGTAACCGAGCGCGAGCCAGCGATTGCGGCTAGCGCGCATGCGGACGAGCGCGACGAGCACGACGGCCGCGATCTCGTACTGGGCGAGCTCGTGGAACAGCGACGTCTTCGACAATCGCCACAACACCTCCGAGCCCGCGAGGTACGCGATCGTGTAGGCCACGTAACGCGTGCGCCGTGTTCCGGCCACGAAGATCCCCACGGCCAGACAGCCGACTGCATGCAGGATCGCCACCGCGGGTACGAGCCGAATGGCGACGCCCAGCAGCACGTGCGCTGCCAGAAACAGCAGGAGCTTCATGAGGCGCTGCGGCCGAGGGCGCGCCTGGGTGGTCGGGCGATCGGTTGCTGACATCACAAGTCTTCGGAACCTCCCGACTATCGTAAGAGGTGCGCGTTGACAAGCACTAAGATGACGGCGCCTGTGGGGTCGTTCATTTGCTATGGTCGCCGGGCGATCAGCGCTGCCATGAGTCAGCTACGCATCGCTCCGATCCACCGCGCGGACCTGGACGTGGTCGCGGACGTGCATCGGCGTGCATTCACCGATAGCGCCATCACCGCGCTCGGGCACGAGGCCGTGCGCCGCTACTACGGCTGGCTACTCGACGGACCGCATGACGCGGCGCTGATGGGCGCGTGGGATCGTGACCAGCTGGTCGGATTTTGCGCAGCCGGAACCTTCCGAGGAGCTCTGAGCGGTTACCTGCGCGAGAACCGGGTGTATCTCGCGCTGCGCCTGCTCACTCACCCATGGCTCGCGACGAACGAGATCGTGCGCGACCGCGTTCGCACGGGCATGACGGTGATGGTTCGGTACCGCCGGCGAAGGAAGCCTGCCGCGCAGCCGCCGGCGGCGCCGCCGCGGTTCGGCGTGCTGGCGATCGCGACCGATCCCGAGGCCCAGGGGGGTGGAGTGGGGCGAGCGCTCATGAGCGAGGCCGAGGAGCGAGCGCGCCGCATCGGCTTCGATCGCATGGTGCTCTCGGTTCATCCCCACAATCACCGTGCGGTCCGGTTTTACGAAGGCCTGGGCTGGATGCGGTCTTCGCTCGAAGCATCGTGGAACGGCGCGATGGAAAAGCAGCTGCGTTAGTGCCTCGCTACGTCGTGTAGCCGAACTCGGAGAGCATGGGACCGATGATGCGGTGCACGAGCTTTTGCTCGGTCCGGGACAGCTGCTTGTGCCAGCGGCCGACCGGCTGAAATGCTTCTGTTCGATCGCGTTCGACCCACTGAGTTGGTCCGGGCTCCTCCACGAGGTGTCCGTTCGATTCGGCGCTGGTGCGCAAGAAGCCGGAGCCGAAGACCGGGATCGTCGACGACGAATCCAGCCAGCGCTGGTCGGCTCGAAGACCGATTCGTTCGGCTATCTCGGCCAGCACCTTGCGTGGCTGCGCATTCATCTCCTCGTAACGCACGAGCGTGCAGTTCGAATCGCGCTGGAGATGATCGCGAATGCGTTCTGCCGAGGTGGCCCACAGCCGCGCATCGCGGATCAGGTTGAAGAGTCTGCGTCCCCTGCCGAGCTTGCCGTGCGCGGCGAGCATCGAGCACAAATTATCGCGGCCGTCTCGGATCAAGAGGATCAGGTGCGAGTCGGGGAAGAAGTCTCGAAAGTGCTCGAGCCCACCCGTGCCGGGATTCTTGTGAAGCACGAACGGGGCTTGCTCCTCCACCGTCACGCGCCGCGCGATTCCATCGACCAGGCCCCGTCCCATGTACGACGCGAACTCGGCGAACGTGAAGTCGAGGCGATCTGGACCGCGCAGCGCCACGAACGAGCGGTGCATGTCGCGAAACTGATCGGCGATCTCGAGAAACGGAAGCTCCCAATGGCCGCGCGGCCGGCAGACGTCTGGATGCGAAACGATTGCGCGTGCGAGGTAGTTGGTTCCACTTCGCCTCGCGACACCGATCACGAAGATCAGCGCAGGTAAGTAATTCGTCGTGGCCGAAGCGGTGCTGCGCGAGAGGGTCGGTTCCATGATGCCTCGGCAAGGTAAGGTCGCCAGACCCGGAGGTTCAAGGCATTTCGCCTCGTCTTCCGCGCGACAAGACTTGCTCGTACGTGGCAAGTAGCCGCGGTTCGAGGGCAGCCACGGACAGCTCCCGCCGCACGTGCGCGAGGCCCCGTTTGCCGAGCTCCTCGCGTAGCGTTCGATCGCCGACCAGCACGCACAACTTGTCGGCAAGGAGCTGCTCGTCGTCGACGGGAACGACCACGCCGGCCTCGCTCGGGACGATCTCGTCGACCGCGCCCATGCGGGTCGAGAGGACCGGCAAGCCGGTTCCCATCGCCTCGATCAGTGAGTTCGGCTGGCCCTCCCAGTCCGACGTCATCACCACGAGATCGACCTGGCGCAGCAGCTCCGCCGCGTCGGCTTGCTCGCCGAGAAACCGCACGCTGGAGGTCAGTCCGAGCGAGCTCGCATAGCGCTCGAGCTCGGCGCGCAGATACCCGGCGCCCGCGATCCAGGCCTCCGCCGCGCCAGGGTGGCGGCGCTCGAGTTGCGCGAACGCGCGCAGGAACCGGTCCGCGCGTTTCTGCGGCACGAGCCGGCCCATGAACAGCACGCGAACCGGTCCGGATCCGTCTCGCCGTCCGAGCGGCGGATGAAACTTCTCGGTATCGAGCACGTTCTCGAGGAGCAAGACGCGCTCGGGCGAGCCGGCGAAGCGCTGGGCGGCGCGCACGCCGGCGCGCGAGTTCGCGATCAGGAAGCGCGGGACGCGCAAGCTGATCCGGCCGAGCAACCACCACGCGCCGACGAGATCACGTGACAGATCGGTCCTCACTGCGCCGATCTCGATCGCGCCGCAGGCGCGAGCGCCGGCGGCGGCGTACAGGTTCACGAACAGTTGCGCGCACTGCACGATGTCGGCCGGTTCGCGCCGCAGCTCGCGGACGATCGCCACCGCGCGCGCGGCCTTGTTGCCCGATGCGCCGCAGAACGCGACCTCGACTCCGAGATCGCGAATCTCCTGCTCGTAGGCTTCTCCGCGGGTCAGCGACAGCACGCGCACCGAAACGCCGGCACGCACGAGCGCACGGATCATGTAGACGAGCTGCCGTTCGGCGCCTCCGCGTCCGAGCGTGCCGGCCAGGAAGCAGATCCGGAGGGTCACCGCAGCTGACCACGCGCGATCATGGCGACGCCCTCGAGCTTGCCCAGGATGAAGCTCAGATCGTCGACGCGGCGACGGCGCAGGCTCGATGCGGTCATGCGCATGACGTCGAACGCCTGAAACCGCCAGAATCGCAGTTTCTGGCTCATTCGCAGCGGTCCCGCGACCGACTGGAACACGTAGTAGTAGTTGATCACGCTCTTGACGCCGAGCTTGCGCGACGCGGTTCGCGCGTTGGGTGATTGCAGGTGCTCGCAATGCGCGTCGCCGGACTGCAGTAATTTCCAGTTCCGCTGCTTCGCGCTCAGCGCGAGGTGGGCATCCTCGAGCACGCCGTAGTCGCGAAAAAACGGGTCGAAGCGAAGGCCCTGATCGAACACCTCACGGCGCCACAGCGCGTGCGAGGTGGTCATGAAATCGACTTCGCGAGTGCCCGAGAACGGCGGCTGCAGCAAGTTGTTGATCGGATACCCGGTCTCGTAGTCGTACCGGCCTGGCTCGAACGTGGTGAACAGGCGCAGCGCGCGATACATCCGCCACCGCGACATGCCGGTCGGATTCGTGCGCTGGTTCGTCCGGTAGCCGACGATCGCACCGACTCGGCGGTCGACGTCGCGAGCCAGCTCGGCAAGCAGGACGCGAAAAAACCGTGGAGAGAGCCGGACATCATCATCGACGAAGGCGATGAAATCGCCGGTCGCGCGATCGATCCCTGCATTACGCTGGATCGCCGTGCCGCGTGCATGCGTGAAGTAGTTGACCGGAAACGGGAGGTCTGCGCGGCGGCGCGACACCACCTCTTGCGTGCGCAGGTCGGCGGGCGGGCCGGCATCGATAACGATCAGCTCGTGCAGCGGCGTTTCGAGCTCGCACAAATTCGAGAGCAGGCCATCCAGCTCGGCCGGACGTCCAAGCGTGGGCGTGACGATCGAGATCCGGTTCATGTGTTCACCAGCGCCAGCAGGGCGGCGGCCACGCGGCTGCTCGCTTGACCGTCCAGCGTCGAGCCGAAGAAGCGTTCGAGCAACCGTTGGCGCTGCACGGCCCGCGCCTCCGGACGATCGAAAGCCGACTGCAGCGCGGCGACGAGCGCATCCTCGCTCGCCACCACCTCGACCGCGCCCGAATCGACGACGGGCTTGTAGTGGTCGAACGTGTAGTAGCGCGCGTAGCTGATCGGGTGCACGTCGACGCCTGGCGGATCGTAGCCGATGTTCAGCACCGGCTTGTCGAACATGCAGAGCTCGAGCGAAATCGTCGACGCCACGTTGATGCCGATCGCGGCGTGCGCGAGGGTGCTCGTCAGCATCGCGCAGTCCTCGAGCCGCGGCGTGAGCCACCGCGGTTCCCATGCCACGTCGGGAAACAGCACATCGGGGAGCTGCTTGGCCTTGAGTGCGTCGAACCGACCGCTTCGATCTTTCGGATACAAGCGGACGAGCAATTGCGGGCGCGGCACGCCACGCACTTGCGCGAGCGCACGGGCCACGCCCTCGACGATCCGCGGCTCGTGTGGCATCTGCCGCGCCATCCCCGTCGAGTACAGGACGATCGGGCGCGCGGGATCGGCGCCGACGCGGGCACAGAGCTCCTCGCGGCTCAGCCGAAACTCGGGTCGGAAGTGGAAATCGAACTGAGGCGTTCCCGTCACGAACACCCGATCCGGTCGAGTGCGCGGGTATTGCCGCAACAGATCCGCCTTGATCGCTTCGTTCCACACGAGGTAGCCGTCGTACGTCGGTTTGATCCGGCCTTGTGACGTCAAATTGTCCCAGGAGAACAAGAACGCGGCGGTCGGAATGCCGGCCCATTGCGCGGCCCGCACGACCGGCAGCGAGCTCGTGTTGTGGATGTGAGAGCCGTTGAACACGAGCGCCGGGCGGTGCCGGCGCATGTAATCGGGCCATTCGTCACTCACCCGCAGCCGATACGACAGCACGTGGTCGGCGCGCGACAGCAGCTCGAGTCCGATGGAATTCGCGAATGGCAACGCGATTCCCTTCTTGACCCCGCGCTTGACGAGGTCGAAGACCGAGGTCCTCGCTTCGGAGTCGCGAATCTGCCAGCGCAGCTTCGCGGCTTCCGACCACAGCCACCGGCCGTGCGCGAGGTCGAGGATCTCGCGCGGGAACCGAACCAGCCGGCGCTCGAGCGTTTCGTCGAGGCGCACGATCTCGCCGTAGCGCTCGGCCATCAGCGCGACGATGTCCTCGCTCGGCGCGACGGAGATCACGCGCAGGGGCCGTGCGGCACGAACCGTGTCGAGCATGCCCGTGTAGACGAAGTTCTTGATCGCTTCGCCGCGGGGCAAGAGTGCCACCACGGGCGCCCGCGTCGGCGAGGATTCAACCATGTGCGGCGCGGGTGCTGAGCATACCGAGGGTGATCATTTGCCACACCCAGAAGCTGTTGTCGCCGGCTTCGAGGTAGGCCTGCCACGCGCTTCGCACCGCGCCGCCATCGAGCCATTCCGGGAACGCGTCGACGGCGGCGGCGATACGCCCGTCGGCCCAGCCGCGCAGCGGCCCGCGCAGCCATTCGCGTTGCGGCGTCTGCAGCGCCCGCTTCGGCGCGGTCCGCACGACTTCGGGCAGCAAGGTCTCGGCGATGCGGCGCACGAGGAGCTTTCCGCGGCTGGCGTCGAGCTTGCGTTCGGGTGGCTGACGCAAGGCGAGCTCGAACATCCGGTGATCGAGGAATGGCTCCCGCAGCTCCGTCGAGCTCGCCATCGAGACGCGATCGTTGAAGCGCAGCGCGCGCGGGATCTTGGTGTAGACGGTGTCTCGATACTGGAGATTTCTCAGCGCGTCTGAAAACCGGAGTGGAGGCTTTGGCTCGCCGGCCTCGGCGCGAAACGCCGGTAACAAGAGATCCGGCCGCACCGGCGCGTCGCGCGAGCCCTGCACGACCGGCGCGTCGCGCGTCGGGTGCTCGCCGACTGCGTTGCGATAGTAGTCGTAGCCGGCCCATTGCTCGTCGATCCCCTGACCGTCGAGCAGTACGAGCACGCCCTCGGCGCGGGCTCGCTCGAACACCTTCGCGTACGCGAGCGTGGGCAGCCCACCATAGGGCTCGTCCTGGATCGCGAGCATCCGAGCCGCCAGCTCCGGTACCTCGGCCGGGGTCAACTTGCAGGTGGCGAGCGGATGCCGCGTGCGTTCGAGCATCTGCTGCACCCAGGGCAGCTCGTCGTACGCCGGATCGCCGGTGACGAACGTGAAGACCTTGACGTCGCTGTCCGCGCCGTACGCGCGATGCACGAGTCCGAGCAGCACGGACGAGTCGAGCCCGCCGCTGAGATTGATGCCGACCGGAACGTCGGCTCGAAACCGCAAGCGGATGGTCTCGTCGAGAAGTGCCGCGTACTCGTCTCGCACGACCGATTCGGGACGCGTGTCGTAGTTCGCGCCGGTGCGGTCGGCCAGGTCGTACCAGCGCCGCACGCTGACCGGCTCGCCCGGTCGCCACGACAGCAGCGTCCCCGGTGACACCGCCTCGACGCCAGTCCAGAACGTCCGCTCGCTGTGATCGGTGAGGCCGTTCGCGAGATAGCTCGCCCACGCCACCGGATCCGGTCGTGCCGCGATGCCGGCGGCGAAGATCGCCTTGATCTCGCTCGCGAGGACCATCGCGCCGTCGCCGCGCATCGCCCGATACAGCGGTTTGACGCCGAAGCGATCGCGCGCCGCCAGCACCTTCCCCGAACGCGCGTCCCAGAGCACGAACGCGAACATCCCGAGCAGGCGATCGAGACACGCTTCGCCCCAGCGCTCGTACGCGGCGAGCAGCACCTCGGTATCCGTGCTGGTGCGAAACGGATATCCGCCGAGCTCGCGGCGCAACTCGACGTGGTTATAGATCTCGCCGTTGAACACGACCCACAACCGCTGGTCCGCGGTCGACATCGGTTGGACCCCGGCCGGCGAGAGGTCGACGATCGCGAGCCTGGTATGGCCGAGCGCGACCCCTCCGGCGGCGCGATGAACACAGCGTGCGTCGGGCCCACGATGATGTAGACACTCCACCATCTGCTCGAGCTCGGGACCGGCACGTTCGGGCCCGACGATGGCGACGATTCCACACATTCCAAGAGGTCCTATCAGGCTGCGAGGCCGTGCGCGAGACGTTGGATGCCCAGAACCGTCGCCGCGTTCACGTCGGCGTCGAGGCTGCGGACGTGATAAGGGATCTATTCGATGAGCGAATCACTCCGGCAAAGCATTCGCTTCCCGGAAGCTCCCCGTCGCACCGGCTGCATCATCATCGGTGAAGTCGCGCAGTCGCACGACGGCAGTCTCGGACAGGCGCACGCCTTCATCGATGCCATCGCGGCGGCGGGGGCCGATGCGGTGAAGTTCCAGACTCACATCGCGCACGCCGAGAGCACGCCCGGCGAACCGTGGCGCGTGAAATTCAGCCATCAGGACGCTTCGCGCTACGACTACTGGAAGCGCATGGAGTTCACCGAGGCGCAGTGGGCCGGACTCAAACGCCACGCCGAGGACAAGGGTCTGTTGTTCTTGAGCTCGGCATTTTCATCAGAGGCCGTCGCGTTGCTGGAGCGCCTGGGCATCGCGGCCTGGAAGGTCGCCTCCGGCGAGGTTTCGAACCTCCGGCTACTCGAGGAGATGGCGCGCACCGGAAAACCGATGCTGCTGTCATCGGGGATGAGTCGCCTCGACGAGCTCGACGCGGCGGTCGGCGTCGCGCGTGCCGCGCAGCTTCCGTTTGCCGTGATGCAGTGCACCTCGATGTATCCGTGCCCGCCCGACAAGATCGGCCTCGACCTGCTCGCGCAGTATCGTTCGCGGTTCGATTGCGCGGTCGGCCTTTCCGATCATTCCGGCACGATCTTTCCGGGGCTCGCCGCGGCGACGCTCGGCTGCGACGTCCTGGAGATCCACGTCACCTTCTCGAAACACATGTTCGGCCCAGACGTCCCGTCCTCGATCACGGTCGACCAGCTCGCCGAGCTCGTCGAAGGGGTTCGCTTCATCGAAGCGATGCGGGCCGGCCCTACGAACAAGGACGAGCTGGCCGCGGAGCTCGCGCCACTGCGCGCGTTGTTCACCAAGAGCGTCGTCGCGCGAACCGATCTGCCAGCCGGCACGAAGCTCGCTTTCGATCACCTCGCCGCCAAGAAGCCCGGAACCGGCATCGCCGCGTCACGCATGCCCGAGCTGGTCGGCCGGCGTCTCGTACGCGCGGTCGCGGCCGACGCGCTGTTGTCGGAGGCTGACCTCGAGGACGCACCATGAAGAAGCGCAAGGTGTGCGTGGTCGTCACGGCGCGCCCGAGCTACAGCCGGATCAAGACCGCGTTGCGCGCGATCTCCGATCATCCGGCACTCGAGCTGCAACTCGTGGTCGCGGCTTCGGCGTTGCTCGATCGTTACGGCAGCGCGGTCCAGGTCATCGAGCGAGACGGCTTCGAGATCTCGGCACGCGTCTACATGGTCCTCGAGGGCGAGAGCCCGACCTCGATGGCCAAGACGACCGGGCTCGGGCTCATCGAGCTCGCCACCGCGTTCGACAATCTGCGTCCCGATGTCGTCGTGACGGTGGCCGACCGTTACGAGACGCTCGCGACGGCCGTTGCGGCCTCGTACATGAATGTCCCGGTCGCGCATGTTCAGGGCGGTGAGGTATCGGGATCGATCGACGAGAAGGTGCGCCACGCGGTCACGAAGCTGTCGGACACGCACTTCGTCGCGAGCAAGATGGCGGCCGAGCGAGTCCGGCGGATGGGCGAAGATCCGGCCACCATCTTCGTGACGGGGTGTCCGTCGATCGACATCGCGAGCGAGATCTTGACGGATCCCGCGCTCGACTTCGATCCGATCGTCAAGTACGGCGGCGTCGGCGCAACGCTCGATCTGTCGCGAGGCTATCTCGTCGTGATGCAACATCCGGTGACCACCGAGCACCAGCTCGCGCGCCGCCACGTCAACGAGACGCTGCATGCCGTGCGCGACACCAAGATGCCGACGCTGTGGTTCTGGCCGAACGTGGATGCCGGCTCCGACGGAACCTCCGCTGGAATCCGTGCATTTCGCGAGATCGAGGATGCGCACAACATCCACTTCTTCAAGAACATGGCTCCGGCGGATTTCATCCGCCTCCTCTACAGCTCGAGCTGCTTGGTCGGGAACTCGAGCGTCGGGATCCGCGAGAGCGGCTTCCTGGGCGTTCCGGTCGTGAACATCGGCGTACGGCAGGCCGGACGCGAGCGCAGCAGCAACGTCCGCGACGTCGGCTACGACTGCGCGGAGATCGGCGAGGCCGTGCGCGCCCAGGTCGCGCATGGGCGATTTCCACGCGACACGCTCTACGGTGACGGTAACGCCGGCAAGCGGATCGCGGATCTGCTCGCCGAGGTGCCGTTGCGGGTCGAGAAGCGGCTGGCCTATTGATGCGCGTCCTCGGCATCGTCACCGCGCGAGGCGGGTCCAAGGGCATCCCCCGCAAGAACGTGAAGGTGCTGGGCGGACGGCCGCTGATCGCCTGGACGGCGGAAGCGGCGGTGCAGGCCAGGGAACTGGCACGGACGATCCTGTCGACCGACGACGAGGAGATCGCGGCCGCCGGCAGAGCGGCCGGGCTCGAGACGCCGTTTCTCAGGCCGGCCGAGCTGGCAGCCGATGCGACGCCGACGCTGCCCGTGCTCCAGCACGCGATCGCGTTCGTCGAGCGGCAGGATGATCGCTACGATGCGATCTGCTTGCTCCAGCCGACGAGCCCGTTCCGTCCGACCGGTCTCGTCGATGCGTGCGTCGCGCGATTTCGCGAATCAGGCGCCGACACGCTCGTCACCGTGCTTGCCGTCCCGGCCGAGCACAATCCACACTGGGTATATTTCGAACGGCCGGACGGGTCGCTGCATCTTGCGACCGGTGAAGCGGTGCCGATTCCGCGCCGTCAGGAGCTGCCGCCGGCATTCTGCCGCGAGGGCTCCGTCTACGTGATGCGTCGCGACGCCGTGATGGAGCAAGGCACCTTGTTCGGGCGGCGCGTGGTCGGCTATCCGATGGATCCCACGCTGTGCGTGAACCTCGACACCGAGGATGACTGGCGACGCGCCGAGGCACTGGCCTGCACGCGATGAAGCTCGCCGTGATCTCGCACAAGGAATGCTGGCGAGATCGCAGCTCGCCGTCGGGCTACGTCACGTACGGCGGGTTTCCGTTGCAGATGCACGCGATCAGCCAGGCGTTCGACGAGACGGTGCTGGCGATTCCGCTCATGCCAGGCTCTCCGCCGCCGGGCCTGCTGCCGCTCCGCGGTCACAACCTCCGCGTGCTTCCGCTGCCGTCGCCGCAAGGCCAGGGCCTGCGGCGCAAGCTCAGCGTGGCCTATCACGCACCGAGGTTGGTGCCACATCTGTGGCGCGTGCTCGACGACGCCGATGCCGTGCACGCCGTGGTCCCCGGAGACGTCGGCATGCTGGGCCTCGTGCTGGCGCTCGCGCGCAAGCGGCCGCTGTTCGTGAGGCACTGCGGTTTGTGGGGAGCGCGTCGGACCGCGACCGAGCACGTGCTCATGAGCTTGCTCGAGCGCTACGCCGGCGGTCGCACGGTCGTCATGGCGACCGGCGGCGCATCCGCCAAGCCTTCGCCGGTGAACTCGAACGTGGACTGGATCTTTGCCACTTCGCTCTGGGAGGACGAGATCCGCGGACTGCCGCAGGCAACTCCCTGGCAACCCGGCAGCGAGTTGCGCATGGTCACGGTCGGCCGGCTCGAGCACGGCAAGAACGTGCCGGCCGTGATCGACGCGGTCGCTCGACTTCGCGCCGACTTCCCGAGCCTGCGGTTCACGGTGGTCGGCGACGGCTCGTGCGCACGAGCCTGGCAGGAGCACGCGCAGCGCGCGGGCGTGGCCGAGCTCGTCGATTTCATCGGGCGCGTCGATCACGAGACGGTGCTCGCGACCCTGATCCGGAATCACATCTTCGTGCATCCGACCGACGCCGAAGGATTTCCGAAGGCCGTGCTCGAGGCTATGGCATGTGGTCTGCCCGTGATCGCGACGCCGGTCTCGGTGATCCCGCGGTTGCTCGCGTCAGGCGCCGGCTGGCTGATCGACGAGCCGACCGACCGAGCGATCGAGCGCGCGATTCGTGCGGCGATCGCGGATCCGGCGACCATGGCGCGGATGGGCGCGGTCGCGAGAGCCACCAGCCTCGAGTTCACGCTCGAGCGCTGGCGGGATACCATCGCCGAGCGCTGCAGTCGCGCGTGGCATTCACCCACACGATCGGACCGGCTTCGATGACGCCGTACGAGCTGTTCTATCTCGGAATGGAGCCGTTCCTGCTCGGGCTCCATCACCAGGTTCGCGTGCGCGTTCGGGACCTCGCGCGCCGGGCAGGACCGGAGCGACTCCGGGTGCTCGACGTCGGTGGCCGCAGCTCCCACTATACGATCGGCCTGCCGGTCGACGTCACCATCACCGATCTTCCACGTGAAACCGACCAGCAGCACGCCTACCGGCTCGGCTTGACGACGCAAACGATCGATCGCCTGAGGACCCGCCGCTCGAACGTCCGCGGCGTCGAGCTCGACGATATGACGCGCACGCGCTTGCCCGCAGCCAGCTTCGATTGCGTGATCGCGGTCGAGGTGCTCGAGCACGTGGTGGATGACGAGGCCTTCGTACGCAACGTCGCCACCGTGCTTCGACCCGGCGGTCACTTCGTGATGACCACGCCGAACGGCGACTGGAAGCCGGTACCGGTCGGCGACCACAAGCGCCATTACCGCCGGGCCCAGCTGAGGGAGCTGCTCGAGCGCGGCCTCTCCGAAGTCGAAGTCGACTACGCGGTCGTGGCCGGGCTGGCGCGAAACCTCGGGCTGCGCGGCTTGACCGCGCGTCGCCCGATCAAGTCGTTGCTCAGCATGGGCGGCAACTTCGTGAACCGAGCCCTGTCATCCGGCCGCCACGTGCGCGAGCGCATGCACGGGACTCATCATCTGATCGCGACGGGCGTGAAGGCGTGACATGCCGGTTCCGACCTTCATCATCGCCGGCGAGCGCAGGTCGGGAACGACGTCGCTGTACGCGTGGATGAAGGTGCACCCGCAGGTGTATCTGCATGACAAGACCGACGAGAACTACTTTGTCGAGTCCGAGCTGAGCTCGCGAAGCTGGATCGCGGGGAAGGTCGACGCGGCGCGCTGGGAGGCGACCCACGACCCGCAGGGGTACGGCGGCTTGTTCGCGGCCGCGAACGGTCAGCGCGCGATCGGGCACAAAGGGGCCGACCTGTTGTACTGGCGGCCTGCGCATCCGCGGATCGCGCGCTTCGTGCCCGAGGCGCGGCTCGTGATCACGCTGCGCGATCCGGTGAAGCGAGCCTGGTCGCAATACTGGAACGAGGTCGGCAAGGGCCGCGAGTGGCTCGGCTTCGAGCAGGCGCTCGCCCACGAGGACGCGCGGCGGCGAACCAGCGAGTACGCCGATTTTCATCTGGCCTATCGCGCGCGCGGCTATTACGAGACCAGCTTCGAGCACCTGTTCCGGCACGTCGAGCGATCTCGAGTGCTCGTGGTCACCGTGGAAGAGACGCGCAAGCGCCCGCGCGAAACGTTGCAACAGATCTACCGGTTTCTCGGAGTCGATCCCGAGCTGGGGCTGGAGCTCGCCGGCAAACCGGTCAACGAGAACTGGACGCTGGTGCGCCGCGAGTGGGTCGATCGCCTCCGGCTGCGCAGCTTCGACCGCGCCTACGCTCGCGTCGTCGAGGCGGTCGTCGTCCGCGCGACGCGCAGCCCGCAAGCCCGACGCCGGGCACGCATGCTGCTCGGCAAGCCGTTTCGGCGCCTGGCGAGCGAGATCGTCATGCCCGACGAGATCCGAGGCCACTTGCGCGAGCTCTACGCTCCGCACGTGCACGCGCTCGAGACGTTGCTCGGCCGTGATTTCCCGGAGTGGAAGGGCTGAGATGCGCCCGGCGTCGCGCCTGCTGCGTGGCATGCGAGAGCTCGCGGCTTCGCGCGTGGCTTCGGGTCCGTATCGCTTCCTCGTGCGCCGGTGGGACGACATCTCGGACATCGAGCTCGCCCGGCGGGTGCTGGAGACCGAGTTCTTCAAGGAGGAGCTGGCGCCGGTTCCGCTTCCGGTGGGCGAGCTGCGATCGATCGTGGTCCTGGCACCGCACCAGGACGACGAGACGATCGGCGCGGGGGGCACGCTCGTGCTCGCCGCGGCCGCGGGCGTTCGGCTCGACATCGTCTACATCACCGACGGCGCATCGACCACGCGCAGCTTCGCCGGCCGCGAAGCGGAATACATCCGCATGCGCGACGACGAGGCGCGCATCGTGTGCGAACGGCTCGGCGCGCGCATGCACCGGATCGGGATCTCCAACGTGGCGCCGCGGCCGACGGTCCTCGAGCTGTCACGGCTGTCGCGGCTCTTGCACGAGCTCGCGCCGCAGGTGGTGCTCGCGCCGTGGATCCTCGACGGCCCGCCCAAGCATCGCCTCGTCAACCATCTGTTGTGGCTGGCGCACGTGCACGAGCCTCTGCCGGACTTCGAGCTGTGGGGCTATCAGACCGCCAACACGTTGGTCCCCAACGGCTACGTCGACATCACCTCGGTTGCCGACGAGAAGCGAAGCCTGCTGCAGACGTTCCGGTCTCAGAACGAACACTTCGCGTCGTACGAGCACATGGCGATGGGAATGAGTGCCTGGAACCAGCGCTTCGTGACGAGTGTCGAGCCGCGCTATATCGAGACGTTCTTCACGCTCCCGGTCGCTGAAGTGTTGTCGTTGATCAGCCGGTTTTATCCACACGATCTCGCGGCGACGTATCGGCATCACCAGCAGGCGTATCCCGGCATGCTCGAGCTCCACCGGGCCGTGATGGGCGAGCGCGGTTCGAACCAATCGGCGTTGCGCGCGCTCGTGAGCCGCGTGCGCTCGAGCTTGCGACGATGAGGCCGCGCGTCCAGCTGCTCACGTCGTCGCTGCTCGACGATCGGAAGATCCTGTACAC
>DASXCY010000197.1:0-8375 GCA_036490935.1 Kofleriaceae bacterium | reverse complement strand
CCTGCAGCACGGGATAATCGAAGATCCCGACGTTGATGTTCTCGGGCTGATGCTCCGACTTGTCCTTGAACTGCGTCATGCGCTCGAGATCGCCGTGATGCGCGACGCAGTTGAGCACCCAGCACAGCTCGGTGTGCTCGGGCACCTCCGACTGCACGAACAAGATCGATCGCTCGGGATCGACACCGAGCGCGACGATGTCGACGACCATCTCCTCGACTCGCCGCGCCATGTCCTTGGGCGAGTAGTCCTGGGTGACCGCGTGATAGTCGACGATGCAGAAGACGCAACGGTACTGGTCTTGCAACTCGACCCAGTTGCGAATGGCACCCACGTAGTTCCCGAGATGCAGCTCGCCCGAAGGTTGAATGCCAGAAAAGACCGTCTTCACGGGGTTCTGTGTACTTGTGGCCGCACACACCGTCAACTAGACTTTCGAAGGTTGGGCATGCCATGCGCCTGCGTTATGTAGCGTGTTCGATCCTCGCGCTCGGCGCGTGTGTCGTGCGCGACACGACGCCCGTGAATCCCGGCTACGGGTACGGCGCCCCGACACCTGGGTACCAGGCCGACGTCGCGGTCGGCACGCCGAGCGAGCAGACGGTGTCGTCGAGCCCGCCCGAGAAGCTCTACGAGCAGATGACGCCATCGCCCGGCGTGGGCTCGGTGTGGCTCGACGGGTACTGGCACTGGAACGGCTACGAATGGGCGTGGGTGAACGGCCGCTGGGAGCGCCAGCAAGAAGGCCTCGTCTACGTGCAGCCGTTCTACGACTACGTCGGCGGCCGCTACATGTACACGCCCGGTTACTGGTTGCGGCCCGATCGCGTGCCGTCCGGCTGGAATCGCCGGCCGATGCGCGACGGCCACCCGACGATCGTCGCGCCGCCGCCCGGCTATCACGCGCCGATTCGCACCGGGCCGATGCGCCCGGGACGTCGCTAGTCTCGATCCATCACGGAGACGATCGACTGCTTGCGGAAGCACGCGATCAGCACGATCGGATACGGCACGTAGAACACGAGCCCGAACACGGCCGACACCTTCATGATCGAGCCCATCGGCAGCTCGGTGTGCGGCAGCGAATCGAGCATGTGCTCCATCGCCGGCATCATCACGGCGAATTGCACGAACACCTGGCCGACCAGCACGACGAGCGCGACGATGCCCCAGATCACCGAAGCGCGCACCGCCGAGCGCTTGTACGCGCGCTGCTGGACGCCGAGCAAGAGCAGCGCGACCGACATCGCCAGCATCACCAGCCCGACGGCCACCGACCAGCGGTGCACCTCGGCGGAGAACCGCTCCATCACCTCGCGCTGGCTCGCGTGCTGTTGCATGCCCAGTCCGAGCGCGCGGCCGAACAGCACGTTGACCGCGCTGAGCACCGCGACGATCGAGCCGAACACGATCGACAGCACGCCGAGCGTGCGCGGCGCGGTCGACCGGTACGGATACGACATCTGATAGGGCATCGGGTCCATGGTCACTCCACGCGCAGGGCGCGCTCGAATTCTTCCGGGTTGCTGCTCGCGTAGATCGCGGTCTCCATCGACACCAGGCCGGCGTTGACGAGATCGATCAGGTGCTGATCGAACAGCTGCATCGAGTACAGATCGCGGCCCTTGCGGATCAGCTCGGGGATGTCGGAGAGCCGGCCCGAGCGGATGCACTCGCGGATCGTCCGCGTGACGCGCAGGATCTCGACGCTCGGCAGGCGGCGGCGGCCGTCCTTCGAGGCGAGCAAGCGCAGCGAGACGATCGCCTGCAGGCAATCGCCGAGGCGATCGCGCACGACGTCCTGCGCGTCGCTCTCGAACAGGCCGACGTAGCGCTGGACGGTGGCGACCGAATCGGGCGTGTGGATCGCGGAGATCACGAGGTGACCGGTCTCGGCCGCCTTGAGGCAGGTCGCGGCGGTCTCGCGGTCGCGGATCTCGCCGACGAGGATCACGTCGGGATCCTGGCGCAGCGCCGCGGTCACCGCGTCGCGGAAGCTCTCGGTGTCCGCGCCGATCTCGCGCTGGATGATCATGCACTTCTGCGGCTCGTGGATGAACTCGATCGGATCTTCGATCGTGACGATGTGCGCGTGCCGCGTCTCGTTGATGTAGCGCAGCATCGCGGCCATCGTCGTGGTCTTGCCGTTGCCGGTCGCGCCGGTGATCAGCACCATGCCGCGGCGCGCGTCGGCGATCTCGGCGAGCACCGGCGGCAGGTTGAGCTGCTCGATCGACAGCACCTGGATCGGGATCAGCCGCATCACGATGCCGACCGCGCCGCGCTGGCGGAAGATCGACGCGCGAAACCGGCCGCGCTGCGCGAGCGAGTACGACACGTCGATCTCGGCGAACCGGCGCGTGAAGTCGACCGAGATGCTGCGATCCTCGAGGATCATCCGCGCGATCGACTCGGTATCCGACGCCGACAGCGCCGGCACCTTGATCGCGCCGAGCAGCTCGCCGTGCAGGCGGTAGTGCGGCGGGTAACCGACCTCGAAGTGAATGTCCGAGACGCCGCGCTCGATGCCGAACGCCAAGAGCTTGTGAAAAGCGTTGCGATCCATCACGGCAGAGCCGTCAGTTTAACCCCGGTCGCCCTCCTCCTGGCTCGCCCTCGGGCGCGTTTTCGGCGATCGCGCGCTTGATGCTGGACAGAAGCGCCTCGCCGGTCGCCTCCTCGTCGCTGAGCGGCTGCCATTGCTGGGGCGGCACCGGCGTGCCGGTCGCCGGCGGCTCGCTCGGCGGCTCGCTCGCGCGCGGCCGCGGCCGGTTTTCCATGCCGGGCAGCGCGAAGTCGGACGTGATCTCGTCCTCGGACCGGCCGAACATATTGCGCGGCACCGACGATACCGTGCGGGCGAGGCCGGTCGCGATCGGGATCGCCAGCTCGCGATCCTCCTCGTCCTCGTCCTCGCCGTCGTGCACGACCTTGATCGGTGGCTGCGTCGGCGACTGCGCGACCGAGCGCAGCTCCGCGCGCACGTAGTCGGGCAGCGTCGGGAACGGCGGGCCGGGGCGCGCCATGTAGTAGCCCTGGCCATAGCGCAGGCCGAGATCGCGCAGCGCGATCACGTCCTCGAACGCCTCGATGCCCTCGGCGATCATCACCGCGTCGATGGTCTCGGCGATGTGGCGGAGCGAGCGCAGCATCTCGCGCTTCACCGTCGAGCGCGCGATGCCGCGCACGAGCACGTCGGAGATCTTGATGAAGTGCGGGCGCAGCGACATCACGGTCTCGAGGTTGGAGTGGCGCGTGCCGACGTCGTCGATCGCGACGCCGAAGCCGAGCGCGGTGTACGTGGCGAGCGCGCGCTTGAACGACGTGAAGTTCTCGATCGCGAGGCGCTCGGTGATCTCGAACACGATGTTCGCGGGCGTGAGGCCGGCGGCCGACAGCAAGTTGCCGACCTCGACCTCGATGAACGCCGAGTCGTAGAACGACATCGGCAGGAGGTTGACGAACAGCCGGTGCACCGGCTCGAGCGTCATCGCGTTGCGCAGCGCACCGCGGAAGCACGCGCGGTCGAGCTCGACGGTGAGATCGACTTCGTCGGCGATCGCGAACAACGTCGCGGGCGACTCGAGGCCGGTGCCGCGCGGGCCGCGCGTCAGCGCCTCGTACGCGAAGATGTCGCCGGTGCCGAGGTCGACGATCGGCTGGTACACGCTGGTCAGGCCGTCGCCGAGGATCACGTCCTGCAGCGTCGTGCGATCGCGATGTGCCTTGCGCTCGCGCAGGTTGCGCGCGTTGTCCTGCGCATCGGTGATGAGGCGCGCGGTGAGGCGCTCGGGGCGAATCAGCGAGTTGCCGAGCACGCGCGCGTGGCCGACCGTGATCCGCGGCTGCTCGCGCAGCACCTCGGTCACCATCGCCGACAGCGCCTCCTCGACGGCGCGCTCGACGCTCAGCGCGAGCGCCTCGAGATCGATGCGATGCGCGCCGCGCGGCGCGAGGATGACGAAGTAGCCATCGCCGTCGCCGCTGCGGCAGACCAGGTCGGCGGTGTCGAGCACGGAGCCGCGCAGCCGATCGAGCACGGTCGCGGCGTGATCGTAGATCTCGCTGTGATGCGCGACGCCGAGGTCGAGCTCGACGCGGTGCAGGCGCGACAGGTCGACCAGCAAGCACGACAGCGACCGATCGCGATGCAGGACCGCGGTCACCTCGTGCATGCGCTCCTGGTACGGGCGGAACCGATCGATCTCGGCGTCGCGCACGCGGCCGAATGGCCGGCTGCGCCCGCCACCGGCGGTCGTGGCATCGCCCGACGAGAAGAAGTGCACGCGGCCGGGGCCGCCGCGCTTGGCGCCGCGCAGCGCGGCCTCGGCGGCGGTCAGCAGGCCCTCGGGATCGGCCGCATCCTCCGGCAAGCACGCGACGCCGATCGACAGCGACAGCCGCCGGCCGCCGGGCATCTCGGTCAGGCCGACCGCATCGCGCAGGCGCGCGGCCTTGGTCAGCGCGCCCGGCTTCGCGGTCTCGGGGAGCAGGAGCACGAACTCCTCGCCCGAGTAGCGCGCGACGACATCGGACGTGCGCACGCGATCCGGCGAGTCGTCCTCGAGGAGCACGGTGGCGATGCGGCGCAGGATCTCGTCGCCGGCCTGGTAGCCGAGGTCGTAGTTGACGCTCGCGAATTGATCGATGTCGGCGATCAGCAGCGACATCGGCTGGCTGTAGCGCAGCGCGCGCGCGACCTCTTCGCGCAGCCGCTCCTGAAACGCGCGGTGCGTGTACAGGCCGGTGAGCGGATCGCGCAGCGTGAGTGCGTCGAGCTGGTGGCCCATCTGCGCGAGCTGCTCGGTCGCCGCCGAGATCTCGCGGCCGCGCTCCGACAGCTGCGCCTCGAGCATGCGCTCGTGATCGCGCAGCTGATGGTTGACCGAGCGCAGCTCGTCGACGAGCCGGGTGTTGTCGCTCTCGAGCTTGAACGTGTGCACGAGCTGATCGACGACCTGCAGCAGATCGGTCAGCTTCCACGGCTTCGTGATGACGTAGTGCAGGTGGCCGGCGTTGATCGCCGAGATCAGCTCCTCGGACTCGGGGAAGCCCGTGACGACCGCGCGCCGGCAATGCGGCCGCAGCTGCGCGACCTTCGCGAGCAGCTCGGCACCGGCGAGCCCCGGCATGTGCAGATCGGCGAGCACGCACGCGACCTCGGCGTGGTCCTCGAGCAGCTTCAGTGCTTCTTCGCCTTGCGAGGCGAGCAGCACGTGGCAGCGCGTGCGTAGCACGCGACCCAGGGCGTTCAAGTTGTTCTGGTCGTCATCTACGCAAATGACGGTCGGCCTTCCGGACTCCTCCGGTGCCGCCTGTGCCGGCTGATTGCCGTCAGAGACTGCCAATGTGACCTCAGTATAGACAGGTCGACCTTTCGTTCGAAACCGTGAACGGGATCGCAGTGCAGACTAAAAGTGCGCACAGGTAGGCGGATCAGCTCCGGCCGCCGACGTCGCGAAGTCACACGAGAAACGCGCGTTTGATGACCCACAGGACGCCGGCCGCGCAGATGCAGCCGGCGAAGATCGGCATCAGGACGCGGCGATAGCGCTCGGCGCCGAGCGCGCGCGCGGCGGCGTAAAATGCGGGAAGCGCGACGACGACGATCATGAGCTGGCCGAGCTCGACGCCGACGTTGAAGCAGAGCAGCGGCACGACCACGGCGCGCGGCGGCAGCTGGACCGCGAGCGTGCTCGCGAAGCCGAGACCGTGCACGAGGCCGAAGCCAAACGTGAGCCAGTAGCGCCAGCGCGTATCGGGGCGGACGATGTCCTCGGCGGCGGTGTATGCGATCGACACCGCGATCAGGCTCTCGACCAGACGCGACGGCAGCGTGATCCATCCCATCGCGGCGGAGATCAGCGACAGGCTGTGCGCGATCGTGAACGCGGTGATCACGGTCGCGGTCGCGCGCAACGACGGCACGAGCGGGCGCACGCCCCACGCGCGGGTCTTCGCGTCGCGCTGGAGCATCACGACGAGCAGCAGCGCGAGCACGAAGCTGATGTGATCGCGGCCGTCCCAGGCGACGATGTGGTGAATACCGAGCTTCAGCCACGCGAACAACGACGGCCGCTCGCGCAGCGCGAGCTCCGGCTGATCGGCGGCGACGATCGCGGACAGCGCGTCGTCGGAGTCGCCGTCGATCGTGACCCGCACCATCGCGACGTGGCGGCGATCGAGCGCGAAGAAGCGCGTGAAGTCGGCGCGATCGGGGACGCGCGCGCAGCTCGCGTGCCACGTGACGGTGACGAACTTCGAGTCGGCATCGGGGGCGGCGACGGGCGTGTCCGCGGTGCACGGCTGGCCGAAGCTGGTGAGCGAGAGCCATGCGGCGACGAACGCCGCGACGCCGGGCGCGTGCGCGGCCTCGGCGGCGGACGGTCGAGCGTCGGCCAGCAGGTGCATCGGCTCGGCGACGTCACCGGGCGCGACGCGCAGCGAGATGTTGGCGTGCGTGCCGTCGAGCGTCAGGTCGACGTATTTGACGGAGGTCTGGTGGGCGAATGCCGTGCGCCCCACCACGAGGACGACCACGAGCACGGAGCGGCGCACGCAGGAGTCATAGCGTGTTTCGGTTCGCGCCGCGCTGCGAGGATCTCGCTACACGAGCGCGTGGACGAGCGCGATCAGCGCGAGCAGCGGCGCGAACGTGAGCGCGAGCATCGGGTGGGCGAGCCCCGCCACCGCTGCGGCACGATCGCGCGCGCTCGATCATCGACGTCGCGTTCGAGCTCGGCTACGCCGACGTCAAGGGCTTCTACCGGGCGTTCCGTCGCTGGACGGGCGCGACGCCGGGGGAGTGGCGCGCGCAGCATGCCGCAGGATGACGCGCGCATGCAGCAGCACGCGCGCATCGCTGCGCGGATCTGCGTCGAGCTCGAGCTCGGCGGGCAAGTGCAAGCCCCAGTACGCGATCGGCGTGGTCGTCATCGCCGCGGTGATCGCGGCGTCGTCGAGGCCGGCGCGGCGCAGCGCGTCCAGCTCGTCGGCGCTGGCGCCGTCGACGCGTAGGTTGCCGAGATCGGTGCCGTAGAGGATCGTGACGCCGGCGGCGCGCAGCGCGCGGAGGTTCGAGATCGCCGCATCGCTCGCGCCGAATGCCGCGAGCGTCGAGATCACCGCGCGGCCGCGCCACGCCTCGATGGTGGCGGGCGAGAGCGGCTGGACGGGCGTGTGCGCGAGAACGTCGACGCCGGCACGTGCGGCGGCGTCGGCGCTTGCCGCGGAGAGCGCGTGCACGGCGACGCGGAGGTGATGCGCGTGGGCGGCGGCGACCGCTGCGGGAAGCAGCGCGGGATCGAGCCCGTCGTCGTCGAGCGCGACCTTGATCACGCGCGCGCCCTCGGAGGCGAGGCGATCGATCGTCGTCTGCACGCAGCCCGCATCCGCGCAGCCGATTCCGTAACCGTCGGCACCCCACGCGTCGAGCGGGTAGCCGCCGGGACGCGTGAGCATCGGACCGGCGGCGAGCACCTCGATCGGGGCGCGCTGGCCGAGCGTGCGCTCGGGCGCGGCGAGATCGACGGCCGCGAGCACACCATGCGCGGCGAGGTCGGAGGCGACCGGGTCGTAGGAGAGATGGACGTGGCTGTCGACGATCGGCGGCCAGGTGAAGGTCGGCGTCGGAGGTGACTGGGCCGCGCCACAGCCGGCGAGCACGAATACGAGGACGAGGACGAGCACGACCCGGAGTACGAGTGAGGACGCGGTGAAGATCAGAGCTGGCAGAGGTAAGGGAAGCTGCCGCTCGTCGGCACCTGAGACGGATCGCATGGCCGATCGTCCCAGCCCTTGGTCGCGCGCGAGGCCGCGACCACGAGGCAGTTCTCGTTGTAGTTGCCGTTGCCGTCGTTGGGCTCGCCCATCTCCCAGTTGGTGTAGCCGAACGGCGTGCCGTCGTTCCACACGAACGTACCGACCGCCGCGAGGTCGTCGCCACCGGCGAACGTGTCGGCCGTGCCGCACAGCGCCTCGGCCGCGTTGTCGAGCTCGGCCGTCTTCAAGTACGCCAGGTGTGCTGATACGCCACGGCAAGCGACCTGCGCGTCGGCGTACGTCTTCGCGGTCGCGAACCACATCAAGCACGAGCCGTCGGGCGCCGTCGCGTGCGCGTCCCCGCCTGCGCACGGGGTCGCGTCCACGCTCGCATCGACGCCGGCGCTCGCGTCAGCGCCGGTATTCGCCAGCCGCGCACCGCAGCCGACGAGCAGAAGCGCCCCAAGGCACCAGCGCGCCATACGCTCATTGTGCCGGATCGTGTAGGTTTCGGGCACATGAGTCGTCAAGGTCCTGTGGTCTTCATCATGGCGGCGGGATTAGGCACCCGGATGAAGAGCGACACCGCGAAGGTCCTCCATCGCATCGCGGGC
>DASXCY010000196.1:0-131922 GCA_036490935.1 Kofleriaceae bacterium | reverse complement strand
AAACCCGAGCGCTTCGCGCACCGACTCCGCCGGGTGCACGTGCTCGGTGCCACGCCAGCCGATATCGGTCCCGTGCGCGACGAACGCGAGCGTGACGACTGCAAGCGCGAGCGGCCGCAGCTTCGCCTGGCCGGCGAGCACGACCAGCAGCAGCACCGCGGCGATCACATACGCGACGACCGCGACCCAGAAGGCGGGCGACGGCGCGACCGACAACAGGCGGTCGCCGGCCCCTGTCATGCCGACACCTGATCGACCGGCTGCGCGCCGGAGGCGCGTTGGCCGCCGCGTTCTCGCCAACGCGCGCGGTCGGGCATCATGGCGGTAGCGGCTCGCCGATGAACCCGTCGATCACGTCGTAGGCGGTATCGTTATAGATCACGGAGTTCGCGAGCTGTTCGGCGCCCATCGCCTCGAGGGCCTGCTTGGATTTGACCAGCCCCACCAGCCCGTTCGGGTCCTGCGTGCCGCCGGCCACGCGCTCGAACACGACCGCGGGAGTCATCGAAAATGCACGGCCCAGCTCGGTCAGCACCATGCGATCGCCCTCGAGCGCGGCGCGGCCTTCGGCGGTCCAGGCATCCAGCCGATCGACCGAGATGAACAGGCGTGACATTCCGCGAAAAATTGTACCGCCGTTCGGTCAGTTGCGGTATCGCAGCCCCGGAGTTACATAAGAGAACCACCGGAGGTTGCGATGGCCAGCCAGCATGTGAAAGAGCTCACCGACGCGAATTTCGAAGCCGAAGTTCTCAAAGCCGACGTGCCGACGCTCGTCGACTTCTGGGCCGTCTGGTGCGGCCCGTGCAAGCAGATCGCCCCCACGATCGACGCGCTCGCGGACGACTACAAGGGCAAGCTCAAGGTCGCGAAGATGGACGTCGACCACCACCAGATCGTCCCGCAGCAGTATGGCGTGCGGTCGATCCCGACCTTGCTCATCTTCAAGGGCGGCAAGGTGGTCGGACAGCTCGTCGGCGCGATGCCGCGGGCCAAGCTCGAAGCCGAGATCCAGAAGCACATCGACGCCAAGGCGTAGCCTCGCGGCGATTTCATGCGACCGGGCGGCCGGTCGCGGCTCACTGCATCGGAGGATCTCGATGCAGATGCGTACGTGTTTGATGGTGGGTGCCGCGGCTGTGACGCTGGCCGCGTGCAGCAAGCACCAGGACCCGCCGCCGGCCAAGCCGGCGAACGGCGCGCCGATGGCGTTCCAGGTCACGAAGGTGGTCCCCGGCGAGGCCTTCAAGAGCGAGGTCGACGTCAAGGCCTACAACTTCTCGACCAAGACGATCGCGACGTACTGGGTGCTCGTCCGCTTCAAGGACGGCACCGGTCACGTCGTGCGCGACGATAAGGCGGCGGGCGATCGCGACTTCGACCACTGGTCGTTCAGCGGCGCGAAGTACAAGTGCGATCCGCAGTCGTGGTGCTCGCTCGAGCTCGATCCGCCGGTGCCGGCGACCGCGACGACCGCCGAGGTCGTGCCGTTCAGCCTGACCGCGGTCGGCGACGACGGCCTGCACGCGGAGAAGCAGCCGCTGTTCGAGCTGCCCGAGATGAAGTGGCCGAGCTGAGCGGGTCCGAAGTCCGATCTCACAAGCAGATCGCGGTGCGCACGTCCGCGACCTTGCCGTCGCGCGGGCAGCTCATCTGCAAATGGCGCAGCGCCTTGGCCAGGCACTCGGCGGCGGCCTGGTCGGCCGGATCGCGGCCGCCGAACGGATTGACCTGCACCTCCATCGCGGTGCCCATCGCGTTGAGCTTCCACGTGGCCCAGTAGCCGCGCGTGTCGTGCGGCTTGCGGCCCTTGGGCGCGCACGCGGCGACCGCGGCGTCGGTCTCCATCGAGCGATCGAGCTCGAGCGCGCCGTCGGCGTCGCTGCGCGTCGTGACGCGGCCGTCGGGGAGCTGGCTGACCGCGAGGCCGGTCGTCGGCGCGTCGGGCGGCGCGCCGATCGCCTTCAGCTTGTGCGCGGCGGCCGCGATCACCTCGAGCTTGTCGGCGGCACCCTCGAGCGGCGCCTCGTAGCGAACCCAGCGCTCGGCGCTCGGCCGGCCGTGGCGCTCGAGATCGACGCGCAGCACGCACGCGGCTTTGTCGCCGCACGCGATCGACACGTGCGCGGTCGACAGATTCGGGTGCTTCTGGCCGAGCACGGCGGCGAGCGCGGGCGCGCTCGAGCAGGCGTCGGCCTTGTCGGACCACTTGCGCGCGCGCACCAGCGCGATCGCGGCATCGATGTCGGCGCCGAGCAGCACCTTGGCGTGCTCGGCGACCGCGAGCCGTTCGCCGATCGGATACAGCACGGTGCGCGTCGTGCGCCCGGGGAAGTCGTCGGGATAGATCGGCGCGATCGACAGCTGACCGGTGCCCTCGACGATCCGCTTGGATTCGCCCTTGCACACCTCGAACACGTCGGCGCGCGCCGCGCCGGCGAGGATGGAGACCGCGAGCGCGGTGCTGACTGCGAGACGCATCATGCGCGCGAGGATGGCGCTAATAGCCGTGCTTGCGCAAGCTGACGTTCGCGACCAGGCCCATCGCGAGGAAGAACGTGACGAGCGAGCTGCCGCCGTACGAGATGAACGGCAGCGTGACGCCGACGACCGGGGCGATGCCGAGCACCATCGCGACGTTGACGACCACGTGCCAGAACGTCATCGCGGCGACGCCGACGCAGATCACCGCGCCGATGCGGTCGCGCGCGGTCAGCGCGACGCTGATCGTCCACACGAGCAGGAACGCGAAGATCGCGAGCAGGAACACCGAGCCGGCAAAGCCCCACTCCTCGGCCCATACCGAGTACGGAAAATCGGTCCAGTGCTCGGGCACGAAGTTGAACTGGTTCTGCGTGCCCTCCAGGAAGCCCTTGCCCCACACCCGGCCCGAGCCGACCGCGTAGATCGATTGCGTCGTGTGCCAGCACGCGCTCGCCTTCGCGACGTTGCAGTCGATGAACCCGAGGATGCGGTTCTGCTGGTACGACTCGAGGCGCTCCCACAGGATCGGGATCGCGAGCAGCGTCGCGGTCGTCGTGTAAACCATCGGCCACACGTTCGGGATCGAGACGAACCCGACGCTGAGCACGATCAGCGCGAGCAGCACCGCGGTGCCGAGGTCGGGCTGCACCGCGACGAGCCCGATCGGCAGCATCAACACGAGGCCCTGGATCACGAGCCGCTGCGGCGTGTAGCGCGACGCCTCCGACTCCGAGAACACGTGCGCGAGCATCAGGATCACCATCAGCTTCGCGAGCTCGCTCGGCTGGATGCCCATGCCATCGAAGTTGAGCCAGCGATAGGTCTGGCCGTGGTTGCCGTCGGACGTCGGATGGCCGACGAAGCGCGCGACGAGCATCAGCAGGACGGCCGCGCCGAGCCCCCAGTACGCGAGCCGCACGAACACGCGGTAGTCGACGATCGTCGCGACGACGAAGCCGATCCCGCCGACGATCATCCACTGCACCTGGGTATCGAACTTCTGGTGGTGGCGCACACCGCGCGTCGCGGAGTACAGGTTCAGCAGGCCGATCGCGCACAGCGCGAGCATCGTGACGATCAACGGCCAGTCGACCGCGGCGCGGAACCGCCGCCAGCGCGACATGCCGATCGTCGCGCGCGGGAGCATCAGGCCCTTCATCGCCGCACCGCCGGCATGTCCTTGAACGGCACCGGGTGGATCTTCGTGTAATAGCCCTCGAGGATCTGCTTCGCGATCGGCCAAGCGATCTGCCCGCCCTCGCCGCCGTGCTCGACGAGCACGACGATCGCGAGCTCGGGATCGTCGGCCGGCGCCCAGCCCGCGAACCACGCGTGCGCCGCGTTCGGGTTCCAGCGCTCGAGATCGCGCTCGCCTTCTGGCCGGTGGTGCTTCTTGGCCTCGGCGGTGCCGGTCTTGCCGAGCACGGTGATGCCTTCGATGTGGCCGTGCTCGTACGCGGTGCCGCCGAGCTCGTTCGTCACCTTGAACATGCCGCGCCGCCACGTATCGAGCGCGAGCGCCGGCGTCTTGACCTGGCGCTCGACTTTCGGCTCGAAGCCGATGATCGGCTGGCCGTCGTGGGTCTCGACGCGCTCGACCACTTGCGGGACGTACAGCGTGCCGCCGTTCGCGAGCGCGGCGTACGCCATCGCCATCTGCAGCGGCGTCACCTCGACGTCGCCCTGCCCGATCGCCGCGTTCGTCGCGTAGCCGACCTTGTAGTGGCTGGTCTGCTCGTACCATTCCTTCGTCGGGATGCGGCCGGCCGAGTCGCCGTTGAGGCCGAGGTTGGTCGGCGCTCCCAGGCCGTACTCGCGCGCGACGTCGGCGATGCGATCGATGCCGATGCGCTCGGCGAGGTGCCAGAAGTAGAAATCGCACGAATGCTGGATCGCCTGTAACAGATTCAGCTTGCCGTGCGTGCCGTGACAGTGGAAGTGCGTGCCACTGAGGTCGTACTCGCCGGTGCAGAACATGTTCTCGTCCTCGCTCGCTTGGCCGTCCTCGAGCGCGGCGATCGCGGTGGCAAACTTGAAGATCGAGCCCGGCGGATAGGTCGCGCGCAGCGTCTTGTCGATGAACGGCTTGCGCGGATCGCTCGTCAGCAGGGTGTACTCGGCCTTGGTCAGGTGGCCGGTCATCACGTTCGGATCGAACGACGGCTTGCTGACGAGCGCGCGGATCTTGCCGGTCTTGGGCTCGATGACGACGACCGCGGCCGCCGCGGTGTGCGCGACCGCCTTCTCGGCCAGGCGCTGCAGCTCGACGTCGAGCGTGAGCACGAGATTGGCGCCCGGCACCGGCTCGTCGATGCGCTCGCGCGGGATGAGCGACGCCGCGGTCGCATCGTCGAGGCGATCGCCGCGCGCGTCGACCGCGAACCGCTCCTTGCCCTTCTTGCCGCGCAGGTAGTTCTCCCACGCCGACTCGAGCCCGTAGCGGCCGATCAATTCGCTCGTGTCGTAGCCCTGCGCACCGAGCTTGTCGGCCTCGTCGGCGGTCATCTGCGTCATGTAGCCGATGAGGTGCGCCGCGAGATCGCCTTGCGGGTAGTAGCGATACGGCTCGTGATGGACCTCGACGCCGGGCAGCTGCGCCTTCGATTGCTCGACGAGCGCCGCGCGATCGCGGCCCTGATCCTCGAGCACGAGCACCGGGCTCTTCGGGTCGCGCACCTTGCCGACCGCGATGCGCTCGTCGATCTTCGCGAGCTCGTCGTCGGTGAGGCCGAGCTTGCGCGCGAGGAGTGCCTTGGCGTCGGCGGTGATCGCGTTCGGCGTGATGTAGATGTTGAACGCGGGCCGGTTATCGGCGAGCGGCACGCCGTTGCGATCGACGATCTTGCCGCGCACGCTCGGCAGGTAGCGCTCCTTGACCACGTTCGAGACCGTGCGCTCGTAGTAGCTGTCGCCGCGCATGACCTGCAGCTGCCACAGCCGGCCGACGAGCAGCGCGAACGCGGCGATGATCGCGATCGCGACCCACGGCAGCCGCCGGTGCAGCTCGGGCAGCGCGGGGCCGCCGCCGCGGTGGAGCGAGGTCATCGGATGCCTTCCAGCGCCGCTTCACGGTCGCGGTGGGTGCGCGCGTAGGCGGCGTCGATGCGGCGGAACACGCGCCACACGAGCGGGCCGATCGCGGCGGTCGCGATCGCGACGAGCGCGAGGTGCCGCAGCTCGACCGACCACGACGCGCGCGGCATGCCGTACAGCGCGCGCACGACGATCGCGGCGAGCGAAGTCACGATCGAGACGAACGCGGAGAACGCGATCGTCATGGTCGTGCCGCGCACGTAGATGCGCTGCTGCACCGCGCGTGCGACCAGGCACGTCAGGCCGAGCACGAGCGCCGCGAGCCCCGCCGGCGAGCCCGACACGAGATCGACGAGATAACCGAGCGCGATCGATCCACCGACCGCAGGCGCCACGTCGCGGCGCGCGGTCAACCCGAGATACGCCGCGGTCAGCGCGCCGATATCCGGAATCGCATCGCGCAGCGCGTGCGGCAGCGCGAGCCAGGACGCCGCGACGACCACGCAGAGGACGTAGGCGACGAGGACGAGGGTGGCGGTCCTCATGACGCCCCCGGGGCTTTGGGCTTTGGGCCTCGGGCTTTGGCCAGAAAGAATCGCGCCAGCCTCGGGCCAAAGCCCAAAGCCCGATGCCCAATGCCCGTCACAGCGGCTTGCCCCCGAACGCCGGCTCGCTCTTCTTCTTCACCTTCGCATCGGGATCGGCCGGCGGAGGCGGCGCGAGCAGGACGAGCGCCGCGCGCACGCGCGACACGTCGACCGCGGGCTCGACCTCGGCGTGCTGGAACATGCCGTCGTCGCGCGCGACCTTGACGATCTTGCCGACGACGAGGCCGGGCGGGAAGCTGCCGCCGAGGCCGCTCGTCACGACCTGGTCGCCGACCTCGAGCTTGGTGTCGGGTTTGGACTCGCGCTCGAGCCACTCGATCGTGCACGCGTACGAATCGGGCCGGCCCAGGCCGGTCAACATGCCGCGCGCGCCGGTGCGCGGCACCACGATCTCGATCGACGAGCCCGGATCGCTGATCAGCGTGACGTCGGCGTAGTCGCCGTACACCTTGTCGACGCGGCCGATCGGTCCGCCGCCGGCGATCACCGACATGCCGCGCGCGACCTCGTGGTCGCCGCGGTCGATGCGCAGCCGCAGCACGCGAAACTGCGGCGACAGCGGCGCGCCGATCACGCGCGCGCCGATCATGTCGGCCTGGGTGCGGTGCTTGACCGCCGCGAGATCCTCGAGCCCGTCGGCGTCGAACGCACGCCGCGTCATGTCGGAGAGCTGCTGGCGCAGCTCGTCGTTCTCGGCGCGCAGCTCGCGGTTCTCCTTCTCGACGTCGACCAGCGCGACGTAATGCTCCCACAGGCCGCCGAGCCCCTCGACGATCCACGACACGCCTGCCTCGAGCGGCGCGGTGATGCGCAGCAGCGCGCGATCGACCGACGACGGCGTGCCGCGCGCGAGACTCGCACGCAACACGAGTGCTGGCAGCAGGATCAGCACGCCGGCCAGCGACCAATCGACGAGCCGGCGCGACAACGTCATGACGCCACCCCGAGCTTGCGAGGGGACATGGGATCAGCGCAGCGCGATCTCGCGCAGCAGCTCCAGCTCGTCGAGCACCTTGCCGGTGCCGAGCACGACCGCGGTCTGCGGGTTCTCGCACACCATGACCGGCAGGCCGGTCTCTTCGCGCACGAGCACGTCGAGGTTCTTGAGCTGCGCGCCGCCGCCCGACAGCACGATGCCCTTGTCGACGATGTCGGCCGACAGCTCGGGCGGCGTGCGCTCGAGCACGTACCGCACGGCGTCGATGATCGCGTTGACCGGCTCCTGCAGCGCCTCGCGAATTTCATCGGAGTTCACGAGCAGCGTCTTCGGCACGCCGGCGACGAGATCGCGGCCCTTGACCTCGACCGTCATCGGCTCCTCGAGCGGATACGCCGAGCCGATTTCCTTCTTGATGATCTCGGCGCTGCGATCGCCGATCAGCAAGTTGTACTTGCGCTTGATGTACTGGACGATCGCCTCGTCCATCTTGTTGCCGGCGACCCGGATCGACTTCGATTGCACGATGCCGGCGAGCGCGATCACCGCGACCTCGGTCGTACCGCCGCCGATGTCGACGATCATGTTGCCGGTCGGCTCGGTGATCGGCAGGCCGCCGCCGATCGCCGCCGCCATCGGCTCCTCGATCAGATAGACCTCGCGCGCGGCCGCCGCGAGCGCCGAGTCGCGCACGGCGCGCTTCTCGACCTCGGTGATGCCGCTCGGCACGCTCACGATCACGCGCGGCCGCACGAGCGTCCGCCGCTGGTGCGCTTTCTGGATGAAGTAGCGCAGCATCGCCTCGGTGACCTCGAAGTCGGCGATGACGCCGTCCTGCATCGGCCGGATCGCGATGATGTTGCCCGGCGTTCGGCCGAGCATCTCCTTCGCTTCCTTGCCGACCGCGAGGACCTTCTTCGGACCGGTTCCGTTGTTAGCCTGCACCGCGACGACGCTCGGTTCGTTCGCGACGATGCCGCGACCTTTCACGAACGTCAGCGTCGTGGCCGTCCCGAGGTCGATGGCCAGGTCGTTGGAAAACATTCCGTAGACCCAATCGAAGAGCATGTGATGTTTGTCCGGAAGAAGCGCGGCGCGAGCGCGTCGCGGTAGTTGAAAACGAAGCCCTGCTCTCCGGCCGTACCAACCCGAAAAGCCTGGCGGAGTTATCACGCAAAAACGCTTCCACGCAAGACAATCTTGACGCTTGCGAAGATGGTTCAGGCTGCCGGGGTTAGCGGGCGTCCGAAAATCCCCGCGGCGTTTGCGGCGGGGCGTTCGAAGGTCTAAGAACGTGCGACCCCATGTTGGAATCCTTGCGGCGCCAGGGGGCGTCGATCTTCGTCTATCTGATCTTCTGCCTGCTCATCGCGATCTTCGTGATCAACTTCCGGCCCGGCCAGAGCCAGCAGAGCGACACCGGATGCATGGGCGAGAACAACCAGATCCTCACCGTCGACGGCCACAGCGTCACGCAGACCGCCTATCACGTCGCGTACTCGACGCCGTACAACCGCGGCACCGACAAGCAGCGGAAGTGGATCGCGCTCGAGCGGCTGATCCGGCGCGAGCTGCTCGCGCAGGCCGCGAGCTCGCGCAACCTGCTCGTCAACACCGGGCTCGTCGAGGACGAGATCAAGCAGGGCCACTTCTTCTATGGCGGCGACCGCCTGCAAATCCCCGGCATCTTCGACGAGGACGGGCTGTGGAGCTACCAGGCGTTCAAGAACTGGTACAGCGGCCTCAACGTCTCGAAGAATAGCTACGAGGTCGAGCAGCAGCGCAGCTTGCTCGCCGCGATCATGGGCGACCTCATCAAGGGGTCGGTGCAGGTGTCGCGCGACGAGGCGTTCAAGCAGTACCTCTACGACAACACGCTCGCGAAGTACGACGTCGTCGAGTTCGATCCCGACGAGTATCGCTCGGCGATGAAGCTGACCGACGCGGATCTCGACCGGTTCGCGAGCGAGCACGGCAAGGAGATCGAGGACGAGTACACGCACAACAAGGAGCGCGCGTACACGGTCAAGAAGGAGCTGAAGCTGCGGGAAATCTTCGTCGCGGGGACGAAGCCGGAGCCGGCGGGATCGGGATCGGCAACGGGATCGGGATCAGGATCGGGCGAGGGAAGCGGCTCGGCGGCGAAGCCTGCGGGGCCGACGATCGACGAGGCCAAGGCCGAGCTCGAGGCGGCGCGCGGCACGATCGCGGCCGGCAAGCGCAAGTTCGCCGACGCGGCAAAGGACCTGGCGAGCGACCCGGCGACGAGGACGAACGGCGGCGATCAGGGCTGGGTCAGCTCGGAGAATCCGGCGCTCGGCGACAAGGCGATCAACGACGCGGTCAAGGCGCTCAAGCCGGGCGAGATGACGCCGGTCGTGACGACGGACAAGGGCGCGTACCTCGTGATGTGCGACGACACGCGCGAGGGCGCGCTCAAGCTCGAGCAGGTGAAACACGAGATCGCCGAAAAGCTCGCGAAGGACGTGTGGTCGAAGGAAGGCGCGAAGCGCGCCGCGCTCAAGGCGCTCGCCGCGACCGCCGGCGACAAGAAGCTCGCCGATCTGTTCCATCGCGACGACTCGGTCGAGCCGTACATTCCGCCGACCGAGCTCAAGCAGCGCATGAAGCAGATCCTCGACCTGCTGCGCAGCGGCAAGATCCCCGACGAGATGCGCCAGCCGGCGCAGGAGCAGCTGTTCCAGCTCGAGCAGATGCTGCAGCTACAGCGCCACCAGATCATGGCGCTGGCGGAGACCGCGGTGAAGGACGAGCCGGCGTCGTGGGATGCGGATCAGGATGCGGACGAGCAGCCGGGCGGCGGCGGCGGCGGATCGGGATCGGCGACGGGATCGGGATCGGCGGCGGGATCGGGATCGGCGACGGGATCGGGATCGGGATCGGCAGCGGGATCCGGATCCGGATCCGGAGGCAGCACGCCGGCACCGCCGCCGGTCGATCCGCTCGCGCCGAGCAAGGACGTCCTGCCGTCGTTCGGAGACTTCGCACCCAAGGTGAAGCTGCAAGGGCCCGCGCCGCGCATGATGACGATGCCCGGTGTGGGCAAGAGCAAGGACGTCGCGGACGCCTTGTTCGACGAGCTCGGCCCGAATCAGGTCGGCAAGAAGGTCTACGTCATCGGCGACAAGTACGTGCTCGTGCAGCTCGTCGACAAGACGCAGCCCAAGGTCACCGACTTCGACAAGGAAGCGGCCGCGGATATCTCGGAGCTGCGCGAGGCGCGCGCCGGCGAGGCGCTCGACACCTGGCTCAAGGACAGCTGCGAGGCGCTCGCGAAGGACGGCAAGATCAAGGTGAACCCCGAGCTGCTGCGCGAGACCGACGACAAGGGCAACCCGGTCCAGTCCGCGTACAGGCCCTGCATCTCGTTCCACTGACGTCACAGTTATTCACACGCCGCACATGTCGCGTTCACGTGCGATGGCGACGCTGGCAGCATGAGACGAGCCGTCGCCGCGATCGCCCTCGCCGGTTGCATGCCCGTGACGGTGCCGCCGCCGACCGTGCCCGAGCCCGTGCTGCCGCAGATGGTGGCCGCCGCGCCGCCGCCGCCGCTGCCCGGCCAGGGCCAGGTCACGATCGCGACGGTCGACGACGCGGACGAGCCCGCGCTGGTCGAGGAGGTGACCGGCCATTACGAGGGCACGGCCAGTGACGGCTCGGCCGTCGACGGCCTGACGTTCGGCATGGTGTGCGCTGCGACGCCGTGCCAGGTGAACCTGCCGGTCGGCGATCACCTGCTGCGATTCACGTCGCTCGTCGATCCGCAGAACGGCGGCGCCGCGACGATCACCGCCGGCACGCAGCCGAGCGCGTATCGCTACGCGCTGGGGCGCACGACCGGGCCGACCTACGTCGGCGCGACCATCGCCGCGTTCACGGTCGGGACCGCCGCGACGACGCTCGGCTTTCTGATGGTCGGCCTCGGGAAACAGACCGACGTGCCGAACAGCTGCTTCGCGATGGAAGGTCCGAATTGCGCCGGGCCGTTCCCGACGACGAACTACACCACCGCCGGCGCGATCACCGCGGTGGCCGGCCTGGCGCTGACCGCGCTCGGCGTGTACTGGGTGAGCAAGCATTTCGCCGGCAGCGTCCAGCCCGGCGCCGGCGTGCAGTGGACGCCCGGCGCGTAGTACCTTCGAGCCGTGCCCGTTCCCGAGGCTGGCTCGCGCCGCCTGCCGTTCTCGTTCAGCGCCCAGTCGGGCGTCGGGCGGCTCGTGCTGGTCGGCGCGGCGGTCGGCGCGGTCCAGGTCGAGCGGCTCGAGCTCGAGGTCTCGGATCTCGGCACCGATCCGGGTCCGGTCGTGCCGGCCGAGCGGTTCCAGCGCCGGCGCACGCGGCTGCGCGCGCTCGTGCTGCGCGTGCCGCCCGCGGCGCTCGCCGAGCGCGTCGAGATCGCGCGCCGTCACCTCGCCGGGCTCGGCATCACCGCGGTGCACGCGCGGCTCGGCGACGGCTTCATCTCGGTGCGCGCGCGCGCGGCCGACGGGCTCGCGACCGCCGACGTCAGCTTCCGCGTGCTGCTCGTGTGCTCGGGCACCAACGTGCGGGCGCTCGCCGGTCACATCCGCGTGCACGGCCATCTGCCGACGCCCGGTCCGGTGCTCGCCGATCGCATCCTCGACGCGCTGCTCGGCGCGACCGATACCGCGGGCATCGTCGAGCGGCCGCACGCGCGCGGCCTCGGCGACGTCGAGATCGACGGAGTCGGCGCCGTGCTGTGGTCGCTGATGCCGCCCGCGGGCTGGCGGTTGCCGGCGGTCGCCGAGCTCGAGGTCGTGCACGTGCGCGTCGGGCGCGCGGCGGTCGAGATCGCGTTCGGCCCGAGCGGCGCGCGCGAGCTCGGCGTGCGGCCGGCGGCGCTCCAGCTGGCCGCCGCGCACGACCTCATGCACTCGGCCGATCACCTGCTGCGGTCGGGTCACATCGAGGACGCGATGCGCGGCTATCGCGCGCTGCTCGCCGCCGGTGGTCCCGATCAGCCGCAGCTGCTCGAGCGCATCCTCGCGCTCGCGGCCGCGCGGCCGGCATGGTTCTACGACGGGCTCGAGCTCGCGCGTCAGGCGCTCGGCCGGTGGCCGCACTTCCCGGCCGCGCACGCCGCGCTGGCGTCGATCACGCTCGCGCAAGGCGACGCGCGCGAAGCGGCTGCACAGCTCGCGCAGCTCGCGCAGCTCGCCAGCGCGGACGGCGATGACGACCAGGCCACGCTCGCCGCGCTCGCCGGCGCGCGCCTGCTGCGCGTGCTCGAGCCGCGCGCGGCCACCCAGCTGTACGAGCTCGCGCTCGAGCACGATCCCGGCTCGGGCGAGGCCGCCGACGCGCTCGCCGATCGGCTCGCCGACGAGCAACGCTGGAGCGAGCTCGTGCGGCTGCTTCGCTCGCGCGCGGCAGGCAGCGAGCCCGAGCGCGCGCTCGCGATGCGGCTGCGGCTCGCCGAAGTGCTCGCACATCAGCTCGGCGATCCGCACGGCGCGCACCAGGAGCTCGCGGTCGCGCGCGAGCTCGCGCCGCACGATCCCGCGGTGCACGAGATGGCCGCGGTCATCCTGGCGAGCCGCGATCGCGACGGCGCCGCCGTCGCGTGGGGCGAGGTCGCGCGGCTGGCCGAAGCGCGCGGCGACAACCGGACGGCCGGCCGCGCCTACGCCACGCTCGGCGAATTGCTCGCCGAGACCGGCGCGAGCCAGGCCGAGACCGAGGCGGCGTGGCGGCGCGCGCTCGACCACGATCCGCTGCAGGCCGACGCGATCGCGGGGCTCGCGCTCGCCTCCGCCGGGCGCGGCGATCACGACGCGGCGGCGGACCTGTACGAGCGGCTGCGCGGCCTCGGGCTCGCGCAGGCGATCGCGGCGCGCCACGAGCTCCAGCTCGCGCGCTCGCTCGTCTATCTCGGGCGCACCGACGAGGCGCGCGCCGCGCTGCGCCGCGCGGTGATCGGCGGCGGCGAGCTCGCGGCCGAGGCGCACGCGATGCTCGCCGAGATCGCCGAGGCCACGCTCGACCGCGAGCACGCCGCGGCCGAGCTCGACACGGCGATCAGCTCGCTGCTCGGGCTCGCCGAGGCCGCGCCCGGCGATCGCCTGTACACGCGCGCCGCCGAGCTCGCGGTCGCGCGCGCGACGCTGCTCGACAAGGCCGGCTCGCCGCAGCAGGCGAGCGCCGATTGGGAGCGCGCGCACGAGCTCGCCGCCGACCACGCGCCGGAGATCGCGCGCGGTGCGGCGCGCACGATGCTCGAACGCGCGCCCGATGCGATCACCGAGCGACGCTGGGTCGATGCCGTGCTCGCGACGCGTCCGCCGGCGGCCGAGCGCGCGGCGCTGCTCGTGCATCGCGCCGACGTCCGCCGCCGCGAGCGCGTGCCCGATCTCGCCGCCGCGGTCGCCGATCTGCACGAGGCGCTCGAGCTCGTCGTCGACGCCGACGGGGCGGACGCCTCGGCGACGCGCCGGCGCGCGTATCAGCTCGAGGCCGACCTGATGGTCAAGACCGGAAACCAGCGCGCGCGCGCACAGGCGTTGACCGCGCTCGCACGACTCGCCGAGCGCGCGACCGATCGCATCGAGGTCGAGACCGCGGCCGCCGCGGCGTGGCTCGCCGCCGACGAACCGGCCACCGCCCTGCCCCACGGCGTGCGCGCCCACGCGACGCTCGCCGGCGACGTCGACGTGCCCGCCGCGCTGCGCCGCGAGGTGCTGACCACGCTCGGTGAGGCGGCGTGGCGCCAGCGCGCGTGGCCCGACGTGATCCGCGCGTATCGCGGCCTGGTCGCCGAGGTAGGCGCCGACGCCTCGCGGCTCGCGTTGTTTCGCTACCGGCTCGCGGTCGCCGCCGATCGGACGGGCGATCCCGAGCTCGCCGCCTCGGCGCTGCGCCCGCTGGCCGACGATCCCGAAGCCGCGAGCGCGGCTCCGATCGAAGTCCGCGGCCCGGCGCTGCGCCTGTACGCCGAGCTGGCCGAACGCGCCGGCGATCTCGCGGGCGCGGCCGCCGCACTCGAGGGCTTCGCGAGCGTCGAGGTGGCGGCGGCGAGCGCGCGCGCCGACGCGATGTACCGCGCCGGCGAGCTGTTCCGTCGCGCTGAACGCGGCGATGACGCCGTGCGCTGCCTCGAGGCCGCGCTGCGCATCTCCGACACGCACCTGCCCGCGCTCGACTCGCTCGAGCAGGCGTGGCGCGAGCGCGGCGATCTCGAGCGCGTCTCGGTGATCCTCGGCCGCAAGGTCGCGGCGACCGCGCGGCATCCGCAGCGCCAGAAGCCGCTGCTGTCGCGGCTCGGCGACCTGCAGGAGCAGCTCGGGCGCCCCGACGTCGCGGCCGCGACGCACGAGCGCGCGCTCGAGATCGATCCGACGTGGCGGCCATCGCTGCGTTACGTCACCGCGCGCCATCAAGCGAGTGGCGATCGCGTGGCCGCGGCAGCCGGGTGGGCGCGGCTAGCCGGCGAGCTGGCGGGTGACCACGGGCTCGACCTCGCGGTGGTCGCGCGCGAGCGCACCGAGGCCGCGCACGCACTCGGCGAGCTCGTCGGCAAGCTCGACGACGCCCAGCTGACCGGCGTGCGCGACAGCGCGCGGGCCGCGCTCGAGCTCGCGCAGTCGCCCGACCACGACTTCGCCGCCGCGATCGCACGGCTGCGCGGCGAGCCGGCGCCGCGCGACAGCCAGACCGAGGACGACACGCCGAGCGGGCGCGTCAAGAACGCGGCGGCCGGCGCGCTGTCGCTGCGCGACGCCGCCAACCGCGCACGTGCGGCCGGCGAGCTCGGCGATGCATTCGCGGCGCTCGAGGCGGCCAACCACGTGTCGCCCGGCGACGAGACCACGCTGCGCGAGCTCGTCGATCTCGCCGCCGCGCTCGGCGATCACGCCGCGAGCGCGCGCCACCTGGCGACGCTCGCCGCGATCCGCACCGGCGCCGCGCGCGGCGACCTCTTGCTCGAGCTCGCCGACATCTACTACGACAAGCTCGAGGACGCCGCGCGGGCACGGGAGACGATGCGCGAGGCGGCCGAGGCATTCGGCGGGGGCACGCGGCGCGACGCGACGTTGCGCCTGCTCGCGAGCGAGGCCGCGTCGCACCTGGCGTGGCACGTCGCGGCCGACGCGTTCTCCGCGATCGAGCCCGATCGCCGCACCGCCTCGGATGTGGTCCAGCTCGCGACCGCGCTCGCGCGCGGCGGCAAGCCGACCGAGGCCATGCGCCTGCTCGAGGAGGCCGGCGAAGCGGCCAGCGGCGAATTGCTCGCGCAACTGCGCGGCGAGATCGCGCGCAAAGGCGAGCTGGCGCGCGCGCTCGAGGGCCGCGCGCAACAAGCCGAGCCCGACGTCGCGAACGAGCTGCGCGACGAGGCCCAGGCGCTGCGCACCGAGCTCGGCGCTCTCCCTTTGCCCTTGCCCTCGCCCCCGCACGTGCCCGATCCGGGGCTGCTGGCCGCGCATCACGCCGATCCCGACGACGCGGCCGCCCTGCTCGCGCTGCTCCAGCACCTCGGCACGCGCGAGCCCGCGCTGCGCCGCGAGGTGCTCGATCGCGCGGCCGATCAAGCGCACGGTCGCGCGCAGGCGATCGCGCTGCACGAGCTCGCACTCACGGCGCGCGGCAACGGCGAGGCGATCCGCGCCGCCGCGCTGTGGAACAAGGCGCATCGCGTCGACTCGACGTACGCGCCGGTGTGGATGCCGCTCGCCGACGCGCTCGCGTCGGCCGACGACATCGTGCTCGCGCGCGAGCTCTACGAGCAGATCGCGGAATCGCACGACTACGATTCGGTCGAGCGCCAGTGGGCCGCACAGCGCGCGACCGCGCTCGGCCGCGACGAGGCGGTGGTCTCCGGCGAGATCCGCGAGAGGCCGCGCGGCGGCGCGCCGCAACCCGAGCTCGTGCTCGCACGCGAGCTCGCCGCGCGCGAGACCTGGCCCGAGGCGATCGCCGCCGCCGAGCGCGCGGCGGAGGCCGACCCGGGCGATCATGCGGCGCTCGAGCTGCTCGAGCAGCTCTACCTCGAGGTCGCGGATCTGACGAAGGCATCGGAGGCGCTCGGCCGCCAGATCATCGTCACCGAGGATCCGATCGAGCGCGCGCAGCTGTGGCGGCGGCGCGCGAAGCTGTATCGCGATGCGCTCGGCCGCGACGGCGAGGCGTACCGCTGCTTGAAGGAAGCGCACGCGTGCGCGCCCGCGGATCCCGACATCTCGTACCAGCTGCGCATCGCGGCGATGGTGCGCGGCGAGTGGGCGCTCGCGGCATCGCTCCTGTATCGCGAGATCGCGGCGGCGACGAACCCGCGCGATCGCGGCGCGCTCCACCTCGAGCTCGCGCTCGTGTTCGAGGAGCGGCTCGACGACCCGGCGCAGGCACAGGTGAATTACGAGCAGGCGCTCGTGTTCGATCCGACGATCCCCGCCGCGCGCGCGCCGCTCGCACGCCGCTACGAGGCGATCGGCCGCTACGGCGACGCCGCGCGCTACTACGAGGAGGCCGCGACGTTCGCGCGCCCGGCCGATCGCGCGACGCTGCTCGCCGATGCCGCGCGCTGCCGTGCCTCGATCGAGACCCAGCGCTCCGACGCGGTGCTGCTCGGCAAGCTCGAGCAAGCGGTCGCCGCAGGCGACGGCGAGTCGGCGGTCGCGCTCGCGACCGAGCTGTGGCGCGCCGAGCCCGGCCACTCGACCGCGTTTCGCGTGCTCGCGCGCCAGCAGCGCGCGCAAGGCGACCTCGCCGCGCTCACCGAGCTCGTCACCGCGCGCGCCGCGCACACCGAGGCTGGCGACGAGCGCGCCGAGGCGTGGCTCGAGGTCGCGCGCCTCGCCGAGGAGCTCGGCCGGCCGGGTGAGGCCGCGCGCGCGTACGATCTCGCGCTGATCGAGGACCCGGGCCACATCGGCGCACTCGACGCGCGCGGTGCGCTCGCGTTCCAGCTCGCCGATTGGGCCGCGGCCGACCTCATCTATCGCGATCTCGATCCCGCCGAGAGCGCGCTCGGCGCCGACGAGCTCGCGCTGCGTCGCTCGCAGATCGCCGAGCATCTCGGCCGCGACGGCGAGGCGCTCGTGCAGGCCCAGGCCGCGGTCGCGCTCGCACCCGGCCGCCGCGAGCTCCACGCGCGCGTCCAGGCGCTCGCGACGCGGCTCGGCGAGCTCGAGGTCGCGCTGTCGGCCGCGCGCACCGTGCTCGATCTGGTTCCGCTCGACGACACCGACACCGTGCTCGCGACGCAGTTCGCGCTCGTCGAGCTGTACCGCGACACGCACGATCTCGTCGCCGCGCACGCGCAGCTCGAGCGCATCGTGCGCGATCATCCTCAGGACATGCGCGCGCTCGAGCAGCTCGCCGAGATCTCGGTCGCGCGCGGCGACTGGACGGCGGCGACGCGTTACCTGTATCAGCTCGTGCCGCTCGCGCCGAACGCCCGCGAGCGCGCCGAGCGGCTGTTCCGGCTCGGCGAGGCGGTGCTCGTCCACCTCGGCGACGTCGATCGCGCCGATGACGTGTTCCTGCGCGCGAGCGATCTCGATCCCGCGCACTTGCCGACGCTGCGCCGCCTCCTCGACGTGTACTGGCGTGCCGACGATCCGGCCTCGCTCGTCGAGGTCGCCGGCGAGCTCGCCACCGCGGGCGCGCTCGAGTCCGGGCCGACCGCCGGCGCCTCGCTCGCGCGCGCGCTGGTCGCGGCCGCGCTCGTCGGCGAGACGCAGCTCGCGGCCCGCATCGTGACCGCGCTCGGCGGCGACGCGCCGGCCTCGATCGCGAACGCGCTCGCCGAGCTCGCGCAGCGCGCCGGCCGCACCGGCCGCCTCGAAGTCGCCAGCGCCTCCACGGCCGTCGCCGAGCTCGGCCGCCGGGGCGTCATCGATCTGCACAAGGTGCGCGCCGCCGCCGATGGCACGCCGGTCGCCGAGCACCTGTCGACGTAGGGCTTTGGCCATTTGGGCATCGGGCTTTGGGCTTTGGCCAGAAGGCGGAGGTCTCTCTGCTCGGGCCAAAGCCCAAAGCCCAAAGCCCTGCTTCGCTTCTTGCACCACGCCACGCGATGCCCCGACTCGCCGTGCTGATCTTTGCCGCTTCCTGCGAGCACGCGTTCACGCCGAAGCCGTTGCCGGTGCTGCTCGTGCCGCCGCCGCCGGTCGTCGCAACCACCGGCAAGCCGCTGCTGTTGCCGCCCGGCGAGTCGCTGATCTGGGAGGTGCATTCCGCCGGCATCGCGATCGGTCGCGCCGAGCTCGTCGTCACCGGCGACGAGGTCCGCAGCCGATTCGCGACGAACGCGCTCGCGTCGATGCTCGAGCCGGTGCGCTACGAGCTCGATACCGCGCTCGATCGCGCCGCCGCGCGCCCCGTACGCGCCGACGAGACCATCGCGATCGCCGGCGAGGTCTCGCACGCGACTGCCACGTTCACCGGCAACCACGCCGTGATCGACGCGACCGCGCTGAACGCGCCGGCGCCGATCCACACGCTGCACAGCGCGCTCGGCTGGCTGCGCGCGAACGCGCGCGTCGACGCGCCGCCGGCGCTCATCTACCTCGTGCACGACCGCGAGCTGTATCGCGTCGAGGTCGGCACGCCGGTGCGCGAGATGCTGCGCGACCGCCCGACGTTACGCTGCGACGTTCACGCCGGCGGGCTCGGCCTCGTCGTCTGGCTCACCGACGACGCCGCACGCATTCCGCTGCGCATCGTCGCGAAGTCCGGCGACATCCACGTCGTCGCCGAGCTGGTCACTTGAACCGCAGCGCCTGCGTGCGCAGCCGCGCGATCAGCTGCGCGTACGTGTACGTGTGCGGCTTCGGAGCCATGTCCGACTTGTTCACGAAGTACCAGCCGACTCCCTTCTGCTGGCGCACGCGCTTGCTGCCGTGGCGCAGCGCGCTGACCTCACGCGTGATCGCCGCGAGGTCGTGCGACGGCTGGTCGAGGTAGCGATACTGCGCGAACGTCGAGTGCATCGACGTGCCGATCGTCGTGAACGCGTGCAGGTTGATGCCGCCGGTGCCCGCCAGGCCGCGCACCGCGTTCGCGATGCGGTCGGCCGCGCGCCGGAACACGCCCGGCGCGTCGCCGGCCATCACCTGGCCGGTGTGCAAGTACACCTCGAGCGCGATCGCGCGGCCGCGCTTCTCGAACGCGCGCAGTAGCATGCGGCGATCGTTCATGTAGATCGTCGGCAGCTCCTGCGTCAGATCGATGCTGAAGTAGGGGATGAGCTTCTTCGCCGGCACGCGCAGCAGCAGCTCGCGCACGCGGCGGTTGAACGTCTGGCCGTCGGCGTAGTCGCCCGCGCCGGTGATCTCGTCGATCACGATGTAGTCGTAGCCGTGCGCGAGCTTCGCGCGGAGATACGCCGCGGTGCGCTCGACGCCGTTCGAGCGCGCGAGCAGCGCGCGCAGCTTGTCGCCGTTGCGATCGACGACGAACGCGGTGCGGCCGCCGGCGGCACGCGCGGCCGCGGTCGTCATCGGCCCGGTCGCGCCGTTCTCGTCCTTCTCGCCGACGATCACCTCGCCGACGCAGCCCTTCAACAGCTCGAGCGACTCGTCGCCGCCCGGGCTCGCGTACAGGAGCTCGATCGCGTGGCGCGACTTCAGGTGACACGCGGCCGGCGTGGCGTCGGGCGCCTCGCTCGCCGTGTCGTCGTCGGCGACCTGCGCGTCGCCCGGGCCGGGCGGCCACACCTGGCCGAGCGAGCCCGCGCGCGTGTAGCCGGCGGCCTCGAGATCGGCGATCTCGTCCGGATCGGTCTCGTACGCGAACGTGCAGCCGTCGGGCGCGGCGAGCTCGATCAGCTCGGCGGTGCCGTCGGCGCCGCCGTCGTGGGCCCAGCCGAGCAGCTCCGCGCCAGGGCCGTCCTGTGCCGCGACGACCAGGCGATCGCCGCACGTTCCGGCGACGCGATAGATCGGGTGCGCGGTCTGCGCGCGCGCGAGCGAGAACTGCGCGGCAGGCTCGAGCGCACCGGCCGCGAGCTCCTGGTTCGCGAGCAAGAACTGCTGCGCGCCGCCGTCGCCGAGGTCGGCGCCGTAGACGTCGAGGTACGCGGCCGGATCGCCCGGCGGTCCGTTCTCGACCGCGTCATCCCAGGTCACGTCGCCGACCATGCACGCGCCGAAACCGAGCACGAGCAGCAGGCGGCGCCGGCGCGCGAGCACGATCAGCGCGAGCACGGCCGCGCCGACGACGAGGCCCGGCGTGGTCGCCGCGCAGCCACCGCTGACGTCTCCGCCGCCGCCGCTCGCGGCCGTCGCGCTCGCGCTCGCGATGCAGTGCCCGCCCTGGTTCGTCGCGCCGTCGGCGCACGCGACGTCGGGCGCGCTCGCGGCCCAGTCGATCGGATCGGCATCGACTTGCTGCGCGAGCTCGGTGGTCTCGAGCGCCGGCTCGTCGGCATCGGGCGCCTCGGGCAAGCAGCCCGAGTCGGCCGCCGCGCACTCGTCGGCGCTCCAGTCGTACGCGCATTCGGAATCGCACGCGCAGCCGGTGTCGCACGCCGCCGGCGTGACGTCGCACGCGCAGTCGGTCTCGTCCGCGGCCGCGATCCTCGTCGAGCCAACCAGCAATACCGCGATCACTACATGGCGAAGCATGGCGGCGCCGAATTGCGCGCGACATGCCACGCGTTGCCGCCGAGCTTTCACGCGGTTATCGCACTGAAGCTCGATCGCTTCGGCAAACCGCGGACGGCCGCGCGCACACGGCCGTGGGCATACCGGCTGCCGGAACGTGCCGCGTCGCGCGGACCACACGTGTCTTCGAACGGCACGGTCGCGCTCGAACAAGCGCGCGACGCGACATCGGTCACCCAATGGTTCGGCCATTGCAATCGCCGGCTCGGCCATGAAGTCCGTCTACGCCGCCGTCGCGGCGATCGGGATCGCGTTGCCCGCGATCGCGATCGCCGACCCGCCGCAATCTCCGACGATGGATCCCGACAAGCCGGTGCACTGCCAGCGCGATCGAACCGGCGAGGTCTGGCGCATCCAGTGCGACGACGCCAAGCGCGTCTGCCTGTACGCGCCCGACGCCGAGCTCGACGCCGACGGCAATCGCGTGCATCCGCTCGAGCGCGTGCGCGATTGCGCCGAGGCCGACGGCTTCGATCGCGATCGCCTCGAGAAGGCCGGCTACCAGTTCGTGCCCGGTCGTGCCGACGCGCCGTGGGGCTGGTCGCGCGACGAGCGCGGCCGCGTGTTCCAGGTCAACTTCGATCTGCACAAGCGCATGTACTTCGGCGTCGGCTACGCACCGCAGAAGATCATCGAGAACCCGCTGCAATCGACGCGCACGTCGATCGACTTCGGCCTGCTCGTGCTCGACCTCTACGACCGCGGCGACACGACGCGCCACCGCATTCGTCTGCTGCAAGGCGAGGTCAACATGGAGCCGTTCTCCGCGGACGTGACGCTCGCGCATTACGACATGTCGCATCGCTTCACCGATCCGCTGTTTCGCGTCACGACGTTCTTCGGCGAGCCGGCGCGCCACGACCTCCACCTGAACCTCGGCATGTTCACCGAGGCCGGCGGCCTCGAGCTGCGCCAGACGCCGTACGGCAACACCGAGCTGTGGAAGCACGCGACCGCGCAGGTCACGCTCGATCTGTGGCAATCGGCGGACCTCGAGTCGTTCGTGCGGCTGCGCACCGGCGGCATCCTCGAGGGCCAGTCCGATCCGGTGAACGGCTACCGCTCGGCGCTCACCGAGTCGACCGCGCTCGACGTCGACATGACGCTCGATCCCGCCGGCTTTCACAACCTGCGCTTCGAGCTCGCGCACGAGCTGCCGCGTTACTTCACGCCGTACGTGCCGAACGTGCTGGTGCAGCGCATGCGCGCGAAGCTGCAGTACGAGCAGATCATCCTCGCGATCAACGACCAGCCGATCTCGCTGAATTTCTCGGCGGGCGGCGAGAAGCGCAACGACATCCCCGGCGTGCCCGACCAGTGGGCGTTCGTCGTCGACGCCGGGCTTCGGTTCAGCCTGTGGGCACCGCCGCACGCGCGATGATCGATACGGCGCAACGCCTCGCGTTGCGGCGCGGCCCGGCGAGCCTGGGCCTTGCAGCCGCGGTCGCGGCGCTCGCGGGCGTCGCGCACGCCGATCCGTGCACCGGCATCTCCAGCGGTGGCTCGCGGTTCGCCGCGTGCTTCGATCCGGGCAACCGGCTGGAGCTGTCGGGCGCGACGATCGGGCTGTCACCCGGACAGGCAGCTCTTGGCGGCGAGCTCGCGCTGCGCCACGACATCACGTTCGAGGACGAGCCCGACCTCGTGTGGAAGATGAGCCACGAGCTGCTCGACGTCGAGTACGCGCCCGAAGCGGGCCGGTTCGACGGCCTCTTGTATCGCGGGATCTTCGTGCGGCACTCGCGCGACGGCCACATCGTGCTGCCGACCGATCCGCCGAAGAAGGTGTTCCTGCCGTTCGACATCGGTGCGTTCGTCGAGGTCGGCCGATTCGAGACCCACTCGCCGGCGTTGGCGTCGCTCGGCATCGTCGAGACGGCCGCGCTCGTCGACCTCGCGCGCTCGCACAGCCAGCGCTTCCGGCTCGCCGTCGGCCCGTCGGGCAGCTGGCGCGTCGACCTCGATCGGATGCCGGTCGCGCTCGCCGATCACGCGATCACCCCGTTCTCGTCGCTGCTGCTCGACATGCACGGCGAGAGCGACGACGGCCTGCTCGTCGCCGAGCTGCGCGGCGAGGCCGGCTACGTCTGGCACCTCGACCGGGGCTGGCAGCTCGAGGAGCGCGCCGAGGCCTCGCTCGAGCGCACGATCCTGGCGGTCAACGACCGCCCGATCGCGGTCTACGCCGACGTCCGCTACGAGAGCGCCTACTCCGAGACGATCGCCGGCGTGGGCGTGCGGCTGGCCCTGTTCAGCCGGCACGATCCGCGCGTGAGCCTGGATCCGCCGCACTAACCCCAGAGCTCGCCTGTGATGAGCCGAAATCGCGGAGCAGATCGCGCGAGGCCGAGGCGCCGCCCCGACGCGCTCCTCCTCGGAACGCGAGGACGCGGCAACGAAGGGATCGTGCAAGCTGCCGCCGCGAGGCGGATCAGCACAGGCGAACTCTGGGGTTAGTGGCAAATCTCGGCCGTTGCAACCGCCTCGGCGCCATGTACGTCTATAGGTCCATGCGTTGGCTCGGCGCGGCCGTGATCTGCCTCGTCGCCGCCGCGACCAGCGCGCACGCCCAGGACTGGTCTCCGCAGCGCGATCCATTCGACCCGGCCGTGGTCCGCCGCTACGAGCAGGTGCTCGCGCGCGATCCGCACGATGCGACCGCGCTCGCACATCTCGTCGAGCTGTACCGGCGCTATCGCACGGTCGGCAAGCTCGAGGCCGAGTACCGCACGCGGCTCGCAGCCGGCGACGACTGGGCGCTCCTCGTCGTGCTCGCCCGACTGCCCGGCGCCTCGCGTGCAGATGCCGCCGCGTTGTGGAAGCGCGCGCTCGCCGCGAATCCGAACGACGCGCGTGGCTGGCTGGCGCTCGGCGATGCCGAGACCGCCGACGCGGCCGCCGCACGCGACGCGTACGCGCGCGCCGCAAAGCTGTCGACCGCGCCGCGCGAGAAGCGGACCGCGCTCGAGAAGGTCGTCGCCGCCGCGCGCGCCGCCGGCGATCCGGCCGCGATCGATGCCGCGTACGCCGAGCTGGTCGTGCTCGCGCCGAACGACGGCGCGCTGTGGCTCGATCGCGGCAACTCGCAGCTCGCGGCCAAGCGCGCCGGCGATGCGCTCGCGAGCTTCCAGCGCGCGGAGCCGTTGCTCGCGACCGACCCGGAGCGCCAGCTGCTCGCGATGATGAAACAGGGCCTCGCGCTCGAGGCGAGCCAGCGCGTCGACGACGCGATCGCGCAGTACGTCGAGACGCTCGATCGCACGCCCGCCGACTACAGCCTCGCCGAGGATCTCGTCGCGCGCATCATCGATGCCGACCGCAAGCGCGGCCGGCTCGCCGACGCGATCGCGCGGCTCGAGAAGCGCTGGCCCGATCGCGCGCGGACGTACTTCCAGTGGCTGACGCTCGGCGACCTGTATCGCGAGTACCACGAGGACGTGGCGGCGCTCGCGGCGTACCGCAAGGCCGTGGCGCAAGCGCCGACCGAGGTCAACACGCAGCGCAAGCTGATCGCGCTGCTCGACGAGCTCCACCCGTCCGAGGCGCTCGCCGCGCACGAAGCGGCCGCGCGACTCGCGCCCGGCGACGCCGACCTCCAGCTCGCGCTCGCGAAGCGCTACCGCGCCGCGCAACCGGCCAAGGCGCTCGCGACGCTCGCCGCGCTCGCGCGCCGCATGAACCGCAACGTCAACGTGCGCGAGGCGATCGCCGAGCTGTACGAGCGCTGGGACGAGCTGACGCTCGCGATCGGCGAGTACGAGGCGATCGCGACGCTCGAGCCCTCGGATCCCGAGCACGCGATCACGCTCGGCAACGCGTACTGGAGCGCCGACGCGCACGACCACGCGCTCGCCGCGTGGAAGCGGCTCGACGCGATCGGCACCGCCGACGCGTTCTACCGCCACGGCGAGGTGCTGCGCATGCACGAGGCCTGGGCCGACGCGGTCGATGCCTACACGCACGCGCTCGCGCTCGATGCCGCCAGCGACAACACCTGGTACGGGCGCGCGCGCGCGAACGAGGAGCTGTCGAAATCCGCGGCGGCGATCGACGACGCGCGTCGTGCGGTCGCCGCCGCCGGCCTCGCGAACCACCTCGATGGCATGCGCGACCGCGAGCTGCTCGTGCACCTGCTCGCGCACGACGACCCGACCCAGCTCGGCGAGGCCGTGACGCGCTGGCGGTTCGCGCTCGAGCACGGCGACGCCGCCGCCGGCTACCTGCTCGCCGCGCATCACGCGAACCTCGGCGATCACCAGCTGCACGGCGTGCTCGTCGAGCTGTACGAGCTCGTGCCCGCCGACGATTCGCTCGGCATCGCACTCGCGCGCTCGTACATGCACCGCGGCGACTACGCCGAGGCCCGCCGCCGGCTCGCCGCGATCGTGCGCCGCTCGCCCGCGCGCGGCAAGGAGATCGCGAAGCTCCTCCAGCAGTTCGACGAAGACGAGGTGCGCACCGAGCAAGCGCTGCGCTGGCAGGAAGAGGGCCGCTCGCCCGACGGCTCGCTCGCCGACGGCCCCGATCTCGTGGCGCGCGAGCGCCTCGGCATGCGGCTCGAGCTCGGCGGCGACGTGCACGACGGCCCCGGCGCGCTGCTCGGCTTCGGGATCTACCGCACGTGGCGGCTCGGGCGCGGCCTCGCGTGGTACGGGCGGCTCGACTGGACCAAGTCCACGGACACGATGGAAGAGCCCGACGCGGTCGGCATCGCCAGCGGTCCGGTGGTGCGCCTCGTCGACGCGCGCAAGCTCGAGCTCGCGATCTCCGCCGGGTTTCGTACCGAGATCCGTTACGGCTTCGACGCCGATCATTCGCCGCTCGGCCGCGGCGCGATCGCGGGTGACGTCGCACTCGAGCTGATGCCCCGCGCGCTGCCCGCGACGGTGTCGCTGCGCCTCGATCAGGCGTTGACCGATTCGGTGAAGAGATCGGCGCTGGTCCTCGAGCTCGGGTTCGAAATCCGGTGATGCGCGCGGCATCCGCGATGCTCGCGGTGGCCGCGCTGGTCGCACCGGCGGCCGCGCAGGCTCCGCCGTGCACCAGCTGTGCGCGCGGCGACGCGGTCATCGCCCGGTTCGGGCTGCAAGCCCTGCCGGCGCTCGCGAGCGAGCTCGCCGCGAGCCAGCTCGGCGATCCGATCACCGTCGCGCAATACGCGCGCGTCATCGAGTTGCGACGCCGCACGCCCGCGCTCGTCAAGCTCGGCGCCGTGCCCGATCCCGACCGCGACGCCATCGCGGCCGCGCTGTGCCATGCCGACGCCGGCGACTGCTTCGCGGCGACGTCGCGCGCGCTGCGCTGCCTCGCCGATCGCTGCTCGGTCGCCCTGCCGCCCGATCCGCATCACGCCGATCTCGTCACGCTGCCGGCGTCGTGCCATCAGTACAGCACCCACGTGGTGTCGCCGCGCTACGGCGTCGGCTTCGATTGGGGGACCGGCTGGCAGCGCAGCCGTTACCCGAGCGACGGCGGCGCGTGGTCGCTCGGCATCGCCGGTCGCCTTCGCCTCGGCGATCGCTTCGGCGTCGTCGCGCGCGTCGATCGCGTCGCCGGCCGCGACGAGGCAACCGATGCCAACCACGACGGCCGCGATGACGTCTCGACCGGCTCGATCACGCGCCTCGACGCGCTCGCCGGCGGCAGCTTCGTGCTCGATCGCACCCGCTACGACGACACGCTCCGGTTCGCCCGCCTCGATCTGCTCGCCGGCTACCTGACGACGCCCTCGCACGCGGGCGAGGCAGGCCCGGCGGTGGGTGCCGACCTCGCGTACCAGCTCTCGATCTTTCAGTTCGGCGTGCGCTTCGTGCAAGGCTTCGGCGACGCGAGCAGCGCGACGATGCTGCTCGCGCACGTCGGGCTGAGCCCGGGCAGCATCCCGCGCTACGACGACCCCGGCGACTGCGGCGCGACCTCGTCGCCGCGCGGCACGCCGCTCGCGCTCGGCATGGACATTCCGCTCGGCGGCTACGGATTCTCGTCCCAGCTCGGCTACACCGTGCCCGGCCTCGGCTTCGAAGCCGCGTGGCACCTGAGCCACGCGTTCGACGCGCTCGCGCATGCCGACCTGCTCGACTATCCCGGCGAGCACCGCGACCGCGTGATCCATCAGGCGGCGCTCGCCGGCGTGCGCATGTATCACGGCCGGCATCGCGAGGTCGGCTGGTTCACGACCCTGACCGCCGGCTACTCGCACGGCATCGGGCTCACGCCGACGTCGGTCGGCTCGGGACCGATCACGGACGTCTCGATCGGCTGGGGCGGGCAATCGGCAGACGGCGCCGGCTACATCCGGTTGCACGCGCGATTCGGCATCGGCCCCGACAACACCGACTATCGTGCGGTGTTCCTGTCGGGCGGGTTCGAGCTCCGGATCGATCCGAAAAGCTGGCGCGATCGCGACTGAGACCCTGTTGACGGGTTTGTAAGCGTGGTTACGTTGGGGGGCGACATGAAGATCGACCAGTTGACCGTCAAGGCGCGCGAAGCGCTGGCCGGATCGCGCGATGCGGCGATCGCGCGCCATCATGCGGAGGTCGGCGCCGAGCACCTGCTCGTCGCGCTGCTCGAGCAGGAAGACGGCGTCGTCCCGCGCATCCTCGGCAAGCTCGGCGCGGATCCGCGCGTCGTGCGCGCCGACCTCGAGCATGCACTCGACAGGCTGCCGCGCATCCACGGCGCCGCGCTCGACGTCGATTTCGGCCGATCGCTGAAGGACACCTGGGAGGCCGCTGCGAAGCAGGCCGACGAGATGAAGGACGAGTACATCTCGACCGAACATTTTCTGATCGCGCTCGCGACCGGCAAGTCGGCCGCGGGCGACGCCCTCCGCAAGAGCGGCGCGACGAAGGACGCGATCCTCGAGGCGCTGCAGCAGGTGCGCGGCAACCAGCGCGTCACCGATCAAGATCCCGAGGCCAAGTACGAGGCGCTCGCGCGCTATTGCCGCGACCTGACGCAGCTGGCGCACCAGGGCAAGCTCGATCCGGTCATCGGCCGCGACGACGAGATCCGGCGCACGATCCAGATCCTGTCCCGCCGCACCAAGAACAACCCCGTGCTGGTCGGTGAGGCCGGCGTCGGCAAGACGGCGATCGTCGAGGGCATCGCGCAGCGCATGGCGACGGGCGACGTGCCCGAGTCGCTGCGCGACAAGAAGATCCTGTCTTTGGACCTCGGCGCGCTGATCGCGGGCGCGAAGTTCCGCGGCGAGTTCGAGGAGCGGCTCAAGGCCGTCCTGAAGGAAGTCGCCGCGGCGGCCGGCGGCGTGATCATGTTCATCGACGAGCTGCACACGCTCGTCGGCGCGGGCGCCGCCGAAGGCGCGACCGACGCGGCGAATCTGCTGAAGCCCGCGCTCGCGCGCGGCGAGCTGCGCTGCATCGGCGCGACCACGCTCGACGAATATCGCAAGCACATCGAGAAGGACAAGGCGCTCGAGCGGCGGTTCCAGCCGGTGATGGTCGAGGAGCCGACGCTCGACGACACGATCGCGATCCTGCGCGGTCTCAAGGACAAGTACGAGGTCCACCACGGCATCCGCATCCGCGACGCCGCGCTGGTCGCGGCCGCGCGGCTGTCGCACCGCTATATCCCGGCGCGCCAGCTGCCCGACAAGGCGATCGACCTCGTCGACGAGGCCGCGTCGCACCTCAAGATGGAGATCGAGAGCGTGCCGACGCCGATCGACAACCTCGAGCGCCGCATCATCACGCTCGAGGTCGAGCGCGCCGCACTCGAGCGCGAGAAGCACGACGATCCGCGCGCCAAGCGCCGCCTGCCGGTGGTCGAGCGCGAGATCGCCGACCTGCGCGAGCAGTCCAGCGCGATGAAGGCGAAGTGGCAGGCCGAGCGCGACTTGATCCGCGGCCTGCGCACCAAGAAAGCGCAGCTCGATCAGCTGAAAGGCGAGGCCGACAAGCTCACGCGCGCCGGCGATTACGCCCGTGCGTCCGAGCTGAAGTTCGGCCAGATCCCGACGCTCGAGAAGGAGATCGCGACGGCGACCGCCAAGGTCGAGGATCTACGCCGCAAGGGCTCGTTCCTGCGCGAGGAGGTCACCGAGGACGACATCGCGTCGGTGGTCGCGAAGTGGACGGGCATCCCGGTCGAGAAGATGCTCGAGGGCGAGGTGGAGCGGCTGACCAGGATGGAAGACCGATTGCGCCAGCGCGTGGTCGGCCAGGACACCGCCGTCGCCGCGATCGCCGCCGCGGTGCGCCGCGCGCGCGCCGGCCTGAAGGATCCGAATCGTCCGATCGGCAGCTTTCTGTTCCTCGGCCCGACCGGCGTCGGCAAGACCGAGCTCGCGCGCGCGCTCGCCGAGTTTCTGTTCGACGACGACCAGTCGCTGATCCGCATCGACATGTCCGAGTACCAGGAGAAGCACACGGTCTCGCGCCTGGTCGGCGCGCCTCCCGGCTACATCGGTTACGAGCAAGGCGGTCAGCTCACCGAGGCCGTGCGCCGGCACCCTTACAGCGTGATCCTGCTCGACGAGATGGAGAAAGCGCACGCCGACGTGTGGAACGTGCTGCTGCAAGTCCTCGACGACGGCCGGCTGACCGACGGTCAGGGCCGCACCGTCGACTTCAAGAACACGGTCGTCATCATGACGACCAACGTCGGCAGCGCGCACCTCTTGAAGCTCACGAAGCAGAACCGCACCGAGATCGAGCATCTCGCCATGCGCGAGCTGCAGAGCGCCTTCCGGCCCGAGTTTCTGAACCGGATCGACGAGATCATCTTCTTCGAGCCGCTCGGCGAGGCCGAGCTCGCCAAGATCGTCTCGATCCAGGTGGCGAGGTTCGGCAAGCTGCTCGCGGAACGCCAACTCACGCTCGACCTCACCGAGCGGGCAGTCGCGCGCGTGGCCGAGGCCGGCTACGATCCGGTATACGGAGCGCGACCCTTGAAGCGCGCCCTGCAACGCCTCGTGATCGACCCGCTCGCCCTTCGCCTGCTCGCCGGCGACTTCCGCGCCGGCGACCATATCGTCGCCGATGTGGAAGGTGACGCGATCGCGTTTCACACCGCGAAGGGAGCGGCCGCGTAGTCATGGCGCAGCAGCAGATCGATTTCGACCCCGCGGTCGACTACTACGCCGCGATCGGGGTCGCGAAGGAAGCCAGCGCCGACGAGATCAAGAAGGCGTACCGCAAGCTCGCGAAGCAGTACCACCCCGACTCGACGGGCGGCGACAAGGCAAAGGAGTCGCGGTTCAAGGACATCTCGAACGCGTACGACGTGCTCGGCGATGTGAAGAAGCGCAAGCTCTACGACGAGATCCGCGCGGGCGGCTTGAATCAGCGCGGGGTCTACACCTCCCAGGGCGGCGGCCCGGGCGTGTTCGATCTGGGCGATCTGTTCAGCCAGTTTTTCACCCAGCAGAACGGGCGCCGCGGCGGGCGAGTGCGCGTCGAGCGCGTCGACTTCGACGGCGGCGGCCGCGAGGCGCCCGCGGACGACGCTGAATTCGAGTCCAAAGTTCGTGCCTCGGACGGCACGTGGCTGCGCGCGACCGGCGGTGACGTCCACTCGGACGTCCGCATCTCGTTCGATCGCGCGATCCTCGGCACGGTCGCGACCGTCGCGACGATCGACGGCAAGGCCGAGGTGAAGGTCCCTCCCGGCACGGCAAGCGGCAGGAAGCTGCGGCTGCGCGGCAAGGGCATGCCCGTTCGCTCCGGATCGCACGGCGACCATTACGTCACGGTGCAGATCGACGTGCCGGGCGACCTCGACGATGAAAGTAAGAAGCTGCTGGTTCAGCTCGTGCAACGCGTGCGCAAACGCGGCCGTTCCGAATGATCTGTCGTACACTTCGCGGGAGTAGAAGATGACGAAGCACACCGAGACTGCCGGCCAATACCCCGTCATTCCGTTGCGCACCGAGGTGCAGCTGCCCGGGCACGTCGGGCCACTCGAGATCGGTCGCGAAGCATCGGTGCGCGCGATCGAAGCGGCGACACGCGATGACAACCTGATCGTGATCATCCCGCAGCGCAACCCTGCGGTCCGCGACCCGGGCCAGCGCGACCTTCACGAGGTCGGCGTGCGCGCCGAGATCGTTCAGGTCGTCAAGCATTCGCCCGGCCGGTTCACCTGCGTGATGCGGTTCCTCGAGCGCGTCCACATCGACGCGCTGGTCGCGACCGAGCCGTTCCTCGTCGCGTCGGTGTCGCCGCTGCAGGCGACGGCGGCGCCGAGCGCCGACGCGGTGGTCGCGCTGACCGCGAAGGTGCGCGACTACCTGATCGCGGTCGTCACCGACGCGCAAAGCAAGGAGCACAAGGACACCAAGGAAGGCGCCAGCAAGGAGCCGCGCGGCGAGCTGACGCGCGTGCAGGTCCAGGCCATCGTCGATCCCGACAAGCTGGTCGACGCGGCCGTACCGTACCTCGAGCTCGAGCGCGACGACCTGACCACCCTGCTCGTCGAGACCGACACGATGAAGCGGCTCGAGCGGATCATCCCGTCGCTCGAGCGCCAGGCGACCGTGCTGCGGCTCAAGGCCGACATCGGCGCCGAGCTCGAAGGCGAGTCGAGCCGTACGCACCGCGAGCGCGTGCTCCGCGATCGCATGCGGCAGATTCAAGAGGAGCTCGGCGAGCAAGACGACAACGCCGAGATCGACGAGCTGCGCAAGCGTATCGAAGACTCGAAGATGAGCGACGAGGTCCGCGCGGTCGCGAAGAAGCAGCTGTCGCGCATGAGTCAGATGGCGTCGAGCTCGCCCGAGTACAACATCGCGCGCACGTACGTCGAGAACCTGCTCGAGATCCCGTGGAACGTCTTCACGGACGACCGGCTCGACGTGTCGGCGGCGCGCGCGATCCTCGAGGCCGAGCACTCGGGCCTCGACAAGATCAAGCGGCGCATCCTGGAGTTTCTGGCCGTCCGCAAGCTCGCGCCGAACAAGCACGGTCCGATCCTGCTGTTCGTCGGCCCGCCCGGCGTCGGCAAGACGTCGCTCGGCAAGTCGATCGCGAGCTCGCTCGGCCGCAAGTACGTCCGCATCTCGCTCGGCGGCGTGCGCGACGAGGCCGAGGTCCGCGGCCACCGCCGCACGTACATCGGTGCCCTGCCCGGCCGCATCGTGGCCGGCTTGAAGAAGGCCGGCTCGATGAACCCGGTGTTCGTGCTCGACGAGATCGACAAGCTCGCGGCGGACATGCGGGGCGACCCGGCGGCGGCGATGCTCGAGGTGCTCGACCCCGAGCAGAACAAGGACTTCGTCGATCACTACATCGAGGTGCCGGTCGATCTGTCGAAGGTGATGTTCATCTGCACCGCGAACACGCTCGAGACGATCAGCCAGCCGCTCATCGATCGCATGGAGACCGTGGAGCTCAGCGGCTACACGACGGTCGAGAAGCTCGCGATCGCGAAGAAACACCTCGTCCCGAAGCAGCTCGGCGAGCACGGCATCGCGAAGGACCAGCTCGAGCTCGACGACGAGGCGCTCGAAGACGTCATCCACAGCTACACGCGCGAGGCCGGCGTGCGCAACCTCGAGCGCGAGATCGCGGGCCTGTGCCGCGGCGCGGCCGTGAAGGTCGCGGAGGGCGCGACCACCGTGCACGTCGGCAAGGCCCAGCTCGACGAGCTGCTCGGCCCGGTGAAGTTCGTGAGCGACTTCGCCGAACGCAAGCCGGAGGTCGGGGTCGCGACCGGTCTGGCGTGGACACCGGTCGGCGGCGACATCATGTTCATCGAGGCGCGCATCTATCCCGGCAAGGGCGAGACGCGGCTGACCGGCCAGCTCGGCGACGTGATGAAGGAGAGTGCCGCGGCGGCAGTGTCGTGGATGCGCTCGAACGCGACGCGCCTGGGCATCGATTACGACAAGATCACCGGGAACGATCTGCACGTGCACCTGCCGCAGGGCGGGATCAAGAAGGACGGCCCGAGCGCCGGCGTCGCCCTGACGTGCGCGATCGTGTCCGCGTTCACGAAGCGGCCGATCCGCAACGACGTCGCGATCACCGGCGAGATCGACCTGCGCGGTCACGCGTTGCCGGTCGGCGGCATCAAGGAGAAGGTGCTCGCCGCGCATCGCGCCGGCATCAAGATCGTGTTCATGCCCGAGCGCAACAAGAAGGACACGCTCGACATCCCCGAAGAAGTGCGCGTGCAGCTCGATCTCCGGTTCATGACCAAGATCGACGACGCCCTCGCGGTCGCGCTCGGCGACGCGCCTCCGGCGAGCGAGCCCGAGCCGGCGATCCCGCCTCCGACCGCTCCGCCGCGGCAGCTGCCCGAGCGCCTGCCGAGCTAATAGTTCGTGCCAGGCTGTTCTGCCTGCCGCCGAGCTGGCTGGTGCCGTAGCCGGTCGAAGCTCAAGTCGGCGGATCCGCATCAGCTGCGGGTGGCACGACGCGTGCTCGAAGCGCGGGTAGCCATGCAACCCGCGCAGGACCGAGAGACCACGAGCCGCGAGATCCGTCACTACTTCGAATACTCGCCCGCGGGTGTCGAGGTCGTCGCCGACGGCTTGCAGGAGATCGGCTTCGGCGAGTTCCTGGTCGTGCAAGGCGTGCTCGATCGGTTCCAGCTGTTCCGCGCGCTGCAGATGAAGGACCGGCTGCCGGGCGTGAAGCTCGGCGAGGCCGCGGCCGCGCTCGGCTACGCGCCGATCGGCGCGATCGAGCGCCTGCACCAGCGCTACCATTCGCTGCGTACCGTCGTCGTCTAGCCGCGTCGAGCCGCGCTAGGCGATCGCGCGGATCACCGCGTCGGTGTATTGCGCGGTGTTCGCGCGTCCACCGAGGTCGCCGGTACGCGTCTCGGGGCTCGCGAGCGCGGCCCGCACCGCGGCCCGCAGGCGCGCGGCGGCATCCGCCTGGTCGACGTGCTCGAGCAGCAGCGCCGCCGACAACATCAAGCCGGTCGGGTTCGCGATGCCCTTGCCCGCGATGTCGGGCGCGGTGCCATGCACGGCCTCGAAGATCGCGCAGCCGCCGTCGCCGAAGTTCGCGGCCGGCGCGACGCCGAGGCCGCCGATCAGGCCGGCGGCGAGGTCGCTCAGGATGTCGCCGAACAAGTTCATCGTGACGATCACGTCGAACCGCTCGGGCGCGATCACGAGCTTCATCGCGGTGGCGTCGACGATGAGGTCGTCGCATGCGATGTCGGGATACGCCTTCGCGACCTCCCTGCCGGTGTCGAGGAACAGGCCGTTCGACAGCTTCAGGATGTTCGCCTTGTGGACGATCGTGACGCGCTTGCGGCCGTGCCGCCGGGCGTAGTCGAACGCGTAGCGCACCACGCGTTCGCTGCCGTACTTCGTGATGATCGCGATCGACTCGGCCGCGGTGCGCCGCGGATCGACGTAGTGCTCGACGCCGGCGTAGAGATCCTCGGTGTTCTCGCGCACGATCACGAGATCGACGCCGGTGTAGCGCGCGGGCACGCCGGCGATGGTCTGCACCGGCCGCACGTTCGCGTACAGGTCGAACAGCTGGCGCAGCGTGACGTTCACCGATCGATAGCCGCCCCCGCTCGGCGTCGCCAGCGGGCTCTTGAGCGCGACCTGGTTGGCCTTGATCGAGTCGATCGTCGCCTGCGGCAGCGGATCGCCGTGCTTCTGCACCGCGCCGGCGCCGGCATCGGCGCGCTCCCACGCGATGCGGCCGCCCGCGGCGTCGACCGCGCGCACGGTCGCGGCGGCGATCTCGGGGCCGATGCCATCACCTTCGATCAGCGTCACGGTCGTCATCCGGTCTCCTCCGGCAACTCGATCTCGATGTCGTCGCCGGTCACGCGCACCGGATACGTCGCCAGGCACACGTCGGATGCTTCGTCGTGGCGCCCGGTTGCGGTCGAGAACCGCCAGCCGTGCTGCGCGCACACGAGGTGACCGCGCGCCACGATGCCTTCCGCGAGATCGCCGCCGCGATGCACGCACAGCCGCTGCGCCGCGAAATAGCGCTCGCCGTCTCGCCCGAGCACGAGCTCGACTCCACCCGCCTCCACGCCGATCACCTCGCCCGCCGCGAGCGCACCGACTTTGGCGACTGCATGCCAGGCCACCGACAGACTATACCGGCCTCGGGCCTCGGGCCTCGGGCTCAGATCCGGAACCTGAGGCCGAAGGCCTGAGGCCTGACGGCTTCAGCCCGCCTCGCTGCCGTCGGTGCCGAGGTTGTACGTCTTCATCTTGGTGTAGATGCTCGCGCGCGAGATGCCGAGGCGCTTCGCGGCGGCCGCCGGGTTGCGGTCGCGGCGCAGGGCGGCCGCGATCGCGGCGCGCTCGACCGCGCGGACCGCGCGCTCGGTCACGTCCTTGAGGCCCTCGCCGTCGCCGAGGCGATCGAGGTCGAGTGCGGGCAGGACGACGCGATCGGGCTCGTCGTCGGCCGAGCCCGGCGAGGTCGCGGCCATGCCGAGGATGGCGAGGTCGTGGCTGCGGATCGTCTCGCCGTCGCACAGGATCGCCGCGCGCGACAGCACGTTCTCGAGCTCGCGGATGTTGCCCGGCCAGCGATACGTCTGCAGCCGCGCGAGCGCCTTGGCGGTCAGCTGCGTCGGATAGCGCGTGTCGCGGGCGCCGGCAAAGCTCTTGGTCGCACCGGCGCGGCGCGCGAGGATGTGCGCGGCGAGCAGCGGGATGTCTTCCTTGCGCTCGCGCAACGGCGGCACCTGGATCGGCACCACCGCCAGCCGCCAGTAGAGGTCCTCGCGAAACTGGCCGCGCCCGACCAGCGTCTTCAGATCCTTGTTCGTCGCCGCGACGACGCGCACGTCGATGTGCACCGGCCGATCGCCGCCGACTGGCTTGATCTCGCGCTCCTGCAGCACGCGCAGCAGCTTGTTCTGCACCGTCGCATCGATATCGCCGATCTCGTCGAGGAAGATCGTGCCGCCGTTGGCCTCGCGAAACAGCCCGCGCCGCGCGCGCGCCGCACCGGTGAACGCGCCCTTCTCGTGGCCGAACAGCTCGGCCTCGATCAGGCTCGGCGCGAGCGCGCTGCAATCGAACGCGACGAACGGACCGTCCTTGCGCGGGCCGACGCGATGGATCGTGCGTGCGAGCAGCTCCTTGCCGGTGCCGCTCTCGCCGACGATCAGCACGGTCGCGTCCGAGCTCGCGACGCGCTCGATCATCTGCAGCAGCTGGCGCATCAGCGCCGACTCGCCGATCACTTCGCCGAGGCCCCGCGCGCGCTCGACCTCGCCGCGCAGCCGGCGCACCTCGCGCGCGAGCGCACCGTGCTGGATCGCGCGATCGACGACCGAGCGGATCTCCGCCGCATCGGCCGATTTCGCAACGACATCGAGCGCGCCGGACCGCATCACGCGCACGGTCAGCTCGACCGTCGGCCGCGCGCTCCAGATCACCGCGACGGTATCGGGCGCGACCGTGCGCACCCGATGCAGGAGTGCGAGCGCGCCGTCCTCGTCATCGCCGAGCGCCGGGTCGAGCAGCACGAGATCGAACGCCGAGCCGGTGATGCGTTCGAGCGCGGCGCTGGCGGTGGCGACCGCTTCGACCGCGATACCGGCGAGCGCTTGCTCGGCGAGCGCGACCCCGGCGGGATCGGCATCGGCGATCAGGACGTGGCGAAGCTCCGGCACGAGATCAGTGTGTCTAGGCGTCTAGACGATGTCCAGGTCATTGGACAAAACGACCATCTATTGCATGGATAACTGCTTGAAATCGCAGATCCGACAAGCTGGACTGACCTGGCGTCGCAGTTGCGTCTCTAGGCGGAGCGAGGAGGGCTAGATGGAACGGCTGGATGACCTCGCCCGGATGCGCGCCTACGTTCGCTCGATCGCGCTCAAGTACGTGCGCGACGAGCAAGACGCCGAGGACGTCACGCAGGACGCGATGCTCCTTGCCCATCGCTACCGCGCTTCGTTTCGCGGCGAGTCGCGCTATACGACCTGGCTGTACCGCGTCACCGCGACCGCGGCGCTGATGTTCCTGCGCCGCCAGCGCCGGCTCGCCCGCGAGATCGCCGCGAGCGCGACGCGCGACTCCGGCGACGACGACGGAGGCTGGCTCGAGAGGCTCGCCGCCCCGGAGGACCTGCGCGCCGCGTGCATCGCGCGCGAGCAGCTCGCCGGCATGTCGCACGCGGTCGCCGCGCTCGGCGAGAAATACCCCGCCGTGTTCTGGAAACGCTACGGTGAGGGCCGCACCGAGACCGAGATCGCGCGCGAGCTCGGCATTTCGGTCGCCGCCGTGAAGACACGCGCGTTCCGCGGCCGCCAGGCGGCGCTCCGGGCCGCCGCGACGTAAGCTACCGGCGTGGCGAAGCTCGATCCGCGCAGCGATCCCGACGTGCCGGCCGGGATGTCGATCGAGCTGCTGCAGGACCTTCACCTGGTCACGCGCGACGGCCACCTCAACGCCGACGCGCGCCGCAAGCTGAAGCAGATCCGGCACCTCGTCGGGCTGTTGCGGCCCGCGCTCGACGACGCGCTCGCCCGCCAGCGCGAGCCGCTGATCGTCGACTGCGGCGCCGGCAAGAGCTACCTCGGCGCGCTGCTCTACGAGCTCGTGCTCGGACCGGCCGGCCGCGGCACGCTGGTCGCGATCGAGATGCGGCCCGAGCTGTCGGAGCAGGCCGCCGCGCGCGCCGCGCGCTTCGGGCAGGAGCGCTTCCGCGTCGTGACCGGCGCGATCGCGAGCGGCGCGCTGACCGCGCGGCCCAATGTGGTGACCGCGCTGCACGCGTGCGACACCGCCACCGACGATGCACTCGTCCTCGCGATCGCGATGGGCGCCGATCACGTCGCGGTCGTGCCGTGCTGCCAGGCCGAGGTCGCGCGCCAGCTCGAGCATGCACACGCCGCCGATCCGGCCGTGACCGCGCTGTTCGCGCGCCCGCTGCACCGCCGCGAGCTCGGCTCGCACCTGACCAACGTGATCCGCGCCCTCGCCCTCGAGGCACACGGCTACCAGGTCACCGTCACCGAGCTCGTCGGCTGGGAGCATTCGGCGAAGAACGAGCTGATCCTGGGCAAGCGCGTCAACCGCTACGATGCCGGCGCACGCGCCGAGCTGCGCGCCGTCCTCGATCGCTTCGCGATCGAGCCTGCCGTCGTCCGCGACCTCACCGCCCGCGGCCTCGACCCGCGGAGCGAGCCCCAGAACGAGAGTTAACCGCCAAGCCGCCGAAGACGCCAAGCAAGACGCCAGAACCCCGGTTTCCAACCAAGCTCCCTGCTTGGCGTTCCAGCTCGGCGTCGACGGCGCCTCGGCGGTAATTCCGATCTTCATTTCGGCGTGTCCACGGTCGTGCGCACGACGCGCGACTCGACGTCGAGCGAGAGCGGTGCGATGGAATGCGCGGCTTCGCCCTGCGACCAGGCGTAGATGCGGCCGCGGTAGCTGCCGTAGGCGAGCGCGCTCAGCTCGGCGCCGCCGAGCTCGCACGGCACCGACGTCGAGACTTGCTCGCCCGCGTCGTCGTCTAGCTCGAGCGCGACGCGATGCGGATCGCCGCACGCGGTCGGATCCCATTCGAAGATCACCTCGGCCTGCGGCGCGCCCGACGGCGGCTCGGCCGCTACACACGCGCCGAACAGCGCCCAGAACGCCAGCACTCCGGCCCACGACGAGCACGACCACACGATGAACGCACGCATGCGCGGGGCCATCGCAAGGCTCGCGCCAGCGCAACCACGCGAGCTCGCATGGTCGCGTGTCCGCTTCGGCCGGTGACCGGACGAGTTCGTCCGGTGCGCGGACGAACACCGGACGGCTACCGCGCAGCCAGCGCGGCGGCCAGCGCGCTGCCGAGCGCTTCGATCGAGTACGGCTTGGACACGAAGCCGCACGCGCCCAGATCGATCAGGCCCTGCACGTCCTCGTTGCTCGCGTGGCCGGACATCAGCAGGACCACGAGGTCCGGCGCGAGCGCGCGTAGCGCCACGTACGTGGCCGCGCCGCCCATGCGCGGCATGACCATGTCGAGCAGCACGGCACGGATCTCGCCCCGCCGCTCGCGCACGAGGTCGACCGCCTCGGCGCCGCCGCATGCCTCGAGCACGCCGTAACCGAGGCTGCCGAGCGCCGCCGCGAGCGCGCGCAGCACCATCGGATCGTCGTCGACCACGAGGATCGTGCCGGCCCCCGACCTCACCGCCTCGATCGGCGAACGCGGCGGAGCCTGCGGCGCCGGGCGCTGCGCCGCCGGCAGGGTCACGCGGATCGTCGTGCCCTTCGGGCCCAGGCCGTCGACGATCTCGATCGTGCCGCCGTGACTCTCGACGATGCCGTACGCCGTCGCGAGCCCCAGGCCCGTCCCGCGCTCGGCGCCTTGCGTCTTGGTCGTGAAGTACGGCTCGAATACGCGATCGCGGAGCTCGGCCGGAATGCCCGGGCCGTTGTCCGCGACCTCGAGCACCACGCGGCCGTCGTGGCTCGACGTGCGCACCGCGATGCGAGCGTCCGGCGCGTCGCGCAGGGCGTCGCGCGCGTTGACGACCAGGTTCATGACGACCTGCTCGAGTTGCGCGTGATCCCCGATCACCGTACCGCGATCGGCTGCCGCGATGTCGAACTCGATCTCGATCGCGCTCAGCGTGCGAGAGAGCATCTCGCGCATCGACGCGACCACGTCATCGAGCGCGACCGGCGCCGCGCGATGCTTGCCGCGCCGCGCGAACCCGAGCAGTGAACGCGTCAGGGCGGCCGAGCGCTCGGTGATCTCGTCGATCAGATCGAGCGACTCGCGCTTGCCGCCATCGGTTTCTCCCGCGCGCAGCGCGCTCGCGATCAGCTTGATGCCGAAGCTCAGGTTGTTGAAGTCGTGCGCGATACCGCCGGCCAGCGTGCCGATCGCTTCCATGCGCTGCGCGCGGTGCAGGCGCTTCTCGCTCTCGGCGCGCGCACGCTCCGCCGCAACCTCGCGCGTGATGTCGAAGAACGCGATCGCGACGTGCGTGATCGTGCCGGCCTCGTCCGTCACCGGATTCGCGAACGCGCGCACGTCGACGCGCGTGCGATCGGGCCTGTAGATCGTGATGTCATCGACCACGACCACGCGCCGCTCCTGCATCGCCCGCACGAACGGCATCCGATGCTCCGGATAGGGCTGGCCGTCGCGCGTCATGATGCCGTAGGGCTCGGAGTAGCCGCCGACCGCGACGTCGCCGCGCCCGGTCTGGCCCATGATCTCGGCGAACCTGCGATTCGCGTACACGAACTCGCCGCCGGGCGCGCGCGCGACCCACAGGCCGACCGGCAGATCATCGGCGAGCGCGTGGATGATGTCGTGATCCGAAGGTACTCCGGGACCGGACACGGTCCGCGTTCATAACATCAATGCACGCCGTTGGAGTGCCGCTGGCCGACCTTCTCGCCGATGCGGACGAGCAGCTTCGCGAGATCGTCCGCGTGCTCCTCTTCCTTCGCGAGGATCTCCTCCATCAGGCGGCGCGACGTCGGATCCGCGCCGTCGAGCCAGCGAATGATCTCGGAGTACGTCGCGACCGCGATGCGCTCGGCCACCAGATCCTCGCGGATCATGTCGTCGAGCTTCGCGCTCGCCTTGTACTCGGCATGCGCGCGCGACGGCAGCCCGGCCGGATCGAAGTTCGGCTCGCCGCCGAGCTCGGTGATCCGCTTCGCCACCATGTCGGCGTGCTGCTCCTCCTCCATCGCGTGCTGCTTGAACTCGTCCGCGACGCCCTGGCTATGGATGCCCTGCGCCATGAAGTAGTGATTCTTGTAGCGCAGCGTGCAGACCACCTCGGTCGCGAGCACCTCGTTCAGGACCTGCACCACCTGCTCGCGGTCGGCCTGGTACGCCCCTTCGACCACCGGCCCCTCCTCCATGTTCGTGCGGGCGCGCCTGCGAATCTCTTCGATGTCGGCCTTGAAGGTGTTCATGGCCTGCCTCGTCGCAAATCTCGCGCCGCGCCAACCGTCCGGAACGTCGACATCGCCGCCGGGCGGACGCGCCACACGTGCGAAGATGTAGTCGTGCTCCGCTCCGTCGTGCGCTGGCCGGGCAACGCGATCCACTTCGTGTACCTGGTCGTCGTGCTCGTCCTCGTGACGGTGTGCTACGGGCTCGCGCGGCTCGCGCTCGCGATCGCCGTGTGGGGGCCGCGCCGCCAGGTGGCGGTCGCCAAGCTCGATGGCTTCACGCTGCGCCAGACGATGAGCACGCTCGGCGCGACATTCATCAAGATGGGTCAGGTGATGAGCTCGCGGCCCGACCTGTTCGCGCCCGAGGTCATCGATCAGCTCCGCATGCTCCAGGATCGCCTGCCGCCGTTCTCGTTTCGCCGCGTCCGCGCGACGCTCGAGGCCGAGCTCGGCCGCCCGATCGCCGAGATCTTCTCCGAATTCGACGAGCAACCGGTGGCCGCGGCGAGCGTCGCGCAGGTCCACCGCGCGCGGCTCGAAGACGGCGGCCGCGAGGTCGCGGTCAAGGTGCTGCGGCCCGGCGTGCGCCGTCAGGTCGAGCGCGACCAGGTCATCCTGCTCGGGCTCGCGCACGTCGCCTCGCTGCACCCGACGTGGCGGCGCAGCGATCCGGTCGGCCACACGCGCCACTTCGTCGAAGCCATTCATGATCAGACCGACCTGCGCATCGAGGCCAAGAACTACACGCGGTTTCGCGGCAACTTCACGGGCACGCCGAACGTCTCGTTCCCCGAGGTCGTCGCCGAGCTGTGCGGCCCGCGCGTGCTGACGATGGAGTTCGTGCGCGGCACCAAGATCGACGCGCTGCCACCCGGCAACTACCACGACCTCGCCGACACCGTGCGCCAGCTGATGTTCAAGATGTGCTTCGAGGACGGCTTCGTGCACGCCGACCTTCACCCCGGCAACCTGGTCGTCCAGGACGGCAGCCGCCTCGTCATCTTCGACGTCGGGCTCGCGAAGCTGCTGCACGACGACGTGCTGCTGCAGTTCATCGACATGTCCAAGTGCATCGCGATGGGCACGCCCGACGACATCGTCACCCACATCAAGCGGTTTCACACCTACGCCGGCGCGATCGACTGGGACGCCCTGCGCGTCGACGTCGAGGCGTTCGCGAAGAAGTTCCGCGTCAAGGACATCAAGAACCTCGAGCAGGGCAAGCTGATCGGCGAATTGCTCGCGCTCGGCCGCAAGCACCGCGTGCGCCCGATCACCGACATGATGCTGGTGTTCGTCGCGCTGATCACCGCGCAGGGCCTCGGCAAGATGCTCGAGCCCGAGAACGACATCTTCGGCGCGCTCGCGAAGTTCCTGATCCCGGTGCTGATGAAGCGCAACGAACGCGTTCCGGAGACGGCCGAGGCGAAAGCCGCCGCGGCAGGCTGATCGGGCCTCGGGCCTCGGGCCTCACATCAGCGCCGGCAGCTCGCGGCCGCATCGTCGGCGGGCGGCGGCACGGCGTGGGCCCAGTCGGCGTCGAAGATCGTGCGGATCTGCGCGGCCGCCGGCGCGTTCGCGAAGATGATGCCGAGCTCGCGCGCCTTGGTCGTCGAATTCGCCGAGAAGTTCACGGAGCCGACGTAGGCGGTCGCGCCGTCGACGAGGATCATCTTCGAGTGCATGTACGGCGTATCGGGGGTCTCGGGTGCGGGCATCACGCGCGCGTCGGCGCCCTCACCGGCGAGCGCGCGCGCGGCCGGCAGGTTGTAGAGCGGGTTCGGGTTCTTGTCGCACATCGGCACGATGACGCGCAGCGCGACGTGGCGATGCAGCGCCTCGGCGAGCGCGCGATCGATCTCGGGATCGCCGAGGTTCTCGACCGTCACCAGCAGCTCGCGCCGAGCCGAGCCGATCAAGGCGACCAGCCGCGCGCGCGAGCCGGTCGGCGACACCACGAGGCTCGCCGGCAGATCGCGCGGGGTGACGTGGCCGCGGCCCTGCGCGTTCTGCCAGTCGGTCTCGAACAGCTCCTCGACCGCCGCCGCGATCTCGGGCCGCCGCGTCACCACGCCGAGGTCGCGCGTGCGATCGGCGTCGCGCGTGAGGTTGATCGCGGTGATGAACGCGAGCTGGCCGTCGACCACCATCGCCTTCTCGTGCGTGATCGAGAACGCCGCGCTCGACGGCCGCGCCTCGACGCCGCCGGCCTGGAGCTGATCGAACGCGCCGCGATTGGCGTGCGCCCCAGCCTCGGTGTGCCCGGCTTGAAGCCCCTTGCCGTCGACGATGACCCGCACGTGCACGCCGCGGCCGGCCGCGCGCACGAGCGCCGCGACGACGCCCTCGTCGGTCAGGTGGAACATCGCGAGATCGACGGACGCGCGCGCGCCATCGATCGCGCGGGTGAACGGCTGGTGGCCCTCCGGCGAGGGCGTCACGAGCAGCTGCAGATCCGGGTCGGCGAGCACGTCGAATCCCGCCGCCGGTGGCGACACCGGCGAATGTGCCGGCCTCGCGCACGTCCACAGCGCGACCAGCGCGAGCGCGGCCGCGATGACCGCGGCGAGCGGCCAGAGCCTCACGCCGCCGCGATGTCGTGGATCGCGCGGGCGTGAGCCTGGCGCGCCGCGGCGAGGGCTTGCTGCGCCTTCACCATGTCGTGGTTGGCCTTCGCCATCGCCGTGTTCGCCTTCGCGCGCAGCGTGTACGCGCGCGCGAGGTCCGCGCTCGCGGCGTTCGTGTGACGCGAAGCCGCATCGGCCGACGCGTGGGCCGACGCCTTCGCCGCCGCCGCGACCTGTTCGTAGTGGGTCGCCTGCTCCTCGGCAGCCGCGGCCGTCGCGGCGGCCGCGGTGGCGCGCGCCTCGTCGGCCTTCGCGGCGGAGGCGGCGGCTTCCGCCGCGCGCTTGTCGGCGGCCGCGGCCTTCGAGTCCTTCTCCGCAGCCGCGGCCGCGGCGTACGCCTGCGCGACCTTCTGCGACGATGCCGCGTAATCCGCACGCGACTTCGCGCGCGCCGCGAGTGCGACCTGCTCGTCGTGATGCGCCTTCGCGAGATCGCCCTCGGCCTTGTCGACCTGCGCGAGCGACGCCGCGTCGCCGGGCGACGTGCCGAGAAGATTTTCCGCCTTGGCCAGCGCGTCGGAAGCGGCTTGCTTCGCGGTCGCGGTGGCATCGAGCTCGCCCTGCGCCTTGGCCGACGCGTCCTCCGCCGCCGATTGATCGCGGACCGCAGCCTCGAGGTCGGCGGTCGCCTTCGCGTCGGCGTGCGACTTCGCGGCATGCGCGGCCGTGCGAGCGGCCGCATCCGCGGCTGCAAATGCCTTGTCCTGATCCGCGGCCGCCGCCTCCGACGAGGCATAGCTGTCGTCGGCCGATGCGCGCTTCGCGTCGGCGCGTGCCTGGTCGTCGAGCGCCTTGGCCGAGGCCTCGTCGGCCGCCGCCTGCGCCGAGTCCTTCTTCGCCTTCGCGCGCTGCGCGTAGGCCTTCTGGATCGCGACGGTCGCCGCGGCCCCGTCCTTGTGCGCCTTCGCGTTCTCGCGCGCCGCGGCCGCCATCAGGCGGTGCGCCGACGTCTCATCGGCCATCGCCTTCTTGAGCTGATTCTCCGCCGCCATCACGGCGTGATCGTCCGCCGACGCCACCTGGCCCGCCGACATCGCCAACACGCAGATCATCCCGATCGCTAGCCGCATCGTCATGTGCTCCTCGAGTAGTAAAAGGAGCCCGACACTGCCACGAGTCGCCGCGACGGGGAAGTCTGGGTCGGGGTGTGCCGTACAATGCTAACCTCGAGCTCCACATGATCGAACACGACGTCCAGGCCAAGCCGGCCGCCGCGTCTCGGGGCGCATCCGAGCCCGCCACGGCGGAGAGCGGCACGGGCGAGCGCTACAGCGACCCGGGCAAGGCCGCGCCGGCGACCGCCGCGCATGCGGGAGGAAGCCACTGATGAGCCTCGACGACAAGCTGGGCACGCAAGTGACGTTCGAAGGCACCGCACGCAACGCGGCGCTCGGCGCCGTGGTGGTCGGCGACATCGGCATGCCGATCTACATCGGCGGCCTCGAGCGCTGGGATCGCGCGATCGATGGCAAGCTGGTCACCGTGACCGGCACGCTCGCGAAGATCGCGCCGGACGACGTGGTCAACGCGGCCGGCGAGCACGCCCACGGCTCGCCGGCCACGCGGTGGGTGATCGAGCACGCGTCGTGGTCCGCCAAGTAGCCACGCTGCTGGTGATCGCGGCCTGTGCCGGCGGTCACACGACGGGACCGACGCCGCCCGCCGAAAGCTGGCCGGATGCGGTGTCGGGCAAGACCGTGAGCGCGACCGGCAAGTTGGAGCGCACCAACGAATTTGCTGCGCCGCCGCCCGGACCGGGCGGCGAACACACCGCGGAGACCGCAGGCGACGTGTACGTCCTGCGCGATTGCAAGTACACTTCACCGTGATGAGGGTTGGGGTCGTTCTCGTGCTCGCGGCGCTCGCGGGCTGCGCCAAGGGCGGCGCCGGCGCGCCCGGCGACGGCGGCGGTGGTGGTGGCGGTGGCGGGCCGACTGCTGACGCGTCGTGCGGCGACCAGTGCGACACCGACCACGACGGCGTGGTCGATCCGATCGACCAGTGTCCGAACACGCCGATGGGCGCGATGGTCAACATGGTCGGCTGCGCGGACTCGCAGCTGACGCCGGTGCTGGACGACACGTTTCCGCCGTACGACCTCGCGTGGAGCATGGAGGGCGACCTCGGTCGCGCCGGCGGGCTGCTGTGGACGTACACCGGCATCGTGCGCGGCGACCTGTTCCACATCTGGTGGATCGTCTGCGACGATCCGGCCACGCCGTGCGGCGTCTCGCTCGACGGGCCGATCGATCAACCGGGCGAAGCGTGGACGTACGATACGACCCAGTCGAACCTCGCCGCCGGCGTGCTCGTCGCGACCAACACGACCGGCGTGCTGCTCGCGGACGGCACGACGCGGCCGCTCACCGGCCGGCTGACCGTGACGATCGTCGACGGCAGCAACGCGCCACTGCCGGTCGCGTCGATCGGCACGCTCGGCGTGCCCGCACGCGACGGCATGTACGGCGCCGAGATTCCCGGCACCGCGTATAACGTCACCGCGCTCGTCGAGGTCGAGGACCAGACCACGATGACGTGGACCCCGTTCCTCGACTACTACGACGCCGCGCCGACCCCGATGGGCGTCAGCAACGCGACCGTCTCGTTCGGCGGCTCGTTCTACGACAAGTGACCGCCGCGGCGGCGGCTGTCCGCGCGGCGCTGCGCCCCAGGATCGAGGCCGTGCTCGCCGCGATTTTCTCGACGAGACCTGGCTCGAATCCGCGGTGAAGCAGCTACGCTAGTGCCACGATGCGATCGCTAGCCGTGTTGCTCGTCGTCGTGGGCGCATGTCGTGGCCACGCGGCGACTCCCCCTGCCGAGCCACTGTCGATCCCGACCACCACCGGCCCGATCAAGATCGACGGCGAGTGGGACGAGCCCGACTGGTCGAAGCGCGCGCTGCGCGGTCAGTTCCTCGGCGACGACGGACAGCTGTCGCGGCCGTCGTCGGAGATCCGGCTGCTCCACGACGCCGGTCACGTGTACGTCGGCCTGTACGCGGCCGACGACAACATCCAGTCCACCGATGCGTTCGTCGTGAAGCTCGGTGGTCATCAGTGGACGGTGTACGCGACGGGCAAGTCCGATCCGGCCGTCGAAGCCGGCGCGCTGGCGATCGACAAGGACGGCACGCTCGACGATCCGTCGAACCACGACGAGGAATGGATCGTCGAGCTCGCGCTGCCGATCGCGGCGACGGGCATCGCGGCGACAGGCCCCACCGCGGTCGCGGCCTCGCGATGCGATACGCCCCTCGAACAGCCGCAGCGTTGCACGGCCTGGTCCGGCGAGGTCCGGCTGCAGTAGCGACGTGCACGAGCTTGCGCATTTCGTGTGTGCATCGTTTGTACTCATATCGTTTTGCGCAATTTGCGTCGACGATTTTGCTTTCACGTGACGCGGCTGTCGCTCTAGCGTTTCGGCGCGAGGAGGGACCCCATGCGCGCGCTGATCGTCTTGACTCTGATCCTGGCTGCTTGTGCGGCATCGAACAGCGGCGGCGGCGGCGGTAGCGGCGGCGGTAGCGGCGGCGGTGGTGGTGGCGGCGGCGGTGGTGGCGGCGGTGGTGGCGGTGGCGGTGGTGGTGGCGGTGGCGGTGGTGGCGGTGGCGGTGGTGGCGGCGGCGACACGAGCTTTACGTTCGCCGTCGTCGGCGATACGCGGCCGGCGTCGATCGACGACACGTCGAACTACCCGACGTCGATCATCACGAAGATCTACAGCGACATCGAGCAGGCGACGCCGAAGCCGACGTTCGCGATCGGAACCGGCGACTACCAGTACGCGAGCACGAGCGGCACCGAGCAGACGCCGCAGATCGACAAGTACATGGGCGCACGCGCGAGCTTCACCGGCGACTTCTATCCGGCGATGGGAAACCACGAGTGCACCGGCTACACCGCGTCGAACTGCGGCAGCGGCAACAGCGACGGCATCACGAAGAACATGACGGCATACATCGACACGATGCTGTCGCCGATCTCGCAGACCAAGCCGTACTACACCGAGAATTTCGCGGCGACCGACCACAGCTGGACGGCGAAGCTCGTCGTGCTCGCGTGCAACGCGTGGGACTCGACCCAGGCGAGCTGGCTGACCGGCGAGCTGGCGAAGACGTCGACCTACACGTTCGTCGTCCGCCACGAGAGCGTGGCCGACGTGTCGCAAACCAGCTGCTCGCAAAGCCAGACGATCATCGACGCCCACCCGCTCACGCTGCTCATCGTCGGTCACACCCACGAATACCGTCACGAGTCGTACGACAAGGAGATCATCGTCGGCATCGGCGGAGCCCCGCTCACGAGCGGCACCAACTACGGCTACACGATCGTGAACATGCTCTCGAACGGCAACCTGTCGGTGACGACCTACGACTATTCCACCGGCTCGACGATCGACACGTTCACGATCACGCCCACCGGCACCGGCGCCTAACCCCAGAGTTCGCCTGCGCTGATCCGCCTCGCGGCGGCAGCTCGGCGGCAGTTGGCGCGATCCCTGCGTTGCCGCGTCCTCGCGTTCCGACGAGGAGCGCGTCGGAATCCGCCGCCGCGTTGCCGCCGCCGAAGCCGCAGCTCGCCAACTGGCTCGCGCTGCTGCAATTCGCATGACGAGCCGAAGCTGCTGGCGGCTGGGACCTACGACACGACCGCCGACAAGCTGCGGCACTCGCGCGAGTGACCTGGTTTTTGGGCACGAATGCCTTCTTGTCGGTCTCCTTGTCGTCTACGTTGTGCAGGATCTCGGTGCGCGCGGTATTCGTCCTCCTCCTCGCGAGCGCGGCGGCCTGTGGCCAGCCGGCGGCACCGGATGACGCGACCGCGACGATCGACGTGTGCTCCGGCGGGTGGTTTCGCTGCTACGCGCGCGCCCGAGTGGTCGCGCTCGCGACGCCGAGCGGGTACGGACCGGCCGAGCTGGAGTCCGCGTACAACCTCGACGTGTCGACCCCGGTCGACGCGACGGTCGCGGTCGTCGACGCGTTCGGGTATCCCGGTCTCGAGACCGATCTCGCGAGCTATCGCAGCCAGTTCGGGTTGCCGGCGTGCACGAGCGCGAGCGGTTGCCTCACGATCGTCAACCAGGAAGGCCAGACCGCGCCGCTGCCGCAGGCGCCGCCTCCCGGTGACGACTGGACGATCGAGACCGCGCTCGACGTCGACATGGCGAGCGCGGGATGCCCGAGCTGCAAGCTCATCGTCGTGCAAGCCGACGATGACGGCGGCGACGGGCTCGTCGTCGGCAACGACATCGCGGCCGCCGCGGGCGCGACCGTGATCAGCAACAGCTGGGGCGCATCCGAGGCCGAGTTCGACGTGTCGGCGAACGACATGCACTTCACGCACGCGGGCATCGCGACCTTCGCATCCACCGGCGACGGTGGCTTCGAGCCCGACGGCGCCAGCTATCCCGCATCGTCGAGTAACGTGATCGCGGTCGGTGGCACATCGCTCGAGCGCGATGCCGTCACGGCTCGCGGCTACAGCGAGCGCGCGTGGGCCGGCGCCGGCGCCGGCTGCAGCGTGGTCGTGCCCAAGCCGTCGTGGCAGACGTCGCGGGCCTGCGACATGCGGATGATCGGCGACGTGTCCGCCGTCGCCAACCCCGGAACCGGCGTCGCGGTCGCGCACGGCGGTGGCTGGACGGTGGTCGGCGGCACGAGCGCATCGAGCCCGCTGGTCGCCGCGATCTTCGCGCAGACCGGCCACGGCGCTGCGACGCCCGCATTCGCGTATGCGAACCCCACCGCGTTCTTCGACGTGACGACCGGATCCGACGGCGCGTGCGACTCGGTGCTGTGCTCGGCGGCGCCGGGATGGGATGGTCCGACGGGAAACGGCACGCCGAATGGCGCCGTGCTGACCGGCGCCCTCGCGCCGACGCTCGCGGTGGTTCAGCCGTTCGACGGACAGGTCGTGCCGCCCGGCTTCACCGTGCAGGCCGACTGCACCTCGAACGATGGCGCCTCGGTCGCCGAGGTCGATTTCACCGTCGGTGTCGAGCCGCTGGGCGACGTGACCGTTCCGCCATATACGATCGCCGCGCCGACGTCGTTGCCGGATCGCAGCTACACGATCGCGATCGCGTGCAGCACGTCCTCGGGCGCGCAGACCACGCGCGCGGTCTCGGTCACGCAGGCACCGGGATGCAGCGCCGATGCGGACTGCCCGGGCGCGACCGACACGTGTTACCTCGGCGCGTGCATCGCGGGCAACGCCGGCGCCGACGGTCTCGGCGCGTCGTGCCGCGACAACAGCGACTGTGACTCCGGCCAGTGCGCGAGCGACGGCATCGCCAACCACTGCGTCATCCCGTGCGCGCTCGGCACCGACGCGTGCCCGACCGGTTTCAGCTGCGAGCAAGCGGGCGCCGGCGGGGCGTGCTGGCCGCTGAACGCCGACGCCGGCACCGGCGGCTGCGATGCGAGCGGCCGCGCGTCACCGTGGCTCGTCGCGATGGCGCTCGCGCTGGCATCCCGGCTGCGACGCCGCAGGCGCGCTCGCTGATCGGCTGCGCACCGGTCGGCGCGAGCTCGCGAGAGCTCACGGCGTGAGCGTGACGACGACGTTGCCGCGCGTGGCCTTGGAGTACGGACACACCTCGTGTGCGGCCTCCATGAGTGCGTGTGCCTGCTCGCTCGCGATCGACTTGAATTCGCCGTGGAGCTCGACGGCGAGCCGAAAGCTCGTGTCGTCCTTTACGAGGCTGACCTTCGCGGTGATCGCGACCTCGCCGATGGCAATCTTGCGAGTGCGGGCGACGAGCCCGAGAGCGCTGCCGAAGCACGCCGCGTAACCAGCGGCGAAGAGCTGCTCGGGATTCGTCCCCGCGCCGCCGGGACCGCCGAGCTCCTTCGGCACAGCGAGTGGCGCGGATAGCTGGCCGTCGTCGCTCTTGATGGAACCCGAGCGGCCGTTCGTTGCGGTAGCGACCGCGGTGTAGAGAGCTGTCATGGCTCGCAGGTTACCAGCTCGTGCCGGCGACGAGCGCGGGTGCGAGCTGGCCGGAGGGCCCTTCTGTGATACCGGCCCTGAGCTTGATGTAGCGGTTGTATTCCGAGATGTGAAGGTTGCCGATCACCAGCACGCCGATGCGCGTCGACGCGTAGAGCCCGAGCGCGGTCCAGCCGAGCGTCGATCGCGTCCGCGCCGACAAGCCGCCGTCGGCGAGCGCCGTGATGCCGAGTGCCGCCGGTGCCGCGCCGCCGAGGATCCAATCGAACACTACCGCCGACGGCCGCACACCGCCGAACACCCGCTGGTCGAGCGCGTATGACCCGTAGATCGGGACCGCCACGCCGAGATTCAACGTGACGCGGTCGGCCAGGAGCTCGTGTCGATCCACGTGATCGCGGCTCGCGCGCGCCAGCGTCGCGTCGGCGTGGTCGTGCATGGCCCCGTTGTTCATCATGTCCGCGCACGCGGCGGTCGGCGCGAACGCGAGCGCGAGCACGGCCATCGCTCGGCTCACGACGACCCCGGCGAGGCCGGCACGAGCTGCCGCAGATGCCACGCCTGGATCTCGACCTGGCGCTGGGCATCGCGCCGCGACCGCGCGAGCGCGTTCGCGAACAACGCCACGACGACGATGATGATCACGTTGGCACTGACCAGCAAGGCCGTCGTGGGGACACCATCGATCGCGATCATCGTCGACATCGAGACGACCTTGCCGCCCTCGACTCCCCACGTCGAGTCGATCACACCGGCGCGCTCGAGCACGACGGGCACGATCCAGCTCGCGACGAGGATCGGGATCACGAGCTTGGCGCGGTCGATCAGTTGCGGATAGGAGGTCAGCGACACCGCCATCACGCAGGTGACCGCCGGCGCGAGGATCAGCGACCCGAACGCGCGCGACAGCAGCGCGGCAAGCAGCGCGTTGCCGACGACGACCGCCATCATCTCGCGCGGCAACGCGCGCCGGCGCGACAGCCTGAACGCCGCGGCCGCCATCACGGCCGTGAGCGCCCCGACGAGCCCCACCGTCGCGACGCTGCGCAACCCGTTCCACGACGCCAGCAGCAGGAACACCGCGGCCGAGACGAACGACAGCGCCGCCACCTTCGACTGCCGGCGCTGGACTGCGACGTCGGCACGCTCGAGATCGCGCTGGAGCTGCGCCGGAAGCTGGCTCGGCGGCTCGGCGATCAAGTGGGCGAAGAACCCGGCCGCATCGTTCGACTCGGGATCGAGCGCGAGCGCGCGGCCCGCGTTCTGAAGCGCCTCGACACGGCGGCCGACCTCGTCGGCGGACAGGGCGGCACGCGCCTTCGCCAGCCACTCCGCCGAGAGCTCGCGGCGCCGCTCGAGATCGCGGTCGCCGTCGAGATAGCGCTCGACACGCTCGGCGAGGTCGGCCGCGGTGGGTCGCGCATTCGGATCGAGCGCGAGTGCGGACACGCAGACCTCGTCGAGCTCGGGTGCGATCGCGCGGTCGGGTTGGCGCTTGGCGGGACGGCCGTCGATGCCGGCGAGCGTCGACGCCAGCGCGCCGGGCCCGCGCGGGTGCAGGGCTTCGCCACTGAGGATCTCGAACAAGATCGAGCCGAGCGCGTAGATGTCGGCCGCGGGGCCGACGTCGGGCGCACCGAGCACCTGCTCGGGAGCCATGTAGCCCGGCGTGCCGAGCACCGCGCCGGCGTTCGTCATGCCGTCGAGCGATTCGACGCCGGCGTGGACCGACCCGGCATCGGCCTCGCCGAACACGCGTGCGACCCCCCAGTCGAGCACGTAGACCTCGCCGAAGTCGCCGCGCATGATGTTCGCCGGCTTGAGATCGCGGTGGACGACGCGGTGCGAATGCGCGAACTCGACGGCACTGCACACGTCCGCGAACGCGCGCAACAGGCGCTGGCGGGGTGGCGGCGGCGTCGCTGCGAGCAGCTCCGCGAGCGTGACGCCCGCGAGCCGCTTCATCGTGAAGAACGGCTGGCCATTGCCATCGCGACCGAGCTCGTGAACGGGCACGATCGCCGGGTGCTCGAGGCGCGCCTGGATGCGAGCTTCGCGCAGGAACCGCGTGGTCGCGTCGGCGGTCGGCGCGGTGCCGCGCATTCGCTTGATGGCGACGTCGCGCCCGATCCGCTCGTCGTGCGCGCTGACGACCTCACCCATCCCGCCGCGGCCGATCACTCCGCCGAGCGAGTAACCGGGTAACGAGCGCCCTTGCGTGGCGCCTGGCTCTGAGGCGGCGCCGACGGTCGCCTGGTAGGCGACCGATGGACGTGCGATCGTAGGGGTAAGCGCCGGATCGGCCCCGGCGGTCGACGCCGACGGTTGGTCCGGCCCATCGGTCGGTTTCATCGCGCGATCGTACGCTCGTCTCGGCCAGGGGCTACGAGATCAGCCAGAGAAGCCGGAGTCGTGCCCAGGGACGGAGTTGAACCGCCGACACGCGGATTTTCAGTCCGCTGCTCTACCAACTGAGCTACCTGGGCGGGGTCGGGACCGGAAATCTACAGATCAGCGCTTGCGATGGCAAGTGCATGGCCAAGCCCGGAATGACGCGAACTTGGTGTGATGGCACAATGGACCGACCCGATGGCGCCCCACGACAGCGATCCGGCGCTGGCGACGACGCCGATTCCGCTCGAGGGCGATGGCCACGAGATGATCGGCACCGTGGTCGATGGACGCTATCGGCTCGAGGCTACGCTCGGGCGCGGTGGCATGGGGCTTGTCTATCGGGCCACGCACGTCAACCTGCGCCGTCAGGTCGCGGTCAAGATCCTGCATCCGTCGCTCGCCGCGTCGCCCGAGGTGCGCAATCGGTTCGAGCGCGAGGCGCTGTCGGTCGGCCGCATCGATCATCCCAACTGCGTCAGCACGTACGACGTCGGGCGGCTGGGCGGCGGCGCGCTCTACCTCGCGATGGAGCTGCTCGAGGGCAAGTCGCTCGCCGACGTGCTCGAGACCGAGGGCCAGCTCGCACCGGGCCGCGCGCTCCACATCCTCGCCCACGTGCTGCGCGGGCTCGGCCACATCCACGCGGCCGGGCTCATCCACCGCGACATCAAGCCCGAGAACATCTTCCTGATCCGCCACGGCAACGACGTCGACTTCGCGAAGATCCTCGATTTCGGCATCGCGAAGCCACTCACCGGCGAGCTCGACGACGGCGTGCGGCTCACGCAGGCCGGCATGGCGTTCGGCACGCCGATCTACATGGCCCCCGAGCAGGCGCTCGGCAACCCGATGGACGGCCGCGCCGACCTCTACGCGGCGGCGACCATCGGCTACGAGATGCTGTGCGGCCAGCCGCCGTTCTACAGCGAGGACAAGCTCGAGGTGATGTCGATGCACGCCGGCAAGCCGGTGCCGCCGATGCGCTCGCGCCTGGTGCGCGGCGGCAGGCCGGTGCCGTCGTCGGTCGAGAAGCTGATCGTGCGCGGGCTGACCAAGAAGCCGGCCGATCGCTACATGAATGCCGAGGTGTTCCTCGCCACGGTCGAGGACGCGCTGCACACGCGCGACGGCGGGCAGACCGACGTCAACTTCGAGCGGCCGGACTCCGAGGAGACGGGTGCGCGCTCGTTGCTCGACGAGGACGGCGGGCTCGATATCACCGGCAACGTCGGCCGCCAGAACGCGTCGATCGCCGAGGATATCGACGAGGTGCTGCTCGCGGCGCCGCGCTCGCCCACGCCGGCTACGCCGGGCACACCGATGATCGGGCCGGTGCGCGTCGCGACGAAGATCGGCGTCGATCCGCCGGTCGTCGCGCCGGGCGATCCACGCGGCCGGCCGGGTGGCGGCGTCGGCATCGGCCTGCCGTTCACCGGGCCGAGCGGCGAGGCGATCTTCGGGCTGACGCCGGAGCAGCGGCTCAAGCGCGTGCCCAGGCGCAAGCGCTGGAAGGTCGTCGCGGCGATCGCGGCGGTCGCCGTGATCGCGACGATCGCGGGCATCAGCATCGCGCTGTGGACCGCGCCCGGCGATAACGGCGGCATCGATCCGGGTTCGCCCGCGGGCCAGGCCAACGACGCGCTCGCGCACGGCGATCCGACGCGCGCGATCCAGATCCTCGAGCAAAATGCCGCGACGGTCGCGAACGATCCCGACGCGCAGCTCGTGCTCGGCCACGCGTACTCCGCGCGCCACGACAGCCGGCACGCGCTCGACGCGTATCGCAAGGCGATGGTGCTCGACGCGAGCACCGCCGCAAATCCCGAGCTGATCGACAACCTCCGCGTGATGGCCGCCGACACCGACCCCGGCGTCGTGCGCGACGCGTTCGATCTGTGGATCAGCTCGGGCGACGATCACGCGCACGCCGCGCTCGGCAAGGCCGCGGTCGCGCCGCAGTCGGCCAGACGCCGCGAGGCCGCGCGCGAGGTCATCGACGAGCACAGGCTCGCGTTCAAGGACGAGCTGGTGATGTCGTACGAGCTCGATCTCGACGACCGCGACCTCGCCTGCCAGCAGCGCCGCGAGGCGGTCGCGCACCTGCGCGCGCTGGGCGACGCGCGCGCGATCGATGCGCTGCGCCGCGCGCAGGCGCCGTCGCGCAAGCGCATTAATTACTGCCTGGCCGGCGATCTGAACGCCGCGATCGGTTATCTCGACGGGCTCGAGCGATGAGCGCGCGACGGAACCGTAGCCGTCGGCAACCGGCCCGAGCGAAGGCCTGATGATCGAGCTGCCGCTGCCCGACGTGCCGCGCTGGCTCGAGGCGCACGGCATCGCGCGCGATCCCGACGGCTGGCGGCAGGACCTCCGCGGCGGGCTCGCGATCGGCCACGACGGCGTGAAGCTGATCGTCATCGCCGGCGATGCGGACGCCGGGGCCGTCGCCGAGTTGGCGCGCGAGCGCGTCGGCTTCACGCTGCTGTTCGCGATCGAGCGCGAGGACGTGGTCGCGGCGCTGCGCGCGCTCGGCCGCGCCAGCGAGCGCGCGATCCTGCACACGCTGCCCGATGCCGAGCGGCTGCCCGACGGCGGCGGCGCCGCACCGCTCGGCGACGAATCGATCGACCACGTACCGGCCCCGCTCGCCGCCGAGCTCGCGTGGGCGCGCGGCCGCAGCACGGTGTGGGCGGCCTGGCTCGACGGGCGACCGGCGAGCTTCGCGTACGCGCCGTGGCGCAGCGAGCGCTGGTTCGACGTCTCGGTCGACACGCTGGCCGGCGCGCGCCAGCTCGGCCTGGCGACGATCGTCGCGGCCGCGATGATCCGCGACGAGCGCGCGCACGGCCGCGAGCCGGTGTGGGGCGCCGACGAAGGCAACGCGCCGTCGCTCGCGCTTGCGCGCCGCCTCGGCTTCGATCCCAGCGACGAGCTCTGGGTGAGCGCGGCATGAGCCGCGCGGGCCTCGGGCCTCGGGCCTCGGGCCTCGGGCTGCTCGTGCTCGTGCTCGTACTCGTGCTCGATCGGAAAGCCCACGCCGATCCGTCGAACGCGACGCTCGTCTACGTCGGCCTCGCCGCGGCGCCGATCGACTACCTCGGCGGCGTCTCGCTGCACGAAGGCAGCCACGCGCTCGCCGCCAAGCTGGTCGGCGCCGACGTCGACGAGCTGCACGTCTTCCCGCCCGGCATCGATCCGCACGTCCATCGCTTCCGGTTCGGCTGGACCTACGTGCGTGGCCTGAAATCCGACGGCGACAAGGTCGTCTTCTACTTCGCGCCCAAGATCACCGACCTCGTGCTGCTCGGTGGGTTCGCGGCGCTCGTCTACACGAGTGCCTGGCCCGGCAATCGCTACGGCCAGCTCGCGCTCACCGTCGCCGGTACCGGCCTCTGGGTCGACTTCGCGAAGGACGTCATTCCGCTCGGCCGCGGCGACGACGTGTCGATGGGACTCGGCTACGCGCATCTCACGGGCTGGCAGCGCGAGCTGCCCGTGCGCTTGCTCTACGCTGCGGCAGACGTCGCGCTCGCCTTCGTCGTGGCACGCGGCTACGAGCGCACGTTCGAACGCGCGCCGACGACCACCGCGCACACCGTGCCGGTCTTCGCGCTCGCGTTCTGACGAGTCAGCGGCCCCGGCAGGCTTCTTGCTGACTCACGGCATATGTCGCGCATCTACGAGGTTTTCGCGCTCGTCACGGTCGCGCTGTGCGGCTGTGCAGCTGACTCCAACGGTGGCGGGGACGGCGGGGGCTCGGCGCCTCCGTTCACGAACGGCGTCAGCACGCTCGCCGGATCCGGCGATCCCGCCTATATCGACGGCGATCGCGACATCGCGCGGTTCTCGAACCCGACCGGCGTCGCGTTCGGACCCGACGGCAACGTCTACGTCGCTGATTTCGACAACAACAAGATCCGCGTCGTCGCGTCCGACGGCACGACGAGCACGCTGATCGCGCAGCTGGGCTTCGAGAAGCCGTTCGCGGTCGTGTTCGACAAGTCCGGAACGCTGTGGTGCACGACCGACGCGGACGGCGGCGGCCACCACACGCCGACCACGACCGGCTCGGTCTGGAAGATCGACATCGCCGCGAAGACCGCGACCGAGGTCGCCGACAAGATCGGCATGCCGCGCGGGATCACGCCGCTGTCCAACGGTCAGCTCGCGCTCGCCGACTACGAGAACCACGTGGTCGAGCTGCTGAACCCCAGCACGGGCGCGGTGACGCGGATCGCCGGCACGTTCGGCACCGCCGGCTTCGCGGACGGCACCGGGCCGGCCGCGCTGTTCGACATCCCGCTCGGCATCGTGCAGCGCAGCGACGGCTCGCTCGTCGTCGCCGACTCGGGAAACAACCGCCTGCGCGTCGTGACGCTGCAGGGCTCGGTGACGACCATGGCCGGCACCGGCGAGGCCGGCTATGCCGACGGCGCGATGACGAGCGCGATGTTCTCGGCTCCGTACGCGCTCGCCATCGACAGCGCCGGCACGCTGTACGTCACGGACTGGAACAACTACCGCGTGCGCCGCATCCAGGGCTCGACGATCGACACGATCGCGGGCGACGGCACCGACGGCTACGCCGACAACGACGACGACCTGCAGGGCGAGTTCCACGGGCTCGAGGGCATCTCGGCCAAGCCGGACGGCTCGATGGTCTACGTCGCGGACGGCAACCGCGGCGAGCCCGTCCCGTTCAACCGCGTCCGCCAGATCGAGATCCACTGACATGGCGACCCTGCCCGCGATCGGCTCGGACGCACCCGAGTTCGTCGTGCACTCGCCGCGCGGTGCGCTCGCGCCGGTCTCGACCGGCGAGCCGCGCGTGCTCGCGTTCGTTCGCGCGTGGCGCGCCGAGCACCTCGGGCGCGAGGACCTGCACGCGATCCGCGCGACGCTGCGCGGCCTGGGCGCCGAGCTGGTCGTGCTCGCCGAGGACGGCGTGTGGTCGTTCCGGCCCGACGACGATCCCGATCAGCTCGCCGACTACAGCGATCGGCTCGCCGGTGACGTCGCGACCGCGGCGCTGCTCTACGGCGTCCGCGGCGCCCGCGATGCCGTGTTCGTGATCGACGCGGACGGCACGATCCGGTTCGCGCACCGCGAGCTCGACATCGGACCGCGGCTCGCGAGCGCGCTCGAGGCCGCCGCCGAGGCGGTGCTCGCGCCGCCGCCGCCGCTGTTCACGCGGCGCGAATGGGTGTCGAGCTGCCTCGTCGCCGGCTTCGCGTTCACGTTCCTGCGCGCGTGTCGCGGCGACGACAAGGCCGCGGTGCCGGCGCCGGAGCCCGCGGCGCCCGCGCCGAACGAGCTCGACATCGTGCTCGACATCAACGGCAAGCGGCACCAGCTGCGCGTCGAGCCACGAGTTTCGCTGCTCGACGCGCTGCGCGAGCGCCTCGACCTGACGGGCACGAAGAAGGGCTGCGACGCCGGGCAATGCGGCGCGTGCACGGTGCTCGCCGACGGCAAGCGCGTGCTGTCGTGCCTGACGCTCGCGGCGACCGCGCAGGGCAAGCAGATCACGACGATCGAGGGCGTCGCCGACGGCGACAAGCTGCATCCGGTGCAGACCGCGTTCGTCGAGCACGACGCGCTGCAGTGCGGGTTCTGCACGCCCGGCCAGATCACGAGCGCGATCGGCCTCATCGCCGAGGATCGCGCGCACACCGACGACGAGGTCCGCGAGCACATGAGCGGCAACCTGTGCCGGTGCGGCGCGTACCCGAACATCGTCGCCGCGATCCAGGCGGCGCGCGGAGGTAGCAAGTGAGGAGCTTCACGTACGTGCGCGCGCCCGAGCTCGCGATCGCGATCGAGGCCGGCCTGCGGCCCGAGTCCGCCTTCCTCGGCGGTGGCACCACGCTGGTCGACGTGATGCGGATCGGCGTCGTCGCGCCCGCGCAGGTCGTCGATCTCGGCGGGCTGCCGCTCGCCGAGATCGCGGTGCTGCCCGACGGCGGCGTGCGGCTTGGTGCGCTCGCGAGCAACGCCGATGCGGCGGCGCACCCCGCGATCCTCGCGCGGTTTCCGGTGATCGCCGAGGCGCTGCTCGCCGGCGCGTCGCCGCAGGTTCGCAACATGGCGACGACCGGCGGAAATCTCCTGCAGAAGACGCGCTGCCCGTACTACCGGGACCTCGCGTCGCCGTGCAACAAGCGCCAGCCTGGCGCCGGCTGCGCCGCGATCGACGGCTACAACCGATCGCACGCGCTGCTCGGCGGCTCCGCGCAGTGCATCGCCACGCATCCGTCGGATCTGTGCGTCGCGCTCGCCGCGCTCGACGCGACGGTCCGGCTGAACGGTCCGCGCGGCGAGCGCGCGGTCGCGTTCGAGGACTTCCACACGCTGCCCGGCGACCATCCCGAGCTCGAGAGCGTGCTCGAGCCGGGCGAAGTGATCGTCGCGGTCGACCTGCCGGCGCGGCCGTTCACGGTGCACTCGCGCTACGTCAAGGCGCGCGATCGGGCGTCGTTCGCGTTCGCGCTCGCGTCGGCGGCGGTCGCACTCGATCTCGGCGCCGGCCGCATCCGCGAGGCGCGCATCGCACTCGGCGGTGTCGCCACCAAGCCGTGGCGCGCGCGCGACGCGGAGCGCCTGCTCGCCGGCGAGGCGCCGTCATCCGACGTGTTCCAGCGCGCCGCGACGGCCGCGCTCCAAGGCGCGAAGCCGCGCACGCACAACGCCTTCAAGGTCGAGCTCGCGCAGCACGTGATCGTGCGCGCCCTCGAGCGCGCGGCAGGTGTGTCGTGAAGCTGCGCTCGGTCGGAGCCCCGTTCGATCGCGTCGACGCGCCGGCCAAGGTGACCGGCCGCGCGGACTACGCCGCCGACGTGCCGGTCGCGCATGTCGCGCACGCGGTGATCGTCGGCAGCGCGATCGCGCGCGGCCGCATCGAGGCGATCGAGACCGCGACGGCGCGCCGCGCGCCCGGGGTGCTCGCCGTGATCACACTTCACGACGCACCGCACGCGCAGGCCGAGCCGAAGGAGCACGGGCCCGGCGCGCGCGTGCTGCAGCTGCTCCAGGACGATATCGTGCACTACGCCGATCAACCCATCGCGGTGGTCGTCGCCGACACGCTCGAGCGCGCGCAAGACGCCGCGTTACTCCTCGAGACGCGCTACCGCACCGAGGCCGCGGTCGCGAGCCTCGTCGAGGCGCTCGGCGCGGCTTACACGCCGAAGACGGCGGGCCCGCGCGGCAAGACCGACACCAACCGCGGCGACGCCGCGAGCGCGCTGTTCGCGGCGCCGATCCACGTCGCCGCGACCTACACGACGCCGGTCGAGAATCACAACCCGATCGAGCCGCACGCGACGACCGCGGTGTGGCAGGGCACGGACCGGCTCACCGTGTACGACTCCACGCAGGGCGTCGCGGGCTGCCGTGCGCGGCTCGCCGAGGTGTTCGGCATCCCGCGCGACAACGTGCGCGTCGTCGATCACTTCGTCGGCGGCGCGTTCGGCTGCAAGGGCTCGCCGTGGTCGCACGTCGCGCTGGCCGCGCTCGCGGCGCGCGTGGTCCGCCGGCCGGTCAAGCTCGTCATCACCCGCCAGCAGATGTTCTCGCTCGTCGGGCATCGTCCGCAAACCATACAGAACGTGTCGCTCGGGTGCGGCAACGACGGCAAGCTCGTCGCGGTCCGCCACGACGTCATCAACGAGTCGTCGCGGTTCGACGAGTTCGTCGAGCCGTCGGCGACCACCGCGCGCCACCTGTACGCGTGCACGAACGTGTCGACGTCGCACAGGGTGGTCCGCATCGACGCGCCGACTCCGACGTTCATGCGCGCGCCAGGCGAGGCGAGCGGCAGCTTCGCGCTCGAATCCGCGATGGACGAGCTCGCGTACGCGGCCAAGCTCGATCCGCTCGAGCTGCGGCTGCGCAACTACGCCGACCGCGACGACGACGAGAACAAGCCGTACTCGTCGAAGTCGCTGCGCGAGTGCTATCGCGCGGCCGCCGAGAAGTTTGGCTGGGCCCGGCGCAGCCCGGTGCCGCGGTCGGCGCGCACGGCCGGCGGCGAGCTCGTCGGCGTCGGCATGGCGACCGCGACGTATCCCGCGCGCACGATGCCGGCCTCGGCGCGCGCGCGCATCCGCCGCGACGGCAGCGTCATCGTGCAGGCGAGCACGCAGGACCTCGGCACCGGCACGTACACGATCCTGTCGCAGGTCGCCGCCGACGCGCTCGGCGTGCCGTTCGATGCGGTGACGCTCCAGCTCGGCGACTCCGCGTTGCCCGAGGCACCGCTCTCGGCGGGCTCGATGACCGCGGCGACGATGGGCTCGGCGGTCCAGCTCGTGTGCCGCCAGCTCGCCTCCGAGCTCGCCGTGATCGGCGGCCTCGCCGGTCTCGCGCGCCTGGGCCGCGACGAGCTCGTCGTCGAGCTGCACGCCGACGTCAGCCCGCAAAGCAAGGCGTACTCGTGCCACGCGTTTGGCGCGCAGTTCGTCGAGGTCCAGGTCGACGAGGAGCTCGGCCGCGCGCGCGTCGCGCGCATGGTCGGTGCGTTCGCGTGCGGCAAGATCCTGAACCACAAGACCGCGCACAGCCAGCTGATGGGCGGCATGGTATGGGCACTCGGGATGGCGCTCGAGGAGCGCACCGTCCGCGACCTGCGCACCGCGCGCGCGGTGACCCGCGACCTCGTCGACTACCACGTGCCGGTCAACGCCGACGTGCCGCCGATCGACGTGATCTTCGTCGACGAAGTCGACCCGCACGTCAACGCGATCGGCGCGAAGGGCCTGGGCGAGATCGGGATCACCGGCGGCGCCGCCGCGATCGCGAACGCGATCTATCACGCCACCGGCAAGCGCGTGCGCGACTTGCCGATCACCGTGGAGCAACTGCTACCCGCAACGAGGAAATCATGACCGAGCGAACGATCGTCGAAGCCGCGGCGCGCCTGCGCCGCCAGGGCGAGCCCTATCTCGTCGCCACCGTCGTGTGCGTGACCGGCTCGGCGTATCGCCGTCCCGGCGCGCGCATGCTGCTGACGCGGTTCCGCTGGATCGCGGGCTCGGTCAGCGGCGGCTGCCTCGAAGGCGACATCTCCACCAAGGGCTGGTGGCGCACGCAGAACGGCTCGCCCGTGGTCGTGCGCTACGACTCGCGCGTGCCCGAGCATGCGGACGACGACGACGTGCGCGCCGCGTTCGGCCTCGGCTGCGACGGCGTCGTCGAGGTGATGCTCGAGCGCGCCGGCACGGGGGCGCCGAGCGGGCGGATCGATCCGCTCGAGCTCGCAAACGAGTGCACGCGCACGCAGCGGCGCGCGGCGGTCGCGACCGTGTTCCGCTCCGAGCTCGCGGACGTGCCGGTCGGCGCGCGCATCGCGGTGCACGCCGGTGGCGAGCCGTACGGCGACGCCCTGCCCGACGCGGTCCGCGACGCGCTGGCGGCCGAGCTGCGCGGCGCGGTCGAGTGCGGCAGGTCGGCCACGCGGTCGATCCGGACCGCCGGCGGCACGATCGAGGCCTGCATCGAGGCGCTGCTGCCGCCGCCACGGCTGTTCGTGCTCGGCACCGGCCACGATGCCGTGCCGGTCGTCGACGCGGCGCGCGCGCTCGGCTGGGACGTCGTCGTCGCCACGCCCAGGCCGCGCGTCTCGATCCGCCAGCGCTTCGCGCACGCCGACGACGTGGTGGTCGCGACCCCCGACGAGATCGGCGCGCGCATCGACGAGTGCGATCGCGCGATGGCCATCGTGATGAGCCACAACTACGAGCTCGATCGCGCGCACCTCGGCGCGCTCGTCGCGTCCCGCGCTCGCTACATCGGCGTGCTCGGGCCGCGCGCGCGAACCACGCGCATGTCCGGCGAGCTCGGCCTGCCCGACGGCGACAGCCGTGTGCACGCGCCGCTCGGTTTGGAGCTCGGCGCCGAGACGCCGCAGGAGATCGCGCTCGCCGCGATCGCCGAGATCCAGGCGGTGCTCGCGCGCTCGCCCGGTGCGAGCCTGCGCGATCGCATCGGTCCCATTCACGATCGACCCACCGGCGAGATCGAGCCGGCGGCCGCGGCGGGGTAATGGATGCGCGTCGCATGCGCGATCCTCGCAGCGGGCGCGTCGCGCCGCATGGGTAAGCCGAAGCAGCTGCTGCCGTTTCGCGGCGCGACCCTCGTGCGGGCAGTCGCGGCGGAAGCGTGTGCATCGACCTGCGCGCGCGTCGCCGTCGTCGTCGGTGCGTACGCGGCGCGCGTCGTCGAGGCGCTCGACGGGCTGCCGGTCGCGATCGTGCCGAACGGCGGCTGGAGCGAGGGGCTCGCGGCATCGATCCGCGCCGCTGCGACGTGGGCGCAGCGCGCCGATTACGACGCGCTCGTGCTCGCCGCGTGCGACCAGCCGCACCTTGCCGCCGAGCACGTCGATCGGCTGATCGCGCACCATCGCGAACGAGGCGGCGCGGTTGCGTCGCATTACGCAGGCGCCGCCGGCGTGCCGGCGCTGTTTCCCGCGCGCGATTTTCCGAAGCTGCTAGCGCTCGCGGGCGACGTCGGTGCGCGACATGTGCTCGCGTCGGCGCAGCCCGAGCTCGTCGACTGGCCGCCGGGGGCGTGCGACGTCGACACGCCGCGCGTGGCACGACTCGTGCTCGGCATCGACCCATGAAGTCACTACGCTTCGCTCTGATTTCGGCGCTCGTCGCGAGCGCCGCGTATGCCCAGCCGCCGGCGCATCACGCCGACCAGACGGCGCCGGACGAGATGAAGCCGCTCGAGATGAAGCCGGCCTCGGTAACGAAGTGGCTCACGTTCTTCGACAAGCTCGTCGACACCGTCGTCGCCGACCAGGATTCGTGCGAGCAGATGGCGACCGATGTCCGCACCGTGATCGAGACCAACCGCGACAGCCTGCAGATCGCGCGCTCGGCGCGCGACCGCCACGAGAAGCTCCCCGAGGCGGCGCAGATGCACATGCTCGAAGGCGTGCGCCGCATGGAAGTCGGCATCGACAACTGCGGCTCGAACGATCGCGTCAAGGACGCGTTCGCGAAGCTCGAAGTCGCCGACGACGAATAGCGACGGCAACCAGCGAACGGAAGCTCCTGCACCTGGTCCACGCGGCACGCAGACTTCTGCCGCTTCACGGCGAGCGCGCGGTCCTCGACCTCGACCGCGCGCGGGCCCAAGCTGTGGCAACGCGAGATCTTGGCTTCGGTACGTCCGAAGTCCACGTGACGAGCCGTGAAGGCCGGCCGCCCGCTCCTCGACGGTGCGATCACTGGCTACTCGACGCCGTACTTCTTGAGCTTGTCGTACAGCGTGCGCTCGCCGATGCCGAGCAGCTCGGCGGCCTTGCGGCGGTTGCCGCCGACGGCGTCGAGCGCGTGGAGGATGGCGTCTTTCTCGAGCTCGACGAGCGGGCGCACCGCGGTGCCGGCGCCGGTCGCGGTCGGTGCCGGCGCTTCGTCGAGCCAGAGGTGCGAGGCGTCGATCGCGTCGCCGTCGGCGAGGATCGCGGCGCGCTCGAGCGCGTTCGCGAGCTCGCGGACGTTGCCGCGCCAGCCCGCGGCGAGCAGGCGCTGCTCGGCAGCGGCGGTCAGCTTCGGCATCGCGCGCTTGAGGTCCGCAGCGATCCGCACGAGCAGCGCGCGCGCGATCGGCAGCAGATCGCTGCGCCGCTCGCGCAGCGGCGGCAGCTTGATCGGGAACACCGCGAGCCGGTGATACAGGTCCTCGCGGAAGTGCTCGCCGTCGATCATCGCGCGCAGGTCGCGGTTAGTCGCCGCGATCCAGCGCACGTCGACCTCGAGCGTGCGGCTGCCGCCGACGCGCTCGAACCGGCGCTCCTGCAGCACGCGCAGGAGCTTCGCCTGCAGCTCGTGCTTGAGCTCGCCGACCTCGTCGAGGAAGAACGTGCCGCCGTCGGCGAGCTCGAGCCGGCCGCGCTTGCGCTCGGTCGCGCCGGTGAACGCGCCCTTCTCGTGGCCGAACAGCTCGCTCTCGAGCAGCGTCTCCGACAGCGCCGCGCAGTTGATCGCCATGAACGGCTTGGTCGCGCGCGGGCTGTGCGCGTGGATCGTGCGCGCCGCGACCTCCTTGCCCGTGCCGCTCTCGCCGAGCAACAGCACGGTCGCGTTCGTACGCGCGACCTTGTCGATCGCGTCGACCACCGACTTCATCGCGGCATCGCCGTACGTGAGCGGCGGCCCGGCTTCGTCTTCGCGATGGCGCTGCGCGCCGTCGACCCGGTCGCGCAGCCCGCGCCGCTCGACCGCGCGCGAGACCAAGAGACGCAGCTCGTCGGGCCCCGACAGCGGCTTCTGCAGATACTCGAACGCGCCGAGCTTCATCGCCTCGACCGCGTTGTCGACCGTGCCGTGCGCGGTGAGCACGATGACCTCGACCTCGGGTTGCTCGGCACGGATCTTCCTCAGCAGCGCCATGCCGTCGAGCCCGGGCATCTTCAGATCCGTGATCACGAGATCGAAGCCGTGGTCGTCGACGAGCTTGGCCGCCGCGCGCCCGTCGGCGGCGGTCACGACCGCGTGATCGTCGAGCGCGAGCGCGTCGGACAGAAACTCGCGCAGCCCGGGCTCGTCGTCGGCGACCAAGATCCTTGCCATGCCGTGCCGTTCTAGCTCGGAACCTCGATGCGAAACAACGCACCGCCGCCCGGCGCGTCGCCGACCTGGATCGTGCCGCCGTGCATCACGACGATGCGGCGCGCGATCGCGAGGCCGAGGCCGGTGCCGCGCGTCTTGTTCGTGAAGAACGGCTCGAAGATGCGTTCGCGATCGGCCTCGGGCACGCCCGGCCCGCGATCCGCGATCTCGATGACGAGCTTGCCACCCGCGACGTGCACCGAGACGCGCACCGGCGGCGGCCCCGCCTCGCCCGCGTTCGAGATGAGGTTCGCGAGCACCTGGCGCATGCGGCCGCCGTCGAGCTGCCAGCGTGCATCGCCGGTGACCTCGATCGGCGTGTCGCCCGCCGCCGCGCGCACGAGCTCGCCGACCGACGCCTCGGTGCGGTGGAGCTCGCCCGAGCGCACGAACGCTAGCAAGTCCAGCGTGAGCTGCTCGAGCCGGCGCGCCTCGTCGACGACGCGCTCGGCTTTCTGCCGCGGCTTCTCACCTTCCGGAAGCGACGCCGCGAGCAGCTGCGCGTTGCCCTTGAGCGATGCGAGCGGGTTCTTGATCTCGTGCGCGAGCACCGCCGACATCTCGCCGAGCGCGGCGAGCCGGCGCTCCTGCTCGCGCGTGCGCGCCTCGGCCGAGCGCACCAGCTCGCGCCGCACGAGCGCCACCGCGACCGCGAGCAGCACCAGCGCCGAGATGATCCCGATCGCGAGCGTGCGCTCGGCCGCGCTGCGCAGATCCTTGGCCTGCACCGGCTCCAGCTCGAGCACGATCCGCCACGGCCGGCCGCCCTCGCCCCACGCGCGGCGGAACGACGCGCGCATCTCGACGCGCAAGCGATCGCCGATGTGCGTGACCTCGAGCGGGCGCACCGGCCGCTCCGGCGACTCGCCGATCGCCTGCCCCGCGGACGCTTCGATGCGACCGTGGTTGTCGAGCGTGGCGACGTAGCGCAGGCCGGCCTCCGCATGCTCGCTCAGGATCCCGTCGAGGTCGCCCGACTCGGGCGGCCCACCGAGATCGGCGAGGTCCGCGCGCACCGCTTGTTCGACCGCGAGCGCCTGGCCTTCGCGGACGGTCGTGAACGCGTCGTCCACCGTCCGCCGCGTCGACCAGGCGGTCGCGCCGAGCGCCGCCGCCAGCAGCGCGAACGCGGCAGCTAGCGGCGGAACCCGGATTGCCATCGCCGCGATTCTACGCTACTCGGCCTCGCGCGAGCCGGCGGTCACCGAGCGATGGCCGCCGCCGTGCTTGCCCCAGCGCGCGTGGCGCATCATCGGGTGCGCCTCCTTGAACGCCTGGAACTCGGCGAGCGAGACCTGCCCGTCACCGTTGGCGTCGAGCTTCGCGAACTGCTTCGCGGCGCGGTCGTCGATCATCACCTTGCGCTCGCTGGGCTCGAGCTTGCCGTCCTTGTTCGCGTCGTACTTCGCGAGCCGCTCGGCCTTGCGCTCGGTGCGCTTCGCCTTGAAGTCGGCGCGCATCTGCGCGCGTTCCTGCGCGTCGAGCTTGCCGTCACCGTTCGCATCGTACTTCTGCAGCAGCTTGGCCTTCATGCCAGCGCCGCCGCCGCCGAGGTCATCGGCCGCCGCGATGCCGCCGATCCCGGCGAGCGCCGCGCACATCGCGAGCACAACTTTCATCTTCGTCATCATGGGAAACCTCCTGTGGTCCGTGCTCGCGACATTGCGACGAGCATGCCGCCGGTAACCGCGCGAAACGCGGCGGCGGCGAGGCGAGCTTTCCTGCGAAACCCGCAGCCGCGCCTGCGAGAACCGCAGCTACCCCGTTGCTGCCCCAATCCCTGATTGCCGGATCGCGCGCGATAGGGCTTATTACGGCGATGGCGTCCGCGGCACATCTCGATACCGACCCCGACGTGCTCTTCGAGCTCGAGGTCGACGAGCAGCCGTTCGCGCCGGCGCCCCGCGCGCCCGATCTGCTCGGCGACATCGAGCTGTACGAAGAGACGCTGGTCGCGCTACCGCCGGCGATCGAAGGTGCGATCGAGATCGATCCGATCCATCCGCTGCGCCGGCTCGGCTCGTGGCTCGAGCGCGCGACGTGAGACGGCTCTACTGCATCGTGGCCATGTACAGGTCGTAGTCGTACGTGGTCTCGTCGCGGTCGCTCGCGAAGTACAGGCGGCAGGCGTCGGGGCTGAGCTGGGCGTCGCCCTCGTTCGCGACGGTATCGAGGTCGAGCAGCTGCACCGGCGCACCGAACGGCTCGTCGATCGCGGCGCGCGTCGCGTACCAGAGATCGGTCATGCCTTTGGTACCCGTCTGCTGCGACGTGAACAGGATGACGAGCTCGTCGCTGGTCAGCGCAGGATCGCCCTCACCGAACGCGGTGTCGAGCTCGGTGAGCTCGACCGGCGCGCCGAAGGAAGCCGCGAGCGAGCCACGCGTGGCGAGGTCGATGGCCTGATGCCCGGCCGGAATCGCCGGCGAGAAGTACAGGTGAAGGCCGTCGGGCGACATCCACGGATCGAAGTTGTTCATCATCGCCTGGTTGACCATCGCGAGGTGCGTCTGGTTCGGCGCGGCGAACGCCATCGTGGTCTGCGTGCGCGTTGCCTCCCACAGCTCGAACGTGGTGATGCCCCGATCCGACGACAGGATCGCGTCGAGCCCGTCGCCGGTGGTCACGAGCTTGGACTCCTCGGGCATGCCGTCGATCGCGCCGGCGAGCTTCACCGGCGTCGTGAATGTCGCCGCGAGCGACGTGCGCGTCGCCGTCCATTGCAGCGCGGGCGATCCCGAGACCCCACGGTCCGAATCGAAGTACAGCGTCAGCTCGTCGCTCGACAGGAACGGATCTCGATCGGCGGCGCCGACGACGCTCACGCCCGGGATCAGCGTGCCCGCGTCGAACGCGACCGAGTGCGCGCGCCAGCGGTCGAGGCAGGTGAGCGCGACGCTGCCATCGGGCGCGTCCACGTTCGCGTCGAGCATGCGGCCGCCTCCGTCGCGGCTCGTCGCGGCGCCGTGGTCGAACGGGCACCCGGCAAGCAACACCAAGGCGGCCAACCGCACGATTCAGCGTATCACGCGTGTGGCGGCCTCCCGGGCAGCTGTGAATCGCCAGCTACTTCACGAACGGCTTAATGCGAGCGAAGTCTGCGTCATCGCTGGCGGCACGAACCGGCACGCCTGCTGCACCACGGATGGGCATGCGGAACATCCTTTTGACTCTCGTCCTCGGCTCCGTGATCGCGGTGGCGGGCACCGCAAATGCCGGCCCCCGTGGTGGCGGCCACTCCGTCGGCGGCGGTCACTTCGGCGGCGGGCACGCGGTCGGCGGCAGTCACTTCGGCGGTCACGAAGGCGGCGGCCGCTACGTCGGGCACGAAGGTTGGCGCGGCGGCGGCGGCTGGCACGAAGGCTGGCGCGGCGGCTGGCGCGGCCCGGTCGTCGGCGTCGGCGTCGGCCCGGCGTACGTCGAGGGCTGCGACCCGTACTACTACGACTGCGGCGAGTACGCCCCGAGCTACGTCGAGCCCGGCTATGTCGAGCCGCGCGTCGTCGTTCGCCCGCGCTATGACGGCCCGCGCTATGCCGGCCCGCGCGTGATCGTGCGTCACGGCTGGCGTCGCTAGTCGAGCAAGCGGCGAAGCTTGCCGGTGAGCAACGGCACGTTGTCGACCGCGTGTTTGCCGCCGAACTCGCGGCGCTCGCTCGCGCGGCCATCCGGCGCCGGCAGCGCGAACAGCGGAATGAACGGCGACGTGTAGCCGGCCTTGTCGAGCGCCGGCTCGTCGCGATCGAAGTCGAACACGAGCAGGCTGAGATCCGGAAACGTCGCGTCGAGCTGGTGCGCGGCGATCGCGGCGTGGATCTGCTGGCACGGCTCGCACCACGTCGCGCCGACGTACACCACGAGCCTGCGATGCCGCACGGCCAGCTGCAGTGCCGTCACGCGCACGAGCGACGCGACATCCGCGACGCCCGCGGGTGCATCGATCAGCTCGACGCCCGTGGCGGACACATCGGCGGGCTGCGCCGACTGACACGCCGCCGCGAGCACGAGCGCGAGATACTTCACGTGTGGAGCATAGCCTGGTGCTACCGTTCGCGACGTGAAGCGCGCGCTGCTCGCCGTCTCGCTCGCCGCGTGCTCGAAGACCGCGGCCCCGCCGCCGCCGCCGCCGCCCGCGCCCGCGGCCGCGCCCGCGCATCACGAAGACCGCCGCGATCCCGCCGAGGCCGCGCCGCCGCTCCACCTCGACGTCGTCGCCGGCGACGGCACGCACGCGGCGTGGAATCAGGATCTGTTCGATCGGGTGCCGCACTTCGAGAGCACGAACCACGGCGGCGAGTCGCGCGACACGTGGTCGCTGCGCGAGCTCGCGCGCGCGGCGGCGGGCCCGAATGTACGCGTCGCCGCCGTGATCGGCGACGTCACGAAGCCGATCGATGCGGCCGCGTGGACCGACCCGACGCGCACGCCGATCGTCCATCGCACGCGGCGCGGCGCGCTCAAGTTCCGGTGGGCCGACGCGGCCGGCAGGTGGGGCGAGACCGAGGTCAAGGACGTCACCCGCCTCGAGCTGGCACGGTCAGCGCACTGATCCAGATGCATGAAGCTCGCACTCGCTGCCGTGCTCGCGCTCGTCGCGTGCCAGTCGGACCACACCGGCCGCGACGTGCACCGGCGTTCGCATCCCGAATCGCGGATGATCGGCGTGCTGCCGCATCACATGCGGAATTGCCCGAGCGGCGTCGCCGGCGCCGGCACGGTCTCCGCGCCGACGCCCGATGGCGTCGACGTCACGATCACGTCCACCGACGCGACCGCGCGACGCGACATTCTGGTGCGAGCCGCACTGCAGAGCTGGCAACGCGATCCGGTCGGGCTCGCCAGCGAGCACACCGGCGATCACACCGGACCGGGCACGCTCGGCCGCTGCCCGATCATTCACGCCGCCACGACGATCACCTACCAGCCGATCCCCGACGGCGTGCGCATCCACGTGGCGGCTCGCCGCGCGTCCGACGTGCCCGCGCTCCAGCGCGCGACCGAGGCGCGCGTGCGCGCGCTCGAGCTGCCGTCGTCCTAGCCGGCACAAGCCGGCACATGCGGAGTCTCAGCGAATAGGGAACCGAGAACCGAGAGGGGCCTGGGCCCTCACTCGTGACGGCGTGTCGCCGATGTTACAGGCGCGGGTCTCGCGAGCTAGGCTTGGCTTGCCGGCGCGGGGCGCGCAGGAACGCGATCGCGACGACCACGACGACGGCAAGCGCGGCGAGTGTCACCACGTGCACCGGCTCGGTCAGGTAGTGGCGCCAGCTATCGGGATCGGTCGTCCCGTGGCCGGGATGCATGAATGCCGCGAGCAATGAAGTCGTCACGTGGCCTCCTACGCGGGCGAGAGCTTCGGCATGCGGGGATCGATCACCTCGTGACCCTTCGCCCGGATGCCTGTCGAGCGGCGCGCGCCGCGGTCGAGCGCCTCCTTCAGGTGCTTGTTGCCTTGCGCGACGCCGCGCACGTGGCTCGGCGCTTCCGGATCGACGTCGGGCTTGCCGACGCGGATGTTGCCGACGACCTTGCTGTCAGTCTTCTTCATCGCGTCCTCCTTCATCGTGTCCTGCGAACCCGAACATCGGCGCGTGGCGCTCCTCGAGCACCTTGCCTTCGCCCAGGTACATGTGAACTCCGCACGGCAGGCACGGATCGAAGCTCCGCACCGTGCGCATGATGTCGATGCCCTTGAAGTTGTCGCGGCCGTTCTCCTCGAACAGGTGCAGGCCCTGCACGGCGTCCTCGTACGGCCCGGGCGTGCCGTACATATCGCGCGGGCTCGCGTTCCACGGCGTCGGCGGGTACGGGTGGTAGTTCGCGATCTTGCCGTCGCGGATCACCATGTGATGCGACAGCACGCCGCGCACCGCCTCGTGGAAGCCGCACCCGATCGCATCGTCGGGCACCTCGAACTCCTGGAACACCTTGACGTCGCCCGCGTGCACGCGCTCCATCGCCTGGTCGATGAAGTACAGCGCCATCGCCGCCGCGTACGCGATGAAGTACGCGCGCGCGCGGTCGCGCTCGATCGTGTTCGAGCGCTGCGGCACCTTCCACTCGAGCTCCATCTCGCCGAACGACGCGGTCTTCGGCAGGTGGATCACGACGCTCTTGCCGGTCGAACGCACGAACGGCGTGTTGACCGTGCCCGCGAGCGCGGTCGCCCACAGTCGCGCGAGTGCGCCGCCGCCTGTGTCGAGCGCGAGATGATCGCCGCTGCGCTTGTCGTACCAGCGCGGGCTCATGACCCAGCTGTAGTTGCCGCCCTCGAGCTCGCGCTTCTGCGGCTTGGGCAACGTGGTCTGGTTCCACGGGTGGCGCTTGTCGATCGGGTTGCCGAGCGGATCCTTGGCGACGAACGTCTCCTCGCCGACCCAGTCGTCGTAGTACGAGCTGCCGAGCAAGATGCGCAGCCCGAGGTTGATGTCGAGCAGGCTCGTCGTGATGAGCTTGCCATCGACGACGATGCCCGGCGTCACGTACATCGCCCGGCCCCACTTCTCCATGGTCTCGTAGCGGTAGTCGCAGACCTCGGGGTTCTGGAACGAGCCCCAGCAGCCGAGCAGGATCCGGCGATCGCCGACGAGGTCGTAGCCCGGCATCGCGTCGAGGAAGAAGTCGAAGATGTCGTCGTTGAGCGGGACGATCTTCTTCGCGAAGTCGATGAACCGGATGAGGCGCGCGAGGTAGTCGGTGAACACCTGCGGCGTCGCGACCGTGCCGGTGCCGCCCGGATAGAGCGTCGACGGATGGACGTGGCGGCCTTCCATCAAGCAGAACATCTCGCGGGTGAGCCGGCTCATCTCGAGCGACTCGCGGTAGTAGTCGCCGGTGAACGGATTGAACGCGCGCATGATGTCCGCGATCGTGCGCTTGCCGTGGAGATGCGCGTTCGGCGCGAGCGTGCTCTCGGCCTTCGCGAGCAGCGACGGGTTCGTCTCCTTCACCATCTTCTCGCAGAAGTCGACGAAGACGAGGTTGTCCTGGAAGATCGAGTGATCGAACATGTACTCGGCGGCCTCGCCGAGGTTGAAGATCCACTCGGCGAGCGGCGGCATCTTGATCCCGTACGCCATGTTCTGCGCGTACACCGAGCACGTCGTGTGGTTGTCGCCGCAGATGCCGCAGATGCGGCTCGTGATGAAGCCGGCGTCGCGCGGATCCTTGCCGCGCATGAACACGCTGTAGCCGCGGAACAGCGACGACGTGCTCTTGCACTCGACGACCTCGCGGTTGTCGAAGTCGATCTTCGTGTAGATGCCGAGGTTGCCGATGATCCGCGTGACCGGATCCCAGGCCATCTCGACGAGCTTGCGTTGCTTGGTGACGCCGGGCGCCCTCGTGGTCGTGGTCATCGCGGTAGCTCCTTACGCTTGCCGTTCTTGCCGTTGCCCGGCGAGTAGTGCGGGTCGTAGCCGGTCGTCAGCGCCGGCTTGTTGTGGTGCCACTTCGCCTCTTGATCGAGCGTGTGGTTGGTGATGCCGCGCAGCGCACGGATCACGCGGCCGTAGGCGGTGACGAGCTTGCTCGACAGCGCCGCGCCCGGCGGCTGATCCATGAACGGCATGAACTTGTCGGGGAAGCCGGGCATCGTGCAGCCGATGCAGATGCCGCCGACGTTCGGGCAGCCGCCGATGCCGTGCATCCAGCCGCGCTTGGGCACGTTGCAATTGACGACCGGGCCCCAGCATCCGATCTTCACCTGGCAGCGCGGCGCGTTGTAGTCGAGCGCGAAGTCGCCCTGCTCGTAGTACCCCGCGCGATCGCAGCCCTCGTGAACTGTCTTGCCGAACAGCCACGTCGGGCGCAGTTTCTCGTCGAGCGGGATGATCGGCGCCTTGCCCGCTGCGTACTGCAGCAGCCACACGAGCGCCTCCATGAAGTTGTCGGGCTGGATCGGGCAGCCGGGGATGTTGACGATCGGCAGGCCCGCGGCCGACCGAAACTCGGCGCCCAGATAGTCGGACAGCCCCATGCAGCCGGTCGGGTTGCCCGCCATCGCATGGATGCCGCCGTACGTCGCGCACGTGCCCGCCGCCATCACCGCCCACGCGCGCGGCGCGAGCTCGTCGATCCATTCGTTGATGGTCTTGGGCTGGCCGTCCTCGCGGTTGCCGAACGAGGTCCAGTAGCCGTCGCCGTTGATGTGCTCGTTCGGGATCGAGCCTTCGATCACGAGCACGAACGGCGCGAGCTCGCCGCGCGCGGCCTTGCGGAACGGCGCGAGGTAGTCCTCGCCGCCGAGCGAGTACGCGAGCACCTTGTTGTGCAGGTGCACCTTCGGGATGCCCGGGACGAGCCCGAGCAGCACGTCCTCGAGCCTGGGTTGCGTGGCGGCGGTCAGCGACACGGTGTCGCCGTCACAGCTCATGCCTTCCGAGATCCACAGGATGTGAACCTCGTCGACTTTCGGGGCAGCGGGCATCGGATCCTCCTTCAACAAATGCGCGGAAGCGGTTCGGCGAACGGGAGATCGAGGAGGCGCCGCCCGCGGATCGGAGTCACGAGCTCCACGACTCCGGGATGGTCCTCGGTGACGAAACCGATGCGAGCTGCGTGCCGGCCGTGCTCGTGCGCGCGCATCGCCGCGAGTGCGGCGTCGGCGCACGCGGCGGGCGCGAACACGACGAGCTTGCCTTCGTTCGCGACGAGCAGCGGATCGAGCCCGAGGAGCTCGCACGCGCCGCGAACCGTTTCGCGCACGGGAATCGTGGACTCGTCGACCTCGATCCCGAGCTCGCGGCGCGTCGCGAGCTCGACGAGCGTCGCGGCCACTCCGCCACGCGTAGGATCACGCATGGCGTGGACCTCCGGACACGCGTGCAGGATGGACGCGGCCAGATCGTGCAGCGAGGCGGTATCGCTCGCCAGATCGCCAGCTAGATCGAGGCCGGCGCGCTGGGCCATGATCGCGACGCCGTGATCGCCGATCGATCCGGACAGCAGGATCGCGTCACCGGGAGCCACGCGGGCCGAGCCGAGCCGGACTCCCGGCGGCACGAGGCCGATGCCCGACGTGTTGATGAAGATCCGATCGCAGCTGCCGCGGCCGACGACCTTGGTGTCGCCGGTGACGATCGAGACGCCCGCGCGCGCGGCGGCGCGGCGCGCCGACTCGACGACGCGGCGCAGATCCGCGAGCGGGAACCCCTCCTCGAGGATGAACGCGAGCGACAGCGCGATCGGCCGCGCGCCGCCGCACGACAGATCGTTGATCGTGCCGTTGACCGCGAGCTCGCCGATATCGCCGCCCGCGAAGAAGATCGGTGTGATCACGTACGAGTCGGTCGTGAACGCGAGGCGCGCACCGCCGGCCTCGACGAGCGCGTGATCGTCGAGCTCGCACAGCGCAGGGTTCGCGAACGCCGGGACGATCAGGTTCTCGATCAGCTCGGCCGTCAGCTTGCCGCCGCTGCCGTGGCCCAGAAGCACGCGATCGGTCGCGCTGATCGGCAGCGGGCACGACAGGGCCTCTTCAAAGGACATCGGGCTCTCCCAGTGCGACGTGCGTCTCGTCCCACAGCAGGTGGAGCAACACGGTGTGGACCTCCTGGATGCGATGGATCGACCAGCTCGGCACGACGAACGAGTGCTCGCAGCAGTCGGCGAGCGGCCCGCCGTCGCGGCCGGCGAACGCGATCGTGCACGCGCCGCGCTCGCGGGCGACGCGCATCGCGCGCAGCACGTTTGCCGACGTGCCGGATGTCGACAAGCCGAGCACGGCGTCGTGCTCGCGGCAAGCGAGCTCGAGCTGGACGGCGAAGATCTGGGTGAAGTCGCCGTCGTTGCCGATCGCGGTCAGCAGCGCGACGTCGGTGCCGATCGCGACGGCGGGCAGCGCGCGCCGCTTCTCGATGATCGGATGCTGGAACTCGACCGCGACGTGCTGCGCGTCGCACGCCGAGCCGCCGTTGCCCATCGCGTAGAGCCGGCCGCCGCGGCGAAACCGCTCGGCCAGCTCGCGTGCGGCGCGCTCGAGCTGGGGCGCACACGCGTCGAGGTAGCGCGCGATCAGATCCGCGCTCTCGCGCGCCTTGCGTGTGATCGAAGCCGTCATCCCGCGATCCTCCTGTGCGCGTAGTAAGCGGCGCACGCGCCCTCCGCCGAGACCATCGTCGCGCCGAGCGGCGTCGCCGGCGTGCAGGTGCGGCCGAACGCGGGGCAGTCGCACGGCTTCTTGATCCCGCGCAGCACGAGCCCGCTGATGCACGCCTCGGGCTCGCGCGTCGCGATCGCGCCGACGTCGAACACGTGATCGGCGTCGAACCCGCGATACGCCTCGGTGATGCGATAGCCCGACTTCGGGATCGTGCCGATGCCGCGCCAGTTGCGATCGACGACGTCGAACACCTCGGCGAGCGCGCGCCGTGCCGCGGGATTGCCATCGCGCGCGGCGTTGCGCGCGTACGCGTTCTCGACCTCGCACGCGCCGCGCTCGAGCTGGCGCACGGCGGCGAGCACGCCGCGCAGCAGGTCCACCGGCTCGAACCCGGAGATGACGATCGGCGCGCGATAGTGCGCGGCGAGCGCCTCGAACGCGCGAAACCCGACGACCGAGCACACGTGGCCGGGCCCGAGGAACGCACGCACGCGATTGCCCGGCGCCTGCAGGATGCTCGCGATCGCCGGCGGTGTCAGCACGTGCGACGCGAGCATCGCGAAGTTCGCGACGCGCCCGCGCTTGGCGGCGATCAGCGCCATCGCGTTCGCGGGCGCGGTGGTCTCGAAGCCGATGCCGAAGAACACGACGCGCTTGTCGGGATTCGCGCGGGCGAGCTCGACCGCATCGAGCGGCGAGTACACGACGCGGACGTCGGCGCCGCGCGCGCGCAGGCCGAGCAAATCGCCGGCCGAGCCCGGCACGCGCAGCATGTCGCCGAACGACGTGAACACGACGCCGGGCCGCACCGCGATCGCGTGCGCGCGATCGATCGTCTCGAGCGCGGTCACGCACACCGGGCAGCCCGGGCCGTGCACGAGCTCGACCTCGTCGGGGAGCATGCGATCGAGCCCGTAGCGCAGGATCGCGTGGGTCTGGCCGCCGCACACCTCCATGATCACGTGCGGCCGGGTGACGGCGGCGCGGATCTCCGCGGCCAGCGCCGCGGCGGCATCCGCATCGCGATACTCGTCGACGTACTTCACGGCTCGTCGTCTCCGAGCTGGAGCTCGCGCAGCAGCGCCCACTGGCGCGCGGCTTCCTCGCGATCGACGGTCGCGATCGCGAACCCGACGTGGACGAGCACGAAGTCGCCGGGCCGCGCGTCCGCCGCGTACTCGAGGCACACCTCGCGCGTGATGCCGCCGAACTGGACCTTGCCGAAGCGCAGGCCCTCGCGCTCGTGGACGGCGATGATCTCGCCGGGAACTGCTAGACACATGAGGTCCTCCGTGACAGCCGGAACGACGCGATCGCGGCCTGGCCGAGCGCGAGCCCGCCGTCGTTCGGCGGCACGCGGCGGTGCGCGAGCACCTCGAAGCCGTCGCGCGCGAGCAGTGCGGACGTCTGCTCGAGCAAGCGCCGGTTCTGGAAGCAGCCGCCGGTGAGCGCGACCGTGCGGTTCGGCAGGCGCCGGCACGCCGCGAGGATGGCGGTGGCGAGCGTGGCGTGAAATCGGGCGGCGAGCTCGGCCGGGTCGGTGCCGGCGCGCAGCTCGCGGCACAGCTCGCGCACGGCGGGCCGCAGATCGAGCTCGAACGGTTCGTGCTCGACGAAGCCGAGCTCGAACGGCTCGCCGTCGCGCGTGCCGGCGAGCGCCTCGAGCTGCGCGGCGGCCTGGCCGTCGTAGCTGGTGTCGCGCGCGGCACCGAGGATCACCGCGATCGCGTCGAACCAGCGGCCGGCGCCGGTGGCGCGCGGCGGCAGCTCGGTCGCGAGCAGCACGCGCATGCGATCGCGCGCGCCGGCGGGCACGTGCGCGAGTACGTCGAGCGACTCGCCGGCGTCGACGAGCGCGGCGGCGGCGAGCCGCCACGGCTCGCGGATCGCGGCCTCACCGCCGGCGAGCGCGAGCGGGCGCAGGTGGCCGAGCCGCCGCGCGGTGTCGAGATCGGCGTCGAGGATCTCGCCGCCCCACAGCGCGCCGTCGTCGCCGAGGCCGGTGCCGTCGAACGCGATGCCGGTCACCCGATCGGTGCGGCCGTGCTCGGCGAGGCACGCCGCGACGTGCGCGTGGTGGTGCTGCACCGCGATGCGCGGCAAGCCGCACATGCGCGCCCACCGCGTCGAGCGGTAGTCGGGATGCAGATCGTGGACGACCACCTCGGGCCGGCAATCGAGCAACGCGGACAGCCGCGCGATCGCCTCGCGAAAGAACGCGTCGGCATCGGGATGGTCGAGATCGCCGACGTGCTGCGACAGCACGGCGCGGCCGTCGCGCGCGATGCATACGGTGTTGCGCTCGTGGCCGCCGACGGCGACGAGCGGCGGCCGCGCGATCGGCAGCGCGAGCTCGTCGGGCACGAAGCCGCGCGCGCGGCGCATCGGGATCGCGCCGGCGCGCGACGTGCGCACGACCGAGTCGTCGGCACGCGAATGCACGTCGCGGTCGTGGACCAGGAACCAGTCGGCGACGCCGGCGAGCCGGGCGAGCGCGTCCTCGTTCGTGCGCGCGATCGGCTCCTCGGCGAGGTTGCCGCTGGTCATCACCTGCAGCGCCGGGCCGTCGCCGGCGACGACCGCCTGGAGCGGCGTCGGCGGCAGGTACACGCCGACGTCGGCGAGGCCGGGCGCGAGCGAGGGCGCGAGCGTGTGAGCGCGCGCGGGCACGAGCACGATCGGCCGGATGCGCGAGACGACCAGCGCGCGCGCCGCGTCGTCGAGCACGGCGATGCGCTCGAGATCGGCGAGCGTGCGCCCCATCACCGCGAACGGCTTGTGCGGGCGCCGCTTGCGCTCGCGGAGCGTGCCGACCGCGATCTCGGACGTCGCGTCGGCGGCGAGCACGAAGCCGCCGGCGCCTTTCATCGCGACGATCGCGCCGTCGCCGATCGCGCGCGCGGCGGCACGCACGGCGGCATCGCCTTCGAGCAGCGTGCGGCCGTCGGGCGCGAGCAGGCGCGCGCGCGGGCCGCAGGCCGGGCACGCGTTCGGCTCGGCGTGAAAGCGACGATCGCCCGGATCTTCGTATTCGCGCCGGCACGTGTCGCACATCGCGAAGCACGCCATGGTGGTCTTCGCGCGGTCGTATGGGACCTCGCGTACGATCGTGAAGCGCGGCCCGCACGCGGTGCAGTTGATGAACGGATAGCGGTGGCGGCGATCGCGGGGATCGGCGAGCTCGCGCAGGCAGTCGTCGCACGGCGCGAGATCGGCGGGGATCGCCGCCGACGCGCGCGAGCTCGCGTCGGCGACCGGGCTGTCGGCGATGTGAAAGCCGGCGTCCGCGCGCGGTGCCACGCGCGTGGTTTCGATCCGATCGATGCGCGCCGCGATCGGCGCGGCCTGCGGCAGATCGGCGACGAAGCGCTCGATGCTCGCCGCCGTGCCTTCGATCTCGATCCACACGCCCTCGCGGTCGTTCTGCACGAAGCCCGCGAGGCCGAGCGTACCGGCGAGCCGGTACATCGCGGGGCGAAACCCCACGCCTTGCACGACGCCGCGGACACGGATCGATCGCCGCTCGTGATCCACGGCGGCGCCGTGTGCATCGGATGGACCACGGCGCGCGGCTTTGCCAGCGCTGTCAACGTGCGCCGTGGCGACACCGTGCCGGGAGGGAGCGTGCGCAGGTCGCCGCGCACGCCTCGCGCGGCCGACTCGCGGCGAACGCACTGGCGCTGCGCTCGCATTGGGCGCGCGACGTGCACGAGCTCGCCTTGATGGAGAGCGTGGTCGATACGATCGTGGATCGGATCTCGGATCCGATCGCGGTCGTACGGCTCGAGATCGGCAAGCTGGCGGGAGTCGACGTCGAAGCGCTGCGCTTCTGCTTCGGCGTGTGCACGCAGGGCACCGGCCTCGCCGACGCCACGCTCGACATCGTCGCGATCGACGGCCGCGCGCGGTGCCGGTCGTGCGGCGCGGAGTTCGCGCTGCGCTCGCTCGCCGCGCCCTGCGCGTGCGGCAGCTTCGAGCGCGAGGTCGTCGCCGGGCACGAGCTGCGGCTCAAGGAAGTCGAGGTGTACTGATGTGTCGAACTTGCGGATGTGACGAGCACGAGCACGAGCACGCGCACGCGCATGATCACGGGCACGGGCACGGGCACGACCACGACCACGACCACGACCACGACCACGGTCGGACGATCGCGCTCGAGACCCGGCTGCTCGCGAGGAATGATCGGCTGGCCAGCGAGCTGCGCGAGCGGCTCGTCCGGGCGCGGATCGTCGCGCTCAACTTGATCGGCGCGCCCGGCGCCGGCAAGACCGCGCTGCTCGAAGCGACGCTGAGGCGGTTACATGACGTGCCGATCACGGTGATCGAAGGCGATCAGGCCACCGATCACGACGCGCAGCGCATCGCCGCGACCGGCCGGCCCGTCATCCAGGTCAACACCGGCGCCGGCTGCCACCTCGACGCGACGATGATCGAGCGCGGCCTCGCGCAGCTCGCGCCCGACGCGCGCTCGCTGCTGTTCATCGAGAACGTCGGCAACCTGGTGTGCCCGGCGCTGTTCGATCTCGGCGAGCACGCGAAGATCGTCGTGATGTCGGTGACCGAGGGCGAGGACAAGCCGCTCAAGTATCCACACGTGTTCCAGGCGGCGGCGGCGCTCGTGCTGACCAAGACCGACCTGGTGCCACACCTCGACGTCGACGTCGAGCTCATCATCGCCAACGCTCGCAAGATCCAGCCCGAGCTGCAGGTGTTTCCGGTGTCGTCGCGCCGCGGCGACGGCCTCGGCGACTGGTGCGGCTGGCTGCGTGCGGTGCGCTCGTGACCGGCGACGAGGCCGAGCTGCAGGCCGAGTCCGCCGAGATCGAGCGGCTGCTCGAGGAGCTGCGCGAGCTCGTGCCGCTGCCGGCATGGCAGCGCGTCGAGGAAGTGCTCCGCCGCGTCGTGCGGCTGTACGGCGAGGGGTTGTCGCGCGCGCTCGACCACGCGCGCGCCGCCGGCGCGACCGGCGAGCTCGACACGCGCCTGTGCGATGACGAGCTGCTCGCGAGCCTGCTCGTGCTGCACGGGCTACACCCGATGACGACCGAGCAGCGCCTCGCGCGCGCGCTCGCGTCGCTGCGTGCCGAGCTCCAGCTCGGCGACGACGAGCTCGCGTTCGCCGAGCTCGCCGACGGCGTCGTCGTGCTGACCGCATCGCGCGGCCTCCACACCGGCGCGATGTCGACCGACCTCGCGCAGCGGCTGATCCAGCGCGCGCTCGAGATCGCGGCGCCCGAGATCACCGGCGTGCGCATCGACGGCGTGCCGGTGCCGCGCGATCCGTCGCTCGTCCAGCTCCGCACCTCGAGGCCATCGCCATGATCTCGCTGCCCTCCCTCGCCGGTTACGCCGCGCCACGCGCTCGCGTCGATCCCGCGCAACGCTGCGAGCTGTGCGCCGCACCGATCCGCGAGCCACACCGTCATGTCGTCGAGCTCGGCGTGCGCGGCGTGTGCTGCGCGTGCCGCGCGTGCGCGCTGCTGTTCGAAGGCAGCGCCGCCGACGCGCGCTACCGCAGCGTGCCCGACCGCGTGATCATCGATCGCGACTTCGCGCTGCCCGCCGATCGGCTCGGCATTCCCGTCGGGCTCGCGTGCATCGTGCGCGATCCGGCGCACGACCGCGTGCTCGCCTGCTATCCCGGGCCGGCCGGCATCGTCGACGGCGAGCTGACCGCCGAGGCGTGGACTGCGCTCGCGGCCGCGACGCAGCTCGCCGACCGCCTCGAGCCCGACGTCGAGGCGCTGCTCGTGCACTCCGAGCGCGGCTCCGCGCGCAGCACGTGCTACCTGGTGCCGATCACCGCGATGTACGAGCTCGCGGGCCGGTTGCGCCGTACCTGGCACGGCTTTCACGGCGGCGACGAGGCCGAGCGCGAGCTCGCGGCGTTCTTCGCCGACCTCGACCGTGTCTCCGCACCGCTGCGCGCGGCTGCGCGCCCCGGCGAGGCCGGGGCGTTCGACCGCAAGGGGCGCAGCGCATGAGACTCGAGCGCGCACGGCGCATCGCCGATGCGGTGATGATGGAAGGCTACGCGCTGTATCCGTATCGCGCGTCGGCGCCGAAGAACCGGTTTCGCTGGACGTTTGGCGCGCTCGCGCCGCGCGCGTGGTCGGAGGCGGGCGGCTGCGAGCCGTGGTGGCTCGAGGCCCAGCTGCTCGTCGCGGGCGCGCCGGCGCGCGTCGCCGGCCAGCTGCGGTTCTTCCAGATCGAGCGCCGCCGCGACGGCTGGGACGAAGGCGTCGACCGCGCGATCGATTTCGACATCACCGACGGCGCGACCTACGAGCTCGCGTTCGACGGCGCGAGTGCCGACGGCGCCGAGCGTGCCGCGATCAGCGGCCGCATCTCGATCGAGCGCACCGCGCTGGCCGCCGAGCAGCCGCTCGCGAAGGTCGTCATCCGCGTCGAGAATACGACACCGTGGCGCGAGCCGGGCGCGCCGCGCGAGCGCGCGATCGCGAGCGCGTTCGCATCGACGCACGTGATCGTAGGCGTCGACGGCGGCGAGCTGCTCTCGTCGATCGATCCGCCGGCCTGGGCGCGCGCCGCCGCCGCGACCTGCACGAGCCGGCACACCTATCCCGTGCTGGTGTCCGCCGAGGACGACCTCGTCCTGTGCGCGCCGTTCATCCTCTACGACCATCCGCAGATCGCGCCGGAGAGCGCCGGCGACCTGTGCGACGCGAGCGAGATCGACGAGCTGCTGATGCTGCGCACCCGCACGCTGACCGATGCCGAGAAGCGCGCGGTGATCGCGACCGATCCACGCGCCGCCGCGATCCTCGCGCGCGCCGACGCGCTGCCCGACGCCGATCTCGAGCGCATGCACGGCGCGCTGCGCGACGTGCGCGCCGGCGACGGCGAGATGGTGCCGCGTGCACCGGCGCTGGCCGTCGGCAGCAAGGTGCGGCTGCGCCCGCCGACGCGTCCGACCGACGCGCAGGACATCCTGTACGCCGGCCACGTCGCGACGGTCGCCGAGATCAAGGAGGACGTCGACGGCACGACATTCTTCGCGGTCACGATCGACGACGATCCGGCCGCGGCGCTCCACGACTGGTACGGCCGCTATCATTACTACCGCGCCGACGAGGTCGATCCGCTGTGACCCGCGTGCTCGTCGCCGGCGTCGGCAACATCTTCTTCGGCGACGACGCGTTCGGCGTCGAGGTCGCGCGCCAGCTCGCCGCTACGCCGCCCGCCGACGCGCGCGTCGCCGACTTCGGCATCCGCGCGATCCACTTCGCGTACGAGCTGCTCGAGCCGATCGATCTGTGCGTCGTCGCCGATTGTATGCCGCGCGGTGGCGCGCCCGGGACGCTGTACGTCGTCGAGCCCGAGGCCGAAGAGCTCGCCGGCGCCGTCGCCGACGCGCACGCGATGAACCTGCCGACCGTGTTCGCGGCCGTGCGCGAGCTCGGCGGCCGGCTGCCGCGCGTGCTCGTCGTCGGGTGCGAGCCCGAGGCCATCGATCCCGGCATCGGCCTGTCCGCGAGTGTCGCGCGCGCGGTGCCCGGCGCGATCGAGATGATTCGCGACCTGGTCGCGAGAGCCCACGAGGAGACCCCATGACGAAGAACCGCAAGATGACGATGATGTTCGCAGGCGCGGTCGCGCTGGTGACCGCCGTGGTGCTGCGCGGGCTCGCTCCCGAGCTGCTGCGTTACATGCGCATCCGGCGCATGTGACCCGCGCCACGCGTGCGATCCGATCGTGCGATTCGCTCGTAACCGATCTTCGGCCCGAGCGTAGGCGGCGAAACCACTATCGGAGGGAGTCATGTCCTACGCACGCTTCTGCTCGCTCGCATTGTGCTCGTTGCTCGCTGCTTGTGCCGGATCCAACGGATCGACCGGCCCCGAAGGTCCGCAAGGTCCGACCGGAGCGCAGGGCCCCACCGGCCCCGGCGCCGACGCCGGCCCCGGCGCCGCCGGTGCGGTGTACGTGATGTCGAACGATGCCTCGCATAACGAGGTGTGGGCGTTCGCGCGGCAAGTCGACGGCTCGCTCGCCGCGCCGTGGGCGTTCTCGACCGGCGGCGCCGGCACCGGCGCGAGCCTCGCCGATCAAGGCGCGGTGTTCCTCGACGCGGCCGCCAAGCAGGTCTTTGCGGTCAACGCCGGCAGCGGCACGGTGTCGATGTTCTCGATCCAGGCCGACGGCAGCCTCGCGCTCGTCGGCGCGCCGGTGGATGCCGGCGGAGTCGCGCCGATCAGCGTGACCGAGCACGGCGGCACCGTGTACGTGCTCGACGCCGGCGATGCCGGCAACGCGCCCGCCGTCGCCGGATTCACGGCCGGCGCGAGCGGGCTGGTCCCCAACCAGGTCTCGCTGGCGCTCAGCACCGCGTCGGCGTCGTCCGCCGCGGCCGCGCAGATCGCCTTCTCGCCCGATGGCGCGCACCTCGTCGTGACCGAGAAGGGCACGAGCATGATCGATACGTACGAGGTCGACGCGAGCGGCGTCGCGACCGGACCGCACAGCCAGCTCGCGGCCGGCGGCGCCGGCGCGACCCCGTACGGCTTCGCGTTCGACGACAGCACGCTGCTCGTCACCGAGGCGGCCGGTGCGGTCAGCGCGTACACGATCGGCGCGACCGGCGAGCTCACCACGACGTCGTCGTCGGTGTCGACTCACCAGGCCGCGCCGTGCTGGATGGCGGCCGGCGGCGGCTGGGGCTGGGCGATCAACGCCGGCAGCGACAGCATCACCGGCTACAGCGTGCTCGGCAACGGCACGATCGCGCTCACCGCAGCGAGCGGCGTCGCGGCGGGAACCGCGAACAAGCCGCTCGATGCGGCGCTGAGCGCCGACGGTCAGTTCCTGTACGTGCTCGACGCGATCGATCGCGCGATCAGCATCTACGCGGTGCAGGCCGACGGTTCGCTGGTGCGGCAGCCCGACTTCCTCGGGCTGCCCGCCACGGCCGAAGGGCTCGCGGCGAACTGACGCTGGCCTACTTCTTCGCGCTGCCCGAGCCGGCGGCGGCGGCGCTGCCGCTGCCCTCGGCCGCGCTACCCGAGCCGGCGGCGGCACTGCCCGCCGAGCCGTTCATCTCGGCGGCCGAGCCCGAGCCGCTCATCGCGCCCGCGCTCATCGCCTTGGTCATGCAGTCCGTCATCTGCTTGGTGACGTCGGCCATCTTCTTGGCCTCTTCCTCGCTCGGCTTGACGTCCTTGTCGGCGGTGCCCTTCTGCGCCTGGCCCCACTTCATCATCTCGTCCGAGACCTTCTGCGCGCATGCCGAGTCCTTGCACGCGCACATCTTGTCCTTGAACTCGCCCATCTTGTTCATCGCCTCGCCCATTCCCCCCTTCTTCTTGCACCCGAATGAACCAAGCGAAACCACGGCCACGATCAGAACGGTGAGCTTCATCATTGCTACGGAGTTCCTTCCTTACGTTGTGATCGAAACCTGAACCGACCGGCGCACCGATTCAACGAAGCGGAAACGGACTTTCGTCCGCGATCTCGGCAATGTCGGAACTTGTAATTACTTTGTGTTCAAAGCATACGCCCGTGTCACGGTTAGCGAAAAAGCTGTGTTAAGGTCGCGGCCATCATGAAGGTCGAAGACATTCAACCTGGCCACTGCTACGCACGCGCGCGCCGTTTGCTCGGCGAAATCGAGCTCGTCCGCGCGGAGATGGGGCGAAACAAGGACGGACGGGGTGCGAGCGAGGTCGCCGGGGCGGCGCCGCGGGCGTGCTACTTCCAGGCGCTCGCGCTGCACGACAAGCTCGCGCGCCTCGCCGACGAGGTCGGCTCGCACGGCGGGCACGGCGCGACGCCCGCGCCGCGCGTGACGGACATCGTGCCCGGCCACGTGCTCCATCTGATCGACGCCGCACATCACCACCTGTCGGACGTCAAGCACAGCCTCGACATCACGCAGGAAGCGGCCGACGCGCCGTTCGAGGCGTCGCGCACGCCGTCGGACGTGCTCGCCGTCCTGAACGAGGCGAGTCGCGAGCTCACCCAGGTGCTCGAGCGGCCGCCGACACCGTCGGACGTGTTCCGCGTGGTGTCGCTCGCCGCCGCGTACGCGCGCCGGCTCTCGAGCAAGCAGGTCGAGCTCGCGAAGTTCGAGCCCAAGCGCCTGCCCGCCGATTGCTACGCGCGGCTCGGCGCGGTGCTCGAGCTGCTCGCGAAGCGCAACCAGCCCGGGCTGACGCTGCGCGGTGCACACACCGATCTGCAGCCGTCCGACTGCTTCGACCTCGCGTACCTCGTGCTCGGCGAGCTCTCGGCCGCGCACGCCGCCGCCAACGGCCAGCCCGTGCCGCCGTACGAGCTGCACGACGCCGGTCATCGCCTGCCATCGCACGTGCACCAGCTCGTACGCACACTCGAAGCGCAGCTCGCGTAACGCGAGCGCCGCCCGTCGTCCGAGGAATTCTGTCCCTGCGATTTCGGGCTTTCATATGCGAGCCGCGGCGATCTACATTCCGCGGATGGCAACGAGCCAGCTACCTCCTGACAAGGCTCAGTCGGCGCAGCCGACGGCCGAGTCACCGTCCGCAGTACCGGGAGGGGCGTCGGGTGCAGGGTCTCGCACCGGATTCACGAGCGAAGGGCCGATCCCGCCGGTGGCCGCGCCGAGCACCAGCTCGCCGCCGCCGCCGTCCGCGTCGGAGCGCGCGTTCGAGCCCGCGCCAACCGCGTTTGCCGACGCCGGCGCGGCGCGCGACGCGCTCGCCAACCCGACCTGGGATCCGAACGCGACCGTGAAGGTCGGCGGCAAGGACAAGCAAGGTGCGTGGGTCGATGCGACCGCGGCGCGCGGCGCGGCGGGCGACAAGCGCATGGTCGCGGGCGCGACGCTCGATCCTGCGAAAGCGAACGCGAAGCTCGCCGACGGCACGATCACGCACGAGGAGCTCGGCGCGATCACGGCCGATCAGGTCGCGCAGATCAATCCGCTCGGCGAAGCGCCGCGCCGGATCTTGAAGACCGCGCTACACGAGTCGTGGCACGACGCGAAGCACGCGCTGCTCGCGGCCGGCGACAACGCGCCGGCGCGCCAGATGCTGATGACGAAGCTGTGGGAGTTCCGGCAGTGGCACCACACGATGATCCTGCAGCGCACGCAGGACGATCCATCGATCGGCAAGGAGGGCCTGAGCGACTGGAAGGTCGCCGGCAGCACGACGTTGACCTCCGACATCGACGTCAACCTGAAGGGCAAGAAGACCGAGGCCGCGGTGGCCGTGTTCAACCGCAAGTTCCGCGAGGACGGCTGGGCGCACGAGCCGGGCGTCGTCTACGACGTCAACGTCTACGCGGTCGACTTCATGCACAACGCGACGTTCAGCGGGCTCGCCGATGTCGGCGGCGACATCGAGCCGCACGCGTTCACGCCGGGCGATACCGCGACGCGCGTCAGCGCGAAGGAAGGCGCGCGCGAGGGCAGCCTCGGCGGCGGCGTCGGCACGAAGAACCCGATGCTCGACAAGCGCATGGTCGCGGCCGATGCGGATCTCCAGCGCGTGTGGTCGCTGGTCAAGATGCGCCTGTACATGTCGGGCGCGCAGTGGGCCGAGTACGTGAAGGATGCCGACGTGACCGCGGCGACGCAGGCTCAGGTCAACGTGCGCTACGACTCGTACATGGCGGAGCTGCGCGCGCGCATGCTCGCCGGCGAGCACCTCGTGGTCGCCGCCGATGAAACGAAGCTCACCGGCTTCGCGGTGATCGACAAGATCGCGCGGGCGAAGGGCGCGGCGAGCGGCCAGGACGGCGAGAACGTGAAGATGGCCGCGAGCAACCGGCTGTACGAGGACAAGCTCGTGCAGATGTCGACGCTGCGCACGCGCGTTCAGGCGCAGATCGAGACGCGCAAGGCCTGGCTCACCGCCGGCAAGCACGGCGACGCCGAGGCGCTCGACGCCGCGATCGACGGCAACCTCGCCATCCTGCGCGACCTCGTCAGCGAGTGCTCGCTGTTCGCGAACGAGGGCTATCTGACCGACGGCGGCATCAACCACGTCGTCGTCGGCATGCAATCGAAGGTCGAGATCACGCAGACGCGCTCGGAGTCGCTGGACGCGTTCAACGAGAACGTCGCCGATTCGCTGAAGGAGATCGCGCGCCACAGCGGATCGGTCGGCGAGGCCGCCTACAAGGCCGGCAAGTATCTGTGGCGCATGGCCGACGCGGCGCGCAACCTCGGCGTCACCGACTACGATCTCAAGGCGCTGTACGCGGCCGGCTACACGATCGCGAACGAGATCAAGGGCGGCGACGACGACCAGGTCGCGGCCGAGGCGAAGGCGGCCAAGGCGCTGCAAGACCGGCTCGGCGGCAAAGCCGCGACGCCCGACGCACTCATGGCCTACGTGCGCCAGACCGCGGCCGCCGTGGCCTGGGAGACGAACGAGACCGCAGCCATGGGGCAGAAGCGCGCCGCGCCGGTGAAGCAGAAGTAACAGCGAAAGTACCGCCGAGGCGCCGCAAGACGCCTTGGCGGTACTGCTTGTGTTCTCAGATGGGCGCGGGCGAGATGTTCGGGTTGCCGGTCGTGTCCGTCGGGCGCAGGTAGATCTCGCCAGCGCCGCCGCCGCCGCCACCGCCGCCATCGCCGCTGTTGGTGGCCGTGAGGCCCGTGGCCGCCGGATTGCCGCGGAACGCACCCGCGCCGCCGTCGCCGCCGCCGCCGCCGCCGGCCGAGCCGCCGCCGCCGCCGGAGCCGGCGCCCGTCGGATCCCTGCCGTCCTCGCCTGGGCTCGATTGCGACGAGCCGCCGCCGCCGTGCCCGCCATTCGCGTAGATCTGCGCGCCGCCGGTAAGCGTCAGCGCGCCGACCGTGATCGCGACGAGCCCGCCCGAGCCGGCGCCGCCGCCGCCTTTCTTGCCCATGTCCGCGCCGCGCCCCGATGCACCCGACGCGTCGATCGCGCCGGCGTCGCCGATCACGAGCGCGGGCGTCGCGACGAACACCGCGCCGCCGCCGGCGCCGCCCATCGCGCCGCCATCGCCCTTCCCGCCGACGCAGCCGCCTTCGAGCGTCGCGATCGTCAGCGGCGTGCCGGCGATACCGCCGGATCCCGGCGAGCCATTGCCGTCTCCTCCGCCGCCGCCGGCCGTGCCGTAGCTGCCGCCCTGCCCGCCGCCCGTGCCGCCTGGAGCGGTGCCCATCGAGCAGCCCGTGCGCGGCGACCCGGCGCCGACCTGGGCGGGCGGGACGTGGCTCGCGACGTCGACCGTGCCCTCGATGTCGATCGAGTCGGTCGCGAGCAGGACGAGCGGCTTGCCGCCGAACGCGCTCAGCGTGGCACCCGCATCGATCTTGATCGTCGCCGCCGTGATCGCGCACACCGCCGGCGCGCTGCCCATCATCATCGGTGCGCACGTGATCGCCGGGACCATCGGCATGGTCATGCCGTCGTCGGTGTGGAGCGAGACCGACGCCGTGATCTCGAGCGCGCCGCCCGGTGGAGTCATCGGGCACAGATCGATGTGCAGATCCGGCACGGTGGTGCATGCACCGAGGATCGAATCGATCGCCGCGTCGCTCGAGCCACCGCCGTCGCCGCCGCCGCCGCCATCGCCACCGCCGCTCGCGCCGCCCGCGTGGAACTTGCAGCCGGTCGCGAGCGCGAGCGCAGCGGCGAGCCTTATTGGATGACCGACACGCACGTGTTGCTGGTCGTATCGCATTGCAGGCCGTCGCAGCAGCCGGTCCCGCACATCTGACCGATCTGCTGGCAGCTCTGCGTCATGATCGTGTCGACCCACTGCGCGATGTGATTGTGCGCCGTGTAGTCCTGGAACGGCAGCCAGAACGCCGGGAAGCTCGGATCCTGGCCGGCCGCGAGTTGATCGAGGTCGATCGCCGCCATCCAGATCTGCGGCTGCGTGCAGTTCGGATCGAACGCCTTCTTGTGATCGCCGCTCGGATCCTCGGGCGTGACCGGCGGGTAGCAGTTGAAGAACGACGGGCTCTCGTTCTGCACGCGCAGGCCGTAGTCGCGCGTCGACGAGAACGTCACCCACAGCAGCCGGTGCCCCTTGTACATCTGCACGAACGGCGAGAACCGCGGCCACGAGTTCGTGAGCGCATCGTGCTCGTTCGCCTTCGCGAGCGCGACCGGCGTGCCGACGCCCGGCGTGACGGTCATCGCGTAGAGCGTCGCGTTCGGGTTGTTGTAGCTGTCGAGCGACGCGATGTCGCCGGCCGTGCCGGTCGCGCGATCGAACACGAGCGACGTGCCGTCGGGCGAGATCGCCGGGTAGTAGTCGTTCTCGGTCGCCGAGCCGGGTGCGAGGATCTCGGTCGGCGTGCCGAACGTGTTGTTGCCGGTCACGGGCACCTGCCACAGGCTCCCGTTCTCGCCGTGGATGTCGTCCTTGTTGTTGTACGTGCACGACATCGTGCCGCTCGGGCCGCAGCCGGTCGCGGTCGTGATTCCGGTGATCACGTTCGTCGCCGTGAAGTACACGGCCGATCCGTCCGAGCTCCAGTCGGGGTTCGTGACGCGCAGCCCCGTCAGGCCCGCCACGCTGGCGAACGACACGGTCGTGCCGGCGGTGCCGCTCGTGCCGTCGAACTGGAGCAGCTCGGGCGTCGTCGTCTTGCCGGCGCCGTCGCTGCACAAGAACTCGCCGTGCATGTCGCCCTGCCACGCCGCGAAGCCCTTGGCCATGTTCAGCTGGGTCGGCGCGCGCGTCGCGACGTCGTACAGGTAGAACGTGTCGTCGCCGAGCTCGTCGTCGGAGTCGGCGTCATCGGTGCCGACCGTCATCTTCAGGCCGTCGCGCGACAGGTAGTGGCAGCCGACGCACTTGTTCGAGCCCGAGGTCGGCGTGAGGAACGGCTCGGGCGTCGGATCGGGGTTACCGAAGTCCTTACGGAAGATGCCGCCGGTCGTGCCGGCGACGCCGTTCACCGTCATCGACTGCCAGTAGTAGATGCCGCCCATCAGCTGATCGGACGCGAAGCTGATCTGGCGCGAGTTCGAGCCGGCGACGCACGACAGATCGGTCGGCGCGCCGCGCACGGTCACCGTGACCGGATCGCCGCCGGCGTTCGCCGTCGAGACGTAGTTCCAGTCGGTCGGATCGAGATCGAACGCGCAGCCGCCGGTCGCGGTGCCGCGCGTGTTCGTGATCGGCGTGCACATCGTCTCGAGGCGCACGTCGGTGACCGCGTTCTCGAAGTCGATCTCGAACAGCGTGTTGGCCGTGCCGGGCTGGAACTGGACCTCGATCACGTTCATGTTCGGCGGCAGCAGCACCTGATCGGGCGGATAGACGAGCTGCGGATCTTCGGCCATGTCCGAGCACGTGTTCGCGGCGTCACCGCCGAGGCCGGGGAACGTCGGGCAGCCCGGGCATTGCACGACCACCGGGGCCGGCGGCCCGCCTCCGTCGCCGCTGCCGTTCGCGTCGGAGTTGTTGCCGCTGTGATGACTACCGCAGGCGGCGACGGCGAAGACGAGGAGGAGGCTGCGCATGAGCCGGTAGAGAGGACCCCGCGCGAAATGGTTACCGATGCGCGTGGTACGATGTAGGGCGTTGCGTGGCGTTGTCGTCGCGATCGTGGTGCTCGCCGCCTCGCGCGTCGCGGCCCAGCCCGCGCGCGAGGTCGTGCTCGTCGCGGCCGACGACCCCGCGTTTCAGGACGCGCTCGACGAGGTGCTCGCGCCGGCGGGGCTCGCGACGCGCGCGATCGAGGCCGCGCCGCCGAGCCTCACCGACATCACGCGCGTGTCGCGCGAGCTCGCCGATCGCGAGCACGCGACCGCGACGATCTGGCTCGTCACCGGGCCGACCACGACGACGCTCGTGACCTACGACCGCGACGTCGATCGCGTGCTCGTGCGCGCGATCAAGGCGGCGCCGCCACTCGACGCCGCGCAACGCGCGCAAGCCGCTCGCATGGCGCGCACGATGCTGCGCGCGCTGCGTGTCACGCCGGATACCAACCTGCCGCCGCCGCGCGCGGAGCAAGCGCCGGCGGTGCGCGCGGCCGCGGCAGCCGCCGTCGAGCCTGTCGCGCGGCGAACGCTCGCGCTCGGCGTCGGCGCCGGGACGCGCGCGGGTGAGCCCGCCGCGACGCTCGCCTTCGACGGCAACGCCACGCTGGTGTGGCGACCCGACGCGCTCGGCATCGCGCTCGCCGGCCAGTACTCGCCCGCCAACGAGCGCACGACTCCGGCGTTCGCCGGCAACGCGAGCGACGACGCGATCGCGCTGTGCGCGCGGCTGCCGCTCGAGCTGGCCGGGCGCGAGCTGCGCATCGTCGTGCTCGCCGGCGGTGCGTTGCACGTCGAGACGCTGCGCGGCACGACGACCGCCGGCATGACCGTCTCGGAGACTCGCTTCGACCCCGCGCTGCGCGCGGGCGCGGTGCTCGAGCACGCGCTCGATCCGTCCGTCGACGTCGGCCTCGCGGTCACCGGCGATTACCTGCTCGAGCGCCAGCGCTACGCGCTCGATAACGCGGAAATCCTACTGATCCCGCGGGCTCAGCTCACCGCGGCGTTCGTCCTCACGCTGCGGCTGCTGTAACCGTTCCGCCGGCAGGCGACACTAGGCACCGTGGCGCTGACGATCGTCGACCGGCCCGAGCCGCGCTCCGAGCAGGAGCTGGTCGCGGCGTGCATCGCCGGCGACGCGGCCGCGCAGCGCGCGTTGTTCCGGCGCGAGTACGATCGCGTGCACGCCACGGTGTATCGCTTGCTCGGATCGAACCGGGATTGCGATGACCTCGTGCAGGAGACGTTCGTCGCGGCGTTTCGCGGGCTCGCTCGGTTTCGCGGCGACGCGAAGCTGTCGACGTGGATCGATCGGATCGCGGTGCGTGTCGTGTTCGCGTACATCCGCGCGCGCCGCGGCGCGCCGATCTCGCTCGACGTGGTCGGCGAGGTCGAGGCCGGCGGCGGCCCGGCCGAGGATCGCGCTCAAGCGCGAGAGGGCCTGCGCCGGTTGTACGCCGCGCTCGCCGAGCTGCCGGCGGAGGCGCGCGTCGCGTTCGCGCTCTACGCGATCGACGGCCGCACCGTGCCCGAGGTGGCCGCGCTGATCGGCACGACCGTCGTCACCGCGAAGCTGCGCATCTGGCGCGCGCGCCGGCGGCTGCACGCGCGCGTCGCGCACGATCCGATCCTCGGCGAGCTCGTGCGCGAGGTGAAGTCATGACGCTCATCGAGGTCGCGGTGCCGGCGAGCGAGGCGCGGCGCGCGCGTGTCGAGGACGCCGTGATCGCGCAGGTCGCGACGCTGCGCGCGGCCGATCGCGCCGACGCCGCGGTCATCGAGCCGCGGTCGCACATGCGGCTCGTGCTCGGGCTCGCGCTGGCGGGCGCCGCGGCCGCCGCGGCGATCGTCGTGTTCGTCGCGACGCGCGGCGAGCACGAGCCGGGCGTCGTGGCGCAGTCGTCGCCGTCGCTGGTCGTGACGCCGGTCGGCGGCTCGTCGCGGTTCACGGTCGGCGACGCGGTCGTCGATGCGGGCCCCGACACCAGCGTCGAGGTGCGCACCGATCCCGGCGGCGCGGTCACGCTCGCGCTCGCGCGCGGCTCGGTCGACTGCGACGTCGCGCCGCGCGGCGATCGGCCGCCGTTTCGCGTCATCGCCGGCGACGTCACCGTCGAGGTCGTCGGCACGCGCTTCACCGTCGCGCGCACACCGGCGGTCCGCGTCGACGTCGCGCGCGGCAAGGTCAAGGTGATCGGCCCGACCGGGACGGCGTTCGTCGCCGCCGGCGAGTCGTGGCCGGTCGCGGTCGCCGAGGTGCCTGCCCCGCCGCCCGCGCCGCCGAGTCACCCGGTCCCGGTGGCCGCGCCGGTGCATCCCGCGCCGTCGCCGCAGGCCACGTTCGACGAGGCCCAGCGGCTGCGCGCGACCGATCCCGCGAAGGCCGAGCGGCTGTATCGCGCGCTCGCCGCCGATCGCGGCGTGTGGGCGGCGCTCGCGCTGTACGACCTGGCCGACATGCAGGCCGCCGCCCGCCCCGATGACGCGCTGCGCGAGGTCGGCGACCTGATGCGCCGATTCCCGGATGCTGCGAACATCGAAGACGCGGCATGGCTTCGCATCGACATCTTGCGCAAGGCGGGCCGCCGCGACCAAGCGCGGCGCGCCGCCGCCGACTACCTGCGCCGGTTCCCGTCGGGCACGTACATCGATCAGGCCGCGCGCGTTGCCGAGCCGTGAAGCTCGCGCTCGCGGCCCTCGTGCTCGCCGCGTGCACCGAGGACGTGCAGCTCGACACCCGACTCGCCGGGCTCGTCTCGGTCACGGTCGCGCCGGCCGACACGACGCTGTCGATCGACGGGCTCGATGCGCAGCCCCAGACCGTCGCGTTCAGCGCGACCGGTACGTTCTCCGACGGCACGACGCGCGACATCACGTCGCTCGTCACGTGGAGCGTCGACAACGCGGCGCCCGGCGCGGTCGCCGCCGGCGGCACCTACACGACCTCGGACGCGGCCGGCGGTCACGTCCACGTCCTCGCGACCACGTCGGGCGCGACCGCGAGTGCGGCGCTCACGATCGTGGTCAGCGCGTCGCTCGTCGACGCGACGTTCCCGCCGCCGGGAAGCCCGACCACGCTGTTCCCGCCGGGCGTGCAGCCGATCACCGGCGACGCGATGCGCGCGCCGACCGTGCTCTACCCCAGCGACGGCACGATGTTCCCGCAGGGCGTGGTGTCGACGCTCGTGCAGTACGCGCCCGGCATGGCGAACGACGCGTTTCGCATCGGCTTCGACAGCGACGTCCTGCACCTCGCCGTGTACAGCGGCGCGCCGCGCTGGGCGGCCGACGGCGCGCTGTGGTCGCTGGTCGGCGAATCCGGCATCGACGATCCGATCGCGCTCGCGATCGAGGCGACCGACTCCACCGTGCCGGGCACGATCTACGCGAGCGCGCCGATCGCGCTCGACTTCTCACGAGACGCGCCGGCCGGCACGATCTCGTACTGGTCGTCGAGCGCCAATGGCGTCATGCGCGGTGCGCTCGGCGCGGCGTCGGCGGGCAAGCTGTATCCGAGCACGCCGACGTGCGTCGGTTGTCACGCGATCTCGCGCGACGGCACCGCGATGGCGATGGGCTTCGCGAACGAGAACGCGCCGATGCTGCAGACCGTCGCGCTCGACTCGCTCGCGACGGTGATCGACGCCGGCCAGCACGCACAGGGCGGCTGGGCGACGTACTCGCCCGACGGCAGCCTCGTGCTCGTCGCGCACGATGGCATGCTGACGCTGCGGGACGCGCGCACCGGCGCCGGCGTCGGCTCGCCGAACGGCGCGGTGATGCTGCCGCCGATGACCTTCGCGACGCATCCCGACTGGTCGCCGGACGGCTCGGCGGTCGCGGTGGCGATCTCGAAGATGGCGCCGACCGACAAGGACGTCAGCGGCGCGAGCATCGCGATCCTGCCGGTTCAGGCCGGCGCATTCGGGCCGCCGCGGGTCCTGGTCGCGGCGACCGGAATGGACACCGATTACTTCCCGCGGTGGTCGCCCGACGGCAAGTACCTCGCGTTCGTGCACGCGACCACGTCCTCGCATGCGGCGTCGAGCGCCGAGCTCCGCGTGGTCGCGGCGACCGGCGGCACCCCCACCGTGCTCGCGACCGCGAGCGGCAGCGGCCAGTTCGACACGATGCCGGTGTGGGCGCCGGTGCAAGGCGAGCTGTCGTGGCTCGCGTTCGCGACGGTACGTCCCTACGGCGCGGTGATGCCGATGCCGAACCAGGCGCAGATCTGGATCGCCGCGCTCGATCTCTCGCGCGCGGCGGATCCGTCGTACGCCGCGTTCTGGCTGCCTTGCCAGGACATCACGACGCTCGATAACAACCCGGTGTGGTCGATCCCCACCGGTGGCCCCGAATAGGCCTAGTCGCTCAGCGGCGCGCTGTCGTGGCCGTTGAGCGAGTTGTTCAGCGCATGCCGCGTCAGCACGTTACCGGCGAGCGAGATCTGCAGCCGCTGGGCGTTATCTCCCGAGCCGATGTCCACCTTGTACACCGTCTTGCCGTTCATCGTGTCCTTCTGGATCGACTGGACGGTCTGATCCTTGGCCTCACGGCGCACGGTCGTGCGCACGGCCGACGGCAGATCCGCCATCTTCAGATCCTTCATCTGATTCTGATCCTGATTGATGACCGCGCTTCCACTGCCGCCGCCGTTGTCATCGGCGAACGCGGGCGTCACGGCGAGCGGCGCCGTCAACGCGAGCGCCACGATCCAATTCATCGCTTTCATGGGTCCTCCTTACCCGCTATCAAGCAACCCCCATGCCCCGCGACAGCTAGACGAGCTTCGCATCCTCGTCCGACAACGTCGAACCTTGCAGCAGAATCTTGCGGATGAGCTCCGCCTCGTCGCGCTGAGTCCGCGCCTTCTCGGCGAACCTCGTCTTCATGTCGCCGCGCTCGCGCGAGGCGAGCTTTCCGCTCAGCGCCGCGCTCTCTTCGAGGGCCCGCACGGCGGCCCACAGCGCGCGTTCCATCTGCTCGCCTTGCTCGCGCACCAGGCTGCCCAGCGAGAACGTGTGCCCGACGTGACAGCGATATTGCTCGTATTGTCCCGCCTGCGCCTGGGTCAGCACGCCGTCGCAGGTCGGGCACACGATGTTCGCGCTCTGCCCGGGCGACACGCCCTCGAGCTGCGCGATCGCCGAGCTCGTGGTCGCGGGCGACGGAGCCGGCATGCTCGCGAGCCGCGCGAGCAGCGCGCCGAGCTCCCTGGGGTGGATGAGGTGATCGACCGCGACGTTCTCGATCACGCTGTTCGGCATGTCGGGCGCGACCGCGGACTCCGGCGCCTGCACGACCGAGATGCCACCGCGCGCCTTGATCGAGAGCATCCCGGCGGTCCCGCAGTCCTGATGCCCCGACAGCACGACACCGATCACGCGCGGGCCGAATGCCGTCGACGCCGAGCGGAACAGCGCGTTGACGGCGGGCCGATGACCGTTTTCCTTGGGGCCGCGCACCACGTCGATGCGGTCCGGCCGCAGCGACAGATGATTGTCGGGCGGCGCGATGTAGATCGTGCCGGGCTCGATCTTTTCGCCGTGCACCGGGTGGTGCGCGGGTAGCGGGCCGCGCGACGCGATCATCTCGGGCAACCGACTCTCGTGCATGGCCTGCACGTGGACGACGACGAACACCGCCGCTTCGAGATCGGGCGGCAGATCGTGCGCGGCCTGAAGCAGCACCTCGAGTCCTCCGGTCGATGCTCCGATCGTGATGATGTCGTGATTCACATCGGGATCGACTTGCACGCCCCGAGCCGCCCAGGTGCGGCGTTTGCCTACCGGGTCGAGCCGACGACGAGCTCTTCCGAGCTCGCCGGCGGGCGCAAGCCATCGGCGCGCCCGGCGAAGTACCGTTCGGTCAATACCTCGGCCGAAACGTGCTCGGCGTGCGTGAATCCTGCTGCGCGCGCGAGCCCTACCATCTCGACCGCAGTGAAGAAGCTCAGGAACGGCGTCCCGGCCGCCCGTGCGCCTTGCACCGCGCGCTCGAGCCCCGGGCGCACGGCCGGATCGACGAGCTCGATCGGAAGGATGAAAGTGAGCGCGAACGTCGTGCGCGGTGCGAGCTCCGCGACCTCGCGCAACGTGGCCAGGTTCGCTTCGCGGCTGAGGTACATGCTGACGCCGGTCGACGCGACCACCGCGGGCTTCTCGCGATCGAAGCCCGCCGCGACGAGTTGATCGCGCCACGCGACGCCGGCCTCGAAATCGACCGGCACGAGCCGCAGGCTGTCGGGGATCGCGTAGCCGAGCTCGACGAGGCGCTGCCGCTTCCACGCCTGCGGCTCGGGGCGATCGATCTCGAACACGCGCACGCGCGCCGCGAGCTCGGGGCGGCGTTGCACGAACGTGTCGAGCCCGGCGCCGAGGATGACGTACTGATCGACGCCGCGCGCGATCTGCTCGGCGACGAGATCCTCGACGAACCGCGCGCGCGCGACGATCGACGCGCGAAACGGCCGCGTCCATTCCGGGTGCATGTCGGGGCGTTCGCGCCAGCCGGCCTCGGGCGCGGCGAGCTGCAGCCCGACGCGGTCGACGAGCACGTGAGGTGGCGCGTCGATCTCGAGGTGGAGCGCACGCCACAACGCGGTGCGAACGGCGGTGGGATCCGGTGAGACGGTCATTCCGCGGCGAGTCTGCCATCGCCAGGCGAGAAACCTGGCCTATTTCGAGCCAACCGAATGAGTCAGGCGTGAGGGAGCACTCCGCGCCGGCCGTTCGTTTACGCTGGATCTCGAAACGCGATGTGGTCGGTCGAAGCCAGCCGCTATCGGGTGCTGTTCGAGCAGAGCCCGCAGCCGATGTGGATGTACGAGCGCGCGACGCTCCGGTTCCTCGCCGTGAACGAGGCCGCGATCCGCCACTACGGATACAGCCAGGCCGAGTTCCTCGCGATGACCATCGCCGACATCCGGCCCGCCGAAGACGTCGCCGCGCTGAAGGACGACGTCGCGCATCGCGCCAACGGGTTGACGGTCGAGACGTGGCATCACCGCAAGAAAGACGGGACCACGATCGTCGTCGAGGTGCGTGCGAACGACTTCGTGCTCGACGACAGACCGGTGCGCTTGATCGTGCTGACCGACGTCACGGACCGGATCCGCACGCAGGAGGCGCTGCGCAAGACCGAGGAGCAGCTGCGCCAGGCGCAGAAGATGGAGGCGATCGGGCGGCTCGCAGGCGGCGTCGCACACGACTTCAACAACATCCTGACGGTCGTGCAGAGCTACGCGTGCTTCCTCGAAGAGGCGCTCGACGCGACCGATGCGCGCCAGGCCGATGCGATCGAGATCCGGCGCGCGGCCGAACGAGCGGCCGCGATCACGCGCCAGCTGCTCGCGATGAGCCGGCAGAGCGCGGTGAGCGCGCGCTCGGTCGACGTCAACGCGTTGATCGCGGGCTTCCTGCCGATGCTGCGCCGCTTGCTCGGCGTGAACGTCGCGCTCGCCGTGCGCAGCGGGACCATCCCGGCGATCACGATCGATCCAGGTCAGCTCGAGCAGGTGCTCATGAACCTCGCGGTCAACTCGAAGGATGCGATGCCCGATGGCGGCCGCCTCTCGATCGACACGCGGCCGGTCGACATCGACGACGAAGCGGCCGCGCTCGCCGGCACGCGCGCCGGCACGTACATCGAGATCGCGTTCACCGACTCCGGGCGGGGGATGGATGCCGAGACGAAGCGGAGGATCTTCGAGCCGTTCTTCACGACGAAGGAGACCGGCAAGGGCACCGGGCTCGGGTTATCGATCGTCCACGGCATCGTGTCGCAAGCCGGCGGCACGATCTCGCTCTACAGCGAAGCCGGGCTCGGCACGACGTTCCGGATCCTGCTGCCCGTCGCCGGCCAGGCCGTGACCGAGGCGCCGGCACCCGCGCCACCGTCGCCGCGCACGCTGCCGCCGCTGCGCGTCCTCGTGGTCGACGACCAGCCGAACGTGCGCACCGTCGCGGCGCGCGTGCTGCGCGATGCCGGCTGCCAGGTGCTCGACGTCGCGACCGCCGAAGAGGCGCGCAAGGTGTTCGTGCAGCACGAGGCGCCGATCGACGTGGCGCTCGTCGACATCGTGCTACCCGATGGCCGCGGCGACGAGCTCGTGCAGCAGCTACGGCTGCTGCGACCGGCGACGAAGTTCGTCTACATGTCGGGGTACCCGGCCGGTGCGCTCGCGCCTGCGCCCGAATCGCCGGTCGAGCTGGTCGCGAAGCCGTTCACCCCGGCCGAGCTCCGATCCGCGATCGCCCGCGCCGCGGGCCCCGAGCACGCCACGCGCGACGACGACGCATCGGTCGAGCCCGTGACGGTGAAGGATCACGCGCGGCGGCGCGCGCTCGTCGCGGACGACGACGACGGCGTGCGCCGAGTGGTCGTGCGCCTGCTGACGCGCGCGGGCTTCGAGGTCGAACAGGTCGACAGCGGCTACAAGGCGATCACCGCGCTCGAGAAGGAGCCGTTCGACGTGGTCGTGAGCGACGTGCAAATGCCGGACGGCGGCGGCCTCGATCTGTTGCGCGCGGTGCGGCGGATCGATCTCGACGTGCCCGTGCTGCTCGTCACCGGTGATCCTTCGGTGCAAGCGGCGGCCGCCGCGGTCGAGTACGGCGCGTTTCGCTACCTGACGAAGCCGCTCGATGCGCCGGCGTTCGTGAAGAGCGTCGAGCACGCCGCGCGCGCGCACGCTCTCGCGCGACTGCGGCGCGAGGCGTTCAACGTGAGCGGTACGCACGCCGGCGTCGCCGACCGCGCGGGCCTCGAGGTTCGCTTCGACCAGGCGATCGAAGGCATGTGGATGGCGTTCCAGCCGATCGTGCACGCGTCGAGCGGCATGCCGTTCGGTGTCGAATCGCTCGTGCGCACGACCGAGCCGTCGATGCCCAATCCGGGCGCGCTGCTCGACGCCGCGACCCAGCTCGGCCGGCTGCCGATGATCGGCCGCCGCGTGCGCCGCCTGTCGGCCGAGGCCGTCGCCGCGCGCGACGACGGGGTCGCGCTGTTCGTCAACCTCCATCCCGAGGACCTCCAGGACGTCGATCTGATCGATCCGGCGTCGCCGCTGACCCAGATCGCGCCGCGCGTCGTGCTCGAGGTGACCGAGCGCGCGTCGCTCAATTCGTCGCCCGAGCTGGCCGCACGCATCGCGCGCCTGCGCCGCCTCGGCTTCCGGCTCGCCGTCGACGATATCGGCGCCGGCTACTCCGGGCTGACGAGCTTCACCGAGCTGACGCCGGAGATCGTGAAGATCGACATGTCGCTGGTCCGCGATGTCCACACGAGCGCGCTCAAGCAGCGCACGATCAGCGCGCTGTGCCGCCTGTGCCACGAGGTCGGCACGCTCGTCGTCGGCGAAGGCGTCGAGACCGTCGAGGAGCGCGACACGCTCGTCGCCCTCGGTTGCGACCTGCTCCAGGGCTACCTGATCGCGCGACCCAAGCGCGAGCTGCCGTGACTCGCCGCGACTGGTGAGATACTCGCGCGGTTGGATCGCCGTTTCGCATGCGTCATCGCGCTCGCCGGCTGCGGGCGGATCGCGTTCGATCCGCGCACCGATGCAGCAGCCCCAGTGCGCTGCGATTGGTCCCACGGTGCGCCGGCGCTGGCGACGACCCCGATGCTCGTCACGAGCCTGACGTCGGGCACGGGCGAGTCCGATCCGTTCCTCGTGCCCGGCGATCCGCACACGATGTATTTCACCTCGGGTCGAACCGGCGCCGGCGACATCTATGTCGCGCATCGCGCCGCGCTCGATCTCGACTGGGATCCGCCGGCGCCGGTCGCCGAGCTCGATACGTCGACCCTCGTCGAGAGCTCGCTCGTCGTCGACGCCGGCGCGCTGGACGGCTACTACGACGTGCTCGATGGCGCGGCCGGCACCGCGAAGCTGTACGAGCTGGCGCGCGCGACCACGAGCGACCCGTACCAGGTCGTCCGCGAGCTGACCGAGCTCGACACCCACGCCGTGCAATACGATCCGTTTCCGTCGGCCGGCGAACACGCGCTGTATTTCACGGCCGGCACGGTCGCCAACGATCTCGAGCTCTACATCGCCTCGCGCGCGACCGAGGACGCGACGTGGGGCGACGTGCAGCTGGCCCCGTACAGCACGCCGGGTGCATCGCAGCAGACGCTCACCGCGGATCGACTCGCGGTGTTGTGGTCCGCGGAGAACCTCGACAGCTTCGATCTGTTCTACGCGGTGCGCCAGACCGTGAACGACCCGTTCGGCCCACCGAGCGTGCTCGCGGTGTCGTCGACGACGAACAACGACTACGAGCCGTACATCCGCGACGACGGCTGCGAGCTGCACTGGACGAGCGGCCCGGGCTTCGCCGGCACGGGCGGCATTTACGAGGTCATGTTCGCGCCGTGATCGATTCGTGCACGTTCGTGCTCATCAAGAACTGCGCCCGCGTGGTGTTTCTCGCTGTACCGGACACGCGACACGGTTACTCTTCGACTCGGATTTCCCGGAGGAGCCTGTATGGAATCCGACGAGCTGGATCTGGTCATCGACACGACCGATCCGACAAACGAGCTTCCGAAGTTCTCGGCACACGAAGCGGCACGGCCCAGCCGGATGCCGGCGGGAACCATTCCCCCGCCGGTCGCCGCGCCGGAGCCGGAGCCGCACGACTGGACCGCGCTCGTCGAGACGTTGCTCGAGCAGTCGGAGCTGCTCGAAGACGTCGACGCGCAGGTCCAGGTCCTTCACGAGGTCGCCCGCATCTACGAGCACGAGCTCGGCGAGCGCGAGAGCGCGTTCTACGTGATGCAGGCGGCATTCGGGCGCGATCACGCCGACCCGCACACCGGCCACGAGCTCGCGCGACTCGCGGCTGCCACGAACCTGCGGCACGAGCTCGTCGAGTCGATGCAGGAGGCGCTGCGCGGCGATCCGGATCACGCGCTCGGGCTCGCGATCGTCGCCGAGCACCAGCGCGAGCACGGCAGCTGGAGCGAGCTGATCGAGACGTTGCAGCGCCAGGCGGCCGGCGAGTCGTCGCCCGACGCCAGGCTCGAGATCTATCTCCAGCTCGGCGAGCTGCTCGACGACCAGGCACACGACGTCGCCGGCGCGATCGACGCGTTCGAGGCCGTGCTCGACCTCGAGCCGGCCAATCGCGTCGCGCTGCGCGCGCTCGAGCCGCTGTACGCGAAGTCCGAGCGATACGACAAGTACCTCGCGACGCTCGAGGCGCAGCTCGATGCGGCCTCGGCGGATGCCGAGCGCGTGTCGCTGTACGAGCGGATCGCCGAGGCGTGCGAGGAGCGGCTGAACAAGCCCGATCGCGCGGCCGACGCGTACGAGCAGATCATCGCGATCGATCCGCGCAACACGGCCGCGTATCACTTGCTCGCACGCCTGCACCAGCAGGCCGGCAACCACGAAGCGCTGGTCGAGACGCATCGCCAGCACATCGCGGCGACCACCGACGTCGCGACGCACCTCGAGCTGTACGTCGCGATGGGCGAGATCTACGCGAACCGCCTGCACGACGTCGACCGCGCGATCGAGGCGTACAACGACGCGCTGGCGTGCGACGGCGACGAGGCGCACGCGCTCGACGCACTCGGCCGGCTGTACGAGCAGATCGGCGAGTGGGACCACGCGGCCGGCGTGCTGGCTCGCCTCGTCCCGCTGAGCGAGGACGCGCGCAAGCCCGAGCTGTACTTCCGCATGGGCCGCATCCAGTCGAGGCAGCTCGGCGATGGCGATGCCGCCGAGGCGAGCTTGCTACGCGGGCTCGCGCTCGCGCCCAACGACGTGCCGGCGATGGAGGCGCTGATCGAGCTGTATTCGAATCGCGGCGACTGGTTGAAGGCCGCGCAGCTGATGGCGCGCGCCGAGAGCCTGACCCGGCTCGCGGTCGACAAGGTGCGCCTGCTGTGCGAGGCCGCGAACATCTACCTGTACAAGCTCGGTGCGGCCGACCAGGCCAAGCCGCTGTACGCGGCGGCGATCGCGCTCGATCCCGAGCACGTCGCGGCCGGCCGGCCGCTCGCCGAGCTCTACTTCGACGCCGGCCAGTGGCCGGAGCTGTCACCGGTGATCGACATGCTGTGCCGCAAGGCGGCGTCGCACGAGCTGCACTATCGCGCCGCGCGCTGCTTCGTCGAGCTCGGCGAACGCCACAAGGCCGCGCGCCACTTCAAGGCCGCCTACGACCTCGACTCGAAGCACCTGCCGACGCTCGTCGGCCGCGGCGACCTCGCATTCGAGATGCAGGACTGGGACACCGCCGGCAAGCTCTACCAGACGATCCTGGTCGCGCATCGCGACGGCGACGTCGTCCGCATCTACCAGCGCCTCGGCCTGGTGCGCAAGGCGCTCGGCGAGCGCAAGCAAGCGCTCCACCTGTTCGAGAAGGCGCTCGAGCTCGATCCGGGCCATCGCGAGACACTGCAGGCCGTGATCGATCTGCAGGCGCAGCTCGGTGACTGGGAGGCGGTGGTCCGCGCCAAGCGCGGCCTCGTCGAGACCGCCGACGATCGCGACAAGCCGAAGCTCCTCGACGAGATCGGCGCGCTCTATCACGCTCGCCTGCACGACGCGCCGAAGGCGGCCGCGTCCTATCTGCAGGCGCTCGAGCACGCGCCCGACGATCACCAGCTGCTACAGAAGCTGCTCGACCTCTACATCGACAACAAGCAGTGGAAGAAGGCGGTCGAGACCATCGAGCGGTTCGTCGCGCTCGAGACGGACCCGTTTCACCGCGGGCTGTACTTCCACGCCGCCGCGACGGTGTGCCGCGACGAGCTGAAGGCGCTCGACGAGGCGGTCGACTACTTCGATTGCGCGCTCGACAGCTTCTTCGCACAGCCCGAGCGGCTCGACGAGCAGCAGCTGCCGCGCGCGCTCAGGTCGTTCGAGGCGATCGACAAGCTGCTCACGACCCGGCGCGACTGGAAAGCCCAGGAGCGCGCGTACCGCGACATGATCAAGCGGCTGCCGAGCGACGGCACGCCGCTGTTCCACAAGCTGCAGGTCAGCTTGATCGACGGCCTCGGCGAGATCTACCGCTCGCGCCTCAAGCAGTACGACGACGCGACGGGTGCGTTCGAGATCGCGCAGGAGCTCGATCCGCGCAACGAGCTGCGGCCGCCGGGCAGCGATCGCGCCGAGATCCTCGCCGAGCTCTACGTGCTCGCCGGCGCCGACCATGCCGACAAGGCCGTCGAGCAGCACGGGCGGATGTTGCGCGACGAGCCGTTCAAGTACGACTCGTACCAGGCGCTCGCGCGCATCTACCGCGACACGCAGCAGTACGACAAGTACTGGTGCCTGTGCAGCACGCTCGCGTTCTTGCACAAGGCCGACGCCGACGAGCAGCAGTTCCACGAGCAGTACAGGCCGCGCGGGCTGGTCAAGGCCAAGCACGGCATGACGCCCGACAGCTGGGCCAAGCTCGCTCACCCCGACGAGAACCGCTACATCTCGGCGATCCTCGGCGCGTGCTGGCAGGGCGTCGCGGCGATGAACGCGTTCACGCACAAGGAGCTCGGCATCAAGCGCGAGGATCGGCGCCAGCTCCAGGGCGACTCGCTGATGTTCAGCCGGCTGTTCGTGTACATCACGCAGGTCTTGAACGTGCAGCTGCCCGAGGTCTACCTCGTGGACGACACCAAGACCGCGGACATCCAGCTCGCGAACGCGATCGAGAAGTCCGAGCTGTGCCCGTCGTTCGTGGTGCGGCCGCATCTGCTGCAGGGCAAGTCCGAGCGCGAGATCGCGTTTGTCTGCGCGCGCCGGCTCGCGTTCATGCGGCCCGAATACTACTTGCGCATGCTGCTGCCGACCAACACCGAGCTGAAGGTCGCCGTGCTGTCCGCGATCGCGATGGTCCAGCCTGGGTTCCCCGTGCCGCCCAACCTGGTCGAGACGGTGCAACACTACCTGCCCAAGATGCAGAAGCGCATGCCCCCGCACGCGCTCGAGCAGCTCGGCGCGGTGGTCGCGCGGTTCATCCAGGCCACACCCGAGATCGACGTCGCGAGATGGGGCCACGCGGTCGACGCCGCTTCGCACCGCGCTGGCTTCGTCACGTGCGGCGACCTCGGCGTCGCCGCGCGCACCATCGCCGTCGAACCCGTCGTCGTCGGCGGCCCGAGCATCAAGGACAAGGTCAAAGCCCTCGTGCTGTTCTCGATCAGCGAGCCGTACTTCGCGGTCCGCGCGCAGCTGGGCCTGACGATCGGGTAGACGCTCGCTTACTGGATGTACGCTGGCGTGCGGCCGAGCGCGCCGTAAGCGGCGTCGAGCGCGGCGCGTGGGCCGCGCAGCAGGATCGCGGCGCGGCCGAGGTCGAGCTGGCCGAGCGCGGGTAACAGGCGATCGATCGTGAACACGCGCGCGGTCTCGGCGAGCTGGAGCTGGACGCCGGGGAGCAGGCCGAGGTCGGCCTCGTGTACGAACCGCGCGGCGAGCTTAGCCGGACGCGTGTCGACCGAGCCCAGCCGCGCGACCACGTGACGGCGCGCGGACACGAAGATCGAGGCGGTGTCGTCGCTCGGCTCGTGCAGCTTTGCGATGCGCTCGCGCACCAGCGCGAACACCTCGGCGGCGCGCCGCGCATCGACCTGGCCCTCGAGCACGATCGACGTCGAGGCCGCCGTCTCGAGCTCGAGCAGGCCCTCGCGTCCCGGCGGGTCATCTGCCGAGCCGACGCCGTAGCGAAGCGTCAGCGAGCGCGACGGCGAGGTGGCGCGCGGTCACGGGCATGCGACGCGAACGCCCGGCTGTGGAACGCACTGCATGTTGGCGGAGCCCGGCGGGCACGGCGGGGGAAGGACGATGCAGCCGTCGCCGTCGGCTTCGACGGTGATCGGGCGGTCGAACGCGACGCCTGCAGGGCACGCGTAACGCCGCGGCGGCGGGTTGCACGGCGACCGGACCGCGCAGGTGCTGTAGAGCTCCTCGGCGACGCACGCATCGCCCGACTTCGTGACCGACCAGTGGCGCGGCGACGACGGCAGGTCGCGCGTCGGCGGCGGGTCGTGCGGCGGCGGTTGCTGGTAGCGCGCGGGCGCAGGCTCGACGATGTAACAGGTTGGCGCCACGACGACGGCGAGCGCGATCAGACAGGCGAGGCGGAGCACGTCCCCACCGTAAACCAACTGCACCTCCGGTGCACCGCACCTGCACCGCGTCGCCGCGCGCGCAACCGCGCGTCGCGCCTGGGGCGCGGCGTGGCCGCGGCCTTGCACTCGGGCCGGGCCACAACAAGGAGAATGCTCATGACAATCGGAAAGCGTCCTGGTGGTTTGACCGCGCTCGCGGTCCTCAACTTCGTGTTCGGTGGGATCGGCGCGCTCGCGGCGCTGCTCGGCTTGGGCGGGCTGACGCTCGTCCGCGAGGCGATTCACAAGGCCGAAGAAAACGGCGTCAAGTACGACGGGCAGAGCCTGTCGATGGCATACGTCGCGGTCGCGTTGACCGGCGCGTGCGCGCTGCTCCTCATCGTGTCAGGAATCGGTTACATCAAGCAGAGCCGGTTCGCGGGGCGCACGGTCGGCAATCTGTACGGCCTGGTGTCGATCGGCGGCACCGTGCTGTCGGCGGCCACCGGCGGCGGCATCGGAGTGTTCTCGATCATCTTCCTGGTCTATCCGCTGCTCACGCTCATCCTGCTCAACTCGGCGTTCAAGGCGAGTCTCGTCAACTGAACTTCGTCGTCGACGACGAGGCGGCGGTGTTGTAGCGTCCGCCCGCCTCATGGCCGGACCGCCCGAGCTGGACACGACGCTCGAAGCCGCTGCCGGGGACCGAGTCCCCGGCGGTCGTGCGTTCGATCGCGGGTTCACGATCGGGCATTTTCGCGTCGTGCGCGAGCTCGGCCGCGGCGGCATGGGCGTCGTGTACGAGGCGTTCGATCCGGATCTCGAGCGCAAGGTCGCGATCAAGGTCGTGCACGATCGCGACGCGAGCAGCGCGGCCGGCGCCCGCCTGCTGCGCGAAGCGCAAGCGATGGCGCGCCTCGCCCATCCGCACGTCGTCGCGGTGCACGAGGTCGGCACCGTCGCGGGCCAGGTGTTCCTGGTAATGGAGCTGGTCGCAGGTGACACGCTCGGGAAGTGGCTGAAGGCCGCGCCGCGCTCGTGGCGCGAGATCGCCGGCGCGCTCGTGCAAGCCGGCGAAGGGCTCGCCGCCGCGCACGCCGCCGGGCTCGTACATCGCGACTTCAAGCCGTCGAACGTGCTCGTCGACGACGGCGGCCGCGTACGCGTCGGCGATTTCGGCCTCGCCGACGGCGGGCTCGCGCACGGCAGCGATCGCGTGGCCGGCACGCCCGGCTACATGGCGCCCGAGCAGGATGCCGGCGACGCGGTCGATGCGCGCGCCGATCAATACGCGTTCGCGGTGACGCTGCGCGAGGCGCTGCAGTACGTCGCGAAGGTGCCGCGCCGCGTGCGGACCGCGATCGCGCGCGCGCTCGAGGAGCAGCCGCGCGACCGCTTCGCCGACATGGACGAGCTGCTCGACGAGCTGCGGCGCGCGCTGTCGACGCGCCGGCGCGTCGCGATCGCGGTCGCAGGTGCCGCGCTCGCCTCGGCCGTGCTCGCCGCGACGGTCGCGACCGCCGCGCGGCCCGCCGCCGGTGCGTGCGATGACAACCTCGTCGATCGCGTGTGGAGCGGCAGCGCGAGCCTGCCGCCCGCGTTCGCGGCGCACGCGGCGGAGTCGGCGACGACGGCCCGGCTCGTCGACGACTGGGCCGCATCGTGGAAGCTCGGGCGCGCCGCCGCGTGCAAGGCCGACGCGCGCGACGCCCGCGTGGCGTGCCTCGATCGCGAGCTCGCGGAGCTGCACGCACAGCTCGCGATCTGGGCGGACGGCGATCGCGGCGTGATCGCACACGCGGTCGCGGCGGCGTCGGCCCTGCCCGATCCGGCGATGTGCTCGGATCACGTCGTGTCGCCCGCGGTGGCGCTGCCGCTGGTCGCCGAGCTCGCCGAGCTGGCGGCGCTCGAGCATTCGGGCAAGAGCGCGCGCGGCCGAGCGCTCGTGAAGACCGTCGTCGCGCAAGCCGAGGCGACCGGCGATCCGCACACGATCGCCAGCGCGCTGCTCGCGGCCGGCCGCATCGAGCGCGACGTCGGCGAGCTCGATGCCGCACGCGCCGATCTCGCGCGCGCGGCGGAGCAGGCGAGCCGCGCCGGCGACAACGACCAACTCGCCGACGCGTTGACGATCGGCGCCGTCGTCGCCGGCGACCAGGGCCGGCCGCTCGACGGGCTCGGGCTCGTCGACGCCGCGCGCGCGATCGCGAACAACCCCAACCGGCGCGCGGTGATCGAGCTCGTGCGCGGCGAGGCGCTGCGCGATGCCGGCCGCCTGCCCGAGGCGATCGACGAGCTCGGCGCGGTCGTGCGCACGCTCGAGGCGCGCCGCGATCCGGGCGCGCGCGTGAGGCTCGCGGCCGCGCTGGCCGGGCTCGCCGACGCGTATATCGATCACCGCGAATGGGCGCGCGCCGTCGAGCTCCACCAGCGCGCGGCGAAGATCGAAGAAGCGGATCTCGGCGCCGACCACCCCGAGCTCGGCAAGACGCTGCACGATCTCGGCAATGCCGAGAAGCACCTCGGGCACTACGACCAGGCGGCCGCGCATTACCGCCAGGCGCGCGCGATCTTCGTCGCGGCGTACGGGCCGGAGCATTTTCTCGTCGGCGAGGTCGACGTGTCGCTCGCCGGACTCGCGCTCGAGCAAGACCACGACGACGAAGCCGAGCCGCTGTTCGCGCGCGCCGCACGCGAGCTCGCCGGGCTGCCGGCCGACCACGAGATCCGGCGCGACATCGAGCAGGCGCTCGGCTCGATCGCGCGCGATCGCGATCGCTGCGGCGATGCGGTGCCGCACTTCGAGCGCGCGCGCGACATCGCGGACCGGCTCGGCGAGCGCGGCCCCGACGTCGCGAGCCTGCTCGCCGCGCTCGGCGCCTGTTACGACGACACCAAACGGACCGCGGACGCGGCCGCCGCGTACGCGCGCGCCGACGCGCTGTTCGCGGAGTCGGCCGTCGACGATCACACGCGCGCCGAGCTGTACATCCTCGAAGCCGACCTGGCCTCGCGCACCGGCGATCCGGCGCGCGCCCGCCAGCTCGCACGCCGGGTGCTCGCGGCCACGACCGACGCCGAGGGCGATCCGTTCAAGCAATATCGCGCCGGCGCGCGCGCGCTGCTCGGGCAGAACGGCAAATGATCACGCGCACGCTGCCCGACGAGGACCGCACCGGCGCGGCCGCCGCGCGCGCCGATCATCTTTACCTCGTGCTCGCGGGCGGCAGGCCGGGCGGCGCCGCCCGGTGGTCGCTCGCGGGCATCGATCGCGTCGAGATCGGCCGCGGCTCGAGCCGCGCGGCGACCCGCACCGGCGCGGCGCTGCGCCTCGACGTGCCCGATCCGTACATGTCGGCGAGCCACCTGCGATTCGAACGCGATCGCGCGCACTGGGTCGCGGTCGATGCCGGCTCGCGCAACGGCATCCTCGTCGACGGCGCGCGCCACGAGCGCGCGATCGTCACCGCGCGCGATATCGTCGAGGCCGGCCGCAGCTTCTTCTTGCTGCGCGGCGACGAGCCCGCCGCGGCAGCCGAGCTCGTCGCCGATGACGACGCGCTGGCCACGCTCGATCCCGAGCTCGCGGCGCGGTTCGACGATCTGCGCCGGATCGCCGCGAGCGGCGTGCCGGTGCTCGTCGGAGGCCCGACCGGCACCGGCAAGGAGCGGGTCGCGCAGGCGGTCCACGCGCGATCGCGGCGCGGCGGCGCGTTCGTCCCGGTCAATTGCGGCGCGCTGCCGGCGACGCTCGTCGAGAGCGAGCTGTTCGGGCACAAGAAAGGCGCGTTCTCCGGCGCGATCGCCGATTCGCCCGGGCTCGTCGTCGCATCGAGCGGCGGCACGTTGTTCCTCGACGAGATCGGCGATTTGCCGGCCGCGGCGCAGGCCGCGCTGCTGCGCGTGCTCGAGGAGCACGAGGTGCGCGCGATCGGCGCGACCGCGGCGGTTCGCGTCGATCTGCGCATCGTCGCGGCGACCCACCGCGATCTCGACGCGATGTGCGAGGACGAGCTGTTTCGCGAGGACCTGCTCGCGCGCCTCGTCGGCTTCGAGCTCGAGCTGCCTCCGCTCGCCGAGCGGCTCGTCGATCTCGGCACGATGCTCGGCGAGATCGCGCCGCGCGCGACGTTCGCAGCCGCCGCCGTGCGCGCGCTACTCGCCTACGCCTGGCCGCGCAACATCCGCGAGCTCGTGCGTACCCTCGAGCGCGCTCGCGCCCTGGCCGGCGACGGCGAGCTCGCGCTCGCGCACCTCCCCGACGAGATCGCGCGCGCGAAGCTCGGCACCGCCCCGCTCGCCTCCCCCGACGCGCGGCGCGACGAGCTGGTCGCCCTCCTCGAAAAGCATCGCGGCAACGTCAGCAAGGTCGCCGCCGACCTGGGCCGCGTCCGCCAGCAAGTCCAGCGCTGGCTCAAACGCTACGGTCTCGATCCCGCGCGCTATCGCGGTTAGAACGTGATCCGCCGCTCAGTGCGGAACCCGAGCGGCGAGCCAAACGTAGGTCGAGGCGCCGCAGCCGATCGAGAACACCACGGCGAGTGCCATGGCTAGCTTCAGGCGAAGCGGCATGGCCGGAGTACGACCGTGCGACCGACCCGGATCGGTGGTTTCCGGTTACCCTGGGCGAATGAACCGTCTGGGACTCGCATGCGTCGTGCTCGCGTTCGGTTCGATCGCGGAAGCCGATGACGTGCGCGGCAAGCGCGGCCAGAGTCTCGCCGACTTCAAGGCAGCAGCCGAGTCCGCCAAGAAGGGTGCGAGTTGCGACAACATTCCATACACGTCCGAGCGCGAGGGCTGCCAGGGGCGTTCGGCCGGGCCGCAGATCACTTCGCGCCGCAGGCCGGGCCGCCGCCGCCCGCGGCCTGAGCGGGCGCGACCGACGACAGTTGCTTGGCGCAGGCGGGCAAGCCCGGATTCGCCTTGCAGAACGTCGTCGCGATGCCGGCGGCGTCTTGCGCGTTGAACGTGGTGCGGTTGTTCACCAGGAAGGTCGGGCTCGACTGGATCTCGAGCTTGCTCGCCATCTGGAAGCTCGCGGTGAGCAGAGCCGGGCCCTCGCCGTCGACGCACTTCTGGATCACGTCGGCGTCGATGCCGGTCTTGCCGGTGCAGTCCTTCCAGTCGGCCTTGAGGTCCTTGCTGCGGCACGCGAGGAAGTCGAGGAACTTCTTGTCCTGGCCGTAGTGCTGGATCGCGCAGACCTCGCGCAGATCGTCGGTCACCTCGTCGGGCCCGTGCATCGACTTCAGCTGACCGGCCTCGCTGTCGCCGATGTAGTGCACGGCCACCGCCGCGTCCTTGCCGAACGCGTCCGAGAACTCCTTCGCGGCGAGCATCGCCTTGGTGCCGTACGGGCAGTGCGACATGACGAACAGATCGAGTGACTTCTTGATCTCGGCGCGGCACGCCATCGCGTCCTTGCAGGACGCGTCGTCGCAGTCGACCTTGCCGTTGCCGTCGTCGTCGATCTTGTTGTCGCAGATTTCGCCGGTCGGATCGAACGAGCCGCCGAGCGCGAGCACCTGGTAGGCGCCGATCGTGTGCACGTAGCGCGCGATCTTCTGCTTGCCGTCCTTGTCCGAATCGACCGAGCTGTCGAACAGGACCGCCGGCAGCGTCTTGAACGTCGGATCGGCGGCCTGGAGCTGCGCGTACAGCGCCTTGCCCTCGGGCGTCATGTAATCGACCTTCTTGACCTGCAGGCCGTCGAAGACCTGGCCGAGCCGGCCCTCGAGGTTGTCGATGTTGCACTTCGCGCACCGCGCATCCGAGAAGAACGTCGCGTGGACGGCCACCGCCGCGGGAATGCTCGCGCAGTCGGCCGGCTTCGTGCCGTCGAACGAGTTGCAGATCGCGCGCATGAAGTCGTTGGTCTTGCGACCGCCTTGATACGGCTTGCCGTTCAAGAACATCGTCGGCGAGCCGGTCGCGCCGCGCTGCTTGGCCTCGTCGAACGCCGCCGCGAGCAGCTGCTGGCCCTTGCTGTCCATGCACGCCTTGACCGCCGCCGTGTCGATGCCCGCTTGCTTGCCGCAGCTCTCCCAGTTGGTGTCGACGTGCCCCGAGTCGTTGTCCTGACACTCGATCATCTTCACGAGCTTGTCGGGCGCGACCTCGTGCGCGCACAGCTGCGCGATGTCGCCGGTCACCTCGCCGGGGCCGTGCATCGAGCTCAGCTGGTCGCCCTGTTTCTGGCCGATGTACGAGACGTGAAAGTCGACGTTGCCGCCGAGCTTGTCGAGCACCGGCGCGACCGCCTTCTCGACCTGCACGCCGTACGGGCACTTCGACATCACGAAGAATTCGAGCTTCGCCGGTTTATCGACGACGCGCGCGGCCGGAGCCGTCGAGGCGCCGGTCGTGTTGTCGAGCTGGCTGGCGTTCTCGCAGCCGACCAGCGCCGCGAACGAGAGGAGTAATGCAATCGACGTGCTTCGCATCGGCGTCCTTATAGCGCGTCACCGCAGCTCGTACACGGCAAACTGGATGGTCTTGCCGTCCGGCTGCAACCGGCCCTTCGCGATCGCGCACATGCGATTGAGCCACGCATAGCGGGCATCCCCGGTCTCGAACACGAGCGAGAAATAGTTCGGCGCACCCGCGGTGAACTCGCGCGCGTGGTTGCGACCCAGCCCGTGGACGTACACCAGCGCGCCATCTCGGGTCTCCAACAGGAGCCGGATGTCCAACATTCCCGTACCGTCCGGGCCGATCGCGAGCCAGTCGGCGGCCGAGGCGCCCTTGCGGTGGGCGACGATCCTGTCGCCAGACCATTCCACCTCGGCGAACTCGACCACGACGCGCGTCCCGCTCGGCGCGCCGTCGAGGACGAGCGTGGCCGACGTCACGAGCGTCATGTCGGCAAGATGATGGGCCTCGATGGCGGTATCGCTGCGATCGTGGTCAGGCATGCGCCGATGGTACTTGCTCCCGTTCCGCGCGGCCCTGGGCTGGTACAACGTAGCTCGTGAGCGCCGATTCCGCCGACGCGGTGGGGACCGTGGTCGCGGACCGGTTCGAGGTCGTGCGCGTCATCGGCGCGGGTGGCAACGGGGCGGTGTACGAGGTGCTCGATCGCACATCGGGGCTGGCGGCCGCGCTGAAGGTGGTGGTCGGCGAGGATGCCGACCTGGCGGGGCGTCTCGAGCGCGAGGGCAAGGCGCTCGCGCTGCTCGCACACCCCAACATCGTCGCGCTCGTCGACGCGGGGCGCTGCGCCGACGGCACGCCATACGTCGCCACCGAGCTCGTCCGCGGGGTCTCGGTGCGCGCCGCCCTCGCGACCGGGGCGCTCGCGCCGCGCCGCGCGCTCGAGATCGCGCGCCAGCTGCTCGAGGCGCTCGATCATCTGCACGGCGCCGGCATCATTCATCGCGACATCAAGCCCGACAACATCCTGCTCGCCGACGGCGGCCAGCCGGGACGCGAATACGTCAAGCTCCTCGACTTCGGCATCGCGAAGGTGATCGATCCGAACAGCAGCGTGCTCGGCGACGACAAGCTGACGCGCGCCGGGCTCGAGGTGCTCGGCTCGCCGCCGTACATCGCGCCGGAGACCGCGATCGGCGAGCCGATCGACGCCCGTACCGACCTGTATTCGGTCGGGATCGTGCTGTTCGAGCTGCTCGCCGGGCGCGTGCCGTTCGATCACGAGGACCGCACCACGCTGCTCCGCATGCACGTGACCGACCCGGTGCCGCCGCTGTACGTCGCGGTGCCCGACGGCACGCCCCAGCCCGAGCTCGAGGCGCTCGTCGTGCGCTCGCTCTCGAAGCTGCCGGATCATCGCTTTGCCTCGGCGATGGCGATGCACGGCGCCGTGCAGCAGATCACCTCCACCGCGGCGCGGCCGTCGCGGGCTCGCATGGTCGCCGACCGCGCGCTGCTCGCGGCGCGCGCGCTGCTCGCGATGGCGCGGCGCTATCCGGCGCGGTCCGCCGCGATCGCGACCGCGTGCGTGCTCGCGCTGGTGGTCGTCGTGATCGCGACGCGGTCGCCGTCGCACGCCCCGGTCGAGCATGCGCCGGCACCGGCCGCGGCGCCCGCCGCCACGATGACCGCGCCGCAGTGGATCGCGCGAGCCGAGAGCGAGATCGCACGCCGCCGCTACGGCCGTGCGATCGCCGCATACGAGCGCGCCATCGCCACCGATCGGTCGCGCGCGCGCGACGGCAAGCTGCGGATCGGCGTCGCCCAGATCGCGGGCGGTGGTGATGCGGTCTCCGCGGTGATCGCGCTCGACGTGCTCGCGACGCGCGTCGATCCGCCCGACCAGAAGTCGATCGTGGACCTCGCGTCGACCGGCAAGCTGCTCGACGTCCGCCAGCGCGCGTTCGCGATCGCCGAGCGCGACGGGTATGCCCAGGGCATCGATCGGTTCGCGAGCTGGACGCTCGATCTCAAGCAACAGGCCACGTGCGAGGATCGCCGCGAGACCATCACGAAGCTGCGCGACCTCGGCGACCCGCGCGTGATCGAGGTGCTCCAGCGCGCGAAGACCCAGTACGCATGTGTCGCGAAGGACGCCGCCGCCGCGATCGCCCAGCTGCAGTCTTCGCGCTAGATCGGCGCCGCACCGCGTGCACGAGCGTAAGCTCGGCGCCATGACGTCTCGTCTGGCGTACGCGTTCGTGCTCGCGTCGATCGTCGCGTGCGGCGGCTCGGCGGCGCCGCCACCGGCGCCGCAGGCCGTCGCGGTCTCGCCGCCGGCCGCGCCTACCGCGGCGACACCGTCGGCGAGTGGGATCTGGCTCGGCACGCTCCACGCCGGCGCGGTCGCGCTGCGGATCCAGCTCCGCGTCGAGCTCTCGCACGCGCCGGCGTGCTCGCTCGACAGCCTCGATCAACACGCGATCGGCATTCCGTGCACGGCGTCGGTCGCGGGCACCGCGCTGACCGTCGACGTCCCCGCGGTGAAGGGAACCATGCAGGCGACGTTGTCAGCCGACGGCAACACGCTCGACGGCACGTGGTCGCAAGGCGGCGCGGCCCTGCCGGTGACGTTGATGCGCCAGCGCTCGGCGATCGAGCCCAAGCCGCCCGCGATCGATCCCGCGCTGCCGCCCGTGGATGTCGCCCAGCTCCAGGACCAGCTCGAGAAGGACCTCGCCGGCGCGCTCGCGAACGGCGAGCTCGGCCCCGGCACCGGCGCGGGCATCACGATCGGCGTCGTCCAGCACGGCGTGCGCCGCATCTTCTCGTATGGCACGGCGAAGCCGGATTCGGTGTTCGAGATCGGCTCCGTGAGCAAGACGTTCACGGGGCTCCTGCTCGCCCAGCTGGTCGAGCAGAAGCAGGTGCGGCTCGACGAGCCGGTTCGCAGCCTGCTGCCGGCGGGGACGGTCGCCGCGCCGGCCTCCGGGCCCGAGATCACGCTCGTCGATCTGAGCGCGCAGCGCTCGGGGTTGCCGCGCTTGCCGGATAACTTTCGACCTGCCGACCCGACCGATCCGTATGCCGACTACGACAAGCCGGCGCTGTTCGCGTTCCTCGCGAGCCACGGCGTCGCGCTGCCCGCCAAGCCCGAGTTCATGTACAGCAACCTCGGCGTCGGCCTGCTCGGCGAGGCGCTGGCGGAGCGCTCCGGCCGCCCGTACAACACGCTCCTGCGCGACGAGATCACCGTGCCGCTCGGGATGACGGATACCGGCGTCGCGCTGACGGCCTCGATGCTCGTACGGCTCGTTCCCGGGCACGACGGCAACCACAAGCCGGCGCGCGCCTGGAACCTGAACGTGCTCGCCGGCGCCGGCGGCATCCGCTCGACCGCGGCGGACATGCTCACGTACCTCGAGGCGCAGCTGCACCCCGATCACCTCCCGCCGACGACGCGCACCACTCCGGCGAGGAGGACGCTCCCCGCCGCGCTCGCGGCCTCGCACGTCGTGCACGGTGACGCGCTGCCCGGCATGCACATCGCGCTCAACTGGCTCCGCATCGACGAAACCGGTGCGTTCTGGCACAACGGCGCGACGGGCGGATACAGCTCGTTCGCGCTGTTCGATCCCGGCGCCGACTACGCGGTCATCGTGCTGAGCAACACCTCCATCGGCGATCGCCAGTTCACCGACGATCTCGGGAACCACATCGTCGCGCGCCTGGTGGGCAAGCCCGCCACCTCGCTTGGACCGAGGTAGTCATGGCACTCCGCGCCGCGCTGGTCGTGCACGTGTTCGCGCTCGCCGCCGCGGGCTGCGTCCACATGCTCCCACTGGTCCAAACGCCCGGCCCGGTGGATCCGCCGCCCTCCGCCGACCCGGTGCCTTCCGGGCAGGGCCGGGTCTACGTCGACGTCGTGGATGGGCCAACGCAGATCCAGGTGGTCAAGTCGGTCGAGGGCACCGACCAGGTGAATGACATGCAGTTCGAGACGGAGACTCTCGAGGTGCAGTCGGCTTGCACCACGCCCTGCGTCCTCGACCTGCCGCTCGGCCGGCACCTGCTTGCGTTTCCCGAGCGCGGGTCCGGCGGGGTCGACCTCGCCAGCGTGATCGCATCCCCGACGCCGACCGTCTATCGCCGCGCGCTCGGCTTCCGCCAGCGCGGCGGCGCCGGCTTCGTCCTCGGCCTCCTGGGCGTGATCTTCGGCGGCTCGTCATTCGCCACCGGCGCGGCCTTGCTACCCGTCGGGCTCGCCGACGGCAGCCACGACACGCGGCTCGCCGGCGCGATCACCCTCGGCGCCGGAGCCGTCCTCACCGCCGCCGGCATCTGGGCCATCCTCCACAACCCCGCGACCGAACAAGCAGGCGCCGGCGCGCAGTACGGCCTCGGGCGCTGACGACGAGGTCGCATCATTTCTTGGCTCGGCGAAGCCGGCGCGCCTAAAAGGCGCACGGCTACACGCTCAAGAACGACGAGCGCCCGATCTGAGGCCCGGCGAAGCCGGGCGTCGGAGAGTCCTCGGCCGTTGAGCCAGGCGGGGGCGAAGCCCACCCCGATCGCACGAGCGAGCGAAGCGAGCGACGTGCGATCGAGAGGACTCGAACCTCCACGGTGTTACCCACTGGCACCTGAGACCAGCGCGTCTACCAATTCCGCCACGATCGCGTCGGGGACGAGGAATGCCATATCCGACAGCGGGGCACAAGCCCGCCGGCGTTTTCCCGTGGGGCGGCGGACCGTTGACGCCCCGATGGCTTTACTCGCCGACCCCGGCCAATTACCATCAACGAACGGTTTTAACCGAGCGTGCGATGGCCAAGCTGATCGTGATCTCCGGGGAGGAGCGGCAGGAATTCGAGCTGGCCGCGTTCAATACGATCGGCCGCCATCCCGACAACACGATCCAGATCCTCGATCGGATCATCTCGAAAGAGCACGCGCAGATCCAGCGCGCCGCCGACGGGCGCTACTTGCTGCGCGACCTGCGCTCGCTCAACGGCACGTTCCTGCGCGGCGAGCGCGTCGCCGACCACTACCTCGCCGACGGCGACGAATTCACGATGGGCTCGACGCGGATCGTGTTCGTCGACAAGCCCAAGGCCGACGACGCCCTCCAGCGGGTCACGATCGCGCCGGGCCTGACCGAGAGCCACATCCGCGGCAAGATCCAGGCGTCGACCGGCGACTTCCTCGCCGAGCGCCAGATCACCGACGACAAGATCCTGCGCCGCGACTACGAGCGCTTGCGCATCGGCCACGAGCTGGCGCGCGCCGTCGGCAGCGAGCTCGATCTCGACAAGCTGCTGCCCAAGATCCTCGACAAGGCATTCGAGCTGGTCGGCGCCGACCGCGGGGTCATTCTCCTGCTCGACGACAAGAACGAGCTACAGCCGCGCTTCGTCAAGACCCGCTCGGGCAAGAGCGATCCGAACATCGTGCTGTCGAAGACCGTGATGGCGGAGGTCACCAACAACAAGGCCGCCGTGCTGTCGTCGGACGCGACGATGGACGCCCGGTTCTCGGGCGCGCACTCGATCATCATGCAGGGCATCCGCTCGACGATGACCTTGCCCCTGCTCCACTCCACCGAGCTGCTCGGCATCATGCACCTCGACTCGCTGTTCACGTCGAACGCGTTCACCGAGAAGGACCTCCAGATCTGCACCGGCATGGCCGCGCAGGCCGCGATCTCGATCCAGAACGCGCGCCTCGCGATGCGCATCGAACGCGAAGCGCAAACGCGCGCGCAGATCTCGCGGCTCATTCCGCCGAGCGTCGTCGAGCAGGTCGTCAAGGGCGAGCTCACGATCGAAAAGGGCGGCCGCCTCAGCGAATGCACGATGCTGTTCTCAGACATCCGCGGCTTCACGACGATGTCGGACGGCCGCCCCGCTCAGGAGATCGTCAACACGCTCAACGAGTACTTCGAGGTGATGGTCGACATCCTGTTCAAGTACTCCGGCACGCTCGACAAGTTCGTCGGCGACGAGATCATCGGCCTGTTCGGCGCGCCGATCGCGATCGACGACGCGCCGTTCAAGGCGGTCGCGTGCGCGCTCGCGATGCTGCAGGCCCTCGAGGAGTTCAACCACACGCGCGCGGCCGAGAACCAGGCGGCGATCCGCATCGGCATCGGCATCAATACCGGCAACGTCATCACCGGGTCGATCGGCTCGACGCGCGCGCTGCAGTACACCGCGATCGGCGACGCGATGAACGTCGCGTCGCGGCTCGTCAATGTCGCGAGCTCGGGCGAGATCATCGTGTCGGAGCACACGTATCGCTACGTCGCCGGCCGCGTCGAGGCGACCGCGCTGCCGCCCGTCAAGGTCAAGGGCAAGGCCGAGGAGCTCCGCGTCTATCGCGTCACCGGCTTGCGCCTCAACCCGACGCCGGTTCCCGCCGACTGGGCCGGCCCGACCAACGCCTGAGCAAGCCGAACAACAAGACGGCCTCAGGCTTCAGGCTTATCGATCTCCGGCTCGAGGCCCGAGGTCTGAGGTCTGAGGTCTCCCCAGCACCAGCGTGATCGAGACGCGGCCGCCGAGCCAGCGCTCGGGTGCGGTCCAGTGCTTGGTGCCGGTCCACGCGCGGTAACCGTCGAGCGCTTCGGCGATCGCGCGGCCGGCCGTCATCGCGTCGTCGGACGCGAACAATAGCGTGCCCCCACATCCGGCCACAAAGCAGCCGGCTTGGGTCCAGCCGGCCGCGTGCGCGTCGTGCGCGACCGTCTCGAGCAGCAGGTTGCCGTCGTTCGTCCATTTCGCGGTGACCTTGCCAGAATCTCGCAGCGCGCCGAGGGCCGCCTCGCGCTCGCGCTTGGCCGCCGCGAGCTCGGGCGGGACGGCGGGCGAGCCTGCGGTCGCGAGCTGGGGCGCTGCCTCCGGCGCGACGAAGCCGCGCTCGCCGCTTGGCCCCGGCCGCTCGGCCGCCGGCGCGGCGCGGCGCCCGCCGTACAACAGCGCGCCCGCGACGACGAGCGCCGCGACGGCGAGCACGACCAGCGCGCGCTTCATGGCAACGCGATCGTAGCGCTACTCGATCACTTCGTCAGGTCGGTATCGCTCGTCGGCGAGATCCCGAGATAGACCTTCATGGTGGCCGAATCCCAGTTCGCTTCGACGATGCCCGACAACCCCGTGAACGTCTCGCTCGCGGTCACCGGGTTGGTGCACGCGTACGGCATGGCGACGCCGGTGCACGGCAGGCAGTAGGTCACCGTGTCGTAGTAGGTGAAGCCGACCGACAACGTCGAGCTGCCCGCCGTCATGTCGAAGCCATCGTACGTCGTGCCGTTCGTCTGCGGCGGGACGCTCATATCGCTGCAGGTCGCCTGAAACTCGGACGCGGCGATGCTCGACGCATGCATGCTCGTGCCGGTGACCTGCACGTAGTTGCCCTCGTACGGCGCGACCGTGGTCGCCGTGTACTGATCGGTCGCGATCGCCGAGGCATCGACCTGCATCGCGACCGGCGTCATCGTGCCGGCGGTCGCGGTGATCATCGGCGAGTCGATCTCGAGCGTCGCGGGCGTGCCGGCCGGCGCACTCCCCGACAGGAAGCTCGAGAAGGTGCCGGTCACGTTGACCACGGTGCCGATCGACAGGCCTTCGAAGTCGGCCTCGGTCATGCTGCAGCTCGGGGTCGTGCCGCCGTAGTTGCAGAACAGCTCGATGCCGCTGTACATGCCGCCGCCGGCGTCCTGCACCCACGCGTAGCCGTACTTCTTGGACTCGACGTGCGCGGTGACGACCACGTTCTGCAGCGTCAGCGTCGTGCCGTTCGTCGGCTGGTTCTGGCGGATCGTGCTGATCGCGGTGACGCTCGACGAGTCCGCACCGCCACCGCCACCGCCGCCACCACCGCCGCCGCCGCCGCCGCCGCCGCCGCCGCCGCCACCGGACGACGCACAGGCCACGGCGCCGAACATCAGGACTACAAGGCTCGCTTTGTACACGTCGGTCCTCCCTTGATTCCGCCGGCGAATAACACGCGCCGACGACGAAGATCGAGACCCAGGGTGCCTCGCGTCGGTGTGCAAGCTTTTTCACAACCTGCGAATAGCGATCTTCTCGACGACGATTTCAGTTGCGACGCGAGTGCAGCCTTCATTACGTTCCTCGCGTCACGCAGGCCGGGGGCCTGTCGGAGAATTCCCATGACGCTTTCCAGCATCTCGAGGATCTCGATCGTGCTCGTCGCCATCACGGCGGCGTGCGGGCCCGCGGCCACCGGAAACGGCGGCGGGGGCGGTGGCGATGGCGTCGACGCAAACGGCGGCGGCGGCGGTGGTGGCGGAGGAGGAGGCGGCGGTGGCGGTGGCGGTGGCGGTGGCGGCGGTAGCTTCACCGTCTACGCCCACAGCGACACCGTGCTGTATTCGATCGATCTACAGTCGCAGCAGCTTGTCACCGTCGGCAATTTCAACGCGCCGACGCTGGCGGGCGACAACCAGCCCGACGTCATCACCGATCTCGCGGTCGCACCCGACAGCACGATCTACGTGATCTCGGAGACGATGCTCTACACCGCGAGCTCGATGGACGGTCACGTCACGCAGGTCGGTACGCTCGGGACATGCGGTACGAAGGGCGTCGCGCTCACCACGACCTCCGACGGCCGGCTCTGGATGGGCGACTACAACGGCTCGATCTGCCAGATCGACATCTCGGGCCCGACCCCGGTCGTCGACACACCGGTGGCGATGCAAGGCGGCTACGCGCTCGCCGGCGACATCGTCGGCATCGATAGCGGCACCGTGTTCGGCTCGGCATACATGACGTCGCAGTCGGCCACGCAGAACAACAACATCCTGGTGAAGGTCGACGTCACGACCGGCGTGGTCACGCCGCTCGGCGCCACCGGCTTTCCGAAGCTGTTCGGCGTGGCGGCCGCGAGCAACGGCGTATTCGGCTTCACGCACGACGGCACCGGCCGCGTCGTCACGATCGACACCACGACCGGCATCGGCACGATGTTCGGCACGTTCACCGACCCGGCGACCCAGAAGGGCATCTCGTTCGCCGGCGCCGGCGTGAACTCGATGGTGACGATTCAGTAGAGGGACTTCGGACTTCGGACCTCGGACTCCGGACTCAGAGCTCGGATCCAAGTCCGACGCAGTAGTGCTAACCAGCGATGGTGAGCCCCATTTGGGCGCGGACTGCGAAGAACTCCTCGGAGATCGAGTACAGCACGAGCTCCTTGATCTTGTCCTTCACCTGCGGGCCGCCGACGGTGACCGGCTCGGCCGAGACCATGCGCGCCGCGACCTCGAGATCGCCGCACACCACGAACCCCGCGCGGTGTGACACGGCGTCGACCGCGTGGCCCCACTTCGCGGTGTCCACGGCGGGCTGGTTCTGGATGAACCGCTGGACGACCGCCGCGAGCTGCTCCATCGCGTGCGGCGGCATGCGCTTCTGCATCTCGCCGACGTACGAAGCCACGGTCTGAACCATGTCGGGCGGCACCGGGAACCGCGGCTGCAGCATCGCGATCGCGCTCAGCACGACGACCTTGAGCTCGGTGTTCGTCGGCAGCAGCATGCGCAGGTAGTAGTCGTGCCGCATGAACGTCAGCCGACGCGCGGACAGGAACGCGACCTCGCGCTCGTTCTTGCCCTGGAGCAAGTGCGGGCGCACCACGAACGACGGGCACAGCTCGCTGCGCTCGATCGCGTTCGCGAGCTGGATGTCCGCGGCCTTGTTGTCCTCGACGAGGTACACCTCGGGCAGCGGCACGTTCAGCACCTGCGCGACGTACAGGAACAGCTTCGAGAACATCAGCGGATCGCCCTGGAGCTGGCGGCGATCCTTGCGCTTCACGCCGAAGTCCTTGTGCGGGTACGCCTTCATCGCCGCGACGCCCTGCCAGCACGCGCCCATGATCGCCGAGATGTAGCGGTTCTCGTCGGGATGGACGAGCTTGGCCCACGTCTCGTTCGTCATCATGTTCTTGGCCTTCACGAGGCCGCGCGGCTTGTACTGCTCGTAGAACTGCAGCTCGTCGGGGTCCGCCTTCTTCAAGAACGCGAGCGTGTTACAGACGCACCACGTCTTGTCGTACTGGTGCGTGTCCATGTAGATCTTGCGCAGCGCCTTGTAGGAGTCGTACTTGAACGGCTCCTTGCGCAGCATCAGCATGTGCTGCGCGACCGCCTTGTCGGTGTAGTCGGGGCCGGCCACCAGATAGAGCTCGGCGAGGATCTCGGCGCGATCGGTGCCGTCGGCGCGCAGCGTGTTGTCGGGATCGAGCTGCTGCGCGACCTGGAACGCCTCGGTCGCCGACTGGTAGCTCTTGAGGCGCGAGCGATAGATCTCGCCGAGGCCGTCGAACAAGCCGACCTGCAGCTTCATGAACATCGGGCTGCCTTGCTTCGGCAGCCGCTTGAGCATCGCGCGATACGCGCGCTCCTGCGCCTTCCAGTCGCGCTTGGTCGTGAGCACCTTGTCGATCGCTTCGAACGACTTGAGCGCGCGCGGCAGGGACTGCTCGTTGAGCTTCTCCGGTTGCGCGAAGAAGCTATCGAGCGCGCGGTTGTAGTACTCGACCGCGTCGTCGAGCGACTTCAGCTCGTCGCGGCACAGCGTCGCGGCGGCGTGGTAGTACGCGCCCTTGCGGTTGCCGTCGGCCTCGAGCGCGACGAAGCGCTCGATCGTCTCGACCGCCTTCTTCCACTGCTTGGTCTCGCTGTACAGCTCGAGCAGCTTCTGCAGCAGCTGGTGATCCTCGGGCGAGGCCTCGAGGGCCTCGAGGTACGCCGCGGTCGCCTTCTGCGGGTTCTGCAGCTTCTCGTAGTAGACGCCGCCGATCTGGTCGAGCAGCAGCGCCTTCTCCTTGTCATCGGAGGTCTGCATCAGGCCGCGCTTCGCGTGCACGACCGCTTCCCAGTCGCCCTGTCCGGTCTGCAGATCGATCACCGCCTGCAACGTGTCGCGGTGGTGCGGATCGATCTCGAGCGCCTTCTCGAACATGTTGAGCGCCTTCTTGCGCTCGCCGAGAGCCTGGCGAACCATGCCGAGCCGGTTGTAGATGCGGACGACATCCGCCTCGTCCTGACCGTCGCGGTGCTGGACCAGGATGGTCTGGTAGATCTTCCCGGCGTTGTCCCAGTCCTGCATCTTGAACAGCAGGTCGGCGCGGCCGACGAGCGTCGGCAGGTACGTCGAGTCGATGTCGTACGCGGCCTTGTAGTAGCCGAGCGCCTTCTGGAAGTCGCCGAGCTCGTCGGCGCACTTGGCCGCGCGGTAATAGAGCTCGTTCAGGTCCTTCGGATCGGCGTGGAGCTGGCCGATCTTGCGGCACAGCATGTCGATCACCGGCGACAGCTCGCTCCACTGCTGGTCGTTGAAGTAGAGGTCCGCGAGCGGGCGGCCGGCCTCGACGTGCTCGGGATCGAGCGCGATCACCGACGCGTACAGCTGCTTGGCCTGGTCGTCCTGGCGCAGCTTGTACATGTAGATGTTCGCGGCCTCGAACAGCAGTCGCTCCTTGTCGACCGTCGAGGGCGTGTAGCTCTCGGCGCGCACCATCATCTGCGCGGACTTCAGCCAGTCGCCGTGGTCGGAGTACTGCTTGGTCAGCGCTTCCATCGACGGCACGTGTGCCGGATCGAGCGAGAGGCCGCGTAGCAAGTTGGCCTCGGCGCCGTCGGCGTCCCCGAGCTGGCTGTACTGGATCCGGCCCATGCGCCAGTAGAGCTCGACCTGCTTGCGCTGATCTTCGGTGAGCTGCACGAGGCCGTTCATCACGTCCACCGCGCGGTCCCACTCGCTGATCTTCTCGTACAAGCGACCGAGTGCGTCGAGCGCGCGCTGGTCGTTGCTGTCGAACGACAGCACGTCGTTGTAGGCCTCGATCGCGCGGTCGACCTCGCTCAGCTGGGTCTCGTAGACCTGGCCCATCGCCACGTACAGCTCGACGCGGGTGGCGACGTCGGTCGTCGCCAGGATGTGGTTGCGATACGTCTCGACCAGCGCCTCGTACTTGCCGGCCTGCTGGTACAGGCGAGCGAGCTCGCGATACGCGCTGTAGTTGCGCTGATCGATCGCGACGATCTTCTCGTACGCCTCGGCCGCGCGATCGAGCTTGCCGAACCGCTCCTCCCACGCCGCGGCCATGCGCTCGTACAGCGACACGCGCTCGGCGTCGGAGGGCGACGCGTCGAGCTGAGCCTCGAGCACGTCGAGGTACTTCTCGGTCTGCTCGGTCTTCTCGTAGAGCTGCTCGAGGGCGCGCAGCGCGACCGTGTTCGACGGATCGAGGTCGAGCACCTTCTGGTAGGCGGTGATCGACTGGCCGGCGTCGAACAGGCGGAGGTCCCAGATCGAGCCGATCTCGAGCCGGATCTTGACGATGTCCTGGTCGTCCTGCGACAGGTCCGCACGGCGCCCGAGCACGTCGATCAGCGGCTCCCAGTTCTCGCTGCGGCGATACAGCCGGTCGAGCGCGGCGAGCGCCGTGCGCGAGCTCGCGTCGTGATGCAGCGCTTGCTGGTAGCTGTGGATCGCGCCGCCCATGTCCTGCATCTGGCGCTCGAGCAGGTCCGCGAGCTGGATGTACAGGTCGGTCTTCTTCTCGGGGGACGGCTCGACGGCAGCGTGGCGCTGCAAGGTCTCGATGAGCTCGCCCCAGCTGCCGCGCTTGCGCTGCAGGTCGGCCATGCCGCCGAGCGCGCCGGTGTGCGCCGGATCGATGCGCAGTGCCTGCTGCACCGAGTGGATCGCGTACTCGAGGTGGCTCAGATGCTCCGCGTACCAGCGGCCGATCTTCACCCACAGGTCGGCGGCCGAGCCGCGGTCCTCGCGCTCGAGCTCGTTGACGCGGTTGGTGTACTCGTCGAGCAGCTCCTGCCAGCGGTTGGTCGCCGTGGCGAGGCGCTCGAGCTCGTTCGCGGTCTCGTCGTGCGCGTAGTCGCGCTTGAACGCGGCCTGCAGCACGTAGAACGCGCTCTCCTGATCGCCGATCTCGTTCTCGTAGATCCTGGCGACGTTGTTGAGCAGCGCGATCTGCTGGAGGACGTCGGGCACGAGCTCGCTGCGCTCGAGCAGGATCTCGACCAGCTCGGTCCACTTGTACTGCTGGCGATAGATCGCCTCGAGGCGCTCGCTCGCGGTCTGGTTGGACGGATCTCCGCCGCGCACGCGCTCGTAGACTTCGGCGGCGCGCGTCAGGTCCTCGACCTTCTCTTCCCACGTCGCGGCGGCCTGCAGCAGCGTGTCGCGGCGCTGGACCTCGTCGTCGAGGACGAGCGCGCGCTTCTCGAGCACGTCGATCGCCTCTTCCCACCTGCCCTCGCGCACGAACAGGCCTTCGAGGGCCTCGAGCGCGCGGAAGTCGGACGGATCGATCGCGATGACCTTGCGCCAGGCGTCCACCGCTTCGTCGACGCGGCCGAGCACGTCGCCTTCGAGCTGACCGAGCTGTGCGTACAGCTCGATCGTCTCTTGCTCGCCGACCGAGCCGGTGAGCTGGCCGACGTCGATGATGCGGCGGATCGTCTGCGACAGCTCGTCCCACGCCTGCGTGGAGCGATACAGGCGCGCGAGCGAGCGCAGCGTCTCGAGGTCGTTGCCGTCGATGCGATCGGCGGCGAGCCACGCGTCGAGCGCGTTGCGCTCGCGGCCCAGCTTCTCTTCCCAGATGCGGCCGAGGTGCTTGTAGAGCGGGATCTGATCGTGATCGGGCGCGACCGCGATCTGGCGCTCGACGATCTCGACGAGCTCCTCCCACTTGCCCTGGCGCGTGGTGAGGTCGGCGAGGGTCTGCAACGCCTGCGGCTCCTCGCCGCGGATGTCGAGCACGCGGCCGAGCAGCTCGATCGCGCGCTCTTCCTGGTTCAGCGCGTCCGAGCAGATGCGCGCCATGCGCGCGTAGATGTCGGCCATCTCCGCGTCGGTGTCGGCGGTGTCGATCAGCTTCTCGTAGGTCTCGAACAGCCGCTTCCAGTCCTCGCGGCGGAAGTGGATGCTCTCGATCGCCTCGAGCGCGCGCCGGTTGCGGCTCTCCTGATCGAGCACGGCCGTGTAGCACTTGAGCGCCTGCTCGAGATCGTCGAGCGCGTCGGCGAAGATCGCGCCGCGCCGGAAGTACAGCTCGAGCTGCTCGTCGGGATCCTGGCTGACCTCGATGCGGCGGCGCAGGATCTCGGCGAGATCCTCGTACATGCCGGCGTTGAGGTAGAGGCGATCGAGCGCGGCGAGCGCGTCCGGGTCCTTCGCCTCGATCTCGAGCACGCGCAGGTGCGTGCCGACCGCGTTCGGCGCGTCGCCGAGCTCGAACTCGTGCACGCGCGCGCTGCGCAGCAGCGTCACGCGGCGGACGTCCTTGTCCTTCGCGCGCTCGAGCGCGCGGGCGTACGCCTCGACTTGCTCCTGCCAGCCGCCCGTCTCGCCGGCGAGCCGTTCGCTCTCCTCGATCGCGTGATCCCAGCGCGGATCCTCGACGAGCGATTCGCGCCACCAGTGGAACGCCTTGACCTGATCGAACAGCTTCTGCTCGGCCAGCTCGGCGAGCCGCTGGTACATCGCCTGGCGATCCGGCCCGGCGAGCTTGCCGAGCTGGACCTCGTAGATCGCGTGCAGCTTGCCGAACTCGCTCGCCGCCTCGTACAGCGGCTCGAGCACGGAGCCGATCTCGGGCTGCAGATGTCCCGCGTGGAACATGCGCTCGAGCGCGGTGATCGCCTCTTCGTGCGTCGGATTCGTCGTCAGGATCTCGCGATAGACCTCGACGGCGCCCTTGCGATCGCCGAGCTGGGTCTCGAGCACCTGGCCGAGCCGGTACTGCAGCGCCGCGACCTCTGCGTCGCCGTGCGCGAGCCCGATCTCGCGGCGCAGGATCTCCGAAAGCTCGGGCCACGCCGCGGTCGACGAGTACAGCCGATCGAGCGCGAGCACCGAGGCCGCGTTGTCAAACTCGACGTCGAGGATCTTGCGATACGTCGCGATCGCCTTGTCGACGTTGCCGAGCTCCTCTTCCCACACGCGGGCGAGGCGCGACAGCAGATCGACCTGGCGCGGCACGTCGAGCGACTTGCTGCCCTCGGCCGAATAGAGATTCGCCAGCGCTTCCCAGCTGCCGGTCGTCGCGGCCAGCCGCTCGATGTGCCCGAGCGTCTGCTGGTTGCCCGAGTCGTCGCGCAGCGCGCGCGCGTAGGCGTCGAACGCCGCGTGCGAGTTGCCGATCATCTGCTCGTGCAGCACCGCGACGCGGTGAAGCACCTCGACGCGCGCGAGCGGATCCTCGTTGTGCGTGACCATCACTTCGAGCACGTCGACGAGCTTGGCGAACTCGCCCTGCGTCTCGTAGATCGGCTCGAGCACGCGAGCCGCCATGACCGGCTCGACCTTGCCGCGCACGAGGCCGTCGAGCGCGTGCAGCGTCTCGGCGTGCGACGGATCCATCTCGAGCGCCTCGCGGTAGCTCTCGATCGCGCGCGCGACGTCACCCAGGCGCAGCTGCCACAGGTTGCCGATGCGGTACTTGAGCCCGACCGTCTCGCCCGAGCTCTCGGCGAGCTCGACCTGGCGCTCGAGGTTGCCGAGCAAGTCGTACCAGCGCTCGGCCTGGCCGTAGAGCCGGTCGAGCGACTGGATCGCAGGCAGCTCGTCGGCGTCGAGATCGAGGATGCCTTGATACGTCTCGATCGCCTTCGCGACGTCGCCGAGCTCGCGGTCGTAGACCTGCGCGAGCACGTACAGCATGCGCTTCTTGTCGTCGGGATCCTCGGCGAGGTCCGCCTTCTTCGCGTAGACGTCCTTGAGCGGCTCCCAGCGGGCGAGTCGGACGTACAGACGCTCGAGCGCGTCCATCGCGGTGAGATCGACGTCGTCGATCGAGAGCACCTGGCGGAACGTCTCGATCGCGGCGTCGGCGTTGCTGAGCACCTCTTCTTCGATCTGCGCCGCGCGGTACAGGAGCGCCTTGCGCTCGTCGAGGTTCGTCAGGATCTCGGACTTGCGCTTCAGGATATCGACGAGCTTCGGCCACTCGGCGGTGCGCTCGTGAATATTCTGGATCGCGGTCGCGGCCTCGACGGTCTGCGCCGGAGAATCCGAACGAACCTTGAGCACGCGCTCGTAGGTCTCGACCGCGCCCTTGTCGTCGCGCAGCTCGGTCTCCTGGATCTGCGCGCGCCGGAACAGCAGCGCGACCTTGAGATCGTCCTCGTGCGCTTCGTTCGCGACCTGATCGTAGAGCGCGACCACGTCCGGCCACTTGTCGAGGCCGCGGGCGAGGCGATCGAGCTGGGCGTGCGTCTGCTCGTTGCGCGGATCTTCACGCATCGCGCGCGAGAACGTCGCGAACGCGGCGTCGGCGTTGTCGCCGCCGATCTCCTGCAGCTCGCTGATCTGGTGGAGCAGCTGGATCTTGCGCGCCGGATCGAACGCGTGCCGCGCCATGATCTCGTAGACGCCGATCTGCTTGGACCACTCGCCGCGCGCCTTGTAGATCGGATCGAGGATGTTCGCGATCGTGAGCTCGTGCTCCGGGTTCGCGATGAGGCGCTCGAGCGCGGTCACCGCGTCGCGGTTCTGATCCTCGAGATCGAGCACCTGGCGGTAGGTCTCGACCGCGGCGGCGACCTCGTTCAAGTACGTCTCGCGCAGCTGCGCGAGGCGGACGAGGAGCGCGACCTGCTCGTACGGCTGGTCGACGAGCGTGAGCTGGCGGCTGATGTTGTCGCCGAGATCGCGCCACTGCTTGCCCTGCACGTACAGGCGATCGAGCGCGCGCAGCGCCTTCAGATCGTCCGGCGCCTGGCCGAGGATCTCCTGGTAGATCTCGATCGCCTCGTCGGGCGCGCCGAGCATCTCCTCGTGGATCTGCGCCGAGCGGAACAGGAACTCGAGGCGCTCCTCGGGCTCCTGCGCGATGTCGATGCGGCGGCGATAGATGTCGAGCAGCTCGGCGTACTTCTCGTCGCGGGTGAAGATCGATTCGAGCGCGGACAGCGCGTTCAAGTCGTCGGCCTCGATCGACAGCGCCTTCTTGAAGAACTCGACGGCCTTCGCGCTGTTGGCGAGCCGGTCTTCGTAGTTGCGCGCGACCTTGGTCGCGAGCTCGTGCGCGAGCACCGGATCGAGCGCTTTTTGCTCGAGACCCGCCTCGAATAGCTTGACGAGGCGGCCCCAGCCGTCCTCGACGAGCGGCGCGAGGCCTTCGAGCTGCTCCTTCGCGGCTTCGGTGGACGGATCTTCCCTGAACGCGCGGGCGTACGCGTCGAACGCTTTCTCGGCGTCGAGGAGCTTGGTGCGCAGCAGCTCGCCGATGCGGAGCAGCAGCGACGAGCGGCGCAGCGGATCCTTCTTCGGATCGGTGGCCTTGAGCTGGATCTCGTGCACGCCGACGAGCTGCGCCCATTCCTGGAGCTGCTCGTAGACTGGCTCGAGGATCCCGGCCACGACCAGCTGCTGCTTGTCGCCGTCGCGCAGCCGGACTTCGAGCGCGTCGCGCGCCTTCGGATGGCCGACGTCGACGTCGAGGATGTCGCGATACTCGTCGATCGCGCTCTTGCCGTCGTCGAGGAACTTCTCCTTGAGCTGGCCGAGCCGATACTTGAGCTCGACGTGCTGCGCCTTGTCGGTCTCGGGCCCGACGATCGTGAGCTGGCGACCGAGGATGTCGGCGAGCTCCTTCCACTGCTGATTGCGGACGTAGATGCGATCGAGCGAGCGCAGCGCGCTCGGCTCGTCGCCGGTCATTTCGAGGATCGCCTGGTACGCGGCGACCGCCTTCTTGTCGTCCTTGATCTCGTCCTCGTAGAGCTGGCCGATCTTGGACTGGATCCGCACGCGCTCGTCGGCATCGCCGGTCAGGTCGAGCTTCTTCTCGTAGACGTTCAAGAGGTCTTCGAAGCGGCCCTTGCCGAGGTAGAGCCGATCGAGCGCGTCGAGCGACTGCTCGTTCCGCTCGTCGATCGCGAGGATCTGGCGGTTCATGTCGAGCGCGCGATCGACGTCGCCCTGCTCGCGCTCGATGACCTGCGCCATGACGAGCATGAGCGGCAGCGCGTCTTCCTTGTGATCGAACTTCGGCAGCGAGGCCGCGTAGGCGTCGACGAGCGCGTTCCAACCCTGCGTCTCGGCGGCGAGCCGCTCGATCTCGGCGCGGATCCACTCCGCTTCGTGATCCTCGGCGTGCGCCTTCAGCCACCAGCCAAACGCCGCGCCCTTGTCGCGCAGCTTGTCCTCGCTGTACTGCGCGAGCCGCTGCATGCGCTTCTGGCGGGACTCGGTGTCGCGCGTGGCGTCGAGCTGGATCTCGAGCACGCGGACGAGCGCGCGCGGATCTCTCCCCTGTTCGTACAGCGGGATGAGCGCCTCGGCGGCCTCGAGGTTGTGCTCGTCGAGCTGCAGCACCTTCTCGAACGCGCGCATCGCGCGGTCGGCCTTCTGCAGCTCGTCGCGGTAGAGCACCGCGATCTTCATCGCGAGCTCGAGGCGATGCGATTCGCCGCCGCTCTCGACCTCGCGCTCGAGCACGCGGATGTACTCGTCGGTCTTGCCGCGCGAGCGATAGAACTGCTCGAGGTCGGCCCAGCGCCCTTCGGTGACGTAGAGCTTCTTGAGCGCGTCCTGCGCGCGCCGGTTGTTCTCGTCGATCTCGATCAGCTTCTGCCAGGCTTCGATCGCCTTCGCGCTGTTCTCGACCTTCTCGGTGTAGAGCAGACCGAGGCGCTGGAGCGCGTCGGCGCGCACCTTCGCATCGGGCGCCGCGTCCGCTTGCTTCTTGCAGATGTCGGCGAGCTTGTCCCAGTCCTTGTTGCGCTCGTAGAGCTTGTACAGCTCGGTCAGCGCTTCCTCGTGGGTCGGCTCGTACGACACGACCTTTTCCCACCAGTACGTGCAGATCTCGGGCTTCTTGACCTTCGTCTGCGCCATGCGCGCGACGTCGATGACCTTCGCGGCGCGCTCGCTCTCGGGCGCGCGATCGATCTCGGCCTCTTTGAGCTTGATGAGCTTTTCCCAGTCGCGGCGCTTCTCGTACACCGCGAGCAGGTGGTCGACGGCCTGGTGGTTGTTGGGATCGAGCTCGAGGACCTTCTCGAACGCCTTGATCGCCTCGGCCTGGTTCGAGAACCGCTCGAGGTACAGGTTCGCGATCTGGAGGTAGATCGCGACCTTCGCGTTGCCGTCGATCGTGCGCTCGGCCTTCTCGCCGAGCACCTTGACGAGATCGGGCCAACGCTTCTTGGTCTCGTAGATCGCGGCGAGCTTGTCGTACGCGTCGAACGCCTCGGGGTCGTGGTGCAACACCTGCCCGAGCGAAGCGATCACCTGGTTGTCGTTGTTGAGCTTGCCGTACGCTTCGGCCAGCTCGAGGAACACCGCGGCCTTGTCGCCGGGTGTCGGCGCGGCCTTGGCCTCTTCGTCCTTGAGCGCATCGACGAGCTGCGCCCAGCTGGTCGCGGCGCGCAGGACGCGCGCGAGCTCGCGGCGCGGCGGCCTGTCGGCGGGGAACTTGGCGATGACGCCCTTCCACGCGCCGATGCCTTTGTCGCCGCTGGCCTCGGCGGACTTCGCTGCTTGCATCGCACCGTCGAGGTCGGGCGAGAGCTCTGCTTGCGGCGCAGGCGGCGGGACTTCGGACTTCGGACTTCGGGTTTCGGGCTCGGCAACCGGAGTCGGAACCGGAGTCGGAGTCGGAGCCGGAGCCGGAGTCGCTTCGATCTTGGGCTCGGGCTTCTTCTCCTCGGTCCGAAGTCCGGGGTCCGAAGTCCGAAGTCCGTCT
>DASXCY010000195.1:0-11111 GCA_036490935.1 Kofleriaceae bacterium | reverse complement strand
TCAGCTGCTCGAGCTCGACACCGAGCGAGACCAGCCGGGCCACGCGGGTCTCGAGCTCGAGCTCGATCTGCTGGGTCTCGCTGGTGTCCTTGATGACGATGACCGCGCCGACGATCTTGTCGCCGAGCCCGATGAGCGGCGTGACGTTGATGTCGGCGGCGACGCCGCCCTTCTTGCGTCCGAGGCTCATTCCCATGGCGATGTCCACGTGTAGCAGCGGCTTCTCGCGAGCTCCGCGACGGAGCGATCACCTCGCGTGACAGCACGTCGCCGCGGGTCGCGGTCGCATGTCGCACCATGCGATGCTGATTCGTGGCCGAGCTGCTCGCCAGATTCGTCGCGGCGTTCAAGCGCGGCGTCGACGGCGAGCTGGCGGCGATGCGCGACGCGGCGGCCGCGTCCGACATCCCGCTCGCACGCGGCGAGGACCTCGGGGCACAGCGTTACAGCTTCGACGTGCCGGCCGGCGAGCGACTCGTAGCAGGCAGCGTGTGCTCGCTGGCGACGCCGCGCGGCGAGCAGCGCGTCACGCTCGAGCGCCTCGCCGAGCAGCGCGTCACGCTCCGTGCCGAGCAGGCGATCGACGTCGAGGCGCCGTGCACGCTCCGCGTCGCGCCGTGGTTCCTGCACGAGCGCCTGCTGCAGGCGCTCGACGGCATTCGCGATGCGCCGCTCGCGCTGGCCCTGTTCGGCAAGCAGCAGCCGCGGCGCGTGGTGGCGGAGCTGCGGCGCGATCACGGCGCGCTGAACGCGAGCCAGCGCGCGGCGGTGCAGCTGTGCGCGGACAGCGAGGTCGCGTTCGTGTGGGGGCCGCCGGGCACCGGCAAGACCGTGACGCTCGTCCACGTGATCGACGAGCTCGTCGCGCGCGGCGAACGCATCCTCATCGCCTCGACGACGAACGCGGCGATCGATCAGCTGCTCGCGAAGCTCGCGACGCGCCCGTGGTTCGCGCCCGGGAGGTTCGTGCGGCTCGGGCGCAGCGACGCCGAGACATTCGGCAGCGAGCTGGGCGACCTCGTGGAGGCTCGCCAGAGCGCGCGGCGCGACGGGCTCGCGCGGCTGCGCCGGCGCCTCGGCGAGGTCGAGCAACAGCTCCGGTTCGCGCGCGCGCTGGCCGCGGAGCTCGCTCCCGCGCTGACGTCGCAGCAGTCGCTGTTCGCGGAGCCGCCGCCGCGGCTGCGCGCCACGGCGCTGTCGCGCGTGTTCGCCGCCGCCGACGCGGTCGCGGCGCTCGACGCACGCGGGCAGCGGCGCGCGATCGACGAGCGCATCGCGCGGCTCGAGCGCGTGCGCGGGCTGGCCAAGGCGCGAGTCGCGGCGCGTGCCGGCGAGGACCGCGAGGTCGAGGCGCGCATCGTCGCCGAGGCTCGCGTCGTGCTGTGCACGCTGGCGAATACGTACGTGTCGCCGCTGCTCGCGAGCGAGCGGTTCACGACGCTCGTCGCCGAAGAGGCCGGCATGGCGACGCTGCCGCCGCTGTTCTACGCGGCCTCGCGGTGCGATCGACGCGCGATCATGGTCGGCGATCCGCGCCAGCTGCCGCCGATCGTACAATCGGACGACGCCGACGTGCGCCGCGCGATCGGCCGCAGCGTGTTCGACGTCGCCGTCCCCGAGCCGACCGGCAGCCCGCTCGTCGCGATGCTCGACGTCCAGTACCGCATGCATCCGGCCATCGGCTCGCTCGTCGGCACGCTATTCTACGGTGGCCGGCTCGTGCACGCCGCGGAAGGCGTGGCGGAGATCGCGGCGCGCGCGCCGTTCCCCGGGCACGCGGTCGTGGTCGTCGACACGCGATCGACCTGCGAGCGCTCGGCGCGAGGGAGCTCGCGCATCAATGTCGTCTCGGCCGAGCGGACCGCCGAGCTCGCGCTCGAGGCAGTCCGCGCCGGCTCGACCTCGGTCGCGGTGATCACGCCGTACGCCGCGCAGGCCGCCGAGATCCGCCGGCTGCTCGCGGCGCGCCGCATCGGCGACGCGGTCGAGTGCAGCACGATCCACCGCTTTCAAGGCCGCGAGTGCGACGTGGTGCTGCTCGATCTCGTCGATGCGCAGCCGATGCGACCGAGCGCGCTCGTCGCGGACGAGCCGAATCTCTTGAACGTCAGCATCTCGCGAGCGCGCGGCAAGCTCGTCATCGTCGCCGACGTGGCGTACTTCCACGCCGCGGATCCGGGCGGGCTCGTCGCGTCGCTCCTGCGCGCTGCCGGGTGAGCGATCACAGGTACGGCCGGCGGCCCCAGCTGCGAGTCCGCGCGCCTCCGATCAGATGGAGGACGAGCAACAGGACGAGCGCGCCGATGAAGGCGACGAAGATCGTCCCGGCAAGGCCGGCGAACGGCACGTGCCAGCGCGCGTGCTGGAAGATCAGTCCGCCGACGAATGCGCCGACGATGCCGACCACGATATCGCCGACGAGGCCGTACCCGCCGACCACCAGGGAGGCGAGCACGCCCGCGATCAAGCCGACGACGAGCCAGGTGAGGATGTCCATGACGTGGACATCAGCATCGTCCGTGCCACTCAGGGCGCGGCGTAGGTGAGCGCGGTCAAGTGCGCGAGCGCGGTCTCGGTCACGGCGGGCGGCCGGCGCACGTACCCGAGTTTTTCGAAGATCGCCAGGCCGTCGCCGAGCAACCACGCGACATATGCGCGCACGGCGTCGGCGGTCGCGCGATCGGGCTGCCGCGTCGAGACGTAGAGCGAGCGCGCGGCGACGAGCGGGTAGGCGCCGGCGGCGACCGTGGCCGGCGTCGGCGCGACGAACGCGCCGCGCGCGCTCTGCAGCTGCGCGACGGGCAGCATCGCCTGCTCGGCGACGCCGGGACCGACGAACGCGATCGCACCGGGCGTGTCGGCGAGCTGCTTGCCGATCTCGAACGAGCGCAGCCAGGAGGTGGCCGCGGGGAGCGGTTTGTCGTGGATGGCGCCGGGCTTCCACGCGGCGCGCGCGAACCGCGCGAGGTACGTCGTGACGACCAGCTCGTCGTTGCGGCTGGTCTCCTGGATGACGACGATCGGCAGCGCGGACGGCGCGTGACCGCGATTGTCGGCCGCGATCGCCGGATCATCCCAGCGCCTGATGTCGTGCGCGAAGATGCGCGCCAGCGTGCGCGCCGAGAGCCGCAGCGAGGTGACGCCGGGCAGGGTGTAGGCGATCGACACCGGCGACCACACCGCGGGCAGCTCGAGCACCGAGCCGCCGAGCTCCTTGGTCAGCGCCGCGAGGTCGGTGGCGGGCCCCGCGAGGTCGACCGCGCTGGCGCCTGCGGACACCGGATCGACGACGACGCCCGCGTGCGTCTGCTCGAACGGCTCGGCCAAGCTGGGCACGAACGTGGAGACCCAGTCGTCGGCGAGCGGAATGTCGTCGAGGTCGACGCGCAGCAGCACGTTGTCGCCGCCGGTTCCCCAGCGCACGCCGCGCGCCTTGGTCGTGGGACAGCGCGCGACGCGAGTGTGATAGCGGTCATCGGCGAACGTGATCACGTCCACGCACGGTTCGAACGTGACGCCCTCGACGTCCGAGAGCTCGAGCGCCGTCCCGGCTCCGGGTGCGAGGCCGACCTGGCGCAGCTCGAAGTGGTGGCGACCGAGCTGATTGCCCGCCGCGTCGTACGCGTAGACCTCGCCGAGCGCGGTGTCGATCGGGTGCGTGCCGGCGTTGATGGCCTCGAACCACACCGGGCCGGGCCGGCCGATGCCGACTTGCCGGAACGCGAGGCTGTCGAACGTCAGCTGCGGCGTCGGCGCGATCGCGACGGGTGGTGTGATCGCGTACGGCGGGCGGCGCTCGCAATCGGCGTCGGCGCCGTGCGCGCGGGCGAGCTCGGCGGCGGAGATATCGCCCGCACACGCGAGCGCCATGCACGCGCCGTAATCGTGCGCGGCGCACAGCGGCGACGCGTCGAGCGGCTGATCGATCGCGTCGCACGCGGTCGCATCGCCGTGGTGGCACGCCTTCGCGAGCACGGCCATCGCCGCGGTGTGCTCGTCACCCGACGCGAACCGCAGCTCGACGCACGCTTCGAGCACGCCGAGCGCGCAGCCGCGCCCCGCGAACTCGTTGCCGGCGTACTCGCGCGAGCTGCTCTGGCTCATGAAGCCGAACGGATCGAGCGGCAGCTCGCAGCGCGCGAGGTGCGCGGCATCGCACGGCTCGGCGACGAGCCGCTGGTAGCGGTCGATCACGTCCTGCGGCGGCGTGGTGCCGGCCATCGCGGTCGCGAGGCATCCGGTCAGGTCGTCGTGCGCGCACATCGCGGCCGCGAGCGCGAACGCCTGCGGGCGGCTGCGGTCGACTCCGCGCGCGTCGAGCTCGGCGGCCATCAGCCGCCGGCATGCGGCGAGGTCGCCGGCGCCGGCCGCGCACGACTCGCGATAGATCGCCGCCGCCGCCGCGTAATCGCGCGGCACGCCGTCGCCGTGCTCGAACGCTTCGGCGCGCTCCAGCGCGGTCGGCATGTGCCGCGGCGGCGCGGGGTGGGTGGCCGAGCGGGGTGCCGGTACCGGCGCCGAACATGCGACGACACTCACGAAGACGATCGCGCGCATGGCCGACGCTATGATAGCGCGATGATCCTGGTGGCGACGTGGCGCGACGGCGTGTTCGCGTTCGGACCGAACGGCGTCGCGCACGAGCTCGCCGGCGAGAGCGTCGCGCACCTGACGCTCGATGCCGGCGGCGCGCCGCTCGCGATCGTCGGCGAGGGCGCGCTGTACCGGCGCGAGCCGAACGGCGAATGGACGCGCTGGGTCGACGCGGGGCCGCCGCTGTCGTGCTGCGTCGCCACCGGCGAGACCGTGTTCGCCGGCACGAGCGACGCGAAGATGGTGCGGATCGATCGGCAGGGTCGCGTCGACGCGCTGGCGGGCTTCGAGGCCGTGCCGGGCCGCGCGCGCTGGTACGCCGGCTCGATGATCGTCGATGGCCGCCGCGTCGGTCCGCCGCTCGGCGTGCGCTCGATCGCCGCGACGTGCGACGGCGCGGTGCTGCTCGCGAACGTGCACGTCGGCGGCATCCCGCGCTCGCTCGACGGCGGGCTCACCTGGCAGCCGACGCTCGACATCGACTGCGACGCGCACCAGGTCTGCGCGCATCCGTCGGATCCGGCGCGGGTCGCCGCGGCCACCGCCGCCGGGCTCGCGATCAGCCGCGACGCCGGGCGCACCTGGCAGATCGAGACCGAGGGGCTGCACGCGCGGCATTGCACCGCCGTCGCGTTCGTCGGCGACGACCTCGTCGTCAGCGCCGCCGCCGATCCGTTCGCCGCGGAAGCCGGCGTGTACCGGCGGCGCGCCGATCGCGAAGGCCTGCAGCCGGTGTTACCGCACTGGACGGACCGGCTCGTCGACACCCACGCGATCGCCGCGCGCGGCGCGACCGCGGCGATGGCCGACGGCGGCGGGCACCTGTACGTGTCGCGCGATCACGGCCGGACCTGGATCGGCGCGCACGCGGGCCTGCCGGCGCCGAGCGGCGTGGTCATCGCTTCGAGCGATTGAGCTCGACCGCAGCGCGCACCAGCGCCTTCAGCGCCGCCTCGTCGAGCTTCTCGCCCTGCTTGAAATCGATCGCGCGACGCGTGGTCCCCTCGAGGCTCGAGTTGAACAGCTTCTTCGGATCGGGCAGCGCCGCACCTTTGGCGAACGTCATCTTCACGACCGTCTTGTAGGTCTCGCCGGTGCACAGGATGCCGTCGTGCTCCCACACCGGCACGCCGCGCCACTTCCACGTCTCGACGACATCCCGATCGGCCGCCTTGACGATGCCGCGCAGCTTCGCGAGCAGCTTGCCGCGCCAATCGTCGAGCTCCGCGATCCGCGCGTCGATCAGCTGAGATGGCGTCGGCTTCGTCATGACCAGCGCGTCAGCTGCGTGATCTGGACGACGTTGCCGCAGCCGTCGTTCAGCATCGCGATCTTCGAGCCGGTGACGTCGGTCGGTGGCATCGTGAACTCGCCGCCGTGCGCCGTGATGCGCTCGAAGTCGGCCTGCAAATCGTCCGTATAGAACATCACGGCGGGCTGCTTCTGCTCGAAGCGCGCTCGTTGATAGGTCTTGGCCGCGGGGTTGTCGTTCAGCGCGAGCTGGAGCTCGCACCCCTCGGGCTCCTCGGGCGAGGCCACCGTGAGCCAGCGATACGGCCCTTTGCTGAAGTCGCCCTTCTTCGCGAAGCCGAGCACCTCGGTATAGAAGCGCAGCGCCTGCTCCTGATCATCGACATACACGCTCGTCAGCTTGATCTTCAACGGGTCCTCCTCCGCCATGACGAACCACAGCGGCCCGATGTGACCACAGAATGATGCTTACTGGATCACGACATTCACGCACGACGCGATGTCGAAGAACATGAACGCGAGCGCCTTCTCTTGCGGAGTCAGCGGTGCCGTCGAGCACTTGTTCGGATAGCCGGGCGTGCCGGACTGCGAGCTCGAGTCGCCCGAGACGTGCATGTCGGAGAACACGACCTTGCCACAGCGCTGCGACGGGTCGGCCTCGTTCGGCGTCGTGAACTGGAAGTTCTGCGGCACGCCGGTCGCGCCGCCTTTGCCGGTCCAGTACACCCACTGCTCGGCCTTCGTGTTGTCGATCGACTGGCACGTGTTCTTGCCGGTGCTTTGCCCGATGTCGATCTGGTCCCGGACGGTCGAGCCCATGACGTTCAGCATCCACTGCGCGAACGACGGCCCCTTCGGGTTATCGGCCTCGTCGATCGTGTCGGGCGGCGTCTCGAACGTCGTGCTGCTGTTGTTCCACGTCGCGATTCCGGTCCACACCGCCGGCTTTTGCGGGCCGTTCGGCGAGGTCGCGCCTTCGATCCAGATGTTGTGCCAGTGCGACAGGAACAACCGGCCGCCCATATCGGCGTACTGCTTCACCGCGTCCATCGCGGCCTGCGACTTGGTGTCGGAGTACTGGCCGCCCTCGCACGACAGCATCACGATGTCGTAGCTCGACAGGCCGCCGACCGTGTTCCACATCGACTGCGAGTCGGCCATCATGCCGCTGCCGCCCGGGAAGCCGTTCATGAACCGGTCGGCGCCCTGGCCGCCCGACATCGTGTCGGTATAGAGGTGGACCTTCTGCGGGCCGCCCATCGTGCCGATCTCGGCGTCGGCGATGCCGAGCTTGCGGATCAGGCACTCGAGCGCATCGGCCGAGCCGGTCGAGATCGCGATCGAGGGCATGTCGACGCTCTTCGTGTTCGCCGTCATGTCGGTCATGCTCTTCGGCAGTGCCGTGTCGGCGACGTCGACCGGCGTCGACGCGCACTTCGCGACCATCGGCACGGTGATCTCGCGCCGCCACTTGCCGCTCGTGATGACGACCGGGATGTTCGCGCCGACCGGCATGTTCGCCAGCGAGAAGTTGCCGGCCTCGTCGGTCGCGGTCTGGACGACCGGGTCGCCGGGCAGCGCCTGACCGCACTGATCGCACGTGAGGCCGGTCGGGAGCGCGCCCGGGTCGCTGTTGGGGACGTAGACGTTGATGCCGTAGAGCGGCAGCGTTCCGTTCGGCGCGAACACCGTGCCGGTGATCGTCGTCGCGTCCGCGGCCATGCCCATCGACGTGCAGTTGACTTGCTGGCACTCGAGGCCGGTGCACGAGCCCTCGGGCAAGCATTGCCCGTCCGACGAGCACTTGTAGCCGGAGCCGCACTCGTCGCCGCCTTGCGTGCACTGCGCGTCGCAATGGTCCGTGATCGTGTCGCAGTAGAAGCCGGCGGGACAGGTGTCGGCCCCGTTCGGATCGCATTGCGTGTTGCATGCGGCCGGCGGTGGCGTCACTCCGCACAAGCTTGGAAACGATTTCGAGCCGCCGCACGCGACGAGCGATGCAGCGATGACCGCGCAAGCCAGGGCGTGCCTCATCGTCGTATCGTACTGCGATCGTTCGGCGCCGGGGTTGTGCAGATCTCGCACATGTCGTGTACGTTACGGCGATGAAGCGCCTTCTCGCAGCGACGCTGATGGCCGGTGCCTGCCTCGCGATTCCCGCTTGCTACTCCGAGGAGCCGGACGCCGATTATCCGGGCGAAGCCGACGACGGCAGCGCCGACCTCGTCGAGGTCAGCCCGGGCGTCGAGGTGATCGCCGACTGGGACGAGCCGATCTTCTTCGCCGACGGCGCGTACTGGGTCAACCGCGGCGGCGGCTGGTATCGCTCCGGCTGGTATGGCGGCGGCTGGGTGCGCGCGGAAGGCGTGCCCGACCGCGTGCGCGGGATCGGAAACCCCGGCGGTTACGCGCACTATCGGCCGGCCGGCTGGGCGCGTCACGAGCCGGTGCGCGGCGGCTACCGCGGCCACGCGCAGTACCACGCCTCGCACGCGACGCGCGGCAGCATGCACGTGCGCGCGGCGGTGCACTCGAGCCACTCGGGTCACCGCCGCTAGCGACCGCTCAGCGTTCGAGCTGGCGCACGAACTTCAGCGCGGGCGAGCCCCACGACAGGATCCGGTCGTGATAGGCGCGCTCGGTGAAGCCGGGCTTGGCTTCGGCGGCTTTGCGCAGCGCGTAGAACTGCGTGAAGCCGTAGAAGTACGTCGTGAGCTGCGCGCTGGTCAGGCGCGCGCGGCGCCACTTGCCGGTCGCTTCGCCGTCCTCCTGGAACGCCTCGCCGGTCATCAGCGCGCGCGCGGCGGTCTCGTCCATGGTGCCGGCGTGGATCTCGTGATCGAGCACCGCGTTCGCGGCGACGCGCAGGATCATCTTCTGGCGCTCGAGCTTCATGCGCGGTCCGACGAAGCCGTGGTCGGCCATCAGCCACTCGCCGTACACCGCCCAGCCCTCGACGAACGCGCCGCTCGAGAACACGCCGCGCAGCTTCGACCCAAACCGGTTGTTGTGCATGAGCTGCAGGTAGTGGCCCGGCATCGCCTCGTGGACGACGAGGTCGGCGAGCATCGCGTGGTTGTATTCGCGATAGAACGAGTCGACGCGCTTGGCATCCCAGTCGGCCGGCGTCGGCGAGATCGCGAAGAGCGTCTCGGGCGTCGCCTCGAGCGGGCCCGACGAATCGCAGTACGCGACCGCGACGCCGCGGCGGTATTCGGGCATCTCGACGACCGTGACCGGCTCGTCCGGAACGCGGACGAGATCGTGCGACCGCACGAACTCGGTGGCCGTGCCGAGCAGCGCCTTCGCGTCGGCGAGGATCGTCTTGTTGTTCGGGCGATCCTCGGCGACGTGATCGAGCACGCGCTTGACGAATGCCTTGCGCTGCCTTGCGGTCGCGAGCGGCGGCAGCTTGCCGAGCTTGTCGTCGGTCCAGATCTGCTTCGCGGTGTCGACCATCTCCTCCTGGGTGCGCGTCAGCAGCTCGCGCGCTTGCTGGGCGAGCGCGTCGATGTCGACGTCGTCCTCGAGCACGAACCGGAGCTTCTTCTCGAACAGCTCGCGGCCGAGCCGGAACGAGCCGTCCGAGCGGGCGAGCAGATCCTTCTCGAGGAAGGTCTTGAAGGCGTGCAGCGCGGCGCTTGCCCGCTTGCTGGCGTCGGCGAGCGGCGGGCCGCCGTCGGGGAACCGCGCGGCGAGATCGTGCTCGACGAGATCGATGAGCCCGGCGGTCTGCGTGACCGCGGTCTCGGTCGCGACGTGCGACGGATGCTGCAGGCGCGTCGTGGCCGCGGCGAGCACCTCGGGCAGCCCGTCGAGCCGGCCGATGACGGAAGCGAGCCGCGATGCCGGCGTGCCGAAGTTTCGGTTGACCAGCGGATCGAATCCCTCGCCGATCAGCGCCGTGTAGACGAGCGGATCGCGGTCGCGCGGCCTCAGCTCGGCGAGGCTGAACTGCTCGAACCGGATCTGGTCGGCGAGGAGCGTGGCATCGATCTGGTTCTGCTCGGACAGCGTGCCGTGCGGGATGCCGGCGAGCGCGCGATCGAGGAACGCGCGCAGCTTCACGTCGCCGCCGAGCGAGACGTCGGGCCACGTCGCGTCCCAGCGGTGCTCGCCCTGCGTGGTCGCGTCGACCGGGAACAAGCGCAGGTAGTCGGCGAGGACCTGATCGGCGTAGGCGGTGAAACGATCGTCGTCGGTCATCGTCGGCCGGGGCGGTGCGGGCGGTGGCACCGGTGCGGCCGGCGGCGGCGCCGGCTGTACGGGCGGAGGAGCGGCAGGCGCCGAGCACGCGGCGAGCACGGCGATCGCGATGCGCTTCATGCGCGCAGCCTACATCAAGGCTTGTCGAGCGGGATCTCGTGAATCGCGGCGGCGAGCGTCGCGGCATCGGCGCTCGGCGGCGACACCGCGAATTTCATCGAATGCGCGCGCAGGAGCTCGACGCGCGTGGGGCGGCTCGTGGGGAAGGCGCGGTTGCCGCTGGTCTCGTCGAAGCCGTGGCCGGTGTTCTCGCGCTCGAGCCAGTCGTCGGACGTCGCGACGAACACGCCGCGCTCGCGCGTGAATTCGACGCGCTCGTTGCTGCCGTGGATCCACTTGGTCGCGACGTGAAACGCGCCGACGTCGCTCGTGTGCACGACATGGACGTCGTCGCCGTCGAGCATCGTCCCCCATGCCGGGTCGCCGGCCGGCCACGGCCCCTGGAGCTCGGGCGCGCCCCACGTGCTCGCGTTGACGATGACGGCCTTGCCGCCACCGGCCTCGACGACCAACGCGAACAGCGGCGAGCCGGTGTCCTCGTGCGCTTGCAGCCAGGCCACGCGGACGATCGCGCCGTCGAGCCGCATCGGGCCCCAGCCGGTGATGCGGGCCGCGGCGGCCTGCGCGATGTCGCGCACGAGCTTTTGAAAGCCGCCGTCGCCGGAGAGCGCGAGCGGCGGATCCGGATGCGGCGCGAGATCGGCGACGAGCGGATGGCCGATCGTGCTGGCGGGATGCGGGTGCGCGCCGAGCTCGAAGCCCCAGCCCGACGACGCGTGGGTGAACGCGCCGGTGCGCGGATCGATCGTCGCGACGCCGTGCGCGCCGACGAGCAGGAGGTGATCGTCGTCGAGCCATACGGCGCCGGTCTCGTACGCGGGATCGGAGCCGGGGAGCGGGATCGTCCAGGTCGTGACCGTACCGGTGACGAGCGCGATCGTGCGCGCGCCAAGATCTCGATCGATGAAGCGGCTGCCGTCCGGCGAGAGCCCGACCTCGCC
>DASXCY010000194.1:0-24275 GCA_036490935.1 Kofleriaceae bacterium | reverse complement strand
GACGCGATCCTCGACGTGCTCGAGCGCAAGGCGAAGGCCGGCGTCGAGGTGTGCGTGCTGCTCGACGCGCTGTTCAAGCGGCGCGCCGGGCGCAAGCGGCTCGTCGCGTTGCAACAGGCCGGCGGGCGCGTCGCGTGGTTCATGCCCGTCGTGCACGTGCCGTTCCTGTCGCAGCTGCGCGCCAATCTCCGCCTGCACCGCAAGATCATCGTCGTCGACGGCCAGGTCGCGATCGTCGGCGGCATGAACCTCGCGCACGAGTACATGGGGCCGACGCCCGCGCCCGAACGCTGGCGCGATCTGTCGGCGCGCGTGCGCGGCCCCGCCGTCGACGATCTCGCCACCGTGTTTCGCGCCGACTGGGCGTTCGCGGGCAAGGACGAGCTGGCGGCGCCGCCCGCTTCGCCGCCGAGCGGGCAGACCGCGCTGCAGGTCGTCGGTTCCGGCCCGGATGTCGCCGATGATCTCATCTACGACGCGTTCCTGTCCGCCGTGTTCGCCGCGCACCGCCGGCTCTGGATCGCGACGCCGTACTTCGTGCCCGACGAGGGCTTGCTGCGCGCGCTCGTGCTCGCGGTGCGGCGCGGCGTCGACGTGCGTGTCGTCGTCCCGCGGCGCTCGAACCATCGCACCGCCGATTACGCCGGCGCGAGCTACCTGCGCGCGCTCGCCGCCGCGGGCGGCACGATCGCGTGCTACGAGCCCGGCATGATGCACGGCAAGGCCGTGCTCGTCGACGACACGCTCGCCGTGATCGGCAGCGCGAACGTCGACATGCGGTCGCTGTTCCTCAACTACGAGGTCGCCGTGTTTTGCACGACGTCGAGCGATGTCGCGTCGCTCGCGTCGTGGTTCGAGTCGCTGCTCGGCTCGTGCGGCCCGCTCGCGCCGGCCGGCCGTACCAAGGCGCTGGTCGAAGCGGTCGCGCGCCTCATCGGCCCGCTCGAATGATCGGCTATGCTGGCCGGATGTCAGCCTTGAAAGTCGTCGGCGCTGGAGTGGGTCGCACGGGGACGATGTCGCTCAAGCTCGCGTTCGAGCGGTTGCTCGGCGCGCCCTGCTATCACATGGTCGAGGTGTTCGCGAACCAGGACTTCGCGCACTGGACCGCGGCCGCGCGCGGCGAGCAGGTCGACTGGGCGAAGCTGCTCGGCAAGTATGCGGCCGCGGTCGACTGGCCGGCGTCGGCGTTCTGGCCCGAGCTCGCGGCGCTAAATCCCGACGCGATCATCGTGCTGTCGACGCGCGATGCCGAGGGCTGGTTCAAGAGCGCGACCGAGACGATCTTCGCGCCGCGGCCGGCCCCGGTGGCGCCCGCGATGCGCGAGATGCTCGACGTCATGCTCGAGAATCGGTTCACGCCGGCGGTGCGCGATCACGACGCCGCGATCGCCGCGTACGAGAAGCACAACGCCCACGTGCGCGCGACCGCGCCGCGCGACCGCCTCGTCGAGTGGCATCCCGGCGATGGCTGGGGCCCGCTGTGCGCCGCGTTGCACCTGCCGGTCCCCGCCGAGCCGTTCCCGCACGTCAACACGACCGAGGAGTTCAAGACGCGCGTCATCGGCCAGCACTAGGCCTGTCCCTGATGCGCTGACTCGACTACTCGACCACGGTCACGTCGATCTTCGCGATTCGTGCTCGGTCGTCGCGGCGACGGATGACTCGACGCACGACGCGCCGGAATGCGCCGTGGATGTAGCGGTTCGAGCGCTGCGACCGATCCCGCGTCGCGATCATGCCGGTCTCGACCAGCAAGGTGCTGGTCTCGACCGGCTGGTGGCGGAGATCGAGCACGTCGCCGTCCCACGCCACGTGCTCGAGCCGAGGCATCCAGTGCCGCACGGCGTCCACCACATCCCCGCGCGTATCGTCCGGCCACGCCGCGGCGAATGACAGGCGCACGTGAAGGCGCGACCCGGCCGGAGCACGCCCGAGCATGCCGAGGTAGGCGTCGCGATCGAGGCGATCGCCGAGCCGGCGCAGCAGCACGAGCTGAATCGCGCCGAGCACGCGCGCCACCGCGTAAAACGCCCCGAACACGGCCCCGAACACGGCGACGAGCGCGCCCGCATACAGCGCGATGGTCGCGACCGTCGACAGCGAATGCGTGGCACCCCACATCGCCGCGATCGCGATCGGCACGATGAAGGCGATCGTGACCGCGGCGGTCCGCACGTGCTCGGCGATCGGCCCGGCGAGCGCGTCGTACATGTTCGAGCGTTCCCAGGCGCGTTGCCGACCGTCCGCCATGGCGTCGAGCCGCCGTTCCCGCTCGTCGGTGGCTCGCCCGTCCGCGGCGTCGCGCTCGCGTTGCTGGTGCGCTGCATGCTCCAGGTCGTCCATGACGCGACGGTATCAGCCGGCTGACAACCGTGTTCCGATGGTCAAAGGTTAGATCTGTGGGGACTCTCCGGCTTCCGCGGCGAGCTGTGGGTGCTGCAGGGCAGCGGCGAGATCGACCAGGCCGACACGACGACGGGGAAGCTGAGCATCGCGTTTCAGGCCTCGATCGCCTGGTACGAGGGCGGAGAGCTCAGCCGAGCCGGATCGCCGCGACGTCGCCGAACTTCGGGCCGGGATCCTCGCCGCGCCAGATCCCGCGCGCGTCGAGCCAGGCGTCGAACTCCGGGGTCGGCCGCTTGTGGAGCAGGCGGCGCAGCGTCGGGATGTCGTGATAGCTCGTCGATTGGTAGTTGAGCATGATGTCGTCGCCGACCGGCAGCGACATCAAGTACGTGCAGCCGGCGGCGCCGAGCAGGACCTTCAGGCACTCCAGCTCGTCTTGCGACATGCGCGCGTGATACGTGAAGCACGCGTCGCAGCCCATCGGCAGACCGAGCAGCTTGCCCATGAAGTGGTCCTCGAGCGCGGCGCGCGTGATCTGCGGGCCGTCCTCGAGATACTCCGGCCCGATGAAGCCGACGACGGTGTTGACGAGGAACGGCCGGTAGCGGCGCGCGAGGCCGTAGCAGCGCGCTTCGATCGTCACCTGATCCGCGCCGTGGTGCGCCTGCGACGACAGCGCCGAGCCCTGGCCGGTCTCGAAGTACATGCGATTCGGGCCGCGCGTCGAGCCCTTGTCGTGCATCATCGCCGACGCTTCGCCGAGCAGCTTCGCGCTGATCCCGAACGCCTGGTTGCCGGCCTCGGTGCCGGCGAGCGACTGGAACATCAGGTCCATCGGGCAGCCGAGCTTGTCGAGGGCCTTCATCTGCACGGTGACGTGCGACAGCACGCAGTGCTGCGTCGGGATCTCGTTCGTGCGCAGCACGCCGTCGATCGCCTTCAGGATCTCGGCGGTCGATTCGGGCGAGTCGGTCGCGGGGTTCACGCCGATCACCGCGTCGCCGCAGCCGTACGACAGGCCCTCGCGCATCGACGCGAGGATGCCCTGCACGTCGTCGGTCGGGTGGTTCGGCTGGCAGCGCGACGACAGCCGCCCGGGCAAGCCGAGCGTCGAGTGCGCGCGCACGACCACCTGGCACTTCGCGCCGACCGTCATCAGATCGAAGTTCGACATCAGCTTCGCGGCGGCCGCGGCCATCTCGGGCGTGAGGCCGGGCGCGACCGCGCGCAAGGTCGGGCCGGTCGTCGCGATGGCGAGCAGCCACTCGCGAAACTGACCGACCGTGAGGTGCGAGACCGCGCGATACGCGGCGTCGTCGAGATCGTCCTCGACGACGCGCGTGACCTCGTCTTGCTCGTACGGCACGACCGGGTTCGCGCGCAGCTCGGCGAGCGTGAGGTCGGCGAGCACCGCGCGCGCCGCGACGCGCTCGACGGCATCGCGCGCCGACACCCCGGCGAGGTCGTCGCCGCTCTTGGGCGGGTTCGCCTTGGCCAGCACTTCCTTGACCGAGCCGAACGCGTAGCGCACGCCTCGGATGGTCGATGCCAGTTGCACGCGCGTACAGTACAGAAAAACGCTGCCCGCCGTTCGCCGATCCAGAGACCGGTTCCCGACGGGCAGCGGGTGACTCTCCAGGCTAATTTAGTGGCGTAGCGTGACCTCATGCGCCCGCCGGCGATCCGGGATGACGAGCGCGTCCAGATCGTCGACTTCGTTGTAGGGCTCGGACGGAATCGCGTGCGTCGTCGGCTTCACGCCGACGTGATGGGTCTGGACCAGCGACCAGCCGAGCCAGCCAGCGCACACCGTGGCGCCCACGCCGATCAAGCTCAACACGAGCGGTGCGGCGAGCGCATAGGTGTGATGGCGCATGCCGAGCGCGATCACGACATCGGAGATGATGAACAGGATCAGCGCGGCGACGTTGAAGCCGGCGTGACGCAGCCCCGTGTACCGAGCGCGCGAGCGAGCCGGCAACGTGAACAGGTCGATCGCGCCGGGCACCGCGGCCAGCGCCGCCATGACGATGCCGGCGAGGTTCGTCCAGAATGCGGCGCGGTACCAGAACAGATCATGCGCGCCGCCGAACACGATCAACGCGACTGCGGTCGCGACGTAGAACGCGACCGGAAACGCGACCACCATCGGGTGGATCGGATGACCCGCGATGCGCGCCTTCGTGTACATGACCACGAGCGCTGCATCGCGCGTGCCGCGCGGTCAGCTCGGGACATCTCGCAGGGTGCGGAGCGTCGAGCGCGCCGTGCGCCAGGCGACCAGTCCGCCGATCGCCGCGGTGATGGCTCCCGCGCCGAGCAGCGCCGGGATCGCGATCGCCCAGGTCTCGGCGCCCTTCATGCGGAAGCGGAGCTGCACGATCTCGACGAGCGATGCGGCGAGCGCCAGCGCGGAGCCGAGCGAAGCCAGCGCACCCCAGCGCGCACGCACGATCCCGCCGGCGAGCGCGACGAGTGCCGCGGCGAGCGCGACGAGCGGAACCAGCAGCAGCGCCGCCGCGCTCCACGCGCGCCAGCCAGCCGCGAGCGCGACCACGCTCGCGAACGCCCGCGCCGATATCGCAACAATTGTATCGCGATCGTAATGATCGTAGGTTTCCTGGATGCGGACGAGCGGGTGGGCTGTATGGCTTGCGATGATCGGGTGTGGCGGCGGGCACGGTGCGCCGGCCGGCAGCGACGCGGCGCGTGGCAGCGACGCGGCGATGGGCACCGACGCGGCGATGGGCACCGACGCGACGCCGGGTGCGGACATTGTCGGCACCGCGGTCATCCATCACGTCACCGAATCCGGCACGGTCGATACGGCGATCGATCTCGTGCAGCATCCCGTCGTCGCGTACTTCGAGGACTCGCCGGGACATTTCCTGTCGTACGCCGCGACCGCGAGCCCTGGCGGCTTCACGATCAGCGGCCTGCCGGCCGGCCCGTTCGTGCTCGAGATCGGCCGCTCGGTGATCGTCGGCGGCACCGCGTACATCGAGACCTCGCAGCGGACGATCGACGCGAGCTGGAGCGAGGTCGGCCGGATCGACGGCGTCGAGGCGTCCGGCACGACCGAGCTCGGCGGGATCTTGTCCGGGCTCGAGTCGTGGCAGACCGGCGACCAACTGATCGCGACGTGCGGGAACTTGCCGCGAATCAACGTGCAGTCCGCGATGCCCGCGCCGGACGTCGGCTCCACGATGTACACCAGCGGCGAGCTCGGCGCCCTGATGCTGTCGGCGACGACCACGATGCCGCTGATCGACGGTAGCAAGGGCGATCAGGTCTGGGTCGCGCAAGCTCGCGTGGCGAACTACAACGCGGGCGAGTACGGGCGCATCGTGAAAGCGGTCTCGAGCACGTCGCTCGAGGAGCAGGACGTGGTCGGCACCGCGCTCGTCGCGACGCTCGCCGACGTCCCGCAGACGTCGGCGACGTTCACGTGGCAAGCGAGCCAGTTCGGGGCGGTCGCGACCGGGCTCGCGGTCGACGAGAAATACGTGAGTCAGAGCTGGGGCGCATCGGCCGCGCTGGTCCCGAACGAATACGCGGTGGGGCTGTTCGCCTATACAACGATGGACGCGAGCGCCGCCGACGCGACCCCGACCGTGGCATACGGCGATCCGTATCCCGCATCATGGACGCGGCTCGCGTACGCGAGCGGCTTCGCGAAGAGCACTGCTCTGCAACCGGCCACGTGGATGGTCGCCGAGCCGCTCGCGAGCCTCGACGGCTCGACGCTCGCGCCGGTCGTGGGGCCGGCGACCGCGCTCGAGGTCGGCGGGATGGCGGCGACGAATCCGCTGATCGGCGTCGGCACGTCGCCGATCGTGTCGTGGACGGCGCCGGCGACCGGCACGCCGACGAGCTACGAGGTGGTCGTGGCGAACGATGACGGCAAGACGGCCACGATCATGACGAAGTCGATCTCGGTGACGATTCCTCCCGGCATGGTGGCGAGCGGGCATCAGTTCGAGGTGACCGTGCGCGCGCACGCTGATGCGACGCGAGATCCCGAGCTGGCGCCGTTCGCGCTCGACACCACGTTCGCGTACGTCGACACGACGTCGGTGATGCTGACGCCGTGAGCGCGTCCGGCTGAGTCCGAATCGCGTACGTCATTCGGACACGGCGTCCGGGATCCGGACGTCGCGTGTTGCAACTACGCGAGCTCGCACGCGCCGTCGCTGGCAAGCGCCTTGCTGAGCGCTGCGGCATGCTGAAAACCATCTCGTGCATCCTCGTTCTGTCCTCGCCGGCGATCGCCGGTAGCCTCTCGCCGGTCGTCGGCGGCAGCGCGGCGCCTCCGGGCAAGTGGTCCGATGTCGTGCTCGTCGTCGCGCCGGATGCGGCGTGCTCCGGCACGCTGATCGCGCCCGATGTCGTGCTCACCGCCGGCCATTGCATCGAGGTCCATCCCGACGAAGTCGTGATCGGCACCGTCGATTACGCGAAGCCAGGCGGCGAGGTCATCAAGGTGAAATCGGCGACCGCCTATCCCGACTGGCAGCACAGCTACGACGTCGGCGTGCTCGTGCTCGACCACGCATCGATGACGAAGCCGGGCACGATCGCGGCGGCCTGCACGGCGAACAAGCAGCTCGTCGACGGCGCCTCGCTCGAGCTCGTCGGCTTCGGGCTGACGACGAAGAGCGGCACCGGCGACAACAGCAAGCTCGAACAGGCGAAGCTGCCGGTGATCGATGCGGAATGCACGCAGGATCCGGCGTGCGAGCCTTCGGTCGCGCCCGGCGGCGAGTTCACCGCAGGCGGGCAGGGCACCGACTCGTGCTTCGGCGACTCCGGCGGGCCGCTGTACTTCGCGGACGCGCACGGTGCGACGCAGATCGGCGTCGTATCGCGTGGCGTCGGCACGCAAGGCGAGCCGTGCGGTGGCGGTGGTGTGTACGTGCGCGCCGATCAGGTCGTGCCGTGGATCGAGAAGACGACCGGGCGCACGATCGGCCGCTCGACGTGCGACGGCAAGGCGGACGGCGAGGGTGACGGCAGCGAGATGTCGAGCGGCGGCTGCGATGCCACCGGCGGCGCGCTCGGCGGCGGCGCCCTCGCGCTCGCCGCGGTCGCGTGGATCCTCACGATCCCTCGTAGACGCGAGCGCAGCTGAGCGGTGCTGCGTGCCGGGCGGCGCCGTCGATCGCGCGGCCCGGCACGTAGTGATACAACACGGCTCGCATGCCCAAGATCAAGGTGAAGACGCCCGTCGTCGAGATGGACGGCGACGAGATGACGCGCATCATCTGGAAGTTCATCAAGGACAAGCTCATCCGCCCGTACCTCGAGATCGAGCTGAAGTACTTCGACCTCGGCGTCGAGCACCGCGACGCGACGCACGATCAGGTGACGATCGACTCCGCGCATGCCGCGAAGGAATTCGGCGTCGCCGTCAAGTGCGCGACGATCACGCCCGACGAAGCGCGCGTGAAGGAGTTCAACCTCAAGGAGATGTGGAAGTCTCCGAACGGCACGATTCGCAACATCATCGGCGGCACGATCTTTCGCGAGCCGATCATCTGCAAGAACGTGCCGCGGCTCGTGCCGGGCTGGACCAAGCCGATCGTCGTCGGCCGTCATGCGTTCGGCGACCAGTACCGCGCCACCGACTTCGTCGTGCCCGGCGCGGGCACGCTGACGATGACGTTCACGCCGGCCGGCGGCGGCAAGGCGATCGAGCACAAGGTGTTCGACTTCACCGGCCCAGGTGTGGCGCTCGGCATGTACAACCTCGATGACTCGATCATCGGGTTCGCGCGCAGCTGCCTCAACTACGGCCTGCACCGCGGCTTCCCGGTCTATCTGTCGACCAAGAACACGATCCTCAAGCGCTACGACGGCCGGTTCAAGGATCTATTCGCGCAGGTGTTCGAGAACGAGTTCGCCGACCAGTACAAGGCGAAGGGCCTGGTCTACGAGCACCGGCTGATCGACGACATGGTTGCGTCCGCGCTCAAGTGGGACGGCGGCTTCTTGTGGGCGTGCAAGAACTACGACGGCGACGTGCAGTCGGATTCGGTCGCGCAGGGCTTCGGCTCGCTCGGCCTGATGACGTCGGTGCTGCTCACGCCCGACGGCAAGACCGTCGAGGCCGAGGCCGCGCACGGCACGGTCACGCGCCACTACCGCGACCACCAGAAGGGCAAGCCGACGTCGACCAACCCGATCGCGTCGATCTTCGCATGGACGCAGGGCCTGAAGTATCGCGGCGAGTTCGACAGCACACCGGATGTCGTCCGGTTCGCGGACACGCTCGAGAAGGTGTGCGTCGAGACGGTCGAGTCGGGCAAGATGACGAAGGACCTCGCGATCCTCGTCGGTCCGAGCCAGGCCTGGCTGACGACCGAGCAGTTCCTCGACGCGCTCGACGCGAACCTGCGCGCGAAGCTGGCGTGAGCGGCGCGGTCGGGGCGGTCGATACGGTCGACGCGACCGAGCTCGACGCGACCGAGCTCGACGCGATCGGGCTCGACGTACGCGATCGTCCGCTCGTGATCCGCGGCGGCGCCCGCGATCAGCCTGCGGTTTCGCGCTGGACGCCGGCATACCTCGCCGATCGCATCGGCGACGTCGAGCTCGCGTTCAAGCACTCGCCGACCGGCGAGCATCCGAACTTCCGCGCGGCCTCGCTCGCCGAGATGTTCGCGCGCGAGCGCATGACGTTCCGCGAGTTCCTGGCGCGCGCGGCGACCTCGCCGAGCTGGCTGTTCACCGGCGACGAGGAGTTCCTCGTGCGCCGCCGCGACGGCATCACGACCGCGAACGACAAGCTCGCGCCGCTGCTCGCGGACGTCGCGCCGCCGGCGGCGGTGCCAACCGAGCGGCTGTACACGGTGTGGGCGTGGTTCTCGGGCGCCGGCGTCCACACCTGGCTCCACTACGACAACAACGGCTGCCATAACCTGAACGCGCAGCTCGCCGGCGAGAAGTCGTGCGTGCTGTTCGCGCCCGAGCACGTCGATCGGCTCGAGCCGTTTCCGCTCGGCGGCGCGAACCCGGCGACGAACTGCTCGCGCCTGCCACGCGAGGCGATTCCCGGCGACGTGCCGCGCATCCACGCGACGCTGCGCGCCGGCGATCTGCTGTTCATCCCGGCCTGGTGGCTGCACGCGTTCGATCACGCCGGCGCGTTCAACGCGAACGTGAACTGGTGGTGGAAGCCGGCGCGGCCGATCGGCTGCGCCCCGGCCCGCCGTCACTGACTCGCGAGCCGGCCGATCTCGGCCGCCGACCTCCGAACCGCGACGCGATTCAGGTCAGGAAGCCGCGCGCGATGGTCATCAGCTCGGTGTTCGCCGCGACCGACTTGGCGAACGCGTCCTTCTCGGCCGCCGACAGCTCGAACTCGATGACGCGCTCGGCGCCCTTCGCGCTCAGCTTGACCGGCACGCCGACGAAGGCGCCCTTGACGCCGAACTCGCCGTTCAGCTCGACCGAGCACGGCAGCACCCGGCCCTGGTTCTTGACGATCGCCTCGACCATCAGCGACGTGCCCGCGCCGGGCGCGAGCCACGCGGACGTCCCGATCAGCCCGGTCAGCGTCGCGCCGCCCTTCTTGGTGTTCGCGACGACCTCGTTGAGCTGCTCGGACGACAGGAACTTCGACACCGGCACGTTGCCGATCATCGCCGTCGACACGATCGGCACCATGTCCTTGTCGGTGTGCGCGCCGAGCACGATGCCCTGGACGTCCTCGACCGAAACGCCGGCGGCCAGCGCGAGGTACGTGCGGAACCGCGCGCTGTCGAGCACGCCGGCCGAGCCGACCACGCGCTCGCGCGGAAAGCCGGTCACCTGCTTGGCGACGAACACCATCGCGTCGAGCGGGTTGCTCACGACGACGAGCACGGCATCCGGTGCGTGCTTCTTCACGTCGCCGCAGATGCCCTTCACGATCCCGGCGTTGATGTGGATGAGCTCTTCGCGCGACTGGCCCGGCTTGCGCGGCACGCCGGCCGTCATGACGACGACATCGGCGCCGGCCATCGCCTCGGGCTTGTCGCTGGCGACGAACGACGTGTTGTTGAAGCCTTCCCACGGGCCGCATTGCGTGAGGTCGAGCGCGCGGCCTTCGGCCGGTCCGGCCTTGATGTCGATCAACACCAGGTCGCCGAGCTCCTTCTGCGCGGCCCACTGAGCTACTGCAGCACCGACGTTGCCGCCGGCGCCCACGATCGCGATCTTCGGACGCTTGATCATCTTGCGGGCGTCATACTACCGACGCAGCCATGGCGGCAAGACGCCGGGCAGCGTGGTCGGCTGCAGCGACGCGTCTTCGCCCGCGAACCCCGGGAGTCGGATCTTCGTCTCGGTGCGATCCTCGTCGGTCTCCGGCACGCTCGCCATCACGCGCTCGAGGTCGGCGCCGAGCTCGTCGGCGTACGCGTAGCGTTTATTCGGATCGCGATCGAGGCAGCGCGCCACGATCGGATCGAGCTCGCGCGGCGCGGCGGCGCGCGCCGACAGCGGCGCGGGCGTCGAGTGCAGGATCGCGTTGAGCATCGCCGACGTCGTCTGCGGCGCGCCGAACGGTCGCACACCGCTGATCATCTCGTAGATCACGATGCCGAGCGTGAAGATGTCGCACGTCGGCCCGACCTCGCCGCCGACCATCTGCTCGGGCGCCATGTAATCGAACGTGCCGATCATCTGGCCGGCGTGGGTGACGTCGACCGTCTCGTCGCGGCTGCCGCGCAGGATCTTGGCGATGCCGAAGTCGACGACCTTCACGAAGTCGAGCTCGTCGCCGTCGCGCTCGAGGTGGATGTTCTCGGGCTTCAAGTCGCGATGCACGATGTCGAGCGCGTGCGCCTGCGTGAGCGCGCTGCACACCATCCGCATGATCTTGAGCGTGCGCCACCACGGCAGCCGGCCCTGCGCCTGAAACTCGGTCCACAGGCTCTTGCCGTGGAGCAGCTCCATCGCGATGAACAGGATGCCGCCGTCGGCCTCGCCGAGCTCGTACATCGCGACGGTGTGGCGGTGGTTCAAGCGGCGCAGCGCCGCCGCCTCGCGCCGGAAGCGCGCCGCGACCGCGCGGTTGCCGGCGTGCTGCGCGTGCACGACCTTGATCGCGACGTCGCGGCGGTCGACGAGATCGCGCGCGATGTAGACCGCGCCGAACCCGCCGATCGCGAGCTGCTGCTCGACGCGATAGCGGCGCGCGAGCACCTGACCGACCAGCGGATCGTGCGGCGCGACGGTCGTGCGCTCGTCGGGGTCCTCGGTCACCTCCTCATAGTATCGCTGCGACGGGGGTGCGACATGCAACGCGACCATCATGCGACATGTCTCACGTGTGGTAGGCCAATCAGACCAGGAGGCCCCATGAGGTGCGTGCTCGTTTGTCTTGCTGTCGTTGCGGTCGCGGCTCCGGCATTTGCCGACGACGTCGATCCGCAGATCCGCGATGCGATCGCGAAGGTCAAGCCCTCGGATTATCCGAGCGCGAACGTCGTGACGGTGATCAGCGACCAGCAGGTCGTCTACGACGCCGACGGCAAGTTCACGAACACGAACCACATGGCGCGGCTCGTGCTGACGCCTGCGGGCAAGGCCGAGGTCGCGACGATCCCGCTGGCCTACGCGCGCGACGCCGAGAAGATGGAAGTGCTCCAGGCGCGCGTCGTCAAGAAGGACGGCAAGGTCGTGCCGGTCGCCAAGTCCGATATCCAGGACACCGAGCAGTCGGGCGACATGAACATCTATGACCCGAACGGCCGCGCCGTGAAGGTCACGTTCAGCGGCGTCGCGGTCGGCGATGTCGTCGACGTCACGTTCAAGCTCACGCGCGAGACGCCGACCCGCGCCGGCTTCTTCAACGACATCTTCCAGTTCCAGTCGCAGGAGCCGATGCTCGAGGCGAGCTATGCGGTCGATGGGCCCGCGAAGCTGCCGCTCACCGCGGTGGTCTATCACCGCGAGCGCGCGCCGAAGATCGACGAGACCAAGACACCGGCCGGCGATCGCATCCACTACAAGTGGCAGACGTTCAAGTCGGCGCAGCTGGTGCCCGAGACCGCGATGGACGAGTCGAACGAGCTGCCGATGCTCGTCGTCTCGACCGATCCGAGCTGGGAGCACTTCTCGAAGTGGTGGTCCGAGGTCACCGCGCCGCAGATCGAGACCACGGCGGAGATGAAGGCGAAGGTCAAGGAGCTGACGAAGGACGCGAAGACCGACGACGACAAGGTCAAGGCGCTCTACGACTTCGTCGCGCAAGACATCCGCTACCGCGGCCTCGGCGTCGGCCCGCGCACCGGCTACACGCCGCGCAAGGCGAGCGAGACGTACACCTCGCGGTGGGGCGTGTGCCGCGACGTGTCGATCCTGCTGACGTCGATGCTGCGCGAGGCGGGCCTGCAGGCGTACCCGGTGCTGACCAACGTCGGCGACCCGGTGCTGCCGAAGATCGCGTACGACGGCTTCAACCACGCGATCGTCGCGATGCCCAAGCCGGGCGGCGGCTGGCGCTACCTCGATCCGACGGCGAAGAACGCCGCCGACATGCTGCCCGGCATGGAAGCCGAGCAGGACACGCTGGTGACGACGGCCAAGGGCGAGCCGCTCACGCGCATCCCGGCCGCAGCGCCGACGTCGAACCTCGGACACGCCGTCGCCGCGACGACGATCCATCCCGACGGCTCGATGAGCTCGAAGGTGACGCTCGAGACGCACGGCATGTTCGACCTGGTCGTGCGGTCGACCGCCGCGATGATGAGCGAGGACCAGCAGCGCGAGCTCGTCGAGGAGGCGCTGCATTACGCGCTTCCCGACGCGAAGATCGTCAGTATCAAGCTCTCGAACGCGCTCGCGCTGTTCGAGCCGATGACGGTGACGGTCGAGATCGAGGTGCCGGACGCGGCGCCGAAGACCGGCGACTACCGGCTCGCGCGTACGCTCGTCACGTCGGGCGCGCTCGGCCTCGTCGAGAACGTGCTGCCGCGCGTGTTCGGCGCGCAGCCGGCGCGCAAGTACGGCCTCGACGCGCGGTTGCCGTTCGAATACGACGAGGACGAGACGATCTCGCTGCCCGACGGCACGAAGCTGGTCGCGCTGCCGAACCCGGCGAAGGTCTCGAGCGCGGTCACGCAGGTGGTCGCGTCGTGCGAGCAGAAAACCGCGACGACGGTGGCGTGCCACCGCTCGTTCCAGCTCAAGAGCCGGTTCATCGACACCGAGCAGTACAAGTCGCTGCGCGGCGCGCTCGCGTCGCTCGGCCAGATCGCACGCCAGCCGGTGATCCTCGAGGGAGGCAAGTGATGCGCAGCTTCATCTATATCGCGGCGCTCGCGCTCGTCGGCTGTCACGGCCACGACAGCGCGAAGCCGAACGCGCAAGCGAAGGCGCAGGCGGCGGATCCGTGGGCGAAGCACGACGACACCGCGGTCGATCCGAAGGATCCCGACCTCGCGCGGATGGTCGCGCTCGCGACCGGCGCGCCGGGCACGCTCGAGTATCCGCAGGCCGACGCGGTCGTCGCGCTCGATCGCGATGACATCACGCTCAAGCCCGACGGCGCGGTCGTGCATCACCACAAGTCGATCGTGAAGATCCTCGACGCGCAACGCGGCAAGGAGAAGTTCGCCGACGTGCACGTGCCGTTCGATTCGAAGCGCCAGACGCTGGACATCAAGATCGCGCGCACGGTCAACGCCGACGGCAAGCCGCACGCGGCCGCGCCCGAGGAGATCGGCGACATCGTCCCGCCGCGGCTCGCCGATGCGACGATCTACTCCGACGTGCGCGAGCGCGTCGTCTCGTTCCCGGCCGTCGACAAGGGTTCGGTCATCGAGCTCGAGTACACGCGCACGACGAACGCGACGCCCGACGCCCCGATGGGCGGCGAGGAGCTGCTCGGCGACTGGGATCCGATCCTCGAGCGCACGGTGACGATCACCGCGCCGAGCGGCATCGAGCCCAGGCTCGCGGTCGCGGGCGTCGAGCTCAAGCCGACCGAGTCGGATACCGCGGCCGGTCACATGTGGACGTACACGCTCGCGAAGCAGCCCGATCGCCACGAGGAGCACAGCTCGCCGGTCGATGCCGCGGTGCTGCCGCGCGTCGTGTTCGGCTTCCAGGACAGCTGGTCCAAGGTGCTCGATCCGATCGCGGCGCGCTTCGTCAAGGCGGCGGTGCCGTCGCCGATTCCCGACGCCGTGAAGCAGCAGGCCGATCAGCTCGTCGCCGGCGCCGCGAACGAGGCCGACAAGGCGCAGCGGCTATTCGCGTTCGTCGCACACGACATTCGCTCGGTCGACCTGCCGCTCGGCTGGGCCGGCTACGAGCCGCACGCACCCGACGTGGTGCTCGCGAATCGCTACGCCGACGAGCGCGACAAGGTGGGCCTGCTGCTCGCGCTCGCCGCCGCCGAGGGCATCCACGGCCAGCCGATCGCGGTGCGCACCGGCAACGTGCCGGTGATCGCGAGCGTGCCGACGATCGCGCAGTTCGATCGCCTGGTCGCGAAGCTGACGATCGACGGCAACGACGTGTGGCTCGCGCCGAGCGACGAGCACGCGCAGTACGCGGTCGTGACGTCGGGCCAGGACAACCTCGTGCTGCCGCTCGTGCCGGGCGGCGCCGAGGTCGGCAAGCGCCCGCTGCTCGATCCGTCGACGTCGGTCGCGAGCTCGACGATCTCGTACGTGCTGTCGCCGAACGGCGACGTCGACGCGAAGATGGCGGTCGACATGACCGGGTATTACGCCGACGTCACCACGCGCGAGCTGCGCCCGCTCAAGGGCGAGATGCTCGATCAATGGTTCCAGGAACAGGCCGTCTCGCACTATCCGGCGGCGCTCGACAAGCACCACGAGGTCGGCGACACGATGTCGGTCTCGGGCCTCAAGCTCGCGACCGACGTCGCGATGCCGGGCTACTCGGCGACGCAGGGCAACGTGCGCGTGTTCGAGCTGCCGGAAGTCGGGATCGGCATGGAGATGCCGGATGCGAGCCTGTCGGTGCGCAAGTATCCGCTCGAGGTCGGTACGCCGCGCACCGAGAAGGGCGACGTGACCGTGCAGGTCCCAGCCGGCTGGAAGATCGCGTACGTGCCGCCGAAGCTCGAAGGCGGCGCCGAAGGCGTGAGCTACACGCACACGTGCGACGCGAAGGGCCAGACCGTGACGTGCCACGTCGAGGTCAAGCTCGACAAGCTCGTCATCGCGCCCGAGCAATACGCCGCGTACCACGACGCGCTCGCGAAGCTGAAGGCCTACGAGCGGCGCGTGATCCTGCTCGTCAAGGCGTAGGGACGCCAGCGGCTACGGGTTGACGAAGATCGGATTCGTCACGCCGAACGGAATGTAGCCGGGGTGCACCGGGTCGAGGCCCTTCGTGCCGTACGCCGCGATCACGAAGAAGCCGCCGGTCGCGCGCACGTCGACCGGGATCTGGCCCTTCCAGCGCACGACCGGATTCAGCGGATCCGCATCGCCCGGCATGATCGGGATCGTATCGACGGTCTCGCCGTCGACGATGACCTCGATCGCGGTGACGTCGATCCACGTCGCCGCTTGCACCGTGACGTCGGCTTGCTGCTCGTTGCCCGCGCCGGTGGTGGTGTCGCCCGGGCCCGCGTCGCCGAGCGACGCCGTCACGTAGATGCCGCCGCTCACGAAGCCGTGGCCGCCCGCGAGCTGGTCGCGCACGAGGTTCGCGGTGAGCTGGCGCGGATCGTCCGTGCCGACCTTCACGCACGTGCGCGGGTAGCCGACCGGCGAGTACGAGATGCCGTGCGAGTCCGACGAGCCGGTCGCGAACATCGGCCGGCCGGCGCGCAACATGCCGAGCCAGTCGTCGACCGTGCCGGTGCGGTTCTGCTGCCAGCCCGAGTTGTTGAACACCTCGACGAGCGTGAACTTCGGATCCCAGTCCGCGGTGTCGGTCGACGTGCCGGTCGCCGGGTCGTAGCCGACGTAGGGGAAGTAATTCTTGCCGCTGTGCGGGTGATTGATGATGACGATCGGCTGCTCCGGCCGCGCGCGCACCGTATCGAACACGTCGCGCGGCGACAGCGTCTGGAACGGCGTCGTCGGATTCGCCGCGGTCGGGAACGTCTGCCACTTCGGCGCGCCCGCGTTGACCTGCGTCGGATCGGGCACGAGCGGGAACACGCCCATGTGACCCCACACCTCGAACGACGTCAGCTCGATCGAGCCGATCGAGAATGCCCACGCCTGCACGCCGAGCTGCGCGATCTCCGCCGAGAAGTCCGCGACCCACTCGTGATCGCTGCGCACCGGCATCTCGACGCCGTCGGCCACCGCTTGCTGCACCTTCTCGAGCGCGACGTCGCCGGAATCGTTCGAGCGCCACGTGTGGATGTGGAAGTCGCCGCACTGCACGCCGGTGGTGTCGACCGAGCGCACCATCGCCGCGTCGACCTCGTTGGTCTGGCCCGCGACCACGTTCACCGTCTGCTCGACGAGCTCGTACTCGTAGCCGCGCGACACCACGACCTGCCACGCGCCCGGCGGTGCGGTCAGCGTCACGTCGCCGTTGACCGGATACACGACATGCAGCCGGCCGTCGGTGATCGGCTCCTCGCCGTAGGTCGCCGGCACGTTCGGCACCATCTGGCCGCCGGCCGGCAAGACCTGTATCCGCACCGGCACCGGCCCGCCGGCCTCGGTCGCGACGACGTGGATCGTGCCGGTCGCCGGCAGATCGAGGTCGCCGGTCACGCCGTCGCCGACCATCGCGCTCACGACCGCGTCGCCGCGCTTGAACGCGTCGAGCCGGATCACGGCGGCGGTGGGCACGTGGAGCGTGAATGCGCCGGTCGCATCGGTGGTCGCGCGCGTGACGTACTCGTCGCTGCCCGTCGCGACGTCGATCGCGTGCACGCGCACGCCTTCGGCCGGCACGCCGGCGCGCGTGACGACGCCGGTGATCGCGCGCTGGTCCTGGCCGAGCGTGCGCGCGACCGCCGCGTTCACGCCGTCGAGGCCGGGGCCGCCGATCACGAGCTGCGCGTGCAGCCGCTCGCTCGTCGTGCACGCGGGCAGCGAGTAACCGGTGTTGAACGAGCTGACGAAGCCCGACACCGAGATCCCGCTACCGAGCGTGCCGGCCGCCGGGATGTAGCCCCAGCTCGTCGCCTGATCGTCGACCAGCGCCATGTACGGCACGCCCGCGAGCTGCTCGGTGAACCCGGGGCCCGGCTGATAAACCGGCGTGCGCTTGGTGTACATCAGCGCGTGCAGCGTCGACGGTACCTTCGTCACCGTGCCGCGCGGCGACGCGTAGCGCATGCGGATGTCGACGTGCTCGCTGCCCGGCGCGAGCTCGTAATCGATCGCGGCGTCGAAGTCCTCGTAGGTGTCGTTGTACGCCACCGCGATGACCGAGTCGAAGAACGGCAGGCGATGCAGCTTGCCGCGCGCGCGGATGATCGCCGGCCCGCCGTCGCTGCCATCCGCGATCACCGAGACGCTGTCGGTCACGACCGTCGCGCGCCCGGTCAGGATGAAGAACTCGCCGAAGTTGTTCGGCTCGACGAGCTGGCCGCCCGACATGCGCGCCAGACCGACCGGCCGGCCGCCCCACGGATCGTAAAGGTCGCTGTCGCCGACGTCCTCGATGACGAGCGCGACGCGATCGTTCGCGAGCACGAAGTCGCCGTCCTTCCACGTGACGAGCCCCGACGGCACGGCCGGCAGTTGCGCGGCGTGGATCCGTCCGGCGCGCGCCTCGTTCGGCTCGGCGCCGAGCGGATCCGGGTGGCCGGTCGGGTCGCCGACCGCGAACGGCCCGGGCGGATCGCTGCACGGAGGTTGCGTGGTGTTGTCGCCGCACGCGGCGATGAGAACGACAGCCAGGGCAAGGCGCACGGCGCGATCGTAACGCCACTGCCGCGCGACCGGGATCAAAACGTCAACGAGCTGCGGTCACTACCACCGACCACATGGCATCTCGCCCCGGCAGCGGACCCGTGCCGTCGCGATCGGTGCGCGACAGCTTGAGCAGATCGCCCTTGTGCAGCGCGACGCCGGTCGCCGCGCCCGGTGTGCGGAGCTCGCCCTCGCCGATGCGCCACGCGAGCGGAATCCCGTCGCCGCGCACGACGATGTCGAAGTTGCCGTCGCCGCCGGTCCAGCGCAGCACGTCGAGGTCGTCGCGGTAGTCGAGGTAACCGCGCAGCTCGCGCGTCGGCTCGAGCACGGTCGCGTCGACGTCGGTGTTGTTCGGCTCGGTCTCGCCGCCGGCCACAGGCTCTTCGGTGACGGTCAGGGTGTACGGATCGCTGACGTTCTCGACCGGCAGCTTCTGATCTTTCGCCATCGTCTCGGCGATCGTGATGACGAGCGGGCCGTCGATCGCGCGCCGGTGCAGCACCTCGCCGTCGCCGATGCCGCCGAAATCCGCGGTCGCGCCGTGCAGCCCATCGCCGTCGGCGACCGACAGATTCAGATCCAGGTTCGGTACGCCGGTGACGCGCACGGTGACCACGCGCTTCTCGCCGGCCGGCCACGGCACGATGAACACGTCGCGATCGCCTTCCTGCGGCGCGCGTCGCTTGCCGAGATAGCCGGTCACCGGCACGTTCGCAGCGATCTGGTTGGCCTGCGCGACGTCGTTGTTCGGCTCGCGCTCCTCGCCGAGCGGCGGCGGCGCGCGCATCGCGAACCACGCGGTCGTGCTGGCGCCGCCGAGCACGAGCAGCGCGGCGATCACCCACAGCACGTAGCGGCGCACGCGCATGCCGCGCTCGAACGCGTCGATGTCGGACCGGCGCAGGCGCAGATCCGACGGCGCGTGCTCGTCGTGGCCGATCGCGAGCCGCCCGCCGCCGAGCGCGCGCGACACCGTGCGCCCCGCACCGGTCGCACCCTCGACGGTCTCCGCGAACACCTCCTCGATCGCCTCGCCGAGGCCCGCCGCGCTCGAGTAGCGCGCCGCCGGCTCCTTCGCGAGCGCCTTCGCGCACACGTGGTCGACGCGCGGATCGATGCCCATCTTCGGCGCGCGCGTGCTCGGCGCATCGGGCGGCGCGGTCAGGTGCTTGGTCAGGACGCCGACCGCAGTCGATCCGTTGAACAGGTGCTGACCGGTCAGCGTCTCGAACATCAACGTGCCGAGCGAGTAGATGTCGCTGCGCGCGTCGACTTCGTCCCCCCGGATCTGCTCGGGCGACATGAAGTACGGCGTGCCGACGATCTGCTGGCGGCCGGTCTCGCTCTGCGGCGCCGCGCGCTCGTCGAGCTTCGCGAGCCCGAAGTCGAGCACCTTCGCGTAGTCGCGCCCGCCGGTCGTGCGCGTGATCAGCACGTTCTCCGGCTTCAAGTCGCGGTGGACGATGCCGAGCTCGTGCGCCTCCTGCAGCGCGCCGCAGATCTGCGCGAACAGCGGCGCCGCGCGCGCCCACGGCAGCGGCCCGTCGCGCTCGATCACGTGCGCGAGGTCGAGGCCGCGCACGTACTCCATGATCAGGAACATCGCGCCGTTCGCGGTGCCGAAATCGAACACCTGCACGGTGTGCGGGTGGTGCAGCTTGCTGACCGCCGCGGCCTCGCGCTCGAAGCGCTGCACGACGTCGGCATCGCTCGCGAGATCGCGATGCAGCACCTTCATCGCGGCGATCTTGCCCATGCGCAGGTGCTCGACCCGGTAGACGACGCCCATGCCGCCGCGCCCGATGACCTCGATCACGCGATAGCGGCCCTCGACGATGCGGCCGAGCCAGGCCTGGTTGGAGTCGGAGAGCCGGCGATCCGGCGCCGGCTCGGCGTTGGTCTCGGGCAGGGCTTCATGCGCCGCGGTGTCGGCGAACGCCGGGTTGGGGTGGCGCGCGCTCGATCGCGCCGCGGCGTCGAGCGCGCTGGCGCGCTGCATGTCGGCGCCGCACTCCCGGCAGAAGTGACTCGGCTCGGAGTACGACGTCCGGCAGCGCGGGCAGACGTATTTTTGCGCCGGGGTCGAGGCCACGACGAGTCGATCTTACCCGCTTTGCCGGGCCCGCCCATCTCAACAGCCCTCACCGGCTGCGGTCGTCGCGCAGCGGTCGCCACGTCCAGGTCGCACCGCGGATCGCGAGCAGCCCCGCGGACGGCACGTGCGGCGCCGGGAGCCGCGTGGATGCATCGGAGGTTCCTGGAGACAACGCGGCGGCGGCGCCATCACGCGCACCGGAGCGGGCCGCGGACGGAGCCTCGCGCGTCGGGCCGTGGATGACCACGTCGACTTGCGCCGGCGGCGGCACGAGCGCGAGCTCGCCGGTCGGCTGGCCGCCGGGAGCTTCGCGCGGCGCTTCCGCGGTCGCGGCCACGCGGATGCCATCGTGTGCGGCCAGCGCGCCGTAGATCGCGGTCACCTCCGGAGCGGTCCACGCGCAGCCCTCGGGGCCGGCGGCCAGCCGCGAGGCCGCGCCGGCGCCTGGGATCGTCGCGATCGTGGCGACCGGCAGCTCGATCCAGCGCGCGCGCCGGCCGTCGATCACCCGCGCGCCGTGCTTGGCGAGCGCGGTCAGGGCGGCGAGCTCGGCCGGCTCCGGCTCGAGATCGCCCGGCAGCGCGACCACGGGAAAGCTCGCGCGGTCGGCGAGCACGCCGAGCGTGGCCTCGAGGTCCGCTTCGGTTTCCCCCATCCCGCCGAGCGCGATCACGACGTCGGGAGCCGCTGCATCGAGCTGGCCGCGCAGGCGGCCGAGCGCGGCGAGCGTCGCGGGCGTGCCGCCGCCGGCGTCCGCGACAAACGCGATCGTCGCGGTGTCGCCCGCGTCGTCGCGATGCAGCGCGTGGCCGTGCAGTTTCCAGCGGTGTGCGCCGGCGGTGAACGCGTCGTCGGCGAGCGCGGGCAGGTCGGCGGCGGTGCAGCGCCACGGCCCGCGCGCCGACTCGGCAGCTGCGACCGCGGCGGCGAGCGCCGGCCCGACGCGCGTCGCGGCGGGCGATTCGACGTGACCGTGGCACGCGGCGAGGAGCACGAGCGAGCTAGGGATTCTCGACACGCCCGCCGGCCTTCTGCCACGCCGCGATCACCTTCGGCGACTCCGCGTACGGCTCGAGCGCGTGGCGCGGCTTGCGGTTCAGGACCTGCGCGAACACCGCGACCGCGGCTTCGGTATCGCCGAACGCGACGTCCGCGCGGCCGAGCAGGACGCCGAGCTCGACGGCCGTCTTCGCGTCGAAATAATCCATCTGCTCGACGAGCTTGCCGAGCGCGGCGCGCACGCCCGCGAAGTCGCCGCGCAGCCACGCCGCCTGTGCGCGCGGTAGCGCGGCGGCCGCGGCGGCCGTCGCCGCATGTTGCTGGTCGCGTCGCGTCTTCGCCTCGCCGTCCAGCGCGGGCAGCTTGCCGGCGCGCACGCGCACCTTCGGCCCGGGCACGAGGATCGGCTCGCCCTTGTCGATCGAGCTCTTGCCGGCCTCGAAGTTGTTGTACTGGCGAAGCAGCTCGGCTTGCTTCGCATCGCCGAGGAACTGCTGCGCGACCTGCGCGAGCGACTCCGGCGCCTGCGCGACGTAGGTGACATGCACGGGCACGAGCAGCGTGGTGCCGACCGCGAGGCTATCCTCGATGGAGATCGAGTTCGCGTCGGCGAGAAACGCCGCGCGGCCGGCGTCGCCGAGGTACGTGGCGGCGAGCGATTCGAAGCTGTCGCCCTTCGCGGTCACGATCTCGCGCGTGATCGGCACCTTGATGCGGTCGCCGGGCTGCGGCTTCTTGCCGTGCGTCAGCTTGTTCTCGGCGGCGATCCATGGCGTCTGCGCGCGATCGCCGTAGAACTCCGCGGCGATCAGCTCGAGCGTGTCGCCGGGTTTCATGCGATACGCGACCGCGTCTTCGCCTTGCGCGTGCGCGACGTGCACGAGCGCGAGCAGGACGACGAGCGCGGCGGTGCACTTCACGGTGACGGCTCCGGCGGCTTCGTCTTGCCGGGCCGGAGCGCGACGTGCAGCGCTTCGAAGTCGACGCGCAGCGACGGTGCGGCGTCGGGGGGACCGGCGATCACGTCGAGGTCGCGCTCGACCGGCTGATACCAGTCGTGCTCGAACACGATCGCGTGCCGCCCTTCGGCGAGCTCGAGCGGTGTGGCGAGGGGAGTCGTGCCGACCTCGCGGCCGTCGACGGTGATGCGCGCCCACGGCGAGGCATCGACGCGCACGAACCCGTGCTGCGCGGGCGAGATCGGCTGCGAATGCGGCGTCGCCGACAGCGGCGCGACATGGATGAGGCCGAGGAACAGCGCGAGCACGCCGAACGTGATCCCGTGCGCGACGACGCCGGCCCGCACGATGTTGCGCGCCTGCAGATTCGGCTGCTGCAGCGCGCCCGCGCCGGCGCCCAATGCTTGGGGGTTCAAGTATTCTTCGGCCTCGAGATCGGTGATCACGCCCTGTGCCTTCAAGAACAGGACGAGGCGCGCGTGATGGTTCATCTCGACGTGCTTCGCGAGGAACCGCTCGAGCGCCATCACCATGTGCTGCGCGCTGCGCCAGCGGTCGCGCGGCTGCTTCTCGAGGCACTTGTCGATCACCGCCGAGAGCTCGCGCGGAATTTCTGGGTTGAGCTTGCGCGCGCTCTCGTGCTTCTCGAGGCGGATCTTGTGCATCGCGGACTTCCTCTCGTCCTCGATGAAGGGCTTGCTGCCCGTCAGCATCTGATACAGCACGACGCCGAGCGAGAAGATGTCGCTGCGCGCGTCGAGCTTGTCGCCGAGCACTTGTTCCGGCGACATGTATGCGGGCGTGCCGATGCCGGTGCCCGCTTCGGTGAGATCGCCGAAGCTCGCGTCGCGCGCGATGCCGAAGTCCATCACCTTCACCGCGCCGGTGCGCGCGATCATGATGTTCGCGGGCTTGATGTCGCGATGGACGATGCCGCGATAGTGGATGTAGTCCATCGCGCGCGCGACCTGCACCGCGACGATCGCGGCGACGTCGTATGGAAGTCGCCCGCATTTATCGAGCAAGTCGTACAGGTCGACGCCCTGCACGTACTCCATCACGATGAACATCGCGCCGCGTTCGCGGATGTAGTCGTAGACGTGGATGATGTTCTCGTGCTGCAGGTTCGCCAGGCTCTTGGCCTCGCGCTCGAACCGCGTCACGACGTTTTCTTCAGCCGCGGCGCTGGTTTTCAACGCCTTGATGGCCACCGTGCGCCCGAGCGGGTCCTGGACGGCGCGGTACACGACCGCCATGCCGCCCGACGCGACCTCTTCTACAATTCGGCAGTTGCCGATGCGCTCGAGCATGGTAATTAGCGGCCGAGGTTAGCTGAATTCGGCTGTCGGATCAGCTGGTTGGGCAGGCGGTGATGGTGACGTTGGAAAACTCTTCGAACGTCATTGACGAGCAAAACCTCACCCTGTATAAGCAGCATCCCTCGACGGTCCTTGCCGTCGAGACCGTCGAGAGCATCGGCTCCCGGCGGGATCGGTCTCTGAAAACTGGATAGCAAGCCATTTTGTAACGATGATGGGTTTTCTGTATGTAAGAGAACCATTCCACGCCGGACGCAGACTTCCCCCCGGATGCTCTGCTACCAGCCGGTGTAGAGCGGGTTTCAAATTTTCTATGGAGAGTTTGATCCTGGCTCAGAGCGAACGTTAGCGGCGGGCTTAACACATGCAAGTCGAGCGAGAAAAGGGCTTCGGCCCTGAGTAAAGCGGCGGACGGGTGAGTAATACGTAGGTAATCTTCCTTCGAGCGGGGGACAACGTTCCGAAAGGGACGCTAATACCGCATAAGTTTCTCCGGTGTCTGCACTGGAGAAGGAAAGCTAGGCAGCAATGTCCGGCACTCGATGAGGAGCCTGCGTCGCATCAGCTAGTTGGTGGGGTAACGGCCTACCAAGGCGAAGACGCGTAGCTGGTCTGAGAGGATGATCAGCCACACTGGGACTGAGACACGGCCCAGACTCCTACGGGAGGCAGCAGTGGGGAATATTGGACAATGGGC
>DASXCY010000193.1:0-7893 GCA_036490935.1 Kofleriaceae bacterium | reverse complement strand
GACATGCAGCAGGCCTTGGTGTGCCTGAACGGCGTCTTCTTCGGCGTCACCGGCATCGATTTCTCGATCCGCATGGGCTCCGACCTCGGCACGGACGGTTCGGGCTCGAGCGCGGCGTTTCCGATCTCGCCCGACCCGCTGCACCTCTACGTCGACACCAGCGTGCAGCCCAACACGTGCGTCGCGAAGCGCGGCGATACGTCCATCGAGGTCTCGCTCGCGACCACGAACAACCTGCCCGAGCTGCTCGAGATCGGCGGCCTCGACGCGTCGGGCACGTTCGAAGCCGTGACGATCTACGCGCCGCGCTAGCCGCGCTCGACGACGACGACCTTGCGCTTGCCCGCCGCGGCCGCCGGGATGTCGTCGACGATCTGGATCTCGAACCGCGCGCCGGGCAGGTAGTGCGCGGCGTGCTCGCGCAGGATCGCCTCCTCGCGCGCGGGCAGCGACCGGCCTTCGTACGGCACGACCTTGAACACGACGCTGCGATCGGCGCGCTGCACGACCTGGAAGTTGCGCGCGACGTGGCCGATCGCCGACAGCAGGATGTTGAACACGAGCCCGCCGACCGGCCGGCCCTCGCCGTCGTGCAACGTCTCGGTCGTGCGGCCCTCGATGCGGCCGATGCGCGACAGGCCGCGCCCGCACGCGCACCGCGTCTCGGCATGCGCGACCGCGAGATCGCCGTTGACGTAGCGGATCAGCGGGCACGCGAGGTTGTGGAGGTCGGTGATCACGACCTCGCCGGTCTCGCCGGGCCGTGCCGCGCGCACGCGACCGTCCGGTTCGCGGACGATGACCTCGACGATCAAGTTCTCCATCGACGCGTGCAGGCCGTCGTGCGCCTCGCACTCCGACGCCATCAACATCACCTCGCGGCAGCCGTACGTCTCGAATGCCGGGCCGAACGCGCGCTCGATCGCCTCGCGATCGTGCGGCATCAGCCGCTCGGCGCCGGTCAAGACCGGGATGTCGTCCCAGTCGCGCAACCGGCGGCGCTCGACGAACCGCGCGAGCGCGCCCGCACCGGTCGCATACGAGACGATCACCTGCGGCCGGAACTTGCGCAGCTCGTCGACCACGCCCGCGAGCGCCGCGTCGCCGCGCGGCGTGCAGTCGATGTACAGGTCGCGCTTGAGCAGCCGATCGGCGGCGAGCTTGCCACGCTGCCACCACGTCGGTAGCTGCGACGGCACGAAGCCCCAGTAATGCAGCGCGCGCATGCCGATGCGATAGCCGCTCCAGCCATACCCGCGCCAGCGCGTCGCGTCGCGCCAGTGCCGCGACTCCGCGTTGTACAGCACCTCGACCGGCTGGCCGGAGCTTCCGCTCGTCGTCTTGCGAATCACCGCTGCGGGCGGCGCACTCGCGGTGCGCTCGCGCATCGTCGCGCGAACCGTCGCGCGATCGAGCAGCGGGAGCTGCGCGAGATCGTCGGGCTGGACGAAGTCCTCGGGACGCAGCCCGCGCGCGTCGAGCAGCGTGCGGTAGTACTGCGTGTGCCGGTGCGCGTGGCGGAGCAACCGGCGCAGCAATCCTACCTGCACCTCCTGCAGCGCCTTCGGCTCCCAGCGCTCCGTTTCACTCAGGTAGCGCAGGAGCGGCACGGTCGGGCGCCCGCGCACAGCTTCGAACGCCGGAAACAACGTGTTCGCCAGGATCGAGCCGTAGAGGTCCATCGCTAGGCGCTGTTCGTAGCAAGCCTCACGCCTGCTGCTCCACGATCACGACCTTGCGCTTGCCCGCCGCCGTGAGGGGAATCTCCGCGACGTACTCGATCGCGAACGGCGCGCCGGGCAGGTATTTCGCGGCGAACGCGTGGATCGCGCGCGAGCTCGCGTCGGGCAGCATGTCGCCGAGCTGCGGGATGACGCGCATCACGACGCTGCCGTCGCTGCGCTGGATGACCTGGAACTGCTTCGCGACCTGGTCCATCACGCCGAACAGGATGTTGAACACGAGCCCGCCCACCGCGTTGCCGCGGCCGTCGCGCAAGGTCTCGGTCGTCCGGCCCTCGACCGGCCCGATGCGCATCATGCTGCGGCCGCACGCGCACGGATCGTCGGCGTGCGCGAGCGCGGTGTCGCCGTTGAGGTAGCGGATCATCGGGCACGCGAGGTTGTGCAGGTCGGTGATCACGACCTCGCCGAGCTCGCCGGGCCGCGCCGGCCGCGTCGTGCCGTCGGGCTGGCGCACGATGATCTCGACGATCATCGTCTCCATGGAGGCGTGCATCGCGTGCGCCTCGCACTCCGACGCCATCAACATCACCTCGCGGCAGCCGTACGTCTCGAATGCCGGCCCGAACGCGCGCTCGATCTCGACGCGATCATGCTGCCACAACCGCTCGGCGCCGACGACGACCGGGAAGCTGTCCCAATCGCGCAGGCCGTGCTCGTTGACGAACTTCGCGAGCGCCGCGGCACCCGCCGCGTACGCGACCATCACCTGCGGCTCGAAGCGGCGCAGCTGATCGACCGCGACCGCGAGCGCGCCGTCGCCGCGCGGCGTGCAATCGAGATAGAGATCGCGCTTGAGAACGTGATCGAGCGCGATCTTCTTGCGCTTGAGCCAGCTCGTCGGCGCCGGCGCCGCGCCCCAGTAATGCAGCGCGCGCATGCCGATGCGATAGCCGGCCCAGCCGTAGCCGCGCCAGCGCGTCGCGTCGCGCCAGTGTCGCGACTCCGCGTTGTAGCGCACGACGACCGGCTCGCCGGTCGTGCCGCTCGTCGACTTCGTGATCACCGGCTCCGGCGGCGCGGCCGCGAGGCGCGACGTCATTGTCGCGCGGACGGTGTCGCGCTCGAGGAGCGGCAGCTCGCGCAGGGTGGCGAGGGAATCGAAGTCCTCGGGGCGCAGCCGGCGCTCGTCCATCACGTCGCGAAAATGCGTCGTGTGGGCGTAGGCGTGACGGACAAGCCGGCGCAACAGGCCGAGTTGCAGGTCGCGCAAGGCCTCGAGCGACCAGCGCTCCGTGTTTTGCAGGTAGCGGAGGAGCGGCACCGTCGGCCGACCGCGAGCCGCCTCGAAGACCGGAAACAATGCCCTCTGAAGCAGCGGACCGTAGACGTCCATCGTCGATTTTCTATCACCCACTCCACATGCTGTCCCGTCTCCGCAAAAAGAACCTTCATCACTGGCTGCCCGATTACGCACGGCACCTCGTGCGCCGTGCGCGTGCGCCACACGTCGCGGACAAGCGGCACGTCCTGTTCGCGCTGTGCGATCATTACGAGCCGCTGTGGGGGCAGGCTCCCGACGAGACCGGGCGCGCGCGGGTCGATGCGTGGTCCGAACGCTACCCGCGGTTTTCAGAATTCCGGGACGCGAACGGCCGCCCACCCCGCCACGGCTGGTTCTTCCCGGGCGAAGAATATCGGCCGTACTTCCTCGATCGGCTCGGCGAGCTCGTGCGCGCGGGCTTCGGCGAGGTCGAGTTTCACCTCCATCACGACGGCGATACCGCGGCGACGCTCGCGCCGCGCATTCGCGAGCACCTCGCGACGTTCGCGCAGCACGGCCACATCTCGAAGCGCGCGAACGGCACGCCCGCCTGGGCGTTCATCCACGGCAACTGGAGCCTCGCGAACGGCCGGCCCGACGGCCGCTGGTGCGGCGTCGACGACGAGCTGCCGCTGCTGCACGACCTCGGCTGCTACGTCGACCTGACGTTCCCGTCGGCGCCGGATCCGTGTCAGCCCGGCCGCGTCAACCAGATCTACTGGCCGACCGGCGATCTCGCGCAGCGGCGCAGCTACGAACGCGGCGAACGCGCGCGCGTCGGCAAACGCTACGACGATCGGCTGCTGCTCGTCACCGGCCCGCTCGCGCTCGCGCGCGAAGGCCTGCGCGTCCGGCTCGAGAACGGCGCGATCACCGGCGACGATCCGCCGACCGCCGCGCGCGTCGCCACCTGGCTCCGGCAGGGCATCCACGTCGCGGGCCGCCCCGAATGGGTGTTCGTGAAAGTGCACACGCACGGCGCGATCGAGCGCACCGCGAGCTCGCTGCTCGGCGACGGCGGCCGCGCGCTGCACGAGGCGCTGCGCGAGGCGACGAAGCACGGCTGGACGCTGCACTACGTCACCGCGCGCGAGCTGTACAACGTCGCGCGCGCCGCGATGGACGGCTGCAGCGGCGATCCGAGCGCCTACTTCGACTACGCGATCGCGCCGCCGCCGGCGGCGACATGACAGCCGCGTGACTTCGCAAGCTTGCAACATCGAACGGCGTGACCTGAGCGATTCGCGACGTCTATCCTGGCCGCGATGACGCCGTTCTGTTTCGAGCATGTGTTTCGCGCCCCGTCGGTCGACGACGTATTCGCGGCGTACTTCGATGCCGAACAGCAGCGCGACCAAGATCGCGCGAACGAGATCGTCGAGCGCGCGGTGCTCGAGCTCGCCGAGCACGGCGACGAGCTGCGCCGGGTGTGCCGCGTGGTGCCGCGCCGCCGGCTGCCGGCGTTCGTCAGGCCACTCGTTCCCGGTCAGCTGCACTACATCGAGCACGTGACGTGGAAGCGGCGCGCGAACATGATGGAGCTGGACATCCGGCCTTCGCTGCTCGGCGGCCGCGTGCAGATCCTCGGAACCTATTGGCTCGAATCGGCCGGCGCCGGAACCGTGCGGCGCCGCTATTCCGGGCAAGTGTCGGTAGATATCGCATTCGTCGCCTCGCGCATCGAGCGCGGGATCGTCGCCGAGCTCGACAAGACGCTGCCGATCGCCGCCGCCTCCACGCAGGCCTGGCTAGATCGACAGCCGTCACGGTCTGTGTCAGCTCGGGCTTAAATCCGGGAAATTCCTCTGGCATCATAGTGAGGTGACGATTCCGGCGGGGACATTGGTCCCTCGCGACGCTCGAGATTTCGGCAGCTACCAGCTGCTCGCCAAGCTCGCTACGGGCGGCATGGCCGAGATCTATCTCGCGCGTCCCTCGTCCGGTCCCGGCGAGAACGAATTGATGGTGCTCAAACGGATCCTTCCGCACCTCGCGGAGGACGAGCACTTCGTGACGATGTTCCGCGACGAAGCGGATCTGGCGTCGAAGCTCGCGCACAAGAACGTGTGCAACGTGCGGTCGTTCGGTCAGTACGCCGGCACGTGGTTCATCGCGATGGAGTACCTGCACGGGGTGCCGCTGTCGCGCATGATGACGAAGCTGTCGAAGGCCGGGAAGATGCTCGACTTTCGCGTCGTCGCCGGCATCATCTGTCAGGCTTGCGAGGGCCTGCACGCGGCCCACGAAGCGCGCGGTCCCGACGGGCAATTGCTCGGCGTCGTGCATCGCGACGTGTCGCCGCCGAACATCATGGTGACCGGCGACGGCACCGTGAAGCTCCTCGATTTCGGCATCGCGAAGGCGCGCGGCGCGAACTCGCGCACGCGCACCGGAACGGTCAAAGGCAAGAACGCGTATATGTCGCCCGAGCAGATCCTCGGCAAGCCGCTCGATCGGCGTAGCGACATCTTCGCGCTCGGCGTCGTGATGTACGAGATGCTGTCGATCCGGCGGCTGTTCCATCGCGACTCCGACTTCCTGACCTTCAAGGCGATCACCGAGGAGCCGATTCCGGACATTCGCGATCGCAGGCCTGATCTGCCGCCCGGCATGCGCGCCGCGCTGGTGCAGGCGATGGCGCGCGATCCGGCCGGCCGGTTCGATACCGCCCAGGCGTTCGGCAACGCGATCCGCAACTCGGTCGCGACGCTCGGCGGTCCGGCGGGAGGGGCCGACCTGTCGCGCTTGCTGTCGGCTGATTTCGCCGACGAGATGTCGTCGCGCGACGAGATCCTGAAGGCCGCCGACGATCCGAACGCCGCGCCGATCTCGATCGGTCCGTCGCCGCGGGCGACGCCGACGCCGCCGCGCCCGCCGCCGATCCCGCGCTCGGCGAGCGGCGAGATGCTGCCGGCCGTGGCGCGCCCCAAGCTCGACACCGGCGAGGCCGTGCCATCCGTGCTCGTCCAGCACAACACGAGCCGCATCCCGCGCGTCGAGTTCGAGGCCGTGCTCGATCTCAGCGCGGACGTCGGCGGCGATGCTTGGATGGCCGAGGGCGGCACGGATCTGCTCTCCGCGCATCGCTGGAGATCGGTGCGCAACTTCGGGCTCGCGCTGCTCGGGCTCGCGGTCCTCGTGATCATCGGCGTGGTTGCCGCACGGCTGTTCGGCAGCAGCGGCACGTCGGGCGTCGACCGCGTCGTGCAGCCGATGCCGGTCGATGCGACCGAGCACTCCGTGCCGCCGCCGGCGCTGATCGACTCCGGTCCCGACATGCGCGACAACATCGTCGCGTGCTCGAAGTACGGCTTCTTCAGCCTCAGCGCGACCGCGAAGACCGCGGTCTACATCGACGAAGCGAAGATCGGCGAGACCCCGCTGACGCGCCTGCCGCTCAAGCCGGGCTTTCACAACGTCAAGGCCGTCGGCCCGCACGGCAAGACGTGGACGAAGAAGATCGACATTCACGGCTGCGCCGATAGCGACGAGGGCACGATCACCTGGTGATCGACGGCCTCGTCGCGGCGCTCGTGGGCCTCGCGCTCGGCGTCGTGACCGGGATGCCGCTCGGCGTCGTCAACGTCGCGGTCGCCGATGCCGCGGCGGCCGGACAGCGCCGGTTCGCGACCGCGATCGGCCTCGGCGGCGCGCTCGCCGACAGCGTGCACGCCGCGCTCGCCTTCATCGGCATCGGCCGCGTCGTCGTCTCGCGCCCCGACTGGACGCATCCGCTCGCGATCATCGCCGCCGCCGTGATCGCGGCCTACGTCGCGCTGTCGCTCTCGCGCCGGAAGTCCGAAGTCCGAAGTCCGAAGTCCGGCGTGCCCGGCGTCCTGGCCGGGCTGGCCCTCACCCTGCCCAACCCGGCCGCGCTCGCCGCGTGGGTCGCGGTCGCGGCCGCGTTGTGGCCGACCATCGCGGTGCCCGCCGCCATCGTGCTCGCCGCCGGGGTCGGCGTCGGCTCCGCGCTGTGGTTCGCGGCGCTCGCGCGCTGGGTGACCGTGTCGCCGCGCGCCGGCCGTGCGATCGCGCGTGTCGGGCTCGCGCTGATGCTCGCGATCGCCGCCGTCGGGCTGGTGCGCGCGCTGGCCTAGAACGCGATCCCGATCGTCAGATCGGGATACACCTGCGTGCAATCGGTCGTACAGCTCGAGACCAGGTGCTCGACCGCGACGCCGAGGCCGAGCACGCTGCGGCCCGAGACGTACAGGCCGCCGGCGCTCGCGCCGATCGCATCCTCGTCGGCATACGCGTCGCCGATGAAGTAGTGCGAGTAGAACGCGCCGACGTACGGCACGATCGGCGAGTACGCGAGCAGCGGTTTGGCCGCGTAGCGCACCGCCGGCGTCACGATCTCGACGCTCGGGCCGCCGCCGTTCGCGAACTGGTAGGTCGCGCCGAGCCCGACCGAGACGCCGTCGAGCACGTAGTACGACGCGTTCGCGCCGATCGCGAAGTACGTATCGCCGAACAACGTCTCCTCCGACGCGCCGCCGCCGAATCCGAAGTGGCCGCGATCGAGCGGCGTCGGCGGTGGTGGCGACTCCGGCGGCGGATCGGCGTACGCGACCGCCGGAAGCAGCGCCGCGACGACGACGAGGATCCTCACGACAGCGGCGCCGGCTTGATGCTCGAGATCTGCAGCGGCGAATCGTGCGTCGTCACGATCTCGACGCGATCGCCGGCCGAGAACCGCGGCAGCAGCTCGACCGGCCCCTTGAAGTGCATCTCCATCAAGTTGAACGGATCGACTTCTGCGCCTTCGTCGTCGAGGGCGCGCTCGACGTCGAGCGAGATCTTTGCGATCTGGCGGGGCTCGACGTGCTCGAACTCGCCGGGCCGACGCATGCTGAGCTCGATCGTGCGGATCGTCCCCACGACGCG
>DASXCY010000192.1:0-10424 GCA_036490935.1 Kofleriaceae bacterium | reverse complement strand
GTCGTCAGGTAGTCGCGCGTCAACTGCTGGAACACGAGCCCGCCGTACACGAAGTACTGTGGCGGCAGGTCGTAGCGCGAGCGCGGCACGAGCGGCTGCCAGCGCTTGAGCTCGACCTCGACGTGCTTGGTGTGGCCGTCGCGCTTGATGTCGAGGCGGACCTCGTCGCCGATGTAGCGGTGGCCGAGCACGACGTCGTAGCGCGTGCGATGGCGGCCGAGGAACTGGACCGTGCCGTTGTTCGCGATCCCGAGGCCGTCGATCTTCGTGATCACGTCGCGCGGCTGGAGCACGCCATCGGAGCTACCGCCGTGATCGACGTGCAGCACGACCACGCCGTGCTCGTGATCGCTCAGGCCGAGCTGGCGGCGCACGAGCGGGTTCTCGAGGTTCTGCGTCGTGATGCCGAGCGCGGGCGTCTCGGGGCGCTTGCCCTTCTCGACGCCGTCGAGGAACGTGCGGATGACCGGCGGCGGCACCATCTCGCCGATGTTGTCGACGCCGGTGAGCTTCTGGAACGCGATGCCGACGACCTTGCCGTCGCCGAACACCGGGCCGCCGCTGTTGCCTGCGTTGATCGCGGCGTCGACCGTGGCCGCGAGCAGGTGGCGTTGCGAGTGCGAATAGCGCTGGACTTCGATGCGCGAGACCACGCCCTCGGTGATCGAGATCTCTTCGCCGCCGACCGGATAGCCGACCACCGCGACCTCGTCGCGCAGCTTCGGCATCTCGCCGACCTCGGCGGGCTCGATGTCGGCGAGAAAATCGGCCGGCTCGACCACCTCGAGGAGCGCGAGGTCCGAGTCGTGGCTGACCGCCTTGACGCGCGCGATTGCCTTATCCGGATGGGACGGCTTCTGGACCTGCAGGAATGTCGCGTTCGCGACGACGTGGGCGCCGGTCAGCAGCAATCCCGGGCCGATGACGACCGCCGAGCCCGTGCTGTTCGAGGGGGTGCGCGCTTGCCACGGGCCGTCGAAGTCGGGGTCTTGCGAGGTGGCGAAGACTCGGATGACCTCGGGGTGGTGAGCCACGCCTTGAGGCTACCGTGACACACGCGGCGCGCAAAGAGCGCATCTGTACGTTATCGTTATCGTTCGAATGCTTGCCTTGCAGGCCGTCACCCCGCAACAGTTAGTCGATCGCGTTAGCGGGCTCACGCTCGCCGAGGCGCGCAAGGTCGTCGCGCGCGTCCACCGAGGAGCCCCCGTCGAGCCCGGCTCGGCCCTCCGACGGAGCGCCGCCGACGCGGTGCGTCGCGCGGGAGCGATCCCGACGCTGGACGTGATCGCGGAGACGGCGAGCGCGCTCGACCCGTTCGTGAAGTACCTGGTCGCGGCGCCCGATGGCGCGCGGTTCGAGGCGGTGCGCATCCCGCTCGAGCGGACGGGCCGGTTCACCGCATGCGTGAGCTCCCAGGTCGGCTGCGCGCTCGGCTGCGCGTTCTGCGCGACCGGACGGCTCGGGCTGCAGCGCAACCTCGCGGCGTGGGAGATCGTCGAGCAGGTCCGCGTGATCCGCGGGCGTCTCGCTCGCGGCGCGCGCGTGCACGGCGTCGTGTTCCAGGGCATGGGCGAGCCGCTCGCGAACGCCGACGCGGTGCTCGAAGCGATCGCGGTGATGAGCGAACCGTGCGCGCTGGCGATCGACGCGCGCTCGATCACGGTGTGCACCGCCGGCTTGCCGGCCGGGATTCGCCGGCTCGCGCACGAGGCGCCCAAGGTGCGGCTCGCCGTCTCGATCAGCTCGGCGATCGCCGAGACGCGCGGTCGGCTGATGCCGATCACGCGCGCGCACTCGCTCGACGACGTGCTCGCCGCGGCGGCCGATCACGCCCGTACGACCGGGCTCGCGCCGATGTGGGCGATCACGCTGCTCGCCGGCGTCAACGATCGCGACGCCGACGCGCACGCGCTCGTCGCGCGCACGCGTGCGTTCGCGGCCGAGACCGGCAAGCGGCCGCGGCTGTCGATCCTCGCGTACAACTCGATCGAGGGCGCCGATTTCGCGCGCTCGCCGCGCGAAGCCGAGTTTCGCGCGATCCTCTCGGCGGCCGGGTTGCCGAGCCATCGCCGCTATTCGGGAGGAAGCGATGTCGCGGCGGCGTGCGGCCAGCTCGCGGCGCGTTAGCGGCGCCGGTCGGATCGAGCGCTCCCGCCAATCCGCCAACGAGCTGTCGAGGCGATCGACGGAGTGTCGCGCGCCCGTTACAGTGCCGGCATGCATCCGGTCCACGACATCGAGGTCGGCGCCGACATCCGCACGTCGGTGCCGACGGTGATCGAGATCCCGCGCGGCTCGCACCTCAAGTACGAGGTCGACAAGCCGACCGGCCTTCTACGCCTCGATCGCGTGCTGTACAGCGCGGTGTTCTACCCGGCCAACTACGGGTTCATCCCGCGCACCCACGCCGATGACGGCGATCCGCTCGACATCCTGGTGCTGATGCAGGATCCGGTCGAGCCGCTCACGATCGTCCACGCGCGCGCGCTCGGCGGGCTCCGCATGGTCGACGACAAGGGCGGCGACGACAAGATCGTGTCGGTGTGCGTCGACGATCCGGCGTACGCGCACTACCAGACGATGGGCGAGCTACCGCCGCACATTCTCGCCGAGCTCCAGCGTTTCTTCCGCGACTACAAGACGCTCGAGAACAAGCGCGTCGAGGTCGAAGACTTCTACGACCAGGCGCGCGCGCTGCAGATCATCGGCGACGCGCGCGCCGCCTACGATCGCGGCGAACGGTAATTCTATTCTCAGGCTTTCGCGCTCGGCCGTTCGCTGACGCGGCCGTGCCAGGCGACGAGGTGCGGGTGCTTGGTCGGATCGAGGCGGATGTTGGAGACCTTGCCGAAGTCGATCGCGCACAGCGCGGTGATGTCGGCGACCGTGAAGCGCTCGCCGGCCATGTACGTGCGGTTGCCGAGCTCGTGCTCGAAGAACTCGAGGCGGTGCTCGACGTGCTCGCGCATCATCTCGCCGAACTCGCCCGACTGCTTGATGCGGCCGTGCCAGAACGCATGCGTGTTGCGAAACACCTGCGCGATCGGCACGAGCAGCTCGAGCTCGGCGTGGCGGTTCCACATCTCGACCACGGCGCGCTCCCACGCATCGATGCCGAACAGGTTGGGCTCGGGGTGCAGCTCGTCGATGTAGCGGCAGATCGCCATCGACTCGCGGAGCACGCGGCCGTCCGAGAGCTCCAGCACGGGCAACAGCGCCAGCGGGTTCTTGCGCCGGAACTCGGGCGTTTGATTGGCAAAGCCCGCGATCGAGACCTCGATCGTGTCGTACGCCACAGCCTTCTCCGCCAGGAAGATGCGGACACGGCGAGGGTTCGGCGCTCGCAGATCGTGATAGAGCAGCATCGCCGCGACTGTAGCCGTGGGATCTCGTACAATCCAGTCGTATGCGCTGCGCTGCGGGGATCTTGGTGTTGCTATGTCTGTGTTCCTGCAAGACCAAAGGCGGCGGCGATGCAGACGCGTCGCCGGATCCGGCCGCGCAGGAGGCCGTGCTCGCGCGCCGCGACGCGCTGCTCAAGGCACGCACGCAGCTGCAATCGACCAGCGCGCAGCTCGCCAAGAAGATCGACGAAGCCAAGGCACAAGGCAGCGATACCAGCGATCTCGAGAAGCAGAAGGCCGAGATCGACAGCAAGCTCGACAGCACGACGGCGGATGCGCTCGCGCTGCTCAGCAGCCAGACCGCCGCGCTCAAGCAGACCGGCGACAAGCTCGGCTCGCTCGCCGCTCGCGAGGCCGCACTCGACGCGCGCGAGAAGTCGCTGAACGAACGCTCCGACGCGCTCACGCAGAAAGCGATCACGCTCGCGCAGCTCGATTCCGAGCTCGCGAAGCGCTGGAAAGATTCGTGTGCGATGTCGTCGGCGCCGCTCATCATCCAGGCGGCGCCGACCAAAGGCGGCACGTACTCGAAGAGCGATGTCAGCGCGCTCGTCGCGAAGGCGAAGTCGGGCATGGCGAAGAAGGGCCTCATCACGACCGACCTGCCGGGACCCGCGCAGGCGCTCGAGAGCGAGACCAGCAAGGCGCTCAACGACAACGACACCAGCAAGGCGTACTTCGCGGCGGCGCAGCTCGCGGCGACGGTCGACTCGATCCAGGTCAACCGCGAGTTCATTCGCCAGAAGATCGCGCGCCTGCAGGCGCAGCTGAAGTCCAGCAAGGTCGACGAGTCGACGCAGCACGAGCTCGCGTCGATCCTCGGCGATGTGATGGACAAGTACAGCGCGGGCGACTTCATCGCCGCGAACCGCCGGCTCGATCAGCTCGCGCAGCAGCTCAACAAGTAATCACGGGGTCGTGCACGGCCCGCCGCCGACGACGTGGCACGTGCACACGCCCATCTTGCAGTCGGGATAACCGTCCCTCGCGATCACGTAGAACACCACGCCGGCGACGATGCTCGCCGCGATCGCGGCCGGCCCGGCGACATACCAGCGCCGCCACACCGGCACCTCGGCCTCCTCGACGCGCGCGCCGCCGATCGGCAACCCGCGCACGCTCTTCTCGACGATGGGGTACTGCTGCAGGCCGACCGGCAGCTCGACCGTGCGGCCGTACGGCACTTCGACGAACCGCACGAAGTCGTGATACTCGGGGTGCGTCACGCGGATCGCCTGCGTGCCGACGGGCAGCACGACGTCGCCGGTCGCGGACGGCGTGACCTTCGTGCCGTTGACGAACACGGTCGCGCCCTTGGCATCGATCGCGAAGTGGATCGTGCCGCGGTAGCGCTCGGGATCGAGCAGCCGCACGGCGGCGCCTGCCGGATCGTCGTTCGCGCCGAGCGCGAGCGTGGTCGCGCGCAGATCCTTGCCGGTCGTGACATCGACCGCGCCGAGATAGACGACGCGCGAGTCGCCGAGGCCGCCGACCTCGCCGGTCACGACGATCTGCGCGCCGACGAGCCGGCCGAGCTCGACGACGCACGCGGTGTCGCCTTCGCACGCGCGCAGCTGCGGCTTCTTCGCGCGCGCGATCGCGTCGGAGACGGCGGCCGCGCCGAGCACCTTCGTGCCGGGCACGCTCGCGAGCGCCTGCTCGATCTGCGCGGCGAGCTTCCTGGTCGCGGCCGACGTGTCCTCGGCGCCGAGCGTCGATAGCGGCGCGAGCGCGACGATGCGATCGGCCAGCGCCGGCGCGGATGCGAACGCGAGACAGACGGCCGCGATCGCGAGCGTTCGGTTCATAGATGACAGCTCGACACGGTGCGGCCGTCCGCACTCGTCACGTGGCCGATGTAGCCGCTGCAGTAACCGGCCCACGCGCCGATCGCGACGACGGCGACGCCGACCGCGACCACGAACCACGTGCGCTCGTAGAACGGCGGCGCGTCGCGGCGGACGACCGGCCCGGTCGGCAGCACCTCCGACGGCAACAGGTGCACGACCACCGGGCTCACCTTCTGGAAGTGGACGTCGACATCCTGCTCGATCGGCTCGTAGTTCCTGGCCGCGACACGCAGCTTGTGCCTGCCCAGCGCGAGCTTGCCGATCACGCCCTGGTTCGCGAGCGGCGTCTTGCCGAGCTCCTTGCCGTCGAGCGAGACCTCGGCGCCGACCAGATCGGTCTGGATCTGCACCGCGCCGTGCAGCTGTGCAGGTGCGAGCAACGTGTAGGCGGCGACGCGCACGCTGTCGATCATGTCGTCGGGGCTGCCGCGCAGCGGTTCGCTCTGGATCTTCTGCGACTTCGCGGTCGCGACGTCGACCGCCTTGATCGTCAGCACGTAGTTGTCGCCGAGCGAGCCGACCGTGCCGGTGACCACGAGATCGACGCCGAGCCGCTTGCCGATCGTCGCGAGACACTTCTCTTCGCCGGTGCACTCGCGTTCCTTGTCACTGGTCGCGCGTTCGATCGCGCGCGGTGTGGGAATCGGCTGGCGATCGAGTCGGCCGAGCTCCATGCGAAACAGCGTCTCGAGCCGTTGCACGATCTCGGGATCGATGCCGAGCGCATCGAACCGCCAGATCGCGATCTTCTTGTCGAGCGTTTCCTCGGGCGCGGGTTCGGGTGGTAGTGCGGTCGGCTGATCGGCGAGCGCGACGATCGGCGCGCACAGCGACAGCACCACGCAGGCCATCGAGACGATCCGCCGAGCCACTACGCCGATCCTATCACCGCTCGCGCAGCTTCCGCCGTGTTAGCCTGCGCACATGGTGCGCGTTTCACGTGCGGTCGTAGCGGCGGCGATCACGCTCGGCGCGTGCTCGTCGGTGTCGACCGTGCGGGTGCAGGGCGAGAGCATGTATGTCGGGCCGCATCTACGCCCGATCGCGATCGTGCACGCGCAGGTCACGAGCGCGTATCTGTTCTTCATCGCGATTCCCGGCCACGTCGATCTCGATCACGTCGTGAACCAGATGCTGATCGCGTCCGCCAAGACGCTCGGCGCCGACAAGGTCGTCGATATCCACGTCGACATCACGCCCGACGACGGAATCTGGACGTTGCGGCGCATCCTCGGCTGGCGGTCGGCGGAGGCGAGCGGCGTCGCGGTTGTCGTCGAGGACGAGGCGCCGGCGCCCGCGCCCGCAGCTGCACCAGCTCCGACGAAATAGGCTATATAGGCGCGCCCGTGGCAGTCGAAGACGTGTTCGAGCGCAAGTTGATCCTCGTGGTCGGCAAAGGCGGCGTGGGGCGGAGCACGGTTGCGGCGGCGATCGCCGGCCAGGCCGCCGCGCGCGGCAAGAAGACGCTGCTGTTCGAGACCAACGCGAATGATCGCTTCGGCTCGTACTTCGATAGGCCGCCCGTCGGCACCGACATCGTGCCGCTCGCGCCGAACCTGTGGGCCGTCAACACGACGCCGGCCGCCGCGCTCGCCGAGTACGGCCTCATGATCCTGAAGTTCCGCTCGGTCTACGAGATGGTGTTCGAGAACCGGCTGACGCGCGCGTTCGTGCGCGCCATCCCCGGCCTCGACGAGTACTCGCTCCTCGGCAAGATCTGGTTTCACACGACCGAGGAGAAGCGCGGCAAACCGGTGTGGGACACGGTCGTGTTCGACATGCCTGCTTCGGGCCACTCGGTGTCGATGCTGCGCATCCCGACGGTGATCGTCCAGACCGTGCCCGACGGGCCGCTCACGCGCGACGCGCGCATGATCAAGGAGCTGCTTTCGGATCGCGCGCGCTGCGCCGCCGTGCTCGTCACGCTCGCCGAGGAGATGCCGGTCAACGAGGCGCTCGAGCTCGAGGCCAAGCTGACGGCGCTCGGCATCGTCCCGCAGCACGTGCTGTGCAACCAGGTCTATCCCGATCACTTTCCGGCGGGCTCGCCGGTCGAGCACGTGCTCGAGGCGATCTCCGGTGCGCGCACCTCGCCGCTGCGCGAGGTGTCGGAGCACGCGATGCTGTCCCACGATCGCAGGCGGCTGCACGAGCGCTACCTCGCCGAGCTCCGCAAGCGCGCGAAGACGCCGGTCCACGAGCTGCCGATGCTGTTCGCACCGACGCTCGGCCCCGCGCACGTGCGCGCGCTCGGCGACCAGCTCTAAGCTCGGACTTTGGCCCCTGGGCTTTCGAGAGCCCGAGGCCCGAAGCCCAACGCCTATTCGCCGGTGGCCTTCATCGGGAACAACGGCTCGCCGTGGATCTCGAGGCGATAGACGCTGTTCTCGGTCTCGACGTAGATCATCTTGCCGCCGGGCTCGCCGAGCACGCGCTTCACCGGTGTCGTGATCATGCGATGGCCGTGCGGATCGCGGAAGATCACCATGCCGCGCCCGATGAACGGGTACGAGATGAGGTAGCCCGTGTAGATGCGACCGCTTGCTCCGCCGGGTCGCTCGCTGCCGAGCTCGCGAATCTTGCGTGCCGTGACGCTGACCATGGAAGGGCTTACTAATAGTGTAGGAGATGCAGGTGGCGTCGTCATCCTCTTTGGCGCGAAGGCGGGATCCGCGATGACCGCGCAGCGCGATGCGTCGGTCGACTCGCTGTACGAACAGGTGCGCATGTCGGTGCCGGTGGTCGAGGCGGCGGCGCCCACCGTGCCCGAGGTGGTTGCGCCGGGGATTCGCGTGCTTGCGCTGCGCACGCCGACGCTCCCGCCGGCGACCCGTACCAACGCATACCTGGTCGGACCCGAAACCGGCGGGCAGCTCGTGGTCGACCCCGGATCGCCGTACCCCGACCAGCAAGCGGTGCTCGACGCGGCGCTCGCCGCCGATGCCGCGGCGGGGCGCCCGCTCGTTGCGGTTTTGTTAACGCATCACCACGGCGATCACGTCGGCGGCGCCGCCGCGCTGGCGGCGAAGTGGAACGTGCCGATCGCGGCACACGCGAAGACGGCAGCGCGGCTCGCGGGGCGTGCACGCGTGGAGCGCGAGCTCGGCGATGGCGACGCGATCGGCGGCGTCACGTGTCTTCACACGCCCGGGCACGCAGACGGCCATCTGTGTTTCCAGCACGGCGATGCGATCATCGCAGGCGATATGGTCGCAGGTCTCGGATGGATCCTGATCGATCCGAGCGAAGGCGACATGGCGCAGTACCTCGCGTCGCTGCGGCTGCTGCTCGCGCGCGGCGCGGCCACGCTGCTGCCGGCGCACGGCCCGCCGATTCGCGACGCCGCCGGCAAGCTGCACGAGTACATCTCGCACCGCGTGCAGCGCGAGGACCAGGTCGTGCGCGCGCTCGCCGCGCAGCCGGGCGCGAGCGAGCTCGAGCTCGTGCCCGCCGCATACGCCGACACGCCGCGCGCGTTGTGGCCGCTCGCTGCGCGGGTGCTGCGCGCGCATCTCGACAAGCTCGAGCGCGAAGGTCGCGCGCGTCGCGCCGGCGGCGATGGGCAAGCTAGTTGGTTCCCGCTATAGTGCGCGCGGTGGGATTGTCGTTCGACTCGGTACCCGAGGTCGTGCTCGCGCGCGATCTGTTGCGGCACTGGTGGGGGCTCGAGCTCGGCTATGCGGCCGCCGATGGCAGCGGCTACGAGCGCGCGTCCCACCTGGCATGCGCGACGCTGATGAAGCGCGCGGGCGGCGCGTGCACTGCTTCGTTGAAAGCTGCGGCCGTCGCGGCGAAAGCGGGCGGCGCGATCGCGCATCGCTGTCATGCGGAGATGACGATCGTCGTCGCGCCGGTGCGCGGCGGCAGCGGCGTGGCCGGCATCGTCTATGCGAGCGGCGCGTGCTCGGCGCACGATGCGCTCGCGCGCGGGCTCGCCGAGAAGCTCGGGACGAGCGCCGACGAAGCGGCGAGGCTCGCGGCCGCCGCGCCGGTGCTCGACGAGCGCGAGGTCGAGCGCGTGAAGATCGTGGTCGCTGCAGTCGCCGCGGCGATCGAGCGCGCACTGCCCGCCGAGATCGCGCCGACCACGTTCTCGCATCCGTTCACGGAGATCGTCGGCGACGCGCCGGCGGTGCGCGACGTCGTCAAGCTGCTCGGCAAGGTCGTCAAGAGCGAGGCGACGGTGCTCGTGCATGGCGAGAGCGGCACCGGCAAGGAGCTGATCGCGCGCGCGATCCACTATCACGGGCCGCGCGCGAAGAAGCCGTTCGTCGTGCAGAACTGCTCCGCGTTCAACGATAACTTGTTGGAGAGCGCGCTGTTCGGTCACGTGCGCGGCGCGTTCACCGGCGCGGTGAAGGATCAGCCCGGGCTGTTCCAGGTCGCCGACGGCGGCACGTTCTTCCTCGACGAGATCGGCGACATGTCGGCGGCTCTTCAAGTCAAGCTGTTGCGCGTGCTGCAGGAGAGTACGTTCACGCCGGTCGGCGGGACGAAGCCGGTCAAGGTCGACGTGCGCATCATCGCGGCGTCGCACAAGGATCTCGCGGCGATGGTGCAGCGCAGGGAATTCCGCGAGGACCTGTTCTATCGCGTCAACGTTCTGAAGATCACCGTGCCGCCGCTGCGCGAGCGCGTCGCGGATATCCCGCGGCTCGCGCAGTTCTTCGTCGCCAAGCACTGGACGGGCAAGGGCGCGGCGCCGCGGCTGTCGCAGGCGGCGATCGCGCGGCTGGTCGCGTATCCGTGGCCAGGCAACATTCGCGAGCTCGAGAACGAGATCGAGCGCATGCTCGTGCTCGCCGCCGACGCGCCCGAGCTCACGATGTCGATGGTGTCGCCGCGCGTCGCGGGCGGCGCGGGCGGCGCGGCGCGCGTGCTGCGCGACGTGGTCGATACCGCCGAAGCCGACGCGATCGTCGCCGCGCTCGGCCGTCACTCCGGCGATCGCGATGGCGCGGCTGCCGAGCTCGGCGTCAGCCGCGGCTATCTCGACGCACGCGCGACGGCGCTGGGGCTGGCGTGACGCGTGCGCCGGCGCGCTGCCCGACATGCCGCGGTCCGGCGGTGAAGGACGGCAACAAGATGTGGCCGTTCTGCAGCGAGCGCTGTCATCTGCTGGATCTGGGCAAGTGGCTCGACGAGGAGTACCGCATTCCCGACGAGC
>DASXCY010000191.1:0-45801 GCA_036490935.1 Kofleriaceae bacterium | reverse complement strand
TGGTGATGCCCATCTGCGAGTGGTTGGTGCCGCAGTACTCGGCGCAGGTCAGGCGGTAGACGCCGGGCTTGGTCGGCAGGAACCACGCGTAGGTGTAGCGGCGCGGGATGATGTCCTGCTTCACGCGCATGACCGGCGCATAGAAGCTGTGGAGGACGTCCTTCGACGTCATGACCAGGCGCACCGGCGTGTTGACCGGGACGTGCAGGTCGGAATCGGTGACGCCGTTATTGTGCGTGAACGTCCAGGTCCAGCGCTGCGCGAGCACCTGGATCTCGACCGCCTTCTGCGGCGGCGTGACGACGCGGATGTACGAGCGCCAGCCGTAATAGAACAGGAACACGACGATGATCGTCGGGATCACCGTCCACGTGATCTCGAGCGCGTCGTTGTGTGCCGTCGACGGCTCCGCCTTGTGGCCCGGACGATGCCGGTACTTGATGACGAAGTAGACCGTGACGAACGTGATCGCGAACAGGAAGAACAGCGACAGCCCGAGCACCGTGTAGAACATCTGATCGGACTCGTCGGCGGCGAGGTTCACCGCCTTCGGCATCCAGAACGTGCCCTCTTCCTCGATCTGCTTGTCGGCGAGGACGTCGTACCAGGCCTTGAGCGAGAGCTGCGCGGTCGCGCCGCCGCCGGTCAGCGAGTACTCGCCGGCGTCGGTGATCTGGACGCACTCGGTCTTGCCGGCGGGGATCGCGAACGAGCCGCCGCCCTTCCAGCCCAGCTTCATCTCGGTCGCGCCCGGCACGACCTGGATGGTCGTGAGGTACGGCAGCTCGGCGTCGAGGACGTGCTCGATCTTGTACTTGGGCTCGGCCGGGCACGGCACGACCTTGACCTCTTCCTTGGGTCCGGTCGCGGGCTGTGCCGGCTGCGGCGGCGCCGGTGGATTCGGCGGCGCGGGCTGCGCATACGCGGCGCGCACGATGCACGACACGACGAGGATCGGGAGGACGCGTTTCATGTTGGTACTCCGTTCCGGCGCCGCTTTCTCAGCCAATGCGCCAGGCCCAATGCGGCACCGAGCAACACGATGAAGCCGGCGGCGCCGACGCGCAGCGCGACCACACCCGCGTGCGCGCGGCTGTTCGCGTCGGGGTCGTAGTGATAGCAGCGATTGAGAAAGCCGACCGCGGTCGCCGACTCCGCCTTGCCGGCCTTGAAGATCGACTCGCGCATCACCTGCACGTCGTACTGGATGCCGTAGACGTAGCGCGTGACCGCGCCGCGCGAGCTGAGGAAGATCAGCGCCGCCGGGTGCGCCCACTCCGCGCGATCCTTCAGGTAGACGTACTTGAACCCGATCGCATCGGCGACGCCCCGGATCGTCTCCTCATCACCGGAGAGAAACGTCCAGCCCGCGCGATCGGTATCGCGGTGGGCTTCGGGCATGCGATCGATGTAGCGCGCCTTCATCTTCGCCAGCGTCGCCAGCGTCTCGGTCGGCTCGAGATCGATCGTGACCACGCGATACTGCGCGCCGAGCACGAACACCGCGGCCTTGCCGTCCATCTGCGCCGGCTCGGCCAGCTTCGGCATCACCGCCGACAGCCCGTTGAGCTGCAGGCTGCACAGCATGGGGCAGTTGGAATAGTTGAACGTGAGGATGGTCGGCATGTCGCCGCTCAGCACCGAGCCGAGCGTGACGGGCTTGCCGTCGGAGGTCGTGAACACCGCGTCGAGCGGGACGTGCGCCCCGAGGTGCTCCTCGACGGTGACGCCGTTGCCTTTGTAGGTGGCCGGCGTCTCGGGCACGTAGTCGGTCGGATCGCTGCCACTGCCCGCGCGAGCGAGGCTCGGTGCGAAGATCAACGCGACCAGCAGTGCACGACTAATGTGCATTCGCCCCCGTCGGCACAGTCGGCGCAGCCGACCCCGTGCCCGAGCCCGAGCCCGCTGCCGAGCCCGCTGCCGATCCCGATCCCGCCGCCGATCCCGATCCCGCCGCCGGAGCCGGCGCCGGCGGCTGCGCCAACAACTTCGGCCGCCCGAAGATCGGCTGGATCGTCGGCTTCATCGACGGCGCCAGCGCCGGGATCAAGTGCGCCGCACCATCCTCGGAGCCATTCGCGGTCTCGATCACCTTCTTCATCGCGACATCGATCGGCTCGTGGAACGTCTGCGTCGTGGCCGCAGAGCCCGCCGCGTTCGTCCCGAAGCTGTTGATGTTGCGCACCTCGCCCTGGCGGTGATCCTTCGCGCGATCCGCGTTGCCGCCGTAATCCGCGATGGTCTGGATCTCGGACGTGTCGTTCACGTAGAACGCCTGCAGCGCGAGGATCGTCACGTAGACGAGCACCGCGCCGCACACTCCGACGACGACCACGCCGATCGTGTTGAGCTTGTCTGGGTTGCGCTTGGGTCCGGACATGTTCCGCTCCTAGAGCTGCTCGTGGCCGAGCGACAGGCCGAGCGTGGGATCCTTCACCGGGATCAGGTTGCCCTTGAGGTTGACGCCGATGCCGATCAGCAAGACGCCGATCAGGCCGAACCAGGTCGTGATGTCGACCGGATCGAACGCGACGTGGTGCAGGCCGAGAGGACCGGACAGCGGGCCCATGTTGAGTCCGCTGCTCGGCGAGTACCAATCGTACTGCGGCATGATGTTCCAGTAGAGATCGAGCCAATGGAACACGAGCTGCCACACCGCGAAGAACACGAGTGACGGCACGATGCGCTTGGTCCAGCGCGACATCAGGAACACGAACGGGAACGCCCAGAATCCGACGAGGATGGCGATGCTCACCCACTGCCAGTCCCCGAACATCCGGTACTTGTACCAGACGGTCTCCTCCGGCATGTTGCCGTACCACTGCAGCATGAACTGCGAGAACTGCACGTACGCCCAGAAGAACGTGAAGGAGAACATCCACTTTCCGATGTCGTGGTAGTGCTCCTCGGTGATCGAGTGGACGAGGCGGCCCGAGCGCTGGATCCACAGCACGATCAGCGCGAGCGCCGAGAACGCGCCGACGCAGCCCGAGCCCCAGAACGTGACGCCGTAGATCGTCGACCACCACTTCGGCGCGAGCGACATCATCAGGTCGAAGCCCGTCATGCAGGTGACCATCGCGTAGATGATCATTCCCGGACCGGCGACCTTGCGCAGCGTGTCGGTGATCTTCGGGTCGCCGCTCTCGTCCTGCTCGCGCGACTTCTTCGAGAAGTACCAGGCCATCGCGATGTAGATCGCGCCGTACAGGAGGTAGCGCAGGAAGAAGAAGCCGGGCGACAGCCAGCCCGTCTTGTGCTGCAGGATCGGATTCAGCAGCGGGTTGTGCGCGTCGTGCGTCGACCAGTAATACAGGTCGGTGTAGCCGAACAGGACCGGCAGCATGAACACGAGGCCCGCGATCCAGACGACGAGGAACGCGCCTGTCATCGCCTCGCAGATGCGGCGGACGGCGGTGACCCAGCGGCCGCGCACGAGGAAGTGCAGGACGATGAGCCACATCATCCCGATCGGCACGGTGACCGCGAAGCACCAGCCGGTCAGGTACGCGAAGAAGAACCGCGCCCACCTGCTGTCGTGGCCCGCTTCCGCGGTGCCGCGCGCGAGCACGAGGATGACGGACAGGCCGAGGAACACGATCGCGAGGCCGATGCCGGCCTTCACCATGCTCGAGCCGAGCTTGCCCGCCTTGATCTTCTCGTCGGGATGAAGCGACTTGACTAGTGCACTCATCGGATCGAGCTCCTCTGATCCGCGGGAACGTCATCGATCGTTGCGTTCTGTGCGCGTTGCAACGCGCGCACGTACGAGACGATCGCCCAGCGGTCGGCTTGTGGGATCTGCGCGGCGTAGCCGAGCATCGTGTTGAAGCCGTTCGAGATGGTGTTGAAGAGCTGGCCGTTCGGGATCATCGGGATCCCGAACACCGGGTCGATCAGGTTGCGCGCCTGCCAGTTGCCGCCGCTGTCGGCGACGCGCGTCGGCACCATGCCCTGGCCGTGCCCGTCGTAGCCGTGGCAGGGCGTGCAGTAGATGTTGAAGCGATTCTGGCCGCGCGCGAGCAGCTTTTCGTCGACGACGAACTTCTCGCCGTCGGGATACGTGGTCGGAAAGCCGGTCGTCCACTGCATCCCGTTCTCGCCGGGCACGAGGCCGCGGTAGAACAGGTCGTCGTCCTCGAGCCAGCCACGCGCGATCGTGCCCTCGATCTCGCCGCGGTTCGCGCGGTCGTCGGGGAACAGGTCCATCGCGGTGTCGGACTTGTACTTCGGCTGGAAGTCCATGTCCGAGAAGATGTGGATGTGCGGCTCGCTCGACTTCGACGTGCGCGCTTTCGCGGCGATCGCGAACGGGATCAGCGCGAACGCGGTCGAGGCCACGATGAAGGCGGTGATCCACTTCGGCATCGTCTTGCGCGCCGGATCGGGATCGAGGTGGCAGTCGTCGATCGCGATCGCGCCGGCGTCCTCGAGCAGCCGCTTGGTCGCGGTTTGATCGAACTTCTCGTCCGAGGCCTGGATGCCGATGAAGAAGCCATCGTCGGTGGTGCGCCCGAACCGCTCGAGGCGGAAGAACGGGTGCCACACCTGCGGCAGCTTGTTCGCGGCCCACATGCCGAAGAACGACGTGAGCACCGCGAGCAAGATCCCGCACTCGTACGCGATCGGGATGTTCGCGGGGATCGACCACGTCGGCTTGCCCGAGATGTTCCAGCCCCACGAGTACACGTTGCAGTACCACTGCAGTGCGAGGCCACCCATCGCGCCGCAGAAGCCGCCGCCGAAGATGACGAGCGGCAGGATCGTGCGCTTGATGCCCATCGCCGTGTCGATGCCGTGCACCGGGAACGGCGAGAACGAGTCGAACTCGGTGTAGCCGGCGTCCTTGACCTTGCGCGCCGCGGTGATGAGCTCGCCGGGCGTATCGAACTCGGCCAACAAGCCGTACAGCTCGCCCCCTTCGGGGACGCTCACCGGGCCGCTGCCGGTTTCCTTGGAGGTGTCCTCGTGCGCCGACATCAGTGATGCCCTCCGATCGACGGGCCGCCTGCATGGGCCTCGGGGCTAGCGCCCTTGACCTCGCTGATCGCGATGACCGGGGCGAACCGGAAGAACAGCAGGAACAGCATGAGGAACATGCCGATCGTGCCGACGAACACGCCGACGTCGTACCGGGTCGGGGTGTAGTAGCTCCAGTTCGACGGCAGGAACGAGCGCGACAGCGAGACGCCGATGATGGCGAAGCGCTCGCCCCACATGCCGATGTTCACGAAGATGCAGAGGATCCAGATGATCACGTTGTGATTGCGGATCCACTTGCTCCAGAAGAACTGCGGGATGCAGACGTTGCCCCAGAACATCATCAGCCACCACACCCACCAGAACGGGCCGAAGCAGCGGTTGAGGAACACGAAGCTCTCGAACGGGTTGCCGGAGTACCACGCGATGAAGAACTCGGTCAGGTACGAGAACGCGACGCACATGCCCATGCCCATCATCACGCGGCACATCGCGTGGATGTGCGTCTGCTTGATGATGTGCTGCAGGTTGAACAGGTAGCGCAGCGGCAGCAGCAGCGTCAGCACCATCGCGAAGCCGGAGTAGATGGCGCCGGCGACGAAGTACGGCGGGAAGATCGTCGTGTGCCAGCCCGGGTTCTGCGACGTCGCGAAGTCGAACGAGACCACGCTGTGGACGCTGAACACGAGTGGCGTCGCGAGACCGGCGAGGATCAGGTACGCGCGCTCGTAGCGGTGCCAGTGGCGGGCCGAGCCGCGCCAGCCGAGGCACAGCACGCCGTAGATGATGGCGCGAACGTTCTTGCCGCGCGCGACGCAGCGATCGCGGAACGTCGCGAGGTCGGGAACCATGCCCATGTACCAGAACAAGACCGACGTGGTGAGGTACGTGCTGACCGCGAACACGTCCCACATGAGCGGGCTGCGGAACTGCGGCCAGATCGAGCCCATGTCGTTGGGCAGCGGGATCATCCACCACGCGAACCACGGGCGGCCGGTGTGGAGCAGCGGGAACAAGCCGGCGGCCATGACCGCGAAGATCGTCATCGCCTCGGCGGAGCGGTTGATGCTGACGCGCCAGGTCTGGCGAGTCAGATAAAGCACGGCGGAGATCAGCGTGCCGGCGTGGCCGATACCGATCCACCAGACGAAGTTGGTGATGTCCCAGGCCCAGGCCACGGTCTGCGAGTTGCCCCACACGCCGATGCCGGTCCAGACGACCTTGTAGATGCTGTAGATGCCGATCGCGAACGCGCACATCGAGATCGCGAGCGCGACCAGCCAGAGCTTGTGCGGCTTCGGCGCTTCGGCGACCCACGCGACGTCGCGGGTGACGGCGCGAAACGCTTCGCGGGCCTTGCCGGGCTCGTGGGCGGGGGCCGCGGCTTCTGCGGTGCTCATCGGTGCTCTCCCTCAGCGGCGGTGCCGGGCTGGGCGGGCATCTTGTCGTTGGGGTTGAGAATCCGCGCGATGTACTTGTTGCGCGGCCTCGTGTAGTTGCCGGGCAAGAGGTCGTACGCGCGGCGGTCGTCGTGCAGCTTCGACACGCGGCTGTCCGGATCCTGGAGATCGCCGAACACGATCGCCTCGGTCGGGCACGCCATCTGGCAGGCCGTCTCGATCGTCCCGTCCGGCAGCGGATCGGAGAGGTTGCCCTCGGAGCTCGTGCCGGGGACATGCACGCGATGCTGCGCCTTCCACTTGATCTTCGCGTTCTGGATGCGCTGCACGCAGAACGTGCACTTCTCCATCACGCCGCGCATGCGCACGGTGACGTCCGGGTTGAACAGCAGCCTGCGCACCTTCGCGCGGGCCTCGCGGAACTCGGAGTTCCAGTCGAGGAAGTTGAAGCGGCGCACCTTGTACGGGCAGTTGTTGAGGCAGTACCGCGTGCCGATGCAGCGGTTGTAGGCCATGTCGTTCAGGCCTTCTTCGCTGTGCGAGGTGGCGCCGACCGGGCACACCTGCTCGCACGGCGCGTTCTCGCACTGCTGGCACGCGAGCGGCTGGTGCACGACGCGCGGATCTTCCGGCGAGCCCTGGAAGTAGCGATCGATGCGGATCCAGTGCATCTCGCGGTTGTTGATCACCTCCCGGCGACCGACGACCGGCACGTTGTTCTCCGACTGACACGCGACCATGCACGCGTTGCAGCCGGTGCACGTCGACAGGTCGATCGCCATCGCCCAGCGGTGACCGCTGTACGTATGCTCCTCGAACAGCGACGCGTGGCGCGGCAGCTCGCCCTGGCCTGCTCGCACCGAAGCGTCGTCCCAGAACTGGGCCTCGCCCTTGGGATCCCAGTCGCGATCGCCGGCGAATTTCGCGACGGTGACTTCCTGGACGTCCTCGTGCGAGCGCCGCTCGACTTCCGGATCGAAGCCGGGCTGGTAGCCGAAGATGCTCGCCGGACCGGGCTTGTAGTCCCAGTGGTCCTGCACGTCGGCGAGCTCGTAGCTGCGGCCGCCGCCGGTCGCGGTGGCGCCGAGCGCGATCTCGAAGCCGTAGCCGTTCGCGTTGTTCGTCGTGCGGACCTTGTACGTGTCCCAGCCGACGACCTTCTTGCCCGGCACGCTCGAGTCGACGTTGTGCGGGTGCGTGATGACGTGACCGGCGTCGGTGCGGCCGCCGCCGAGCACGAGCGCGATCGAATAACGCGCCTGGCCCGGCATCGTGTAGCACGGCAGCTCGATCGAGCGGTCGCCGACCTTCACCGTGATCAGCGTGTCGTTCTCGAGCCCGAGCGTCTTCGCCGTCTCCGGCGACACGAGCGCGTAGTTGTCCCACGTGACCTTGGTGAGGAAGTCGGGCGTCTCCCACAGCCACGCGTTGTTCGCGAACCGACCGTCGTAGGTCGCGCTCGAGAAATGGTACGTGACCTCGAGGTCGCCGTTCTTGCGCCGCGAGCTGCCCCGCTGGCTGTCCGACAACGCGGCCGCCGGCAGGCCTTGCAGCGTCACGTTCGACGGCGGCAGCTGCGTGCCGGTGACGAAACCGTCGTGCACGTTCTGGCGCCACGGCCACATGCCACCACCGAGCTCGCGGTGCGTGTCCATGACCAGGTCCTGGCCGCTCTTCTCGTCGCCGAGCACGAGCGACAGCAGCTCCGCCGACGACAGCCCGCCGTACAGCGGCGCGATCAGCGGCTGCGCGATCGAGATCGTGCCGTCCCACGTGCGGGCGTCGCCCCACGCTTCGGCGAAGTGTGCGCGCGGCACGTGCCACGTGCACTTCTTCGAGGTCTCGTCGTCGTACTCGCCGAGCCGGATCGACGTCGCGACCTTGCCGAGCTTGCCGGCGAAGTCGAGATCGGCCGGCGCGTCGTAGACCGGGTTGCCGCCGAGGATCAGCAGCGACTGCACCGCGCCCTTGTCCATCGCCTGGGCGAGGGTCTTGATCGCGTCGTGATGCGACGGCCGATCCGGATCCGGATCCTCGACGTAATCGAGCGTCGCGCCGGGCGCGCCGATCGTCTGGTTGATCTTCGCGACCAGCGCGTGCACCTCGGGCGGCTGGCGCCGGCCCGCGAGCACGACCGCGCGACCCTTGCTGTTGCCGAGCTCCTCGGCGAGCACGCGCAGGAACACCGACGGCTTCTCTTCCTTGAGAAACTCCGAGGTCGGTGCGGCGCCGCCGGCGAGCGCGGCGTCGAGCGCCATCACGAACGGCAGCGCGAGCTCGCTGCGCAGCGGCAGGCGGTGATCGGCCATCGCGCCGGTGTTCGAGAACACGCTCTCGACCGTCCACAACCGGTTCATCGTGCGGCCGCCGAGCGGCTTGGTGCCATCGGTGCGGCGGCTGCGCGCGAAGTCGCGGCTGTAGCGCATCGCGGCCGGATGCTCGACGAAGATGTCGCAATCGATCGTGACGATCGTCGTGCACTTGTCGAGCCGGGCGAGCGGACGAACCGGCTTGCCGAACGCGGTCTTGGTGCCGGCGCGCTCGTTGTCCCACGAGATCGGCTCGTACTCGTGCCACTGCACGCCCGACTTCTCGAGCGCGCGGCGCAGGCGCTGCACGGTCGGCGATGACGTCGCTTCCGACAGCACGTGCATGCCGCCGCCGACCGTCTTCTTGACGTCGGCGAGCGCGGACTTGAACTGATCGAGCGACGCGCCCTTGCCGCCGTTCATCGGGTTTTGCGAGCGGTCCGGATCGTAGAGGTGCAGCAGCGAGCCCTGCACGAACATGTGCGCGCCGGCGTGGCGCTTCGTGTTGGGCACGATGCCGCCGCCCGCGAACGGATGGTCGGGGTTGCCGTCGAGGTGGATCGGCCGGCCCTCGTACGAGGTCGCGATCAGCGCGTGGCCGGAGCCGCCGAGCTCGTACGCGGTCGCGAACTGCAGCGTCGTGCCCGGAACCTGGTTCTCGGGGCGGCGCGACAGCGGCACGATCTCCTCGGACTCGTAGCGCTGGCAACCGGTCGCGGCCGCGAGGCCCGCGAGCCCGGCGCTCGCGCCCATCAAGTGGAAGAAGTTGCGGCGCGACATCGGATCGCGCGGCGGCGGCTGGTCGGCGCCCGGCGGAAACTCCTTGTGGCTCGGCTCGCGCTGCCAGCGGGCCTGGCCCGCGAGCTCGCGCAGCGAACGCCAGTAGCCGTGCTCGGGCGTCGGCGGCAACGGCGCCTGCGGCGCGTCGTCGTGATCGTGGTCGTGGTCGTGGTCGTGGTCGTGGTCGTGATCGTGGGACATGGCTCGGCTTTCCTAGCGATGGCAGGTCGAGCAGTTGGTGGGCGGGTGGACGTTGTTCTGCTCCTGGATCCGCTTGCCCTCGTCGGGCGCGCGGTGCGGAGTCGTCTTGTCGTCGTCGTAGCCCATGACGGTCACGTTCGCGGGATCGCGGATGTACTCCGTCGGATTGCGGTGGCAGTCGATACACCAGCCCATCGTCAGAGGCTTGGCCTGATAGACCTTGACCATCTGATCGATGCGGCCGTGGCACGTCTCGCAGCCGATCGCCGCGTTCACGTGCGCCATGTGGTTGAAGTAGACGTAATCCGGCAGGTCGTGGACGCGCGTCCAGCGCACCGGCTCGTTCTCCGCGAACGCCTGGCGGATCGGGAGCAGCAGGTCGGAGTCCTTTTTCACCTGCGAGTGGCAGTTCATGCACGTGGTCGCCGGGGGCACCGCGGCCTTCGCGCCGCGCTCGACGGTGGTGTGGCAATAGCGGCAATCGAGGCCGAGCTCGCCGGCGTGCAGCGCGTGGCTATACGGCACCGGTTGGTCGGGCTGATAGCCGATGCGAATCGCCTCCGGCGTCACGCCATAAGCGATCAACGCGATCAAGTAGATCGGCGCTCCGATCGCCAGGAGGTTGACCCACTTCTTGAGGGTCTCGGTCCATTCGGGGAACGTAAATCTGGGCATAACTCCCTGCAGGTCGGAAGTGCGATGCGAGTGATCGCACGTCTCGTCGACCGATCGCGTGCGGCAAGGTGACCGTCCTGCACCACGCGACAATTCACCGCACGGGTCCGAGATCGGCCAAGGCATGATGCCGCCGTGCCTTCTTGGCTGCTGGCGTTGCTCGTCGTGGTCGCGGTCGTGGTCGCCGCGGTCGTGCGCGCGCGGCTTCGCCGCTGGCCGGTGGTCGAGCCGGGCGACCACGGCCCGACCCTGCCGGTCGTGCTGGTGCACGGCCTGTTCGGGTTCGACCACATCGGCATGCCGGGCGCGAAGCTGCACTACTTCCGCGGCATCGCGTCGCACCTCGAGGCACTCGGCTGCCACGCCCACGCGGTGCGACTGCCCGGCGCGGCGTCGGTTCCGGAGCGCGCGCAGATCCTGGCCGACAAGCTCGCCGCATTACCGCACGACCGCGTCGACGTGATCGCGCATAGCCTCGGCGGGCTCGACGCGCGGTTCGCGCTCGCCCGGCTCGGGCTCGCGAGCCGCGTGCGCGCCCTCGTCACGGTCGGCACGCCGCACCGCGGGACGCCGCTCGCCGACCTCGCGACCGACGGCCCGCTCGTGCTCGCGCGCAAGGCGATCGCCGCGCTCGGCATGCCGCTGCACGCGCTCGACTGGCTGTCGACGTCGGCGCTCGAGCGCTTCAACCGCGAGATCCTCGATGTCCCCGGCGTGCGGTACGCGTGCGTCGTCGGTGGCATTCGCGACGCGGCGACGCCGGTGCCGCTCGCGATCGCGCCGGCGCACGCGTTCTTGCGCCGCGTCGCAGGCGCGAACGACGGGCTCGTGCCGATCGCGTCGCAGTACTGGGGCGAGACGCTGATGGAGATCGAGGCCGATCACTTCGCGCAGATCGGCTGGCAGGTCGGCGTGCGCGGCACGTTCGATGCCGCCAGCCTGTACGCGTTCGTCGTCGCGCGGCTCGGCGACACGCGCGCGGGCCGTGTTAGCGTCCGCCCGTGACGCGTCCGTTGCCCGTGTGCCTGCTCGCGGCGGCGGCGTGCTCGGCGCAGCACGCCGAGGTGCCCGACGGCGCCGCGCCCGTCGTCGATGCCGGCTTGCCGGCGCCGATCGCGGCGAGCGACTTTCCGGCCGCGCTCGACGAGGCGTTCATCCGCTCGCCGCAGACGTGGCTCGACGACGGCGCGTTCGCGACGAAGTGGGCCGACATGCTGACGTCGCCGATCGCGATGTTCGGCGGCGCCGATTCGGCGTTTCACGCCGACCTCGCGTCGCGCGCGGCGGCGCTGCCCGGCGGCGAGGTGCTGTGTCACGGCGATCCCAAGCTCGACAATTTCGGCTGGGTCGAGGCCGGCGGTGCAGGCCTGTTTTCCGACGGCGACTTCGACGACGCGGGTGCGTGCCCGGCGGCGGCCGACGTCCTGCGGTTCCTGGTCGCGACCGATCTGTGGTTCGACGATCCGGCGCTCGACGACGCGGCGCTGTCGGCGTACGTCGACGCGCTCGCGTCGCCCGCGAGCGCGGTCGCGATCGATCCGAGCGAGCTGCCCGACTGGGACGCGGTGCGCAGCGACGGCGTCGCGAAGGACACGTCGAAGCATCACCTCGTGCTCGGCGGCGAGGTCCAGGCGGCGAGCGACGACGAGATCGCCGCGATCACAGCCCTCGTCGCGGGTGACGCGCGGTTTCCGACCGAGCTCGAGGACGTCGCGCGCGACGTGCGCACGACCGGCGGCAGCGCGGGGTTGCGCCGGTTCTGGCTGCTCGTCGACGACCCCACGCATCCCGAGACGATCGTCGAGCTCAAGGAGCTCGCGACGCCCGGCACCGAATTCGGCCCGCACTCGACGACGTACGACGGGCCCGATCGGTTCGACGTGCTGAAGCCGTTCTGGTGGGGCGTGGCCTCGCCGAGCGACGAGTTTTACGTGGCGCTGCTCGACGGCCGATTCCTCGCGCGCGACAAGCTCGCGCGCACGTCGCCCGATCCGGCGAAGCTATCGGCGGCGCAGCTCGAGAACATGCTGCTCGCCGAGGCGAGCCTCATGGCGCTACGTCACGCGCCGGCGTGGACCGGGACTGATCCGGCGGCGCTGCGCGCGTGGCTCCGCGCGAGCGCGGCGACGCTCGCCGCGCGCTGGCGTGCGGCTTATGCCGCGGCCGGCGGGGCGACGTGACCGTGCAAACTGGTTCGCGCGAGTGCGCACGAGCGATTGCAGGGCGTACCCGCGGCGATGCGCGGCGCATCCGCGATTCCGCGCGGTTGCGGCGGCTCGCAGTGGGCCTCGGAGTTGCTGATGGGCGCTGCATGCGCACGTCCCTGTTCGTGGTGCTGCTCGCCGCCTGCTCGAGCTCGCACGCCGGGCAGCCCGGCGAAGGGCCCGACGCGAGCGAGCTGCCGGGCGATGGCGGCGTGGACGGCGGCGGCGATGCGGGCGTGGCCGACGCGGGGATCGATGCGGCGGTGCCGCCGCAGATCACGGTGATGCGCGGCGTCGATCGCGCCTCGGCGTTCTCGCTGGCCGAGGCGACGACGCTGGCGAATTCACACGGCGTGACGTGGACGGGCGTATATATCGGTGGCCCGTGCAGCGCCGGTTCGGGCTGGACGAAGTCGCTGCTGACCTCGATCGCGAGTCAGCTCGGCTGGGTGTTCATGCCGATCTATGTCGGCCAGCAGACGTCGTCGATCTGCGGCGCCGACACGCTCACCGCGGCGCAAGGCAAGACCGACGGCGAGGCGGCGGACGCCAAGATGGCGACCTACGACTGGGCCGCGAGCCAGAACATCCCGGTCTGTCTCGATCTCGAGGCCGGCAGTTACAGCGCGAACCCGTCGGGCTCGCTCGCGTACGCGAAGGCCTGGCTCGCGGCCGTGCGCGCGGGCGGCTACCTCGGCTACCTGTACTCGAACCCGACCGCGATCAACGCGCTGTTCGACGCCGGCGTGAAGTTCGACGGCGCTTGGCCCGCGAGCTGGTTCTACACGGGCTTCGCGAGCGTCAGTCCGAGCGATCTCGATCAGCTCGGCACGCGCTACACGAGCCAGAACCGCGCCTGGCAATACGCCGGCTCGTTCGCGGTCTCGGGCGCCGGCGACGTCGACGGCGACACGTCGGATCTGCTGCTCGCGCCCGCGCCCGGCGGGAGCAATCTGTAAAGGCTGGGCGTTGGCCAGAGACGATCGATCCACAACTCCGGCCAAAGCCCGAGGTCCAAGGCCCAAAGCCCGACCTTACGGCCGCGCCGGCGCGCTCAGCGCGGGCGGGACCTTGCGCGGCGAGATGATGCGGCCGCGGAGGACGGTGACCGGGACCGGAGGCGTGAGCTCGTAGAGGAACCCGCGCGTCTCGACGCGCGCGCGAAATGCTTGATCGTCGTGATAGACGATGCGGTCGAAGCGATCCTCGCGCGACAGCAGCTGCTCGCCGCGCACGGCGTGATCGCGGTGGCGCAACAGGAAGTCGCCGAGCCGCACCGCGAGCTGGTTATAGAGGCGGTGGCAGCCGTGGCTCGTACCGTTCACGATCGACGTGACGCTCGCCGAGCCGTGCGTGCCGATGCCGTTGTCGTCGAGGCGCGTCGTACCGTCCTTGAGCCCGATCTGCTGGAGATGCTCGAGCAGCACCATGCCGTACGCGGCGTGCGGGCCCGGGCCGAAGATCTCGGTCTTGAGCCCCCAGTGGCCATTCCAGAGATTTTTCACGAGATCGCGATCCGGCGTGCTCTTGGGCGGCAGCCAGGTCGGGCCCGCGTAGAGGTCGCGCCACACGCGCTTGCCGACCTCGGACTCCTTCCAGCGCTGAACGATCGTTCCGTCCGGCATTCGGACATCGGCCCAACCGCCGATCGTCGTCGGCCACCGGACAAGCGGACGCTTCTGGCCACGAAATGTCGTGTACACGACGAGCGTCGGGCGATGCGGCACGATCCGCCGGAACGGCGGCGGCTCTTCGTCATAGTAGACGTCGCCGCGATCGATCTCGACCGAGAGATCCATGTGCGGGGCGTGCCACGCGGGCGGCGGCGGCAAGCGCAGCGCGACGCGCACGCCTTCGGGATGCCGCGCGAGAAACGCTCGCGCGTGATCGAAGTCGGTCCAGCCCAGCTCCTTTGCCGCGGCCTCGGTCGCGGCGGCGATCAGATCGGGCGCGCCGTCTGGCAGCGGTGCGCCGGCGCTCGCGGCGAGGCCGCGGCCTCCGGCCTTATCGGCTCCGCCCGGGGCGCGCGCCGCGCGCATCGGCGCGGGATCGAGCTGGCGGCCGAGCACGGGCTGCGCGCCCGCGCCGGCGGTGCCGTCCTCGATGAGTCCGGTCGCGTCGACGACGCGCTCGCGCAGCACGCGGAGCGCGAGCCGGAAGTCGAGCTCGCGGCTGTCGATCTGAAGCGCGTCGCGCGTGTCGGGATCGAGCCGCTCGGTCGGCATCAAGAAGTTGCGGCGCTGGAACAGATCGATCGCGTTCGCGGTGCGCCACGTGAAGCCGCCGTCGGTGTCCTTGTCGACGAGCCAGCCCTCGCAGCGCAGCTCCTGCTCGGCCGTGACAAGCGCGGCGTGCTGGTCGTCGAGTTGCTGCAACTTGTCGCGCAGGTCGGCGCGCGCCGGCTGCTTGGCGAGCAGCGCCGCGTAGCTCGCGCGCCACGCGTTCTGCTGATCGACGATCGGCTTGTCATCGAGCGACAGCGTGCGCGCGAGCTTGGCGATCGGCGCCGCATCGATCGCCGCGTGACAGGCGTGGCGTGCGTCATCGGCCAGGCGCGTGCGCACGATCGCGAGCGCCGGCACGATGCCGTACAGCTCGGCGAGCGCGTCCTCGCCGGCGAGCGCGCGACCGTGCTCGTCGTGCTCCGATGCGAGCGCGAGATAACGATCGTGAAAGCTCGGCACGCTGCCGTCGGACGCCGGCGCGAACATCGCCGGCGTCCACGAGTCGGTCAGATCGACGACCGCGAGGCCGTGCACCTGCGCGTCGGCGATGCAGACCTCGCCGCGCTCGATGCCGGCCTCGATACGCACCGCGGTCGTGCAATGACCGTCCGTGGTGAGCTCGGGCCGGAGCTGCTGCGAGCTCGCCTGCGCGCTCGGCGCGTACGTGACCGTCGCCGGCGTCGCGTTGGACCCTCCGCAACCGGCGAGGGCCAGGTACAGCACCCCTCGAACGCGCACTGATCTAATGATGGCACCGCACGCCCGAACGGTCCACGTTTTAGAAGTGATGCGCCGCGCGGTCTTGACGCTCCTCGTCGTGACCGCGGCCACCACGACACGCGGCGCACGCGCCGACGTCGTCGAGCTTCCGAGCGGGCGCGATCCGGTGCCGCTCGTGGTCGTGTTGCACGGTGATCGCGAGCACGCACCCGCCGCAGCCGCGCGCTGGCGCGCCGCGACGCATCGCCGCGGCTGGGCGCTGCTCGCGCTCGAGTGCCCGCACGACCTCGGCTGCACCGACAGCTTCTGGAAGTGGGACGGCGAGCCGAGCTGGGTGTTCGAGCGCGTCGCCGCGCTCGCGAAGCGCCGCGCGATCGATCTCGCGCGCGTGTACCTCGTCGGCTGGTCGGGCGGCGCCTCGTACATCGGCTGGCGCGCACCAGCGTGGAGCGCGCACTTCGCCGCGGTCGTCTTGCACGGCGGCGGCATCCCGCCGGACAGGCCGGATGTCGCGGACTGTCCGAATCCCGGACTGCCCGCTTATTTTCTGGTTGGCAACAAGAACCCGCTCCACGACCTCGCGCGAGAGCTGCGGGCATACTTCGAGCGCTGCCGGCAGGACGTCACCTGGGACCTCATCGAAGGCGCGGACCACGCGCGCGAAGAAACGGCGCTCACCGCGACCAAAGCGAACGCGATCCTCGACTGGCTCGCCGAGCGGCACAGATAGAGGCAAGCTTAGACCAAGCCATGCGCTGGGACCGCGACTACTCGAGCTCGGAAGTGGAAGACCGGCGCGGCGACGCGCCGATCGGTGGCAGCGGCGGCGGCCTGCCGCTGTGGGGCATCATGCGGCTGTTCAGCATGTTCGGCTGGAAGGGCATGCTCGTCGGGCTCGTCCTCGCCGGCGCGCTCGTCGCAGGCAGCCAGCTCACCGGCAGCGGCGGCGGCGGCAACACGACGCAGGTCGGTCACCACCAGATCTCGAGCACGCCGCAGGAAGCCGAGCTCGTGCACTTCGTCGGCTTCGTGTTCGACGACGTGCAGTCGTCGTGGCGGAAGGAGATGCCGGGCTACCGCGACGCGCACCTCGTGCTGTTCCGCAACGCGACGCGCTCCGGCTGCGGCACCGCGACCGAGGCGGTCGGTCCGTTCTATTGCCCCGTCGATCACAAGGTCTACATCGACCTCGCGTTCTACGACGAGCTGCGACGCAAGCTCGGCGCGCCCGGCGACTTCGCGCAGGCGTACGTGATCGCGCACGAGGTCGGTCATCACGTACAGAATCAGCTCGGGCTGCTGCGCGATCAGATGCATCATTCGATCGAGATCGAGCTGCAAGCCGATTGCCTCGCCGGGGCGTGGGGCAAGGATGCCGCGCGCCGCGGCGAGCTCGAGACCGGCGATCTCGACGAGGCGCTCAACGCCGCGACGCAGATCGGCGACGACACGCTGCAGAAGCGCGAGCAAGGCTACGTGCAGCCCGAGACGTGGACGCACGGCTCGTCGGCGCAGCGACGCAGCTCGTTCCAGCGCGGCTACGACGGCGGAGCCGCGGCGTGCGGCGTCAATTTGCAGTCGGCGAAGTGACGCCGGCCTGGACGTCGGGCGACACGAGGAAGATGAAGCCGACGGCGCCGCCACCGCCGCCGCCGCCGCCGTCCTCGACGCCATTGGGCGAGCCGCCCGCCGGCGCGAGCTGCGCGCCGCCTGCGCCGCCGTCGGTGCCGGTCGGCGAGCCGCCGGTGCCGCCCGGCGCCTGCGTCGTCACGAGCGAGCCGGGCGCGCCGCTGCGACCGGAGTCGCCGTTTCCGGACGCCTCGCCGCCGCCGCCGCCGTTCGCGGCGAGCACGCCGCCGTTCTGCACGCGCGGCGCCTCGAGCGCGACGTAGCCGCCCGCGCCGCCGCCACCGCCGCCGCCGTCGCCGTTCGAGATCCCGGTCTGTTGACCGCCCGCGCCGCCCGCGCCGCCCGCGTCGATCCCGGAACTCGATGCGAGCGTGATCGACACCTGCGCGACGAGGTACACCGCACCGCCGCCCGCGCCGCCCGCGCCGCCGTCGTCGGCGCCGTTGCCGCCCTTCGCGCCCGGGCAGCCGCCGAGCGGCCCGGCCGGAGCTGGTGCGGCCGCGTCGCCACCCGCGCCGCCCGCGCTCGGACCCTGATCGGCGTCGCCATCGCCGCCCGGGCCGCCGGCCGCGCCGAATCCCGCGCCGCCGCCGCCGGAGGCGCCGCTGTGGTCGTCGGTGCCGGCGCTCGGACCGCCGGCGCACGCGGTGCGCGCGCCGGCGCCGCCCGCGCTGACGACGATCGTCGCGCCCGAATCGAGCGTCACCGCGCCGAACGCGACGATCGCGACCGGCAGCATGCCGCTCGCGGTGAGCGTCGCGCCGGAGGTGAGGTGTACGTCGTGCGCGACGATCGCCTCGACCGGGCCGGCGAGCGCCGCGAGCTGCACGCTCGTCACCGGAATCTGCTGGGTCGGGGTGACGAGCTTGCCGGTGGCGGTGTCGTACATGTTCGGTCCGCTCAGCGTGAGGTCGCCGCCTGCCGACCCGGCGAGCGGACACGTGTCGAACTGCTTCGAGAACGACGTGCACGCGTCGCTCGTGTCGGGCGGGCCGCCACCACCCCCGCCACCGCCGCCGTCGGTGCTGACCGCGCCGCCCGCCCGGAACGAGCAGCCGGCAGCGACGACGAGCACGAGGAGCCGACACATGCGCGCTGTATAGCGTAGATCGACTCGGAGTATCGTCGTGACTCGATGAGCTGGCGCACACTCGCGAGTGCGGCCCACCGGTTCGGGATCGCGTTCGGCGCGGCGGTGGTGGTTCCGTTCCCGCTCACGATCCTGCCGGCGATCGACGCTGCCGCTCGCGTCGCGCGGCTTTCACTGGATCCAGGAAGATCCGTTCGATCGCTAGGCGCGATCACGGCACGAGGACGAGCTTGCCCTTCACTTCGCGGCGTGCGAGCCGGTCGAGCGCGTCGGCGGCGGACGCGAACGGCAGCACGGCGTCGACGGCGGGCCGCAGCTTGCCCTCGGCGATCCACGCGAACACCTGCTCGGCGTGCGCGTGGTTGATCGCGGGCTCGCGCATCGCGAACATGCCCCAGAACACGCCGACGATCTGGCAGCCCTTCAGCAGCACGAGGTTCAGCGGGATCTTCGGGATCTCGCCGGATGCGAAACCGATCACGAGGTAGCGACCGCGCCAGCCGGTGGCGCGCAGCGCCGGCTCGGCGAACGCGCCGCCGACCGGATCGTAGACGATGTCGACGCCGTTGCCCGACGTCAGCGCCTTCACGCGCTCCTTGAGATCTTCGCGCGTGTAATCGATCGTCTCGCGCGCGCCGTGCGTGCGGCAGAACTCGAGCTTGTCCGCGCTCGACGCGGCGGCGATGACGCGCGCCCCGAGCAGCGCCCCGAGCTCGACCGCAGCGATGCCGACGCCACCTGCCGCGCCGAGGACGAGCAGCGACTCGCCCGACGCCAGCGCCGCGCGATCGACGAGCGCGTGATACGTCGTGAGGTACGTGAGCAGCGTCGCGGCGCCGACCTCGAAGCTCACCGCATCGGGCAGCTTCACGACCGTGAGCTCGGGCACGACGACGCGCTCGGCGAACGCGCCGTACAGCAAGGTCGCGGCCACGCGATCACCGACCGCGACGCGAGTGACGCCGCTGCCGACGGCGGTCACCACGCCGGCGAGCTCGCCGCCGGGCGAGAACGGCGGCGTCGGCTTGAACTGGTATTGACCACGTGACAACAGGATGTCCGGGAAGTTCACGCCGGCCGCCCGGACATCGACGAGCACTTGTCCGGCCCGGACGTCCGGCTCCGAAATATCGTCGATCCGGAGGCCGGACGGCCCCGACATGTCGTGGACCCGGACAGCGCGCATGACCGGAGTCTACGCCGGCTGGGCCGCTTCGTACGTCCCGAGCACGCGAAGCTCGGTGACGAGCGGCTCGAGCTCGGCGAGCACGGCCTGAAACGGCCCGCTCGCGGAGTGGCCGAGCACGTCGATGTAGAAGCGATACGTGAACGGCGCGTCCGCGATCGGCCGCGACTCGAGCTTGGTCAGCGACAGCCCGCGCGCGGCGAATCGCATCAGTACCTCGCCGAGCGCGCCCGAGCGATCCGCGAGCGCGACCACGAGCGAGGTCTTCGCCGGCGCGTCGGGAGCGAGCGGGGCGGGGCGCAGCCCGATCTCGACGAAACGCGTCGCGTTGCCGGCGGCGGTCTGGATACCTTGTGCGACGATCGCGAGCCCGTACCTGCGCGCGGCGGCCGCGCTCGCGATCGCCGCGAGCGTGCGATCGCCGGAATCGGCGACCCGGCGAGCGGCGCCGGCGGTGTCGAGCTCCGGCCGCGCGACGAGGTGCGGGTGGCGCGCGAAGAACGCGGCGCACTGCGCGAGCGCCTGCGGATGCGAGAGCACGACGCGCAGCTCGCCTTCGGTCGCGCCCGGCAGCGCGAGCAAGCAGTGCTCGATCGAGCTGATCACCTCGCCGGTCACGTGGAGCGCGCCGGGCGCGAGCAGGTCGTACACCTCGTTGATGCTGCCCGCAGTCGTGTTCTCGATCGGCAGCAGCGCGAGGTCGGCGGCGCCGTGCAGGACGGCATCGGCGGCAGCGCGAAACGAGTCGTGGCCGGTGAGCAACGCGCCGCCGGCGCGGCCGGCGTAGCGGCGTTGCGCGGCGAGGTGACTGAAGCTGCCCTCGACGCCTTGATACGCGATGCGAAGCGGCGCATCCGGCCGGTTGCGGACCGCGGCTTCCTGATGCGCGACCGACATGTCCATCACGACGCGATACAGGCGCTCGATCTCGTGCGGATCGATGCCGGCGGCGGTCGCCTTCTCGCGCAGCGCGAGCAGCAGGCGCTCCTCGCGCTCGTGGTCGCGAAACGGGCTGGCGGCGTCGAGCTTGGCCATCACGACCTCCTCGACGATGCGCATCCGCGCGGCGAGCAGCGCGATGATCTGGCGGTCGACCTCGTCGATGCGATCGCGGAGCGTGCTGAGGTCCATGGGTAACTGTAGACTGGAGTGGAGCCGTGACGGATCGCGACAAACCGGAGCTCGTGCCCAGGCCGCCCGAGGTCGTCGAGCGTGCTGACGAGCCGCCCGTCGTGGCACGGTTGGTCGTGGAGATCCGCAGCGATGGCACACGCACGATCGCGCGGGGGGCGCTCGAAGACGTGCAGCACGGTGAGCGCACCGCGATCGAAGCTCGCGGAGATAGCCCGATCCAGCTCGCGATCGCGCTCGCCCGCACGCTCACGCAGCTACCGCGCTTGGCCGCACGTGCGGGCGTGCGCGGTCTACTCGCGCGCCCGCGCAAGAAGTAACCAGCCGCACGAGGCACGCGGCCTGCAATTTGTCCGGCCCATGCAGGACGTTCGCTGGCCCTTACTCAAGCGCCTCCTGGTCGACGACGGCTGGATCTGGCGCGAAAACACGCTCTACGCGCCGCACGAGACGATGTGGTTCACCACCAGCTCGCAGAGCCCGGACTATGCCGAGTTTCGCGACCGCATGAGCGAGACGCTCGAGCGCGTGAATCAAACGGACCTGCACGACGACCTCGTGAGCCTGGTGTCTGCGCTCGATACCGTGCTCCGGGGGAACTAGCCGCAACTACGGCTGAGGCTAGCCGACCGAAGCGGCAGCGGCGACGGCGGCGGCTTCAGCTGCGGCAGCGGCAGCGGCGACGGCGGCGGCTTCAGCAGCGGCGACGGCGTCCGCTGCGGCGACGGCGTCCGCTGCGGCGACGGCGGCGGCTGCGGCGACGGCAGCGGCAGCAGCTGCAGCTGCAGCGACAGCGTCCGCTGCGGCGACGGCGTCCGCTGCGGCGACGGCGGCGGCTGCGGCGACGGCGGCGGCAGCAGCAGCGGCTGCGGAAGCGGAAGCGGCACCGGCACCGGAAGCGGCAAGCGCCAGCGGCAAGCGGAAGCGGCAGCGGCAGCGGAAGCGGCACCGGAAGCGGAAGCGGAAGCGGAAGCGGCACCGGCACCGGCACCGGAAGCGGCAGCGGCGGCGGCAGTCGCTACCCGCGCGGCGTCGGCAGGAACGGCAGCTCGCGCACGCGGGTGCCGGTCAGCGCGAACCACGCGTTCGCGATCGCAGGCGCCACGGGCGGAACGCCGGGCTCGCCGGCGCCGCCGGGCGGCATCCCGCTGCGCACGAGCTCGACGTGGATCGCGCGCGGCGCCTCGGGCATGCGCAGCATGCGGTAGTCGCGATAGTTCGACTGCACGACCGCGCCGCGCTCGTACGTGATCGCGCCGTGCAGCGCGTTCGACGCCGCGAATACGAACGCGCCTTCCATCTGGTAGCGAACCCGCTCCGGGTTGATCGCCGTCCCGACGTCCGCGGCGATCCATGCTTCCTCGAGGCGCGGCTCGCCGCGCGCGCCCTTGCTGACGTGCGCGACCACCGCGACGTACGACACGAAGCTGTGATGCGCCGCGACACCGAGCGCGCGGCCCTCGCGCTTGTCCCAGCCCGCCATCGCCGTCGCCTTCTCGATCACCGCGTGCAACCTCCCGACGTCGATCGGGTTGCGATCGAGCGGTTCGCCGTAGTTGGACAGTACCGGCGTGCCTTGCGTCGCCTGGTCGAGCACGCGCGCCGGGCCGAGCACGCGCACGAGCATGTCGCGCGGATCGCGATTCGTCGCGTGGGCGAGCTCGTCGATGAACGACTGCACCGCGAACGCCTGCTGGATGTTGCATACCGAACGCAGCCAGCCGATGCGCGTGTGCGCCTTCGCCGCGCCGGTCTGCACGCTCACGGCAGGTACGGCGAGCGGCAGGTCGAACACGCCTTGCGACAGCTCGCCGTTCGACGGATGGTCCTTCGTCACGTCGAACGTCGAGCTGATCGACGGATACGCGATGCGGTGCCGCCACGCGACCACCTCGCCCGCCGCGTCGAGCCCGGCCGCGAGCGCCTGCGCGCTGTGCGTGTGATACGTCGAGTGCCGCAGATCGTCCTCGCGCGTCCATTGCACACGCACCGGCACGCCGGCTTGCTTCGCGAGGCGGGCCGCTTCGATCGCGAAGTCGGGGAACGACTTGCGCCCGAATCCGCCGCCGAGCAGCGTGACATGCACCGTCACGTCGTGCTTCGCGACGCCGAGCGCGTCGGCGATCGCCTCGGCCATGTCCTGCGGCGATTGCGTGCACGCCCACACCTCGACGCGATTGCCGTCGACGCGCGCGATCGCGGCCGGCGGCTCCATCGGCGCGTGCGCGAGGTGCGGCACGATGTACTCGGCCTCGACCTTGCGCGCCGCGGCCGCGAGCGCGGCCTCGGCATCGCCGACCGAGCGCACGACGTCGCCGGGCGCGCGCACCGCCGCGAGCAGCTGGTCGCGATACGCGCGCGAGTCGTAGCTCGCGTTCTCGCCGTCATCCCACGTGATGGCGAGCGCGGCGCGCCCGCGTAGCGCGGCCCACGTGTGCTCGCCGATCACGGCGACGCCGCCGAGCGCTTGATATTTCACGGGCGGCGCCAGCGCCGGCAGCTCGACGACCTGCTTCACACCCGGCACCGCGAGCGCGCGTTTCGCGTCCACCTTCGCCGGCTTGCCGAACAACACCGGCGGCCGCGCGACGACGGCGACGAGCATGTCGGGCAGCCGCACGTCGGCGGCGTAGACCGCGCGGCCGACGACCTGATCGGGCGCGTCGCGCGCCGGCAGCTCCTTGCCGACGTAGCGCAGCGTGCCGAGCTTCACCTTCGTCGGCACCGGCAGCGTCGCGGCAGCCTCGGCGAGCTCGCCGAACGTCAGCTCGCGCTTGCCATCCCACACCGCGCCGTCGCGCGCGACGAGCCGCGCCTCCGGCACGTGCCAGCGACGCGCCGCCGCCGTGATCAGCATCGTGCGCGCCGTCGCCGCGAGCTGGCGCAGGTGCTCGTACGAGCCGCGCACCGACGCCGAGCCATCGGTGTCCTGATCGCCGTAGCGCGCGTCGCCGTCGCCTTGCACGATCGCGATCGCATCGGGATCGGCGCCGAGCTCGTCGGCGATCAGCACCGGCAGCGAGCTGCGAATGCCCTGCCCCATCTCGGAGCGATGGCACACGATCGAGATCGTGCCGTCGGCGCCGATCTGGATGAACGGATCGGGCGCGAACACCCGCGCGCTCGGCTTGACCGGCCCGGCAGCCGCGCGTCGCTCCATGCCGAGCGCGAGCCCCGCGCTCGCGGCCCCGATGCCGAGCACGAACGCGCGCCGCGAGACCACGATGGTCATGGCTTCTTGAGCTCCGCCGCGGCCGCTTTGATCGCCGCCCGGATGCGCACGTACGTGCCGCACCGGCAGATGTTGCCCGCCATCGAGTGCGCGATGTCGTCGTCGCTCGGGGTCGGGTTCGCCGCGAGCAGCGCCGCCGCGGTCATGATCTGCCCGGCCTGGCAGTACCCGCACTGCGGTACGCCGGCGGCGACCCACGCGCGCTGCAGCGGATGATCGCCCGGTGGATCGGCGAGCCCTTCGATCGTCGTGACCTCGCGGCCCTTCACGCGATGCATCGGGGTCACGCACGCGCGCACCGGGTCGCCGTCGAGGTGCACGGTGCACGCGCCGCACAGTGCCTCGCCGCACCCGAACTTCGTGCCGGTCAGCCCGAGCACGTCGCGCAACGCCCACAAGAGCGGCATCTCCGGATCGACGTCGAGGTCGTGATCGACGCCGTTGATCTTCACGTGAATCATGGCGGGCACTCCGCGCCGGTCTCGATCCAGGCCGCGGCGAGCTCGCCCAGCAGCGCCTGCGTCCCGGGCGCCGGCGTGCGCCCCCAGCCCGGCGACCAGCCCCACGCGACCAGCCGGTCCTTCGCGAGGTGCTCGTGGATGTCGGCGAGCGAGCGGTCGCCGTTGCGCGTGCGATCCTTGATCTGCTCGCACACGTCGTGCGGCGTGCGATCGAGCCACACCATCGCCAGCGGCGCGAGGTGCCAGCCCGGCGCGCCCGGAACGCGCGCGAGCTCCAGGTTGTGATCCTGATGGCACGTCGTGCACATCATCCCGACGACGCCGCGATCGCCCGAGCCGCGCACGACCGGCGGATCGTGCAGCTCGTGCGCGTCTCCCTGGCGCGGCGACGCATCGGGCGTGTGGCAGTTCACGCAGCGCGGATGCAGCAGCACCTTCGCCATCTCGCCGAACAGCGCGCGCGAACGGGCGCCGCGATCCGCGATGCCGGCGAACACGGCCGGCGCTTGCAGCTGATCGGACGCGACGCGCGCGATCGGAGGCGCGACGGGCGCGTGCGGCGGAGCAGCCGTGGCCGATCCACATGCGGCGAGCGCGACGATCGCGAGACGCATCGCGCGTATGGTGACACGGCTACCAGCGGCGGCGCCACAGCAGGTCGACGCCGTCGTAGCCGCGATCGCCGACGGTCCCCGACAGCGACATCCGGCGCGCGAGCCAGTACTCGATCTCGCCCTCACCGGCGTTCTCGTCGACGCGCGCCGAGAGCCGCTGGCGCCACTCGAGAAACACACCGTGCGTGATCCAGCGCCCGACCTCGACGGCGGCGCTCGACGTCGCGCTCGCCGATTGATAGCGCAGCACGTCGACGTCGACCGGCAGCGCCTTCTTGACGTAACCGCCGACCTGATTCGCGAGCAGCGAGCCCGCCACGCTCGTGACGCGCTGCTGTGCCGAGCTCGCCTGGTTCGGATCGGCGTTGGGCTCGCCGCCGAGCAGAAACCCGAGCAGCTCGGACTGCGAGTAGATGCCCGGCGTGCTCGTCATGTGCAGCTCCGGCTTGCTCGCGCGACCACGCACCTCGGTGACGGTCGTGACGTCGGGGAAATCGTACGAGATGCGGATGTCGAGCTCGGGATCGGTCGTGCCGTCGAAGTGCAGCACCGCACGATCGAGGTGATAGCGGCGATCGAACAGCGTGAGCTGGCCGCCGCCCATCGCGATGTCGCCGGCCAGACCGAGGCGGCCGTTGCCGACGAGCACGCGCAGCTTGCCGCTCGCGTCGCCGCGCACCTCTTTGGACTCGACCTTCGTGCGCGCGAGCGTGATCTCGGCGATGAATGCCGGATGCTCCGGCGGCGGCTTCGCGCCCGGCGCGATCGGCGCGTGGCTCGGCATGCGGCCGTCGAGCACGACGTCGGGCGGCGCGCCGACCGGTGCGAGCGGATGACCCTTCGCTTCGAGAATGCGCACGTCGCCATCGCGCACGGCGAGCTGCGCGTGCCACGCGTCGTCGCGCCGCGCGAGCTGCGCGGCGATCGTCGCCGACACGACCGGCTGGGTCGTACCGACGAGCTCGACGCCGTGCAGCGTCAGCGTCGCGCTGCCGGTCGGCGCATCGACCGCGAGCGGCGCCGAGCCGACGAGCAGGACATCGCCGTGGCCGAGCTTGCCGCTCGCGCGCACGTTCGCGACGTGATTCGCGATCGAGACCGCGACGTCGGCCTTGAACAGGGTGCCGATCTGCGGCGCGATCGGCACGCGGCCGCCGGTGACGTGCAGCTGGCCGGCGACCTCCGCGGTGCGCGGCTCGAGCCCGCGCACGTCGAGCTTCGCGTCGAGCTGGCCGCGGATGCCGCCGGCCGGGCCGGGCAGGAACGCCGCGAGCGGCGCGAGCTCGACATGCCGCGCGTCGAGGGTGAACGCGGCGCGCTTCCAGTCGTCGGCGCGCGCGTGGCCCTGCAGGCGCAACGTGCCGCCGCCGGTCTCGTCGATCGCGAGCGCCGCGGTCGCGGTCTCGCCGTCCCACTTCGCGTTCAGCGACAGCTCGCGCACGACCGGCGTCGGTTTGCCGTCGACGAGCGCCGCGATCGCGAGGTCGCGCGCGTCGATCGCGGCGGTCGCGGTCGGGCGGCCGATCGTGCCGGCGACGTCGATGTGGCCGGCGAGCGTGCCCGACACCGCCTGCTCGGTGCCGAGCAGCTTCGCGAGGTCGCCCACGGGCGCGGACGGCAGGTCGAGGCGTGCTTCGATCGGCGCGGCGAGCGGCGCGGCGAGCACGCGGTCGAGCCGGCGCGGCGAACGCCCATCGATCTCGACGAGCTTGGCGGTGCGCGTCGCGATCGCGAGGTGTGCGTGTGTCGAGCTCGCGTCGGCATCGCCGTCGAGGCGGATGTCGAGCGCGCGCGTGATCGGTCCACCGCGCAGGCCGCGCACGTCGACCGCGACCCGCGCCCCACGCGCTGCCGGCAACACGTTCGCCGAGACGCTCAGCTTGCCGTGCACCTGCGCGGAGATGCCGAAGCGCGCGAGCTTGGTCGGATCGAACGCGAGATCCCGCGCGTCGAGCGTCGCGCCGCGCAGCGCGCCGAGGCCGAGCCTGCGCCACGCGGCGGGATCGAGCCAGCGCCGCGGCAGCGCCAGCTGTGCGACGGCGTGTGCGCTGCCGAGCTCGCTGGCTGTCGCATCGGCGGTCGCGGACAGCTCGCCCGACGGCGGCGTCGCCAGCACCAGGTGCACCGCGAGCATGCCGAGGTCGCGCGGCAGCGGCAGCTTCTCGGCATCGATGCGACCCGAGATCGCGCCGTCGCGGATGTGCAGATCAGCGGCCGCACCGCCACCGAAGCCAGGCAGCAGCGGCGAAAGCTGCAGGTCGTCGATCTTCACGTGCGCGCTGCGGACGGCGCGCCGCGGCAGCGCTTGCCACGCGGCCGCATCGGCGACCTTCGCCGGCGGCACGAGATCGACATCGACGTGCGCGGAGCCGAGCTCGTGGTTCGACGCGGACAGCTTCGCGACGAGCCGGCCCGGCTCGTACGTCGCATCGAGCGCCAGCGAGCCGCGCTCGCTCGTCGCGTGGACGCCGCGCAGCTCCACGCGATCGCCCTCGACCGCGGCGTGCGCGTCGATCGCGAGCCGCTCGAGTGTCTGCTTGCCGTGCGCGAGCCCGCCCGCCTCGACGTGCACGTCACCGGCAAGCCGCGCAGGCACGTGCGCCGCCGCGACCCGCGCGTGCAGCTCGCGCACCGAGCCGTTCGCGAACCGCACGCCATGGCCGTCGACCTGCGCGACGACGTCGAGATCGGGATCCGGCGCGAGGCGGCCGTGCACGTCGGCCTGCGCCGCCAATCCGCGCCCCGCCGCGACCACCAGGCCACGCTCGAGCGACGTCGCCTCGGCCGTGCGGCGCAGCACGAGATCCGCCGCGGCCTGAATTCCGTCGGCGTCGTCCGCGCCGACCGTCGCGCGCACGCGGCCGTCGCTGGTATCGAGCGCGACGATCGCCGCCGCATCGCGCTGGCCGGCGAGGTCGCCCCACGCCTGCGCGATCGCGTGCACGCGCGGCAACGCGCCTGCCGCGCCCGGCGCCGCATCGAACACGACGAACGTGTGGACGAACGTGTGGACGAACGTGTGATCGACGCGCGGCAGATGCGTTCCGCTCAAGAACCCGGCGACCGAGCGCGCGCCGGCATCGACGCGGAGCGCGCCGGTGATCGTCCCGGCACCGAGCGAGGCGACGAGGTCGACGTGTGTAGTCGCGCCGCCGTCGGGCGACGCGGCGAGGTCGACCGCCACATCGTCGGGCAGGTTCACGCCCGGCGCGAGCACCGCGATCGTCGCCGCGGGCGCGTGGATCGCCAGCTCGCCGTGCACCTGGTCGCCAACGACGTGCACGCTGCTCGCACCGACGCTCGCGTCCGCGATCGCCGCGATCAGCACCGGCACGTCGATGCGATCGCCGGCGATCCGCACCGCGCCGGTCAGCGCGACCGGCGCGCGCCGCTGCCGCCACGTCGCGAATACCGCCGCGCCCGCCGCGATCGGCCCGTCGTGCGGCAAGTCTGCCGCCGCGCTCGCTTCGATGCCGTCGAGATCGATCGGGCCGCCCGCGCCGTCGTACGCGACATGCGCGCGGTGCAGCTCGACCGCATCGAGTTGCACGCTCCACGACGTGGGCGGCGCCGGCTTCAGCAGGTGCGCGAGCGAGATGCTGCCATCGGGCTCGCGCCGCACCGCGAGCTCGACGTCGCTCGCGACCACGTGCGTGAGCTCGAGCCGCTCGCGGAGCAGCGGCGTCAGCGCGACGTGCGCGCGCAGCTCGCCGACCTTGACCGCGGGTGCACCGTCGGGTCCGTCGAGCTCGAGATCGCGCACGACGATCTCGCCGAACGGCGAGCCCGAGATGTGACCGATGCGCGCGCCGCCGGCCATCGCGTCGCGCAGCTTCGCCTCCGCGGTGCGCCGCACCACTTCTTGCCCGTACGCCGTGTGCAAGAACACGAGCAGCCCGGCGAACACGAGCCCGCCGAGCACGGCAAGCACGAACCAGATCTTCACGATCCACTTCAGCGCGCGACGCATCAGTACGCCTCCCCGAGGCTCAGGTGAAACGCGTAGCGCGAGCCCGGCTCGGCGTCGTCGGAGCCGAACCGATTCAAGCGATAGCCGACGTCGACGCCGATCGCGCCGACCGCGGTGAACAAGCGCAAGCCCGTGCCCGCGGCCCAGTACAGGTCGCCGAAGCGAATCTCGGAGAACCGGTTCTCGACGTCCGCACCGTCGAGGAACACGACGCCGCCGACGCCCATCTTGCGATACGTGCCGAGTCGCGCGCGCACCTCGACGCTCGAGTCGAACAGGCCACCACCGCCGACCGGAAGCGACTCGAACGTCGAGCCGACCATCCCGGTCAACGTCGGCGACAGCTGGCGCTCGCTGAAGCCGCGGTTCGACGCCGCGCCACCCGCGAAGTAGCGCTCGGTCGCCGGCACGTCGCCCCAGAACGCGCCGGCGCGCGCTCGCCCCGCGAGCACGACCGAGCTGCCGAGCGGCAGGTAGCCGCGCAGCTCGGGCGTCGCCTGCGTGAAGTTTTCCGCGCCGCCGACGTAGGTGCTGCCTTCGGCGACCTGCAACGCCGCGTAGACCCCGAGATGCGGCTCGATCGGGCTGTCGCGCAGGTCGAGCCGGAGCGCCTGCTGCAGCTCGGCGACGCGCTCGCTGCGATCGAGCCCGAGCGAGCTCGCGAGCGTCGGATCGAAGAGCGTCGACAGGTTCGTGAACGCGAAGTCTTCGATCATCCAGCCGACGCGCAGCTTGAGCGCGCGCGTGCCGAGCGGCGTTTGCAGGCCGAGCCGGAGGTGCGGCCCGTAGCTCGTGTACGCCTCCCAGACCATGTAGTCGTAACCGACCTCGGCCTCGCCGGTGATGAACGGGTGGAACAGGTCGAGGCGCGTCAGCGTCGCGGTCGCACGCGCGCGGGGCTCGTATTGCCCGGTGTCGCGCACCCACGCGTACGCGGGGCGCGTGTCGATGTCGAGGTTCGTGAGCGGAGTCGGCCAGCCGAGGATCGAGTAGCCGGCGCGGCCGCGCACCTCGTACGTGACCGGATCGATCCCGAAGCCGCCGCCGAGCATGACCTCGTTGCGCGAGCCTTCGGAGACGGTGACGCGCACGTCGACCGTGTCGCCGTCGGTCTTGTCGGGCAGCACACGCACCGTCGAGAACCGCTTCATGTCGTAGATCGCGCGCTGGCTCTTCGCGATCGCCGAGGTCGAGTACGTCTGGCCGGTCGCGATCGAGAGGCGGGCACGGACCGCCGCGCGCAGCTCGGCATCCGCACCGTCGACCTCGATCGCGCCGAAGTGGCACTTCGGCCCGGTGTCGTACACGAGCTCGACGATCGCCTCGTGCTTCACGCGGTCGGCGATGACGTGCGCGTCGAGCCGCGCGTGCGCGTAGCCGGCATCCTCGACGACCCCGAGCAACTTCACCTTCGCCGTGTCGTATGGCTCGTATTCGAACGGGGCGCCGTCGCGCAGCGGCAGCGCGCGGCGCACGCGGCTCTCGGGCAGTGCCGCATCGTTCGGCAGCCCGCTGATCACGATCCGCGTCTTCGCGCGCGGCCCTTCGTCGATGCGATAGACGACGGTCGCGGCCTCGCCCTGGTGATCGACCCGCGAGTGCACCTTCACCTCGAGGTAACCGTGGCGCACGTAGATCCCGCGTACTCGCTCGCCGTCGACCGCGACCAGATACGGATCCGGCGCGGCACCGTGCTCTTGCGCCCGGTGCAGCGCGAGCCCGTCGCGGAGCTCCTTCGCGCCGATCGCGCGGTTGCCCTCGAAACGAATCGTCTCGACGAATTCCTCGCCCGGGCGATGCGGCGCACTGTGCTGGCACGCCGCGATCAGCCCGAGCGCGAGCGCCACTCCGAGCCGCGCGTACACGGCTATCTCGCCGGGTGCCGGTGGTCGCGCTCCCGCTCCGCCTTCTTGCGCAGCGTCGACACGACGACCGGAATGGCGACGACGATGAGGATGATGGCCGCGATCTGCGGCACGGCCTTGCCCGTGAGGAACATGAACGCGACGAGCATCGCGAGCAAGACCGAGAACAGCGCGGTCATGCCGACGATGTCGTGGGGAATACCGTCGAGATCGCGATCGAGATCCTCGGTCTCGCCCACTGCGTCGTCATCGCGCACGGGCGCCTGCGGGTGCTCGGGGTCCGGCATGTCCCGATCCAGAGCAGTCCCCATGCCAGGTTTCTTGCGAAACCTCCCGAGCCGCTTGCCCTTGCCCTTGCCCTGCCCTGCCCGTGCCCGCTCAGGGCCCGATCGACCCGCTCTCGACGACCGCCGCACCCGTGCCGCGCATCTCCGCGAGCGCGCGATCGCCATCGCCCGGCTTGAGATCGACGGCGCGGCAGCCGTCCTCGATCACCCACACGTCGAAGCCGAGCGAGCGCGCGTCGAGCACGGTCGCCTTGACGCAATAGTCGGTCGCGACCCCGAGCACGTACAGGCGCGAGATCCAGCGCGCCCGCAGCCACTCGGCGAGCCCGGTCGCCTTGCGCTTGCCGTTGTCGAAGAAGCCCGAGTAGCTGTCGACCGTCGGATCGGTGCCCTTGCGAAACACCTCGGTGATGCGCGCGCGATCGAGGTCGTGATGCAACTCCGCGCCGTGCGTGTCTTGCACGCAGTGCACCGGCCACAGCACCTGGAGCTGGCCGTGCAGATCGATCATCTCGCCCGGCTGCTTGCCCGGATGGTTCGCCGCGAAGCTGCCGTGGTCGCGCGGGTGCCAGTCTTGCGTCGCGACCACGGTCGAGAAGTGCGGCAGCAACCGGTTCGCGATCGCGATCGTCTCGTCGCCGCGCGCGACGGCGAGTGGCCCACCCGGCATGAAGTCGTATTGCAGATCGACGACGACGAGCGCTCGCATGACCACGATCATACTGCGACCTCGGCCACGCAAACGGCCGTCACCGACAGTTTGTCGGCGCGACCCGGAGCGACGACCGACGCGCGACGGCGCACGCGAGGGCTAGGCGAGACGCGCACGCGCTCGTGAGGAGCTGCTCCGACAGCATACGGCAGGATCGTTGCTTCACGGCTGCAACGGAGACGCCTGCCTCTTCGCGCGCGCGGCGGCTTGCTCCTGCGTGAGTCGGAGGCCTCGGCGCAGCACGCGAATCCGCCTGCCAAGCCGGACCAGCGTCGGCGCTACGGCGGGCGCGTCGCGCGCCTGCGAGCGCCAGGTCTGCTTGATGCGGTAGCCGCGTACCACGCCGCGACAGTTGGAGATCGGACGCGACACCGCCACCGGACCAGTCCGGTGACGAGGTCGCTACATCGCGAATTCGAAGCCCTGCTTGGACAGCCGATCGTACTTCCGGCGATCGAAGCGGTAGAGGCGCGCGGCGCGATGGCGGACGCCTTGCTCGAGCTCGTCGGTCGGGACGATCAGATCCATCGCGAGGATCTTCTTGCGGAAGTTGCGCTTGTCGAGCGGCGCGCCGAGCACGATCTCGTAGAGACGCTGCAGCTGCGTGAGCGAGAACCGCGGTGGCAGCAGCTCGAAGCCGATCGGCGCATAGCGGACCTTGCCGCGCAGCCGCTCGTGCGCGCGCGCGACGATGTCGACGTGATCGAACGCGAGCTTCGGCAGATCGTCGAGCGCGAACCAGCCGACGCCCATCGCATCGGTCGCGGCGCGAATGCGGTGATCGCTGAGCTTGGCGAGCGCGTAGTACGCGACCGTGACGACGCGCTCGCGCGGATCGCGCGCGAGCTGGCCGAACGAGTACAGCTGCTCGAGGTACAGGTCGTCGATGCCGGCCTCTTCTTGCAGCTCGCGATGCGCGGCGTCGTCGAGCGTCTCGTCGACGTGCACGAATCCGCCCGGCAGCGCCCACGCGTGCGCGAACGGCGGCAGCTTGCGCTGGATCAGCAGCACTTTCAGGTCGGTCTCGTCGAGCCCGAACACGACGCAGTCGACCGTGAGCGCCGCGCGCGGATACTCGTACGAATGGGTCATCGCTCGGCCTTGCCCATCGCGACGTACGCGCGCAGCTCGGCGAGCTCGCGCTCGAAGCCGCCCGACAGGATCGGGAACCGGCACCACGACCGCGGATCGACGTTGCGATCGTCGAGGTGAAAGCTCGGCGCGATGCGCTCGCGCTTCCACTGGTTGGCGCACCACAGCCGGAAGAAGCGCTCGATCCACGCCGCGAGCTGCGGCGCGGTCCGCTCGGGATAGCGCGGCAGCAGCTCCTGCAACACCTCGACCGGCGTGTGCTTGTCGCGGATCGCCGAATCCTCGACGGCCTCGAGGAAATCGTATGGCATGAGGTCGGCCTCGTCGGTCTGCGCGTGCGCCGGCGGGCGCAGCTCGGCGGTCGGCGTCTGCGCGTTGATCGACGCGAGCGCGCGCACCGGCCCCAGGCCATCCGGGCCGGTCGCCTCCATCCAGCGCAGCCACTGCCGCAAGAACGTCTTGTCGATGCCGCCGAGCGGCGCGAGCCCGCCCGCGGTGTCGCCGTCCATCGTCGCGTAGCCAACGGCGGCCTCGCTGCGATTGCTCGTCGTCAGCAGCACGGCGCCGCGCACGTTCGCGAGCATCCAGATCGACGGCGCGCGCACGCGTGCCTGGATGTTTTGCAGCGTGACATCGTCGCGCTGCCAGTCGAGCGCGCGGCCGATCGCCGCTTCGCACGTCTTGATGTACGCCTTGCACTGCGCGTCGACGTCGATCACGTGAAACTCGGCGCCGACCGCGTGCGCGACCGCTTCGGCCGCCGCGCGCGTGACCTTCCCGGAATTCTCGGTCGGCTGGTACGCACACGCGAGGAGCGCGCGGGTCACCGCGGCCGGATCGGCGAGGTCCGTTGTATTGAGGAACGCGCACTGCGGCAGGTGCTGGCGCACGCCGCCGGGGCCGAGCTCGCCGAGCGCGAGCCGCACCGCGATCGAGACGAGCACCGCGCACGCCGCCGAGTCCGCGCCGCCCGACAGCGACACGACGTAGCCCTGCGCGCTCGACTTGCGCAGGTAATCCCATAGCCCGAGCGCGACGGCGCGCGAGAATTCTTCCTCGCGCAGATAGCCGCGGTCTTCCCACGTCGAGCGCTGGCGGCGCGGCGCCTCGGGCTTGCGCGCCGGCCACACGAACGAGTGCTCGACGACCTGCGCCTCGGCATCGTGGCGCGGGCGGTGCGAGCCGCGGCGCGCTTGTTCGCGGCGGTTGCCGTCGATGTCGATCACGCCGGTCGCGAGCTCGACGTCGGAGAACGTGAACCGCTTGCCGCGCGACACCAGCTCGCCGCCCGATGCGATCAACCCGCCGCCGTCGTAGATCACGCGCCCGGCCTCGTCGCCGAGGTGGTTCGCGTACAGGTACGCGCAGCCGAACGCGCGCGAGCCCTCGGTGACGAAGCGCTGGCGCACGGCGAACTTGCCGAACGCGAAGTGGCTCGCCGACGGGTTGCACAGGATGTCGACGCCGCGCAGCGCGAGATCCATGCCCGGCCGGTTCGCGACCCACGCGTCCTCGCAGATCTCGAAGCCGATGCGAATGTCGCCGACCTCGAACACGAGATCGCCGATCGGAAACCGCCGCACGCTACCGTCGTCGGCGGTGCGCTCGAGGACGTCGACCTCGCCCGCCGGCCACGCCTTGAACCAGCGCGGCTCGTAGTGGATGCCGTCGCCGGCGAGAAATTGCTTCGCGACAAAGCCGACGATCGCGCCGTCGGCGAGCAGCGCGGCCGCGTTGTACAGCGCCTTCTCGTGATAGACGGGCAACCCGACCGCGACGACCATGCCCTTGGTGTGCGGCGCGAGCGCGTCGAGCTGCGCGAACGCGGTGTCCTGCAGGCCGTCCATGAAGAACGCGTCCTCGCAGCCGTAACCGGTGATCGCGAGCTCGGGCAGGCACAGCAGCGTCGCGCTCTCGGCTCGCGCGTGCTCGATCGCCATGCGCAGGTGCGCGAAGTTGGAATCCCAGGCGAACGGCGTCTGGTTGACACACGCGACCGCGACCTTGACGAGCCTCATCGATTCCTCACCGGTTGCTCCTGAGATGCTCGACGAGCAGCGGAGCGGTGCTGTCGACGTGCAGGAAATCGCCCGCCAGGCGCGCGGCGCGCGGGTGGCTGTCGGTCGTGACGATCTGGCCGAACAGGCCGGTCGCGCGGATGTGGTCGAGCGAGTCGCCCGGAAACACCCCGTGCGTCGCGATCGCGTCGATCGATACCGCGCCGGCGTCGCGATAAGCCTGCGCCGCGCCGACGAGCGAGCTGCCCGTTCGGATCATGTCGTCGTAGATCACGACGCGCTTGCCGGCGACCTGCGCCGAGACGCCGGTGACCGCCGTGTCGGCACCCGAGACGCGCCGCTTGTACACGAACGCGACGCCGACGCCGAGATCGTTTGCGAGCGACTCGACCCACTTCGCGCGGCCGGCGTCGGTGCACGCCAGCACGAAGTCGTCGCCTCCCAGCCGGCGCGCGGCGGCGACCACGAACGACTTGCCGTAGACGTGCACCGGGCGCATGCCGCCTTCGAAGTAGTGCGCGATCGCGTCGACGTGCAGATCGAGCAGGAACACCTGCGTGCCGCGCGACGCCTGCGGGATCGACGACAGCAGCCGCGCACGCGTCTTCGCGGTGACGATCTCGCCGTAGCGTACCGCGCGCTCCATCGTCGAGTAGCCGAAGAACGGCAGCACGAGCCGCACGCGATACGCGCCCGCGATCACCAGGCCGCACGCGAGGTCGTACAGCTCGAGCGTCGCGGCGTCGTTGACGGTGCCGCCGACGAGGATGACGTCGCGATCGGCCGGATCGGTCTCGATGCGCTGGTAGCGCTCGCCATCCGGGAACGTGCGGCGCTCGACCGAGCCGCGCGGCCAGCCGCCCTCGTGCGCGAGCGCGTCGGCGAGCGCGTCGTACGCGGCGATCGAAAAGACAACGAGCTCATGCATGATGGTGGGCCTCCGCGATCAGCTGCTGCTTGCGCTCGTGGACGTGGCGATCGAGCCCCACCGGATACGGCTGCGGATTCAAGAACCGCTTCGTGCGCGGCGACAGCTGCGCGAGCTCGGCGGCGGCCCGCGCGCGTGCGCCCACGAGCGTGAGATCCGCTTCGGTCGGCGCCCCGCGCTCGAGCACGGTGACCAGCAGATCCTCGGCGGCATCGCTCGGCGGCGCGAACGGCGGCCGCATCGGCTCCTCGATCTCGTACAGCTCGTAGCCCCCAAGTCCAGCGTGCCCGGCCGCGAGCCCGTGCTCGCTGTCGTAGATGATGTCGCCGGCGAGCCAGCCGCCCGCGCGCAGCCGGCGCACCTGCAGCACGCCGGGGTTCGAGATCTTGACCGCCTGCTCGCTCAGCTTCAGCACGTCGCGCCAGTTGCCGCGCGCGTCGCGATGCGCGCCGAGCTTGTACACGCCGCCGAGCGCGGGTTGGCCGAAGCACGTGACGAGCTTGGTCCCGACGCCCCACGAGTCGATGCGCGCGTCTTGCTCGAGGATGTTGCCGATCAGCTGCTCGTCGAGATCGTTGGACGCGACGATCTTCGCGTCGGGAAACCCGGCGTCGTCGAGCAGCCGGCGCGATTCGATCGAGAGGTGCGCGAGATCGCCCGAGTCGAGCCGGATGCCGGCGAGCTCGTGGCCCCGCGCGCGCAGCTCGCGGCCGACCGCGATCGCGTGGCGCACGCCTTCGATCGAGTCGTACGTATCGACGAGCAGCGTGCAATTGCCCGGCATCACGTCGGCGTAGGCGCGAAACGCGTCGAGCTCGCTGGCATGGAACATCACCCAGCTGTGTGCGTGCGTCCCCGCGATCGGGATGCCGTAGCGCTTGCCGGCGAGCACGTTCGACGTCGCGGAGCAGCCGCCGAGGTACGACGCGCGCGACGCGGCGAGCGCGCCATCGATGCCCTGCGCGCGGCGCAGCCCGAACTCGAGGACCGGCGCCCCGCGCGCGGCCTGACACACGCGCGCCGCCTTCGTCGCGACGAGCGTCTGGTAGTTGATGATGGCGAGCAGCACGGTCTCGACGATCTGCGCCTGCAGGATCGGCCCGCGCACGCGCACCAGCGGCTCGTGCGCGAACACGACCGAGCCTTCGAGGATCGCGTCGACCGTGCACGTGAACTCGAGCGCGCCGAGGTAATCGAGGAACTCGTGCGGGAACAGCGGACGGTCCTCGCGGTCGCGCACGGTCGCGAGGTACGCGAGATCGTCGGACGTGAACTTCAGTCCGCGCAGAAATTCGACCGCGGGCGCGAGTCCGGCCGCGATCGCGTATGCGCCGCCGAACGGCGCGCGCCGAAACGTCAGGTGGAAGACCGCCTCGCGCTCTGCATCGCCCTGCTTCCAGTAGCCGCAGGCCATCGTCAACTGGTACAAGTCGGTCAGCAGCGCGAGCCCGTCGGTCATCTAGTGTGTAATGTGTACACTAACTAAGCACGTGTCAAGGTGAGCGACCAGGCAGTCGTGATCTGGGGCGAGCTGCTCTGGGACCTGTTCCCCGACGGTCCGCAGCTCGGCGGCGCGCCGGCGAACGTCGCCTGGCACCTCGGCCAGGCCGGCGGCTGGGCGCGGCTCGCGACGCGCGTCGGCGACGACGAGCGCGGACGCGCTGCGATCGCGCGGCTCGAGCCGGTCGTCGACACGTCGCTCGTGCAGATCGATCGCGAGCGCGCGACCGGCGTGGTCGAGGTCACCGTGGAAGCCGGCGAGCCGCGCTACACGCTGGTCCCCGGCCGCGCGTGGGAGGGCATCGCGTGCACCGGCGAGATCCGCGCCGCGCTCGCCGAGGCCGGCGTGCTCGTGTACGGCACGCTCGCGCAACGCACGCGCGAAGGGCTCGACGGCTGGCGCGCCGCGATCGCCGCCGCGCGCGCGACGTGCGTGAAGGTGTACGACGTCAACATCCGCGGCACCGAGCTCGGCGACGCGATCGCCGAGGGCATCGCCGCCGCCGACGTCATCAAGGTCAACGATCGCGAGCTCGCCGCGCTCGCCAAGCTGTACGGCTGGGCCGATCCGATCGGCGCGCTGCGAGACCGTGACACCGGGCGCCGCGTGCTCGCGGTCACCCACGGCGCCGGCGGCTCCACCTTGTATAGCGAGCGCGGCACGCACGCGATCCGCGGCGTGCACGCGCGGCCGGGCGGCGATCACGTCGGCTGCGGCGACGCCTACCTCGCGATCCTCATCCACGGCCTCACGCTGGGCTGGGATCTCGAGACCTGCGGCGACGCCGCCAGCCGCTGGGCCGCCGCCGTCGCCGAAGCCCGCGGCGCGACGCCGACGTTCTCCGAGACCCGCGCCGCCGATCTGCTCGGAGAGGCGGCGGCATGAGCGGAGAAGACAAGGACCTCGGACCTCGGACTTCGGACCTCGGACCGAAACAATCCGGTTCCGGTGGTGGTCCCGCGTCCGAAGTCCGAAGTCCGAAGTCCGAAGTCCCGGCGAAGCCCGATCTCTGGGACGCCACCGGCGCCTGGGTCGCGAAGTACGGCGCGCTGCCGGCGCTCGCCGCGATCACGATCGCGGTCGCGATCATCCACATCCACGTGTTCGCCGGCGAGCCGGCGGGCGACGACCTGACGTTCCACTTCGCGGAGTCGGCGCGCCTCGCCGACTGCCTGCGGTTCGGCGACTTCGACTTCTGGAATCCGAGCGCGAACGCCGGCTACGCGTCGCTGTACTACTACCAGGCGCTGCCGCAGCTCGCGTCGGCGATCCCGGCCGCGATCTTCGGGCACCACCTGTTCTTCTTCCAGCTCAGCGTGTGGCTGCCGCTCGTGCTCGCGCCGGCGGCCGCGTATCGCGGCATGCGCCTGCTCGGTGCCACGCCGTGGCAAGCCGCGGTCGCCGCGTTCGCGATCGCGTTCATGAACGGCGAGTCGCGCTGGGGCACCGGCAACGCGGGCACGTTCAACGTCGGCCTGTACACGCAGACCTGGGCGCTCGCCGCGTTCCCGCTCGCGCTCGGCTACTGCGCGCGCTGGATCAGCGAGCGCAAAGGGCTCGCGCCCGCGATCGCGTGGGGCGCGTTCGTCGGGCTGTGCCACCCGTTCGCGGTCGCCGTGCTCGGGTTCGGCCTCGTCGCGAGCGTGGTCGCGAAGCTCCTGCCGCGGCTCGACCGCCTCGACTGGCCGAGCGTCGCCGGGCGCGCCCTCGCGATCGCCGGCCTGATCGTGCTGTGCGTCATCCCGCGCAAGTGGATCGACTTCTTGCCCGACTTGCTCGTGTTCGGATTCGGCGGCGTGATCGCGGTGGGCGGGGTGCTGCTGCCCGTGCTGCTGCGCACCGACAAGACGAAGTGGGTGATGCCCGATTTCGGCCAGCTGCGCGCCGAAACCGTGCGCCTGGTCGTGCTCGGCGTGCTGATGATCGTCGCGTGGATGCCGATCTGGCTGCCGCTGTTCGGCGACTACAAGGGCTTCGGCGGGTTCCCACACCGCGTCGGCGACGAGGTCGGCCCCGGCTTCTACGAGCTCGGCCACTGGTACCGCAGCGGCATGCTGCTCGATTTCTCGCCCGATACGCGCTGGGCCCTGCTCACCTGGACCCTGCCGGTCGTCGTGTTGTTCGTGCGCGATCGCATGTTGCGCTGGCTGTGGCCGCCCGCCGTCCTCTACGCGGTGCTGCTCGGCCTCGGCCCCAAGCTCGGCAAGATCGGCGACGATCTGTTTCCGGCGGTGCGCGCGCTCGGCGCGATGCAGATCGTGCTCGCGCTCGGCATCGGCGCGGGCATCGCGATCTTCGGCCGCATGTTGTGGGATGCACCGTGGCAGCGCTGGTTCATGGGCAGCGCGCGCAAGCAGAAGCAGGGCGACGAGGATCCGGTGCAGTACGCGATGCGCACGATCGTCGCCGCGGTCACCGCGGGCCTGCTCGTGCTCGTCAGCCAGCAGGGCTGGACCGCGCTGCGCCACCGCATCATCACGCTCGAGGACCGGCCCGGGCTGCATCCCGAGGAGCGCGACCAGATCGATACGCTGATCGCGCAGCTCCCGCCGGGCCGCAAGCAAGTCGGGCCCGGCGCCGAGAACCACTGGTGGAACCTGCTCGGCTACGCGTACGAGCGCGTGCCGGTCACGCTGCAGATGGGCGGCGGCGGCCTGCAGGCGAGCCCGAACTACGACTATCTGTGGACGATCAACGCGACGACCCACGACTACACGCGCATCGCGTGGGTCTACGACGCGCCGTACCTCGTGTTCTCGAAGGGCTCGGAGAGCAAGATGCCGCCCGGCGAGGAGGTCGGGAAGACCGAGCACTACGAGATCCGCAAGCTGCCCGCGCCCGGCCTCGTGTCGCCCGTGCAGATCATCGGCATGCTGCCGCCGGGCTATCACGCCGAACAGGCGGGCCGCATCGTCGCGCTGCAGTGGTTGACCGGGCGGGCCCTGCCCGAGACCAAGCGCTGGCTCGAGCAATACAACATCAAGCTCACCGGCAACGAGCCGCTCGAGGACAAGGTGCTCGCGTACGCCGGCTCGGGGCCGCCGGGCCCACCGCCCGCGGGCAAGCTGGTGCGCGCGTGGCGCCAGGACTCGCCCGGCAACGACGCCGACATCGTCGCCGACGTGCAGGCGTCGAAGCCGACGACGTTCATGATCCGCGAGAGCTGGCACCCGCGCTGGCACGCGTACATCGACGGCGACGAGGTGCCCGTGCGCCGCGTGACGCCCGACTTCCCCGCGGTCGACGTGACGCCGGGCAACCACACGATCGAGATGCGGTTCGAGCGGCCGTGGTGGGCGCAGATCGCGTGGCTCGCCTGGCCCGGCGTGGCGATCGCGGCGTGGCTCGTGATGCGGCGGCGTCAGCGTCCCAAACGAGACGACGCGTCGCGCACTCCGGCATCGACCGGCACGGCCTGAGGCAGCGCGGGCGCCGTCGCCGGCGCTTCTGCCTCGGCGCGTGGCATCGGCAGCACGATCTTCAGACTGTGCAGCATCCACGGCGCGGTCATGCTGGCCCGCTCGAAGCCGAACACGGTGCGCACGGCGCTCGACTTCTCGTACTCGGCGAGGAGCTCGTAGCTCGCCGAGTTGTTCAACAGCCGAGCCTCGGTGACGTCGAGGATGCGGCGGTACGCGCCGAGCTCGCGGCGATGGTTGTCCTGGATCGCGATGAAGCTCGGCTTCGTCTCCGACTTCTTGAAGATGGCGTCGGAGGCTTCCCACACCTGGTCGGCATGGCCATCGCGCAGCTGCTGCAAGATGCCGTCGGCGACGCGATACAGGTCGCACGTCTTGGGGCTCATCTTATCGGCGCACGCCTCGACGCGCTTCTCGCGCTGCTCCTTCGTGATCTTCAGCTCGGGCGGTAGATCGATGCCGATCCCGATCAGCTTCCACGTCCCGTCGACGTCGTGAAAGCCGATCCAGCCCTTGGCGATGCCGTTGTCGAACGACGCGGTCAGCGACACGCGGCTCAGCCTGCCCGTCGGCCCGTACGTCACGACCGTGCCGTTGATCGCGGTGAGCTCGCGAAACTTGCCGAGCGTCTTGACCATGTCGTTCATGTCGCCGACGAACTGCTCCTTGCGCTCGATCTCCTGGAAGCGCGGCGAGGCTTCGTTGTCGTAGACCCAGTCGGCCGAGCCCTTGCTGAGCTCGACCAGGATGCGCTCCGCGTCGGGCCGCAGGTCGGGTGTGTCGTTCTCGCGGACCTGGAACCAGACGATCGCGGCGATCCACGCGGCGATCAGCAGGAACGCGACGACCACGCTGCGCACGAGCAGCCGGCCGCGCCGCGTCTGCGTCACGCGCGGCAGCTGCTCCATCGCGACGCCGGCCTTCGCGATGCCCTCGCCGATCTTCGTGACGCCGGTGCCGACGAGCGGCACCTTGTCGGTGTATTCGCCGACCTTCGCGATGCCTTCGCCGATCGCGTTGATCCCGACGCCGAGCTTCTCGACGCCGCCCGAGACCACGTTCTGGATCGACTGGCTGACTCGCTTCGCGCGGCCCGACTTGCCAGGCTCGATGTACTCGACCGGTTCGACCGGCTCCGCGACCGGGACGCCGCCGCTCGTGACCGGCGCGGACTCGGCCGTCCCGATCGGTTCGGGCGCGGCCTCGTCGGGCTGCTTCGCGTCGTCCGGACCGGGCACGGTTACGAGATTATGCCCGAGAAGAAGTACGCGACCACGTTACCGGCGACCTCTCGGCGGTACGCCGAGGTCGAGCGCACGTCATCGATCGGCGCGATCGCGGTGCGGGTGGCCGCGCGGGCGGCCTCGGCGGCGTCGGCGAGCGGCAGGCCGCGCACGGCTTGCTCGGCCGCGGCGATGCGAATCGGCCGATCGGCGACCGCGCCGAGGGCGATGCGCGCCGAGCGCACGACGCGATCGCGATCGAGCTCGATCACGGCCGCGCCCATCACCTTCGAGATCGACTGCGCGCGGCGCGTGCCGACCTTGCGCCACGTCGTGCGCGTCGTCCACTGCGGATCCGGGCTCGGCAGCCGCGCGCACGCGATGAGCTCGTCGGGCTGGAGCAACGTCTTGCGATAGCCGGTGCAGAACTCGCGATACGGCACGCGCCGCCGGCCGCGCACCGACGCGAGCTCGAGCTCGGCATCGAACGCGAGCAGCACGGGCAGCGAATCGCCGACCGGCGACGACGTGCCGACGTTGCCGCCGAGCGTGGCCCGCGCCTGGATCTGCAACGCGCCGATCTCGCGCGCCGCCTCGGCGAGCGGCCGCCAGCGCTCGGTGACCGCGGCGTCGCGCGCCACTTCGAGCCACGTCGCGCCGGCACCGATCGCGAGCCCGGCCTCGTCGCGCGCGATCCCGCCGAGGCCGGGCAGCCGCCACAGGTCGATGATCCCGGCCGGCGCGTGCTTGTGGTTCGCGTTGACCATCAGGTCGGTGCCGCCGGCGAGCACCATGTAATCGGGATGCGCGGCGCGCGCGTCGAGCGCTTCGTCGAGATCGCGCGGCCGGATGTACTCCGTCATTTCGCCTTCGCCGCGTTGATCACCGCATCGACGATCAGCTGGTAGCCGGTGCACCGGCAGATGTTGCCGGCGAGCAGCTCGCGCACCTTGTCGCGCGACGTCGCCAGGCCGCGATCGACGACGTGGGCGGCGCACACCGCGATACCCGGGGTGCAGATGCCGCACTGCGCGCCACCGCACGCGACGAGCTCGCGCTGCACCGCGTGCAGGAGGTCGCCGTGCGCGAGCCCCTCGACGGTCGTGACGTCGCGGCCCGCGCACTGCCCGACCGCGACGAGGCACGAGTTCACGACCTCGCCGTCGAGCATCACCGTGCACGCGCCGCACTCGCCCTCGCCGCAGCCTTCCTTCGTGCCGGTCAGGCGCAGATCCTCGCGCAACGCGTCGAGCAGCCGCTTCCACGGCGAGCAGTCGACCTCGCGCAGCTGGCCGTTCACGCGCAGCTCGACCTTCACGGCCGCACCTTCGCGAACACCGCCTCGGGCGAGATCGGGAGCGCGTCGAACGCGACGCCGAGCGCATCCTCGACGGCGTTCGCGACCGCGGCGGCCGGGCCGTCCATCGGAATTTCGCCGACGCCCTTCGCGCCGCTCGGCCCGAACGGATACGGCACCTCGACGATCATGGTCTCGATCTCCGGCGCATCGGCGAACGTCGGTACGATGCAGTTGGTCATGTTCGCGTTCGCGACCTTGCCGTCGCGATACACGATGTTCTCGAGCAGCGCCCAGCCGAGCGCCTGCAGCGTGCCGCCCTCGATCTGGCCGCGCACGATCACCGGGTTGATCGCCTTGCCGACGTCGACCGCCTGCACGCAGCGATCGATGCGCACCTCGTACGTGTCGAGATCGACCGTGACGTCGACGAGGCAGCACGCCCAGCCGAACACCGGATAGGCGGCGCCGGTGTAGGTCTCGTCGTCGAAGTGCACGCCGGGCGGCGGCTCGTATTGCTTCGTGACCGTCAGCTCGCGGTCGCGTGCCGGCAGCAGGTCGCGCAGCTCGCGCGACGCCTTCTCGATCAGCCCGCCGACGACCATGCACGTGCGGCTCGCGACGGTCGGGCCGCTGTCGGGCACACGATCGGTCGACGGTTCGATGATGTCGACGAGCGCGGCGTCGACGCCGAGCCCTTGCGATGCGATCTGCGTGAAGATCGTGAGTGCGCCCTGTCCGATGTCGGTCGAGCTCGTGCGCACCTCGAAGCGGCCGTTCGGCAGCGCCGCGACCGTCGCGCGGCCGGCGAGGCGTTGCTCGCCCGAGCCGGTGAAGCCGGCGCCGTGGAAGTAGAACGCATAGCCGCGGCCGCGCTTGCAGCGAGGGCCGTCGCGCGCGGGGACCGGACCGGCCGCGTCGCGGACCGCCGCGATCACCTCGTCGGTGCCGACCGACGCGCCGAGCACCTGCCCGGTCGCGGTCGTGTCGCCCGAGCGCAGCGCGAGCCGATGGCGCAGCGCGAGCGGCTCCTCGCCGAGGTGGCGCGCGAGCTTGTCGATCTGGCGCTCGTACGGGAACGTGGTCTGCGGCGCGCCGAACCCGCGAAACGCGCCGTGCGGGGGGTGGTTCGTCATCACGACGCGGCCGCGCACGCGCACGACCGGGCAGCGATACGGCCCTGCCGCGTGCAGCACCCCCCGCGACAGGACGACCGGCGACAGCGTCAGGTACGCGCCACCGTCCATCACGCAATCGACATCGATCGCGCAGATCTCGCCGTGCGCGTCGATCGCGAGGCGGTGGCGCGTGCGCGCCGGGTGGCGCTTCGTCGTCGCCGCGATGTCCTCGTCGCGGTCGTAGACCATCTTGACGGCGCGGCCGGCCTTCTTCGCGAGCACCGCGACGTGCGCGGCGAGCATCGACGGGTATTCCTCTTTGCCGCCGAAGCCGCCGCCGGTGACCGCTTGCCGCACGACGACGCCGTCGGGACCGCAACCGAGCAGCACCTTCATCGCCTTGTGCACGTAGTACGGGCACTGCATCGAGCCGACGAGGTGACACGCGGTGCCGTGCCACTCGGCCATCATCGCCTGCGGCTCGATGTACATCTGCTCCTGCGGCGACGTCGAGTAGGAGCCTTCGATCACGTGCGCCGCGCGCGCGATCGCGGCGTCGAATTCGGCGTCGGTCGCGTGGCCCTTGCGGACGCGGAATTCCTTGAACACGTGCGTCGACGCGGCGGGATCGAAGTTCGCGGGCAGCGGCTCGACGCGCGGCTTGACGGCGCGCGCCGCGGCGAACGCGAGCTCGCGCGTCGGTGCGGCCACCAGCGCGAGCGCCTCGTCGACGTGCATGATCGGCGCGCCGATCGCGACGAGCGCGGGCTGATCGTCTTCGATCAGCGCGATCGTGTTCTTGCCCGGGATGTCGGCGGCGGTGACGACGACGACGCGCGACCAGTCGAATCCCGGGTCGAGGTCGAACGCTTCGAGGATTCCGTGCGCGACGGTCGAGCGCACGGTCGCGCCATGCCAGGCATTCGGCGCTTCGAGGTCGTCGAGGTAGAGCGCGCGCCCGGTGACCTTCGCGACGCCGTCGACACGAGGCATCGACGAACCGACGGATGGCCGCTCCATAGGCGCGCTACATTATCACGCGATGCGCTCCCGAACGCTCGGCGTCGACGGACCCGTGGTGACCTGCGTGGGTTGCGGCGAGGTCAGCCTCGCGCGCGCGGCGGCACGTGGCATCGCCGCGCGCGACGTCGAGGCCGCGCTGGGCGAGGCGATCGAGCGCGGCGTGACGATCGTCGAGGTCGCCGATGAAGAGGCCGCGCAGCGGCTGGTCGGCGAGACCGTGCGGTCGCTGCGCGCGCGCGACCGCGTGGTCGTGGCGTGTCACGTGCCGGCGCAGCTCAAGCTCGCGAAGCCCGTCGAGGCCGCGCTGCGCGCGCTGCGGCTGGAGCCACCCGGGCTGTGGCTGCTCGACGGCGAGCTTCCGCCCGAGGTCGCCGGCGCCGCGCGCGACCTGGAGCACGCGGGCAAGATCCCGGCCGCGCTGGAGTTTTACCGCGTGATCGTCGCCAGGTTCCGCAACACCGAGCAAGGACGAGTCGCCGCCGAACGGATCAGGGCGCTCGCCAAATGATCA
>DASXCY010000190.1:0-19989 GCA_036490935.1 Kofleriaceae bacterium | reverse complement strand
GGCCTGCGCCTCGCGCAGATCATCTCGCAGTTCGGCACGCGCGGCAAGTTCTACTCGGTCTGCCAGAACGACTACTCGGCCGCGCTCACCGACATCGGCACCCAGCTGTTCAACGCGATCAGCCCGTGCCTCGAGGGCGCGATCGACACGACCGACACCGATCCGAACAACCCGGGCACGCAGTTGCAGTGCACGGTCTCGTACATCCAGAACCTCGGCTCGACCGGCCAGACCGAGACGCAGCTCCAGCCCTGCGTCATGACCGACCCGAACACGCCGTCGAGCATGCCGGCGCCGTGCTTCTGGTTCAAGAGTGACATGGCGGGCTGCCCGGATGCGACCGCGTTCCCGACCCACCTCTCGCTCCAGATCGCGAACGGCTCGGCGCCTCCGATCGGCACGGTCACCTCGGTGAGCTGCGCCGTCAGCTCGATGTGATCGCGCGCGCGGTTGGTCTCGCGCTGATCGCCCTCGTCGCGGCATGCGGCGGGGGCGGCGGCTTTCCGGACGCCCATCCTTTTCAGGACGCCGCGCTGCCCGGGACGTTCCGGCTCGACTGGTCGCTGCAGGACTCGTCGATGGCCCCGGTCACGTGCACCGACGCGATGGCGACCGAGGTGCTCGTGATCGTCCGCAACGACGTCACGAACGACACGTTCTCGCAGCCGTTCGACTGCACGCCGCTCACGTCGATCAGCGGCCCGCTGCCGATCGGCAGCTATGACATGCACATGACGCTGCAGGGCACGAGCGGCATGATCACGCAGGTCCCCGATCAAGACTCGGTGATCATCAAGTCGCAGATGACGACGACGCTCACCGCCGTCGTGTTCACGGTTCCATAACGACAACGCCGTTGGCGCGCCGCGCGCGCAACCTGCGAGAACCGCGCGCACCGTGATTGGCGCCGCACTTGCTGTAGCGCGATCATATGCGTGCCGCGCTTGCCGCTTTGTGTTTGCTGACCGCGTGTCCGGATCGATCGCTGTCGACCGTACCGAACAACAACACTCGAGTCGCGACGAAGACCATCCCGGTCTCGGACGACATCGACATCTTGTTCGTGGTCGACAATTCGCTGTCGACCGCCGACAAGCAGGCGCTGTTCGCGCAGAACTTCCCGAACTTCGTGAACGTGCTCGACACCAAGTTCGGCGCGACGCGGCCGAACGTGCACGTCGCGGTCGTGTCGACCACCGTCGGCACCGGCAGCGTTGTCGACCTCGGCCCGTCGTGCCCGAAGGTCGCGGTGCACGACGACGGCGCGTTTCACTTCGCGATGCTCGGCGGCCAGACCGGCATCGTCAACGGCGTCGCATGCAGCGGGTGCTCGCTCGACGCCGGCGACACGTTCCTGTCCGATCTCCAGACGCCGACCGGCCGCATGACCAATTACAGTTGCCCGAGCGCGAACCCGCTCGCGACCGCACTGCCGTGCATGGCCGAGATCGGGACCACCGGCTGCGGGTTCGAGGCGCCGCTCGACGCGATGAAGCGTGCCCTCGATGGCTCGCAGCACGGCAACACCGGCTTTCTGCGGCCGGGCGCGTACCTCGCGGTGGTGATCCTCACCGACGAGGACGACTGCTCGGTGAAGGACCCGGCGCTGTTCTCGCTCGACGACGTCGGGCCCGGCGACTTCCGTTGCCAGCCGCTGTGGGCGTACGAGTGCGACGAGGCGATCTCGGCGACCACCGCAGGCACGTACGACGGCTGCGTGCCGCGCGCGGGCAGCGACTCGCCATATCTACGAGACGCGTCGGCTTACTACGACTTCCTGGCGACGTTGAAGGATCCCTCGCAGCTGGTTGTCGCGGTGATCGCGGGCACGAACCAGGACGGAACGCCTCCCGACCCGACCGGCTACCAGATCTCGACCGGGCCGCTGCAGATTCCCGGACAGACCGTGGAGCAGCAGCTCGCGCTCGAGCCATCGTGCAACGCGACGGTCAACGGCGAGCTGGCGATCGCGCGGCCTGGCTTGCGCCTCGCGAGCTTCGTCGGTCAGTTCGGCGACCGCGGCAAGATGTATTCGGTGTGTCAGAGCGACTACTCGCCGGCGCTCGCCGATTTCGGCACCCGACTGTCCGAGGCGATCAAGCCATGCCTCGAAGGCAACATCGATCCGACCCAGTGCACCGTCTCTTACATCTACGATTACGGGACGTCGAGCGCGATGGAGCAGCCGTTGCCGGCGTGCACGCCCGCATCGACGGTGGCGTGCTGGCAGATCGAGACCAACACGACCGAGTGTGCGGATCCGACGCTGTTCCCGACCCATTCCGAGCTCCAGATCCTGAATAGCTCGCCGCCCGCAGGCACGGTGACGACCGTCAGCTGCGCGGTCACGGGCCCGTAGGCTCGGGCTTCGGCTTGGGGATCGAGAACGCGACGCCGTAGACGTTGGGGCGATCGACGCCGGCCGGCTTGTCGGCGCCGGCGTCGTAGAAGATCACCTTCGCGGGCGCGCGCAGCTCGAATTGCTGGCTGGCTTCGGGGACGTCGCGCGTGTGCTCGTCGACCTGGAGCTTCTGGCTGACCGCGTAGACCTCGACGTTGCCGGGTTTCATCTGGACCTGCGTCGTCGCGTTCGGCGCGAGCTGGCCGCGCGAGGCGCCGCGCGGCGAGCCGGCGGCATGCACGTACAGCTGCTCGATCGGGCGCGGCGTGTGGTTCTCGATCTGGATCGTCTGGAGCTGGGCCGAGCACGCCGCGGCGAAGATCACGAGATAGCGCAGCGCGGTCACTTCTTCGCCGCCTTCTTGGCCGCGGGCTTCTTCGGCGTCGGCGGCGGCTTCTTGGCCGCCGCGGCCGGCTTCTTCGCCGCCGCCGGCTTCTTCGCGAGCTGAGCGAGGAACGCGTCGGCGCGCTGGCCGATCGCGGCCGCGTCGGCCGCCTCGGTCTCCTTGACCACGAGCACGAACAGATCGCCCTTCGCGCGGCGCTCGGCGAGCTCGTGCTGGACGTCGTCGTCGACGTCCCAGCTATCGCCGGCTTCCTCGGTGATGTACTCGTAGCCGACGCGCGCGCCGGCGTCGTAGCCGTCGATCTCGAACCGGATGTGATCCTCCGCGAACATCACGTTCTCGGCGATGTGAAAGCCGGCCGCCTCGAACCGCGCCTTGAGCAGCGCGCACGCCTTACGCTCTTCCATGGCGGCAATCCTAATCCGAGCGCGCGCTCAGAAGCACTTCTCGACGTCGAACGTCCCGGTCGCGACGATCGCCCCGGCCTCGTCGGTCGACGAGTTGAACGTCACCGTGCCCATCACGCGCGTGTCGATCGACGTGATCGACACCGTGCCGTTGCTCTCGTCGAGCGACAGGTTATTGTTCGTCGACGAGATCACGCTGACCAGCGCCTCCGCGTAATCCATCGGCGTCGTCGGGTCGACGTCGAAGTACACGTACTCGCCGTGCGGCGGAAACGTCGGGCCGACCAGATTGACATCGCAAGTCACCCCGTCGGTGCCGAGCTGGACCAGCATCGCCGCCACGCCCGAGCCGCCGCCGTTGGGGTCGAGGATCGCGGAGCCCACCGTGAGGTCCTTGGTCGTGCTGCCGTACTGCAGCGTGGCGTCGCCGTTCTGCGGGGTGCCCGCCGGCGTGCTCGTACCGCAACCGATCGCGAAGATGACGAAGCCGAGCCAGGTGAGTCTCATCGCCCCAGCTTACACTTTGTCGCGCTGCCAGCGCGCGAGCGTGTCGTGCGCGCCGTTCTTTGCCGGATCCATGTGGTCGTCGTGATCCGGTCGCTTCGCCGTCAGCTCGATCACGTAGCCGTTCGGATCGCGCAGATAGATCGAATCGATCATGAGGTGCTCGGCGATGCCGCGCACCTCGACGCCGGCCGCGCGCGCCTTGCCCAGCATCGCCGCGAGCGCGTCGTGCGCGACCTCGAGCGCGATGTGCAGGTCGTAGTCGTGCTGCACCTTGAAGTCGAACGGCAGGTCGGGCGCTTCGAAGAACGCCAGGCACGAGCCGTCGTCCATCGCGTAGAACGAGTGCAGCACGTTCGTGATGCGGCCGGTCTTGGTCTCGGTGATCTCGAACGCCTGCACGAGCGGCAGGCCGAGCAAGTCCTCGTAAAACCGCCGCGTCTCCTCGGAGTCGCGGCAGCGATACGCACTGTGATGCAGCCCGCGGATCACCGTCCCACGTTACCTCGGCCGCGTTGCCAAACGCATCGATCTCACGTGTAACACACCGTAACGCGTGCCTCCGCCTAGGGTATGGCTCTTGCTCGACGAGCCGACCATGCGCATCGCCTGCTTGCTCGCCTGCGCGACCGCCTGTGGCTCGACGAGCCACGCGATGCACGGCGACGCGGCCACGAGCGCCACGAGCGATGCCGCCCGCGATGCCGCCGGCTCGGGTGCGACGAACGGCGTGTACGTCGTGCACGAGACGTTCGACGCGATGCCGAGCCACGCCGCGCCCGGTTCGCCGTGGGTGACCGCCGGATCGGCCGCGGTGCTCGAGGTCCCGTTCCCCGCCGACAAGAGCGTCGCGATCGCCGGCGCGTCGAGCCTGTCGACCACGTTCGCCGCGCAATCCGGCCGCATCGCGATCGAAGCGAAGGTGATGGCGCACGAGACCGCCGGCTTCAAGGCGATCCCGTACATCTACGACGGGGCCGGCAACGCGGTGGCCTCGGTCGCGTTCCAGGACGGGAACCTCGTCGCGCACGTCGGCGCGACGACCGCGACGATCCAGCCGTTCGCCGCGAACGTCTGGTACCGCGTCCGGGTGGTCGTCGATACCAACGCCGGCACGTTCGATCTGTTCGTCGATGGCGTGCGCAAGGAGCACGCGGTCGCGCTGCGTACGGCGTCGAGCTCGATCGAGCGCATCAGCTTCTACATGGACGGCGCGGCGCCCGGCACGCTGAACGTCGACGACGTGCTCGTGTACAACGAAGCCGCGTACATCGGCGCACCACCGGCGCCGGTGTTCGACGCGCGTAGCTTCGGCGCGACCGGCGACGGCACGACGAACGACACCGCGGCGATCCAGGCCGCGATCGCCGCGGCGGCCGGCACCGGCGGCTCGGTCGTGGTGTCCGGCGGCACGTTCCTCACCGGTACGCTGACACTCGCGAGCAGCATGACGTTCTACGTCGACTCGTCGGCGGTGCTGCTCGGCAGCCCGAACGCGGCCGACTACCCGGCGCAATCGCCCGCGACCGGCAACACGCAGCTGGCGAACTGCCAGCGCGCGCTGCTCTACGCGCCCGCGGTGCACGACCTCGTCGTCGACGGCGGCGGCACGCTCGACGGCCAGGGGGATTCGTTCACCGGCGTCGAGGCGACGCGGCCGATGATCCTGTGGGCCGTGCTGGCGCAGCACGTGACGGTGCGCAACCTGTACGTGCGCAAGGGCGCGGTGTGGAGCCTCGTGGCGATGGAGTCGGACCACGTGCTGTTCGACAACCTCAACTTGCAGTCGAACTACATCACGCACGACGGCATCGACATCGTCGACGGCTCCGACATCACCGTGCAGCACTGCGCGATCGACGCCGGCGACGACGCGATGTGCCTGAAGAGCGGCGTGCGGCGCGGCATCTCCGGCATGACCGTGCGCGACTCGGTGTTCACCGGCAACAACGGCGGCTCGAACGGCATCAAGGTCGGCACCGCGACCTACGGCGCGTTCACGAACGTCACGTTCGAGGACACGTGGGTCAAAGACGTGCAGTACGCGGCGATGGCGGTCGAGTCGCGGCAGGGCGCGGACGTCGAGGGCATGGCGTTCGATCGGATCGAATTCGCGAACACCGGCGCCGCATTCTTCGTGTACCTCGCGCAGGACGGCACGACGCACCCGACCGGCGACGTGCCCAAGCTCGGCAGCATCGATCACGTGTCGTTCACCGACGTCATCGGCGCGACGGGCCCGTGGGGGAATTCGCCGCATCAGGGCTCGCTCGCGACCGGCCAGATCTACGACGGCACGACGTACGCGATCACGAACCTCGCCTTCACGCGCGTCGCGGTCGCGTACGACGGCGGCCTCGCCACCGTGCCGGGCGCGCCGCCCGAGGGCATGCCCGGGCAATATCCCGAATCGAACATGTTCGGCGACCTGCCGGCGTGGGCGTATTACGTGCGCCACGTACGCGGCCTCACGTTCGATACCTGCACGACCACGGTCGCGAACGCCGACGCGCGCGGCGAGCTCGTCACCGACGACGTGACGGGTCTGGTCGGCAGCCCGTAACCCGCCGGCGATGGCTCGTCGAGCGGCCACGGTCACGAAATCGCGCGCATGGCGGCGCGCGCGCGTGGCACCGGCGCTGCAATTCGTCCAGGCATGACGAAACCACACGACGATTTCCCGGTGATCGACCCCGGCGAGCTCGCCGCCGTGCAAGGCGGCTACTCGCAGCAGCTGTTCTCGGCGATGCAGCAGTCCGTGGGCCAGGGCCTGACCATCGGCTCGACGTGGACGGGCGGCCACGCGTCGAATTCGATGCACTACAAGGGCCGCGCGTTCGACTCGATCGGCACGCCGGGCCAGATGCAGGGCTTCTACAACTGGGCCACGCACAACACGCACGCCCACGAGGTCATCTACAAGAACCAGTTCATGAAGGACGGCCAGCCGCACTCGCCGATCGGTGGCCACAACGGCCACGTCCACTTCTCGATCAACTAGGAGCAGCCATGACGATGATCTCGGTCACCGATCTCGAATACGTCACCGGCGGCGCCCAACCGTCTTCGCGCGCTGCGGCCGTCTGCAACCGCAGCCAGTTCGACTGGATGGCCGCCCACATGGTCCCCGACGGCGCGCTGAAGCCCGGAGTCCAGCGCCACGTCGTCGCGAACGACGCGAAGCTGTGCGGATTTCCGATGCCGAAGTGATCAGTGCTCGGCGCGCAGCGCGAGGAGGGCGGAGAGGGCTTCGTCGCAGGTCGGGCGGATCTGGTCGGGTGGCAGCACGAAGCCGTTGCGGCCTCGGCCCTTGGGGCGCAGCTCGATCGTGAACGATTGCGCGCCGAGCTCGCCGTACATCCAGTCCTCCATCGTGCCGGAGGCCGGGTACAGCTCGACACTTTGCATGAGCGTGTAGCGCGTGCCGTGCGGCGCGAACAGCGCCGACGCGATGCGATCGCCGACCGCGGCGAACCGATCGCGATCCTTCGCGGGCGCGCCGGTGTAGCTCCACGGGTACAGCACGAGCTGGCCGTACGCGTGGAAGTCGACGTGCACGGCGAAGCCTTCGCGCTTCGCGAAGTCGCGCAGCGCCGCCGACTCCGGCTCGGAGAACGCGTACTCGCCGCGATACACCTCGGAGGACTTGCGGCTGCTCGAGCCGTCGCCGCCCCAGGCGACGCCGAAGTTGCGGTTGAGATCGACGCCGAACCGGCCGCGGCGGTTCTTGCGCCAGTAGCGGTCGGTGCCCCACGTGTAGTCGTAGCCGTCGGGGTTGACGACCGGCACGACCCACAGCTCGGTCGAGTCGACGAACGCGCGGATCGCCGGATCGCGGTCGTAGTCGCGGACGAGCCGATCGGCGACGCACGTCGTCGTCATCGCCGCGATCCACTCGCGCGCGTGCTGCGTGCCGTTGACGAGGATCGGCGTGACGCCCGGCCCGATGTGGCCGATGCGGATCGCCCAGATCGGGCGGCCCTCGAGCGAACCGCCGATCGCCTGCATCGCGACGCGATCGGGCGCGGCCGCGGCGAGCTCGCGCAGGTGCTCCGCGATCGCGTCGTAGTCGCGGTACTCGGCGAACCAGTCTCCGACATCCGCGTGCTGGATCCGCGCGGCCTCGGCGCGCGCGCTCGCGTCGATGTCGGGATCCAGGATCTCGTACGCCACGCCGGCCGCCGCGAGCACGGCCAGCGCGCCGTCGGGCACCACGACGTCGAGCGGCAGCCCGGGCCCGCGATCCTCGCTCCACACGTCGAGCGCGAGCGACTGCGCCAGCGGAGACTCGGCCGTCCGGATCGCGACGCGCTTCCCGGCCACCGGCGGCGCGCTCGGCCGCGCGACGAACAGCAGTGCACCGGCAACCGCGGCGGCGGCCAGCGGCACGCGGGCGACTTCGCGGAACATCACCCAAAGCGTACTCGATCTATTGCGCGAGCACTTCGGTCGTCGTGAGTGCACCCGCGCGTGCCTGTAGCGCGTGCGAGGCGAACGTCATGCCGCTCTTGCTCGCGATGACCGAGACGTCGCCGCTCGGCGGCACGTCGATCAAGAACGCGAGCCCATCGCTGTAGGTCGACGACGTCGAGAACGGCTCGCCGCCCGAGTTCATGTACGCGGTCTTGCCGGACGCCGGCGAGCTCGACGCGGTCGCGCCTTGCACCGGGGCATCAGCCGTGTCGAGCACGACCATGATCACGAGGCCGTTGCTCGAGCTGCCGCCCTCGATGCCGACCAGGCCCGTGTAGTCGCCGTTCGAGATCATGCTCGCGGTCGCCATCGTGTAGTCGGCGGTCATCGGCGCCGCGGGATAGACGTAGGTGTCGACCGACCCGGAGATCGTCGCTTTCAGATAGCCGTCCACCGGCTGGCCGTTGGTCGGGATCGTCAGCGAGTAGTTGCCCGACGCATCGGTGGTCGTGCTCGCGAGTGCCGTGTCGTTGCCCACCGCGTACGCGGAGATCGCCGCACCCGGCACCGGAGTCTCGGTGCTCTGCCCTTGCTCGACGGCGGAGCCGGAGATCGTGATCGTCGCGGGAATCCCCGGCGCGTCGACCCCGCCGCCACCGCCGCCGCCTCCACCGCCACCACCGCCGCCGCCTCCTCCTCCTCCGCCGCCGCCGCCGGAGCTGCCCGAGCACGCCGCGAACGCCGCGGCCGCGACTACGAGAACGAACGTGAGCCGGATCTTCATGGCGGCCCGATGATGCAAGCCGCGAGCGCGGCATGCAATCGCGACGAAGTGCGGTTTCGTCGCGGCGTCGCGAACCGTGCGAGCCGTCAAGCGCACGTCTTTGCGCATCCTCGCGTCGCCTCGAGGATGCACCTGGGCGGGGGGCTCCCCTACGGGGCCTGGCTGGCCTCGCCGCGGTCGTACCACGGCAGGTTGAAGCGACCCGGCATCGTCTCGAACAGCGAGACGAACCGGCCATCGACGTGCGGCCACTCGATGTACATCGCCATGTTGTCGGCGAGCACGCTCGCGTAGTCGAGGGGCTGCGCCGGCGCGGTGCCGCCGCCATCGTCAGCGGGCTGGTTGTCGCTCGCGAGCACCGCCTCGCGCACGACCGCGGGGCTGATCGAGGTGACGCGATCGCGCGACGCGATCAGCACGTCGAGCACCGCGGCGCGCGGGCCGACGATCGCATGCGGCGCGCCGCACGTCGGGCCGGCGTCGGGATTGCCGCCGCCGTCCATGTCGTGGCCGCTCGCGTGAGCGCGGCGGCGCGCCTCTTGATAGAGCAAGCCATGCAGGCGCACGACATCGCCTGCGTTCGCGATCTCCTTGCGCAGGCTCGCCCAGTGGCAGTCGCTCGCCTGCCAGCCGGCCGCGCCGTGCACGAGCGCGTAGCCATCGCGGTCGAAGATCGTCTCGTGCTCGAACGCCTTCTGCACGTAGATGCGCTCGGCGCCGAGCGCGAACATGTCGAGCCGCTGCGCCATGCCGCCGACCGAGCCCTCGTGCACGCGGTGCTGCACCTCGCCCGGCGCGGTCATGACCTCGAGCAGCGTGCCCTCGCCGCCGTCGACGCTCCAGTCGGCATCGACCGCGCGCCATTGATCCGGCGTCTCGGTGCGCGTGATCGCGGCGAGCTTGCCGTCGTCGTCGTAGTGATGCCACGTGCCGTCGACATCGCCGTTCGCATCGAACTCGCCGCGCGCGATCAGCGGGTGCTCGGGTGCGTCGCGGTAGAAGCTCCACATGCCGGCGCGCATGCCGTCCGTGAAGCGACCTTCGGCCGCGACGCTGCCGCTCTCGAAGTACAGCTTCCACGCGCCGGCGGCGAGGCTCGCGTGGAAGTGGCCCTCGGCGAGCACCTTGCCGTCGGCGTAGTAGCTCGTCCACGCGCCGGCGCCGTGATGCAGCGTGCCGCGGCCGACGACGCGATCGCGATCGTCGGAGACGCTCCACGCGCCTTCCATCTGGCCGCGTGCGAACGTGCCGTGCCAGCCGTGGTTGTCGTACGTGCCGTCGGGCGCGTGAAACTTCACGAGATCCCAGCTGCGCCACGCATCGGTTTGCGGCGCCTCGTACGCGGGCTGGATCGACGCGAGCTCGTCCAGCGTGAACCCCGAGCTCGCGACCCACGCGCGCACCTCGGGCATCGCCGCGGCGATCTCCTCGAGATAGTCGTAGCGATGCGCCGCCGCGATGCGCTCGGGCAGCGCGCGGCCGGTCGTCCGCTCGATCAGATAGCCGACCGCGCAGATCGTGCCGTGATCGTCGATGAACACCGGCGTGCGCCACGGCAGGTGTTCGTTCTTGGGCGTCGTGCCCTTCGCGACGTAGTCGGCGAGGTAGCCGAGGATCTCGGCGCGCCGCTGCTCGAGCTCGGGCCGCGTCGCGGGGTGCGCCGCGAGGTAGTCGTGCATGTACGCGAGGTGCACGTGCATGCGATCCGGCTCGGGATCGCGCGGGCCCGGCAGATGGCCGCGCACCTCGCGGTAACTGTCGTCGCCGATGTGATGATTCGCGCCGGCGCGATACGGCGAATTCGGCATCGGTTGCGCGAAGCTGGTGGAGCTCGCGGCGAGGACGAACACGAGGACGGCGGTGCGCATCTCCCGGGCAACGCGCACCCGCCGGCGGCTATTTCAGATGATCTGCCACCACTTCTTCTTCTTCGGCGGCGGCGCTGCAGGCTCCGGTGTGGGTGCGGGCGCCGTCGGCTCGGGCGCAGGCGGCTCGGGCGGCTTGACGCCACCGCCGCCACCACCACCGCTGCCGCTCGGCGGACGAAGCTCGCGTAGCCGATCATCGTCGTGGATTCACCGTCGGCGAGGTCACGCGGCCCGGTGGCGGCAGGAGCCTCCCGCGTGCGCTTCCACCACGGCTTCTCCTTCGTGATCGAGCCGCGATGATACGCTGCCGCCGTGAACGCGGGCGCCATCATCGTCAGCGGCGCGGTCGGCGCCGGCGTCGTGTACGTGTGGATCTGGCGGCGATATCGCTACCTGAGCGCGCACTGGCGCCATCAGCGCGACATGGACAAGGCCGAACGCGTACTGCGCGAGCTGCGCGAGGCGGCGTCCGCGCCGATCGCACGTCACATCGCCGGCACGGGTGATGCGGCGCTCGTCGCGACGCTCGAAGCCGTGCGCGCCGACGAGGGCGCATTGGTCGCTGCCGGGTTCACGCTGCTCGGGGACGTCGTCTGCCAGCGCGCCGGCGGTAAGGCGATGATCACGCGCTGGCTCGCCGACCCCTCGGGCACGACGTGCGCCGAGCTGGGTCTCCGCGGTGAAGGCAACGTGTGGCTCGTGTTGCACAGCGCGAGCGGAGACAACGTGTACGCGACGCATCGCGAGCAATACCCGGGCTCGCTCGCCCGGCCGCCCTTCGTGCACCATCGCTACGTACCGCCCGAGCGGTCGCTCGCCGAGCTGATCCGCCACCACGCCGAGGCCGCGCGGCACGACGACGCGGCGTCGATCGCGACGCTCGCCGACGTCGTCGCACAGCTCGAGCGCACGAGCTCGCGCACGCTCGCGTGGCGCAACGCGGAACCGCCCGATGCTCTGCTCGACGCCGATCTGCGCGGGCTGCTCGGCGCCAACTACGATCGAATCGGCAAGCTGTGGGTCCACAAGCTCCGCGACGAGCTGCCGCGCGCGACCGCGCGTTACTGACACGACCAGCTCGGTTGCGTCGCCTCGCACGTGTAACTCCACCGTCGACGCAGTGGACTCCTCCCACGACTCGCGCACGGCTCTGCACGATGTAGACTCCGGCCGTGCGCGCGCGATCACTCGTGCAGATCTGGTTGGCCGTCACGATCGGTGTGTCGATCCTCGCCGCGCTCGACGGCGGCTGGACCGCGAGCTGGCTCGCGCTCGATCCGTCGCGCGTGTGGCACGGCCAGGTGTGGCGGCTCGTGACGTGGCCGTGGGTGCAGCACGGCCCGATCCCGCTCGTCGTGACGTGTGCGCTGATCTACAAGCTCGGCGGTGATCTCTCGGTTCGCTGGGGCGAGCGCCGGCTGCGCCGCTTCGTCGCGCAGGTCATCGTCGCCGCGGCGGTCGTCGCGTGCGTCGCCGATGCGCTCGCCGGCGGCGACCGCGTGTGGCGGCTCGGCGGCTGGGCGATCACCGATGTGCTGTTGATCGCATGGGCGCGGCAGTTCCCGACCCAGGCACTCGTCATGTACTGGGTGCTGGTCGTGCGCGGCCGTCAGATCGTGCGGCTCGTCGTCGCCGTGAACCTGTTGTTCGCGATCTTCTTCGGCGCCGTGCGGATGATGCCCGAGCTCGTGGCGTGCGCCGCCGCGGCCCTGTATCCGCGCGCGCTGCTGAGCCGATAGTTCCTTGCAAGCAGCGAAGTTGCGGGTTTCTGCATGCGCCGCGCATCCTTTCGGACCCGTCGATCGTGGTGTCGGCATGACCATTCGACAGCTCCTGGTAATCGCGCTGCTCGCGGCGCCCTCGTACGTCCACGCCGACACGCCCCGCGATGCCGAGATCGCGCTCGCGCTCGAGGCCGGCCCCGCGACCGTCACCGCCAAGGCCGGCGTCTACGTCCACGACAAGACCGGCTACGTCAAAGCTCGCGACTCGCAGAACGGGTTCGTGTGCGTCGTCGACCACCGCATCCCGAACGCGGTCGAGCCGCAGTGCATGGATGCCGAGGGCGTGAGGACGTTCCTGCCCAAGTACGAGCTCGTCGCGGCGCTGCGCGCGAAGGGTACGCCGGAGCCGAAGATCCGCGAGGCGGTGAAGGCCGCGTTCGCGAACGGTACGCTCCAGGCGCCGGCGCGGCCGGGCGTCATCTACATGATGTCGCCGCACAACGTCGTGACCGTCGACGAGGACAAAGGCGTGGCGGTGCCGTTCCCGGGGCACCTCATGTTCTACGCGCCAAACCTCAGCTCGGCGGATCTCGGCTCGGACGGCACGCCGGCGTCGCCGCTGTTCGTCGTCGACGAGAAGACGCCGCACGCGCTGATGATCGTGCCGGTGCCGATCGCCGGCGGCATGGGCCACATGCACGGAGCGGCGAAGTGAAGGCGGCCGCGGGCACGAAGCAGGTGCCGTGGCAGCTCGACACGCCGCCCGGCACGTCGAAGTTCGAGGCGTATCGCGAGCTCGACGCCGATCCGCCCGCGCTCGTCGTGCAGGTCGGCAAGACGCAGCTGCGCTATCACGCGCGCTGCATCGACGATCTGCACGCGATGCTCGTCGAGCACGGCGACTGGATGGTGCTCGGCAGCGCCGACGAGCAGAAGCCGGCCGCCGATGACACGGTCGAGGCGTGGGCGCGCGCGAAATCGAATCCGGTGACGGGCTGGTACGGGCTCAAGAAGGGGCTGCGCGGCCGGTTCGCGATGTACGTGCCGCCGGTGCTCGAGGCGCTCGGCATGGCCGAGGTCGAGCACGCGCCGCGCGGTAACCGGATGCGCGCGAAGGCGAAGTGATATCGTCCGCGCGCGTGGCGATCGACGCTCTTCCCGCGCTGGCCGATGCACGCGAGCAGTTCCTCGCGCTCGTCGCCGAGATTCGTCCCGAGCTGCACCGCTACTGTGCGCGACTCACCGGCTCGGTGATCGAAGGCGAGGACATCGTGCAAGACACGCTCGCGAAGGCGTTCTATGCGCTGAGCCTGGCGACCGAGGCGCCGCCGCTGCGGCCGTGGTTGTTTCGCATCGCGCACAACGCGGCGATCGATTTTCTGCGCGGCCACGGCCGCAAGCTGACCGAGACCCGCGCCGAGCTCGACGACGTGATCGACCACGACGAACCTCCCGACCCCGCGATCGTGCGCGCCGCGCTCGCGCGATTCGCCGGGCTGCCACTCGCGCAGCGCAGCGCGGTGATCCTGAAGGACGTGCTCGGCCACTCGCTCGACGAGGTCGCCGAGACCACCGGCACGACCGTGCTCGCGGTGAAGGCGGCGCTCGTGCGCGGCCGCGCGAAGCTGCGCGATCAGGATGCGCCGCCGCCCGCGCGCGACGACGCGGCGCACGCGCAGCTCGATCGCTACGCGTCGCTGTTCAACGCGCGCGACTGGGACGGCCTTCGCGCGCTCGTCGCCGAGGACTGCCGGCTCGACCTCGTCGCCAAGTCGCAGCGCCGTGGCAAGTCGGTCGGCGGCTACTTCGCGCGCTACGAAGCGCTGACCGTGCGGCTCGTGCTGGCACGGCTCGAGGGCCAGCTCGCGCTCGCGGCGTTCGAAGGCGACGCACGCGAGCCGGCATACTTCATCTTGCTCGCGTGGCACGACGGCCGCGTCGCGGCCATCCGCGACTACCGCTACGTGCCGTACATCGCGCGCGAAGCGGAATTTCAGCTGATCTAGCGTTCGCGCTAAGACTTCCGCTCGCGCTCGCTCGTCAGCTCGCCGCCGCGGCCGGTGAACCGATTGTCGGTGGCGAGATCCGCGCGGACGCCTTCATCTTCGTCGAGCGGTGCATGCGGCGCGACGTGCTCGGCCACCAGCTCGTTCTGGAGCGCTTCATCTGCGTGCTCGCGGCCGGCGGTGTAGCCGCTCTGACCCAGCCCGTGGCTTTCGGTGGAACGCTGTTTCGGCTCCATGCTCGAGGGAATTGCACGCGACGTGCCGCGCACGTGCGAGAACGCCTAATGCGCGTCGGCGGCGCGCTGCAGCGCGGGCATGTCGATCTTTCCCATCGTCATCATTCGCTCCATCACGCGCTTCGCGCGCGCCGGATCGCTCTTGCCGATCAAGTCGCCGATGTTGCGCGGGTTGACCTGCCACGACAGCCCGAACTTGTCCTTCAGCCAGCCGCACGGGCCCGGCTCACCGCCGTCGGCGATCAACGCGGCCCAGTAGCGATCGATCTCGTCCTGGTTCTCGCACTGCACCACGAGCGAGACGCCGGTCGTGAACTGGAATGGGTCGCCGCCGTTCAGCAGGATGTACGTTTGCCCGAACAGCTCGAGCTCGACGATCATCACCGCGCCGGGACGCGGCGCGACCGACACGTCGGGATACGGCACGGTGTTCTTGATGCGCGCGCCGGGGAAGATCGAGCAGTAGAACTTCGCAGCCTCGTCGGCGCGATCCTTGTAGGTCAGAAACGTCACGATATTCGCCATGATGATTCGCTCCTTTGCTGAAGGGATGGTCGAAGCAAGCGCCGATCCGATCTCAATGCGATAGCGGGATGGTGATCGTCGCGTCGGGCCGGCGCGGATCGGGGAGCACGATGGCGTCGTCGTGCAGCTCGACGGTCGCGCCGGGATTCGGAAGCTCGAAGTTGCGCCCGTCGATCACGACCAGCGGGTACGACCGGCCGGCGAGCCGCACGGAGACCGTCGAGTGCGGCCCCCAGCGCACGATCGACGACACGCGCTGCACGCGCGCGAGCCACGTGTCGAAGTCCTGCGGCAACGGATCGATGCGACCCGGTTCGGGCACGGCGCGTCCGTCGATCTCGAACCCGACCTCGCCGCGCTTCGCGTTCGGCGCGATCACGCGAGCACGGTCGCGCGCGAGCAACGCCGCGGACTTGCCGCCCGCGCTCGCAAAGCCGGTGAGCTGCACGCCCGCGAGATCGGGGTGCGGATCGCTCGTCGCCGTCACCGGGCAGGTGCCGGCCTTCTCGAGCGTGGCGCCTGCCGCGACCTCGATCGCGCGCACCGCGTCGGCGAGCGGCACGCCGTGGAGCGACAGCCAGAGCGGTGCGCCGCCGCACGCGTCGAGCGGTACGTCGGCCACCGCGCGCAGCAGCGCGACGAGCTCGGCCGCGCTCGCGCCGTGCGAGACGAGGTCGACCTTGCCGCCGGCGACCGCGGGCAGCGCGGGCAGCTTCGCGTCCTTCCCGATGAAGAACGTGATCGAGCCGGAGCGCACGAGCGCCCGCTCGTCGAGCTTCGCGATCGCGGCGAGGACGCCGTCGGCGGGCTGCCCGTGGAGGCGAACGTCGAGGTTCGGGAGCTCGCCGGCCGCGACGACGAACTGGATCTTCAGGACCTCGCCGAGCACGTCGACCAGATCGTGCTGCGGCGCCGCTGCGAACTCGAAGTCGACCGCAGCCGCGTGACCCGCGATCGCGATCGGAAGCGCGCTGAAACGCGCTTGTGCGGCGACCGCGGCGAACGCTTCGCCGCGCGAGCGCGCGTGCACGCGACCGGTCATGGTGGTGCCGGCGGCGGGCGCGATCAACGAGCCGGCCGGCCACAGCGGTACGAGCAGGCGGTCGGCGACCTCGTCGACCGCGACCACGTCGGTCGCGGGGCCGACCGCGCGCGTGCCCGGCGGCACCGGCCACTCGGGCAGCGTGGTGACGTCGATCGCGGGCTGGGTCGGCCCGGTGACGCCGGCATCGCGCGGCGGCGGTGGCGGCGGTGATGGCGGAGGCGGTGCCGGCGCGGCGTCACGAGGCTCGGGCCGCGCGCTGGCGCTGCGATAGTCCTCGAACGCGTCACCGAGGCACGCGGCGGTCTCGCCCTGCCCGTCGGCATCGAGGAGGCACTCGCGAACTTTCTTCTGCTCGTCGCTCTGCGCCGGCGCGCAGAGCTCGGCGAGCATCTCCTCGCGCTCGCGGTCGCCGAGCGGCTTGTCGAGATCGTGCGCCATCTTGACGAGCACGGGGCGGACCTTGTCCTTGATGCGCGTGCATTCGTCGGCCTTGCCGCCGCAGGCGCCGATCATGGCGATGAGCGCGAGCGCTCGCACGCGTGCACGATACACGCAAAAAATTGCGGTTCCGGCGCGGGCCGGCCGAAAATTATCTCATGACCGTGTCCCGTCTTCCAAAATCCGAAAGCCGACTGATCGTCGAGCGCGAATGCCAGCGCATGCGCGCGCTCGAGCACGAAGCGTGGCGGATGAACGACGCCACGTTCTTCGCCGCGTTCGTCGGCCTGTGCGCGCTGATCGCGCTCGCCGCGCTGCTGGTGCGCTAACGGACGACCGCGTCGCGATAGATCGAATTCTTCGGCTGCGCGAGCACGCGGCGCAGGACCGGCTCGAGCTCGGCGAGCGGCATCGTCGGCGCCGCCGGATCGAACGCCGGGCTGTCGTACTTCGCGCAGAACTCCTCGGTGTAGTCGTAGTACGGCGACGCGCGGAGCTTGTCGCGCAGGTTTCGATCGAGCCCGATGTGATGAAAGAAGTAGTAGCCCTGAAAGATCGCGTGATGCGTGACCATCCAGTGGTTCGCCTCGGACACGAACGGCTTCACGATCGCGGCCGCGATGTCGGGATGGTTGAACGTGCCGAGCGTGTCGCCGATGTCGTGGAGCAGCGCGCACACGACGTACTCGTCGTCGCGGCCATCGCGCTGGGCGCGCGTCGCGGTTTGCAGGCAGTGCGAGAGCCGGTCGATCGGAAAGCCGCCGAAGTCGCCGTCGAGCATGCGCAGGTGCGCGAGCACGCGATCGGGGAGCTGCTTCGCGAACCGCAGAAAGTCGGCGCCGATGATCATCCAGTCGGCCTGCGTACTGCCTTCGATCGACGTGAAGCTCGCGCGTGAGTCAGCCATGGGGCCTGTTATCACATCCGGGGCGAGGTTCCGCCCCGGGTCTGCGGCGGCAACTGCGCGAGACTGCGTGGCCGCCGGCTGGTCCATGATCTGCAATTGGACGTCCCACGCCCATGTCGACGGAGGTCAGCGGCCTGATCCGGCAGTTCCACACGCGGCGGCTGCAGACCCAGCCGGGCGACGACCAGCTGTTCCAGCAGCCTTCGGGCGCACGGTCGTCGAGGGCAGCGCCGCTGTTCGCGACGCCGGTCCTGCCGGCAGCGGTCGCCGTGGCCGCCGTGCGACGGCCGCGAGCTCCGGTGCGCCGGCGTCGTCGCGCGGTGCTGCCGATCGCGGTCCTCGCGGTCGGTGTCGTCGGGTTCTTCGCGATCGCGTTCGGCCCGTTCGGCTCGCAAGACGACGACGCGGCGCCCGCGATCGTACTGCCGGCGCTGCCGGCGCCGCCGCCCGCGCGGCCTGTGGTTGCGCCGGTGGTCGTGGTCGAGCCGATCCCGGCGGCCGTGCCGGCACCTGCACCCGTGCCCGAGGCCGCGCCCGCGCCGGAACCGGTCGCGGCCGTGACGCCCTCGCCCGCGGTCGCGCACGCCCACGCGACGCATCGCCATCATCGCGTGAAGACCAGGCGGGTCGCGATCGCGAAGCACGTGGCTGCGCCGGTGCACGAAGCCGAGGCCGCGCCCGCGCCGCAACCGAAGCCGGCGCGCCACGCCGCACAATCCGACGACAACGAGAACCCGCTGTAGCCTCAGATTCGTTCGAAGTCGATGAACCCGCGCTCGGGCACGGTCGCGACGAGCCTCACGCGGATCTTCTCGCCGACGTCGAGATCACGCTCGCCGCGCACGATCCGGCCATCGACCGGCGGATGCAACGTGCGCGCGAACACGCCCTTGTCGGCAACGCCGGTGACGATCGCGTCGAACGTCTCGCCGACGTGCGACGACAACAGCGTCGCGGCGGCGACCTTGTGCATCGTGCGCTCGACCTTGCGCGCGGCATTCTCGCGCTCGGTGCAGTGCGCGGCGATGTCCGCGAGCTCCTCGTCGCGATACGGCGTCGGCGCGTCGGCGGCGGCCGCCTTGAGCAGGCGCTGCGCGACGAGATCGGGATAGCGGCGGTTCGGCGCCGTCGTGTGCGCGTAGTCGTCGACCGCGAGGCCGAAGTGGCCCTGCTCGGGGCCGTCCGGGCGCTGCAGCACGTACTCGCCCGGGCCGAGCAGCTTGATCACCGACAGCGACAGATCCGGAAACCGCAGCGGATCCGCGCTGCGCCGCGCCGCGAGGAAGTCGTCGAGGGCCTTCGCGCTCGGCGCCTCCGGCAACCTGGCGCCGAAGCCGCGCGCGAGCTCGACGATGCGGTCCCAGCGCTTGGGCCGCGTCACGACGCGCCGGATCGACGATCGCCCGTGTGCCTCGAGATAGCGCGCGGTCGCGCCGTTCGCGGCGATCATCAAGTCTTCGATCAGCTCGCTCGCGCGGGTCTTGTGCACGATCGCGAGATCGACGACGCGGCCGTCGCGCGTCACCGGATTGGCCTCGATCGTCTCGAGCTCGAGCGCGCCGTGCTCGTGGCGCACCGCACGCAGGCACTGCGCGATGCGATCCTGCAGGTGGAGCTGCTCGCAGATCGCGGCGCTCGTGTGGGGCGGCGGCCCGCTGCCTTCGAGCCACGCGCCGATCGCGTTGTACGTGAGCTTGGCCTGGTTCACGACGCGCGCGCGGTAGATCGCGGTCTTCGTGGCGTCGAGCGTGCCATCGGCGTTCACGACCATCTCGGTCACGACGGCGAGCCGGTCGCGGCCATCGGCGAGCAGCGACGTGCGATCGAACGCCAGCTCCGGCGGCAGCATCGCGAACGTGTGCACGCCGGTGTAGAGCGAGCAGGTCTGCGCGTACGCGAAGCGATCGACCGGCGAATCCTTCGCGACCAGCGCGTCGACGTCCGCGATCCCGACGAGCACGCGCATCGCGCCCCCGGTCAGCTGCTCCGCGACCTCGATCTGATCGAGATCGCGCGAGTCGTCGTTGTCGATCGACGACCACGGCAGCTCGCGCAGGTCGCGCGCCGAATCGGACGCCGGAGCGCGCGGAATCGAGGCGACGAGTCCCGGCGGATACTCCGGCGTGAAGCCGTTCTCTTGCAGGACGCGGCGTGCCACCTGCACCATGTCGAGGTCATGCCCAGCCATCGCCCGAAACGATCCGCCGTCTCCCGCCATGCCGTCAATCGCAACTCGGTCATGGATCGCTCCCAGCTCGGCGCGAAGCAGGCCGCCTCGGTCGCCCAGGCCCGCGATCGCGCCGCCGAGGGCGACCGGCTCGCCGGCCGCGCCCCGACCGGCGTGCGCGCCGCGGGTGCGGTCTGGCGCGTCGACGACGCGATTCG
>DASXCY010000189.1:0-25451 GCA_036490935.1 Kofleriaceae bacterium | reverse complement strand
ACGTGCTTGGCCTCCGAGCGCGCGAGTGGGGCGCCGAGGCAGAAGTGCGTGCCGTATCCGAAGCCGATGTGCTCGTTCGGTGATCGATCGACGACGAAGCGGTCGGGATCGCTGAACTTGGTCTCGTCGCGGTTCGCCGACGGGTAGAACACGACGACCTTGTCGCCTTCTTTGATCGATTTGCCGGCGAGCTCGGTGTTGCAGCTCGCGGTCCGCCGCATCTGGATCGCCGGCGAGACGTAGCGCACGAGCTCCTCGATCGCGGGCGGCAGCAGGTCGGGATTCGCGCGGAGCCGCTCGAGCTCGGCCGGATGGTCGAGCAACAGATCGAGTCCGTACGAGAGCAGGCTGCGCGTCGTATCCGCGCCGGCGTTGAACAGCAGCATGAAGAACGACTGGAACTCGCTCTCGGTCAGGCGCTTGCCCTCGACCTCGCTCGTGACGAGGTCGCTGCAGATGTCGTCGATCGGGTTTGCGAGCTTGGCTTCGCGCAGCGTCAGCGCGTAGGCGCGAAGCTGTTCCGCCGCGGCGATTTGATCCTTCTGCGCCTCGCGCGGATCCTGGATCTCGGTGCCGAGCATGCGCGCGGTCAGCGCGAACAGCGCGTGGCGATCGGCATGCGGGACGCCGAGCAGCTCGCAGATCATGAACAGCGGCATCTCGCCGGCGACGTCGGTTGCGAAGTCGCAGCGGCCGCGCTCGCGCACACCGGCCACGAGCGCGGTCGCGTGCTCCGCGATCACGTGATCGAGCTGATCGACGCGGCGCGGGCTCAGCGCCTTGTTGACGAGCCGGCGCAACTGCGTGTGCTCCGGCGGATCGCGATTCATCATGCCTTGCCGCAGCTTCGGCAGAAACTCGGCCGGAGGGTCGGCGAGCAGCACGCCGCCGCGCCAGGACGAGAACACCGCCGGCGTGCGCAGCACCTTCACCACATCGTCGTACCTCGTGACCGCCCAGAACCCCGGGCCGAGCTGCTCGCGCTGCCACGATACCGGCTCGGTCGCGCGCAAGTGTCGGAACCAGTCGTGCGGGATGCCGTGCGTATAGCTGTCGGGGTCAGATAAGTCGTTGCGCATACGGGCGCACAATCATCTCGCGGTAAGGTAGCGAGAACGAGATCATGCGAGAGGTTTCGAGCAAGGTCCTCGAGCCGTGGTTCGGGCTCCTGCCGAAGAAAGGAATTCCACTCGAGCGCTGGGTGGACGGCACCGGGCTCGAGGTCGCATCGCTGCGCGACAAGCGCACGCGCATCGACTGGGCGCACCTTCGCACGATGCACAAGAACCTCCGCGAGTTCTTCAGCGACGACGACTTCGTGGAGATCGGGCGTTCGGTCATGCGCTCGCCCGCGCTGCGCTTCATGTTCGTGATCGGCCGTCTACTGATGAGCCCGCGCACGTTCTATCGCTGGATGAATACGCCGCGCGAAGGTGCCGGCAACCAGATGTTCACGTGCGTGACGCCCTCGTTTCGCGAGCTGAACGAGTCCGAGTTCGTGATCGATCTGAAGATGAGCGAGGGCTACACGCCCGACCTGGTGTTCCTGCTCATCACCAAGGGCAGCTTCGAGGAGGCGCCGCGGCTGTTCGGCTATCGCAACGCGAGCGTGAAGCTCGACGAGATGCCCGACGGCGGCCGCTTCCTCATCACGGTCCCCAAGCGCACGCCGATGCTCACGCGGATCCGGCGCGCGGTGCTGTGGCCGTTCGACGTGCGGTCCGCGGCCAAGGAGCTGAAGGAGGCGAACGAGACGCTCGTCGAGCGCAACGAGGAGCTCGAGAAGACGAGCGTCGAGCTCGAGCACTACAAGACGCACCTCGAAGAGCTCGTCGCGAAGCGCACCGCCGAGCTGAGCCAGGCGCGCGACGAGCTGTCCGTGACGGTGGAGCAGCTCGAGGAGGCGCAGCAGGTTCGCGAGAAGTTCTTCGGCAACATCTCGCACGAGATCCGAACGCCGTTGTCGCTGATCTTGCTCGCGAGCGCCGATATCGAGAAGCGCGCTGGCGCCGTGCTCGACAACGAGTCGCTGCAGGGCCTCGGCGCGGTCACCGATGCGGCGCGCAAGCTCGCGCGCCTGGTCGACGAGCTGCTGCTGCTGGCGGCGGGCCAGGAAGACAAGCTGCGCATCGAGCCCGAGCCGACCGATCTCGGCGCGCTGCTCCACGCGACGATCGCGGCGTGGCGGCCGGCCGCGGCTGCCGCCGGGCTCGAGCTCAAGTACCAAGGGCCGCCGACGCTGGTGCTGTCGCTCGATCCGCTCGCGATCGAGCGCGTGGCGAGCAACTTGCTGTCGAACGCGGTCAAGTACACGCCGAAAGGCGGGGGCATCGAGCTCGCGCTCGCCGTCGTCGACGAGCACGTGCGGATGTCGGTGCTCGATAGCGGTCCGGGCATCGATCCCGAGCTGGCCGGGCGGCTGTTCGGTCGCTTCGAGCGCGCGCAGGGCTCCGACCGGCGCAAGCCGGGCACCGGCATCGGTCTCGCGCTCGTCAAGGAGCTCGTCGTGGCGCACGGCGGCTCGGTCGAGGCGCTCCAGCGCGCGCCGCACGGCACCGAGATGCGCGTCGAGCTGCCGGCGGCGCTGATGATGCGCGGCGGCATCGCGAAGACCTCGCAGCGCATCCAGCTGGCCGCGCCCAACGTGGTCGCGACGATCGCGAGCGGCGCGGTGTTCCAGCCCGCGGAAATGTCGTCGGGCACGATCCTGCTCGCCGAGGATGACGCGCGGCTCGCCGAGATGATCGCGAAGACGCTCGCGACCGAGTACAAGGTCGTCGTCGGGCTCGACGGCATCGACGCGGTCGAGCTGATCGCCCAGCACCAGCCGCACCTGCTCGTCACCGATATCGACATGCCGGGCATGAACGGCATCCAGCTCGCGCGCGAGTTTCGCAAGCGCACGGGTGATCGGCTCGCGCCGATCATCATCCTGTCGGCCGTGATCGATCTCGGCACGCGGCTCGCCGGCCTCGAAGCCGGCGCCGTCGACTACGTGACCAAGCCGTTCGATCCGCAGGAGCTGCACGCTCGCGTGCGCTCGCAGTTCCGCATGCGCGAGCTCGCGATGCGCCTGCACCGCGCCGAAAACCTGTCGACGCTCGGCATCCTCACGGCCGGCCTCGCGCACGAGATCCGCAATCCCGCGAACGGCATCGTCAACGCGGTCGGGCCGCTCAAGTCGCTCCTGCCGGCGGATCTGACGTCGTCGGAGTCGGGCTCCGGCCAGCTGCTCATGGTGATCGGCCAGTGCGCGACTCAGATCGGCGCGCTGTCGCGCCAGCTGCTCGGCTTCCGGGACGGCAGCATGGAGCTCGAGCCGCGCCCCGCGAAGCTGCCCGAGCTCGTCGACCGCGCCGTGGCGCTGGCCAGGCGCGCGATCGAGGGCGTCGAGCTGCGCAGGCGGATCGATCTGCCCGGTCCGATCTCGTGCGCCGGGCCGCTCATGGTCCAGGTGCTCGCGAACCTGATCGAGAACGCCGGTCACGCGGTCGGCAAGGGCGGCTGGGTGGAGGTCGCGGCGTACTTGCACGGTACGTCCGTCACCGTAGAGGTGTCGGACAGCGGAGCAGGTGTGCCACGCCACTTGCGCGACCGCGTGTTCGAGCCGTTCTTCACCACCAAACCCACTGGAATCGGCACGGGGCTCGGTTTGGCGGTCGCGCGCGCGATCGTGTCGCGCCATGGTGGCGTCCTCGAGATACGCGAGCGCGGCGCGAAGGCGGTGTTCGTGATCGAGCTTCCACAAACACACGCGAATGACGTCGCGAACGCGGTATGATGCGGGTTGGCAGCAAATGGCGGAGACCGCACAACCCAGGCCGGGACCCTTCGTGCTGTATGTCGACGACGAGCTCGCCAATCGCGTCGTCTTCGAGCAGTCGCTGAAGTCGGAGTTCTCGATCAAGACGGCGGCCGACGGCGTCGAGGCGCTGAAGCTCCTCGACCAGCACGAGGTCGCGGTGGTCGTCACCGACATGCGCATGCCGACGATGAGCGGCGAAGAGCTGCTCAAGATCGTGATGGAGCGCTATCCACGCACGCTCCGCGTCGTGGTCACCGCGTATTCGGACATCGAGCCGATCCTGCGCGCGATCAACGAGGGGCTCGTCGCGCGCTACATGATCAAGCCGTGGCAGCGCGAGGAGCTCGTCCAGATCCTGCGCTGGGCGGTCGAGGCGTGGACGTTCGGCAAGGATACCGCCGAGCTGCAGAAGCGCCTGCTGCAGACCGAGCGGCTCGCGACGATCGGCATGTTCGCGAGCATGTTCATGCACGATCTCCGCACGCCGGTGAACTCGGCGATGCTCAACCACGACATGCTCGGCGAGCTGTACCTGCCCAAGCTCGAGCAGCTGATCGCGGCGGCGCAGCTGCCCGACGACAAGCGCGTCGAGGTCGACGAGGTGCTCGCCGACGTGCGCCGCACGCAAGCCGACATCGCGGTCGCGCTCACCATGGCGAAGGATTTTCTCGCCGCGATGAGCGAGTTCGGCAAGCCGATCAAGCCGGGCGCGAAGCCGCCCGAGGCGGATCCGCTCGCGATCGTGCGCCACTCGGTGACGGTGTGTCAGAGCCTCGCGATCAAGCTCAACGCGCAGATCGATTACCGCGTGCCGACGACGCTGCCGCATGTCCGCATCGCGCCGGTCGCGCTGACGCAGGTGCTCGTCAATCTGCTGCAGAACGGCGCGCAGGCGGTCGCGGCGCGCGGCTTGAAGAACGGCCAGGTCTCGATCGTCGCGCGCGCGCGGCCCGACGAGGTCGAGCTTCGCATCCACGATCAAGGCGTCGGCATGCCGCCCGAGGTGCTGAGCCGCATCGGTACGCCGTTCTATACGACGCGCACCGAGGGCACGGGCCTCGGCCTCGCGCAGTGCCAGCGCCTCGTCGGCACCGCCGGCGGCCGCCTCCAGATCGAGAGCGAGCCGGGCGTCGGCACGACCGTGACGATCATCCTGCCGACGGCAGCGTAGCTGAACTACTTCTTCGTCAGCTCGCCGAGCGTCTTCGCGAGCTGGTCTTCGTCGCCGGGGTGGTAGCCGTATTCGACGAGGCGGACCGTGCCTTCGGGATCGATGACGAACGTCGAGGGCATCTTCTCGGGGTCGTATGCCTTGATCGCCGGGCTGTTCTCGTCGGGCAGGAACACCGGGAAGATGTGCTTGAGCTTGAGGGACTGCATGAACTGCTTGCCCTCGTCGGCGTTGTTGTTGATGTTGACCGAGACGAACAGCACCTTGCCGCCGAGCCTGGGCGCGACCTTGTCCCATGCCGGCAGCTCCTTGTGGCACGGCTCGCACCAGCTCGCGCCGAACGTGAACAGCACCCACTTGCCGGCCATGTCCTTCAGGTGGAATTTCTTGCCGCTGGCGGTGGTCGCGTCGAGCTCGACGAACTTGTCGCCCTTCTTGACCTCGGCGCGCGCGACGCCGCTCGCCGCAGCGAGCGCGAACAGAACGAGCAGGCTGATCGACTTCATGTTGGCTCCGCTGGCTAGTAGTCGGCGCCGATCGCGAGCGTGGCCGACGGATACGAGTCGGTCGCGCCGCCCGGACCGCGGCCCGCCGCCGCCATGTCCCAGGACCACGTGAAGCGCTGGTACTCCGCCGCCGCACGCGCGAACAGATGCGCGTACGGCCGATACTCGAGCGCGGCGCCGACGTCGAGCGCCCACCGCGAGGTCGCGCCCATCGACATCTCGGTCGCCTGGTCGCCGCCCCACACCGGCTCGAACGCGGCGAGCGCGTGCAGCGCGAGACGCGGGCCGAGCTTCGCCGTGCCGGTCATGCCCGCGATCGCGTAGACGTAGTCGCTGTCGGGCGAGCGCCCGGCGACGGTCGAATCGATCGAGAACGCGCGATGGCCTGCGCCGACGCGGGCGCCGAGCTCGAGCGAGCCGGCGTGCACGAGCGAGTACGTGCCGTACGCTTCCCAGCGCGAGATCGTCGTCGCCGCGAAGCTGCGATCCGACATCGGCGTCGTGACGTCGAGCGAGTGATCGTAGGCGACGGCGAGCTGGATGCGCTCGACCGGCGAGACGTGTGCCTCGAGCGAGGTCGAGCCGACCGGCGCCGACGTCCCGTACGCGGCGACCGTCGCCGCGCTCGGCGTGAAGCTACGACTCGCGAGACCGAAGCCGATCGACGCGCCGAGGTGGAGCGCGGCGATCGTCGAGCCTTGCGCGTGCAATTCGTCGACGGTGCCTTGGCTGCTGCCGGTGTCGGGTGTGTCGGTGCTGCCGGTCATCGCCGCGATCTCGTCGGCGCTCACCGCGTCGGAGGCATCGGCGGTCTCGGTCGGCTTGGCCTCGTGTGCCGCGGGTGTGGCGGGCGCGGCAGGCGTCGCGTCCATCTCGATCTCGGGCTGGGCTTGCGGCGCGGGTTGCGGCTCGGGTGTGGCGTCGCCGCCGCCGAGCGACGCGACGTCGTCGCTGATGTTCTGGCGGAGCACGTCGAGATCGTCTGCCGCGAGGCCGCGCCCGCTGAGCGAGATCTCGGTGTACGTTTTGAGGCCGCCGTTGCCGTCGTAGATCACGAGGCGAAGCGTCGGCGAGCCGTGCCCGGTCACGATCTCGAAACCGATCACGCCGTCGGCATGCAGCTTGCGGACGAGCTCGCGCGTGCCGTCGCCGTGATGCGTGAGCGTGCGCAGCGACGCCGCCGGCAACGCGATCGGATGCACCTTGAGATCGCGCAGGATCGGCTTGAGCTGGCGATCGATATTGCTGTGGTTTCCGCCGAGGATCCCGGCGAACACGACGGCGAGCGCGGGCAAGAACATCATGCGTCGAGCCTTTGCGATTGCGAGACCGTCATCGAGGTGACCACGCCGACGTGTCCGCCCGAGATCGTGCACATCGCGTAGTGCTTGAGGCCGGTGAACACCGGGCCGCCGGTCGCGTTGCCGTCGAAGTCGAACGTCGCGCCGTGGCGCGGGCAGTAGAAGTCGCTGGTCTCGGAGGTGAGCGTCGCGCCCTCGTGCGTGCAGCGCGCGGTGAGTGCGTACAGTCCGCCCGAGTCGCGCACGACGAAGAAGTTACCGCCCGAAAAATATTTCGGCTTGTCGGTGGTGAACGTGGTCGGATCGCCGACGTCGGTCACGCCGCTGCCCGGGCACGTCGCGGCGCTGCCCGATCCGGAACCCGAACCCGATCCGGAGCCCGATCCGGAACCCGAACCCGATCCGGAACCCGATCCCGACCCGCCGTCGACCGTCTCGCCATTGCTTCCTTCCGGTCCACCGAGCTGACCGGTCTGGATCACAGACGAGCTGCCGTCGATGCAGCTCGCGAGCGTCGCGAGGCCGACACCGCAGGCGACGCCTCCACAGAAGTGGCGGCGCGAAAGAGTGACGAGCGCGTCGACTCTCCTCATCGCGGGCTACTGAACCACTTCGCGCGGCGTTTGTCGTGGGAAAAACGCTGTACAAACGCTGCACAACGTTGCGCGAATCGTGCAACAAATCCGACGACAAACCACGTGCACACGAGCCGCAAAGTAGTTAGCGTCTCGGGCCGATGTGGAGGTCCATCGCGCTGGGCGCGATCGCATCCTGCTCGGGCGTGCAAAACGCGCCCGCGCCGGATCCGGCGGCCTCGCTCAGCGAGTCGGTATTCGACTGCAGCGTGCAGCCGATCCTGGTCCGGCAATGCAGTTACACCGCGTGCCACGGCATCGCCGGCACGACCGGCACGGGCGCGCCGCTGCGCGTGTACTCGCCGGGCAAGCTGCGCGCGACGCCCGCGATGACGATCGACGACCTCGCCTCGCCGCTCACCACCGACGAACAGCACGCGAACTTCGAATCCGCGGCGGCGTTCGGGTGGGACCTCACGAGCGTCGACGACAACTGGCTGCTCCGCAAGCCGCTGCCGTCGATCGACGGCGGCTTCGAGCACAAGGGCGGCGCGATCTGGCAGCAGGGCACGCAAGATCCGCAGTACGTCGCGATCCGCGCGTGGCTCACCAGCACGGGGACCTGCCCGTGAGGCGCTTGATCGCGATCGCGATCGTGGTGGCCGCGGCGCGCGACGCCCACGCGTTCCCGACCGGCTCGCAGTTCGATCTCGACCCGGTCACGGCCGACGGTGCCGGCGGGATCGCGTTCGACGGCGCGCCGCGCTGGACGAACCACGCGTGCGACTCGTGCCACACCGACGCGCCCGGGCTGATCGGCCTGGGTCTGCAAGCGGATCATCCCGAGCTGTTCTCGACGGGCTGGAACGGCGGCATGCAGTACCACCTGCGCGTGCAGCTGCTGCACGAGTGGGCCGACGCGCAGAACCAGCCGCTCGGCGACAACTGCGGAGTCAACGCCGCGACGTACACGCCGTGCGATCAGAATGGCTTCGCGCTCGAGATCGACGACGTCAACGGCAGCCCACAGGGCAAGTTCGTCCCGGTCGTGAACAACGCGTGCGCGAACTCCGGCACGATCCCGACCGACGTCGACATCTACGTGCTGAAGGACGGCACCGCGGTCACGCACAACGGCGCCCACGCCGGGTTGCTGGCGTGGGATCTGTGCTGGACCGCGCCGCCCGCGGGCGCGGGCCTGCTCACCGCGTACCTCGCGGTCGTCGACGGCAACGGCGGCGACGGCACGATGAATTTTCCTGCGAACACGACGGGTGATGACGTCGCGATCGGTGCGCTGCCGATTCCCGAGGTCGGTGGCGTGGCGCCGCCGCCGCAGAACGGCGGCTGCGACGCGCGCGGGGCAGGGGGCGGCGTGGTCGTCGTGCTGGCGCTGCTCGCGCTCGTCACGCGGCGCCGGCTCGCGGCGCTCGTCCTGGCGCTGGCCGCCTGCGCTGGCTGCGTGCACGTGCGGCCGACCGAGCGCGAGACGCTCGCGCGCAAGAACATGAAGTTCGGCGCCGATCCGATCGAAGACGAGCTCGACCTGCACATGCAGGAGGCTCGCGAAGGCAGCCAGGGCGGCTACGGCTCTTCCGGCGGTGGCTGCGGATGCAACTGAGCGACTGGATCGACCGAGTGCGAGCGGAGCGAGCGCGAGGCTCCCTACGCGAGGGCGTGCCGCGAAGCGGCCAACTAGTCCGCGTGCTCGCGATCGTCGTCGCGTTCGGGGCCGCGGCGCGCGCCGATACCGGCTTCACGTCGAAGGTGCAGGTCTACACCGACAGCGATCATACGACCGTGATCTCGCCGGTCGTGCAGGCCGCGGCCGATGTCACGAACGACACCAGCGTGTCGCTCGGCTATCTCGTCGACGCGGTCAGCTCGGCATCGGTCGACATCGTGTCGCAGGCATCGCCGCGCGAGATGCACGACACGCGGCATCAGGTCTCGCTCGGCCTCACGCACACGTTCGACACGCTGACGCTCGGCGGCAATTACTCGTACTCGACGGAGAACGACTATCTGTCGCACACGATCGGCGTCGACCTCACCAAGGACTTCGACGACAAGAACACGACGTTCGATCTCGGCTACGGCGTCTCGCTCAACACGGTCGGACGTTCCGGCGACGCCAACTTCTCGCGCGGCGAGACCTCGCAGCACGTCACGCTGTCGTGGACGCAGATCATCAGCCCGAAAACCGCGACGCAGCTGACGTACGAGCTCGGCTACGACTCCGGGTTTCAATCGAGCCCGTATCGGTTCGTGCCGGTCCGCACGAGCGCGACCGCGGCGCCCGAGCTCTGGGTGTGGGAGACCGATCCCGACGCGCGGACCCGCAACGCGCTCGTGTTCGGGATCAATCACGCGCTCGGCAAGGACTCGGTGCAGGCCGACTACCGCATCTACACCGACGACTGGGGGATCACGAGCCACACGTTCGGGCTGCGCTACTTCACGTGGCTGTCGAAGCACGTGCAGCTGCGCTTGCGCGAGCGCTTCTACACGCAAGGCGCGGCGTCGTTCTACCAGGAGATCTACACGCAGCCCGAGAAGTACATCACCTACGATCGCGAGCTGTCGACGCTGTGGTCGGAGACGGCCGGCGCCAAGCTCGTGTGGGGCGTCGCCGATCACGTCGAGCTCGAGCTGAAGAGCGACCTGTTCTACTACAGCTACGCCGAGTTCCTGCCGCTCGCATCTCGCACCGGCGCGAACCTCGGCATCGGCATGGCGCTCACGTATTGAACGTCGTAGTGTTCGGCGCCCGTGCGTCCGATCCACAAGCTGCTCGTCGCCAATCGCGGGGAGATCGCGCTTCGCGTGATGCGCACGGCACACGTGATGGGCATCGCGACGGTGGCGGTGTATTCGGATGCCGACGCCGACGCGCCGTTCGTCCGGTTCGCGGACGAAGCGGTGCGGCTCGGTCCGCCGCCGGCGCGCGAGTCGTATCTCGCGATCCCGGCCGTGCTCGACGCCGCGCGCGTGACCGGCGCGGACGCGATCCATCCCGGCTACGGGTTTCTGAGCGAGAACCCGGCGTTCGCCGAGGCGGTCGCCGACTCGGGCCTGATCTTCGTCGGGCCGCCGGCCGCGGTGATCCGCGCGCTCGGCAGCAAGCAGGCGGCGAAGCGGCTCGCCGAGACGGCCGGCGTGCCGGTCGTGCCCGGCTACCACGGCGACGATCAGACGCGGCTCGCCGACGAGGCGCGCGCGATCGGGTTTCCGTTGCTCGTCAAGGCGTCGGCGGGCGGCGGCGGCAAGGGCATGCGCGTCGTGCGCGAGGCCGGCGAGCTCGCCGATGCGCTCGAGCGGGCGCGCGGCGAGGCGCGCGCCGCGTTCGGCGACGACACCCTGCTGCTCGAGAAGTATCTCGAGCGGCCGCGCCACATCGAGATCCAGATCCTCGGCGACACGCACGGCAACGTGGTGCACCTCGGCGAGCGCGAGTGCTCGATCCAGCGCAGGCACCAGAAGATCGTCGAGGAGGCGCCGTCGCTCGCGCTCGATGCCGCGCGCCGCGCACAGATGGGCGAGACCGCGGTCGCGCTCGCACGCGCGGCCGGCTACGTCGGCGCCGGCACCGTCGAATATATCGTCGATCGCGACGGCAGCTTTTACTTCCTCGAGGTCAACACGCGGCTGCAGGTCGAGCATCCGGTCACCGAATTCGTCACCGGGCTCGATCTGGTGCGCGAGCAGCTGCGCATCGCGCGGGGCGAGCCGCTCGCGATCGCGGCGCCTCCCGAGCCGCGCGGCTGGGCGATCGAGGTGCGGCTGTGCGCGGAGGATGCCGAGCGCGATTACCTGCCGACGACCGGCATGGTGCTCGCGTGCGAGATCCCGACGACGATCCGCGCCGACCTCGGCGTCGCCGCGGGCAGCGCGATCGGGATCCACTACGACTCGATGCTCGGCAAGCTCATCGCGCACGCGGCGACGCGTGGCGAGGCGGCGCAGCTGCTCGCGCGCGCGCTCGAGCAGACGTGGCTGGCCGGGATCGTGACGAATCGCGAGCATCTCGCGCGCATCCTGTCGCATCCGGCGTTTCTCGCCGGCGAGCTCGACACCCACTTCCTCGACCGCCACGCCGGCGAGCTTGCCGCGAAGCCGCCGGGGCTCGATCGCCTGCGCGTCGCGGCGATCGCGGCGACGCTGGCGGGCATCGCCGCGCGGCGCGAACCGGACGAGCTCGCGCCGCCGGCCTGGCGCAACGTCCGGTTCGCGGACGAGCGCGTCACGTACGACTGCGCCGGGACCGAGATCATCGTCGGCTATCGGCCGATCGATAGGCCCGGCTCCGCCGGGCCGCGCAGCAACGCGGAGCGGCGCGCCATCGGGTTCGACTTCGCGATCGGCGGCAAGACCACGCGCGTCGGCGAATTCGGCGTCGCCGGCGATCGCGTGTGGTTCGTCGAGCACGGCGGCCATCGCCGCGCCGCGCGCGTCGCGTGGGACGGCCCGCGGGCGTACGTGCTCGCCGACGGCGCGCAGCTCGTGCTCGTCGAGCAGCCGCGGTTTCCCGAAGCTGCCGCGCACGCGGTCGCGGGCGGGCTCGTCGCGCCGATGCCGGGCAAGGTCGTCAAGGTGCTGGTCGCCGAGGGCCAGGAGGTCGCGGCCGGCGCACCGCTCGTCGTGCTCGAGGCGATGAAGATGGAGCACACCGTCCGCGCGGCCGATGCCGGCATCGTGCGCGCGCTCCACGTCGCGGTCGGCGACCAGGTCGAGCACGATCGTCTGCTCGCCGTCGTCGCTCCATGACGCTACGCTCTGGCGTGACCTCTCGTTACGCGTGGCTCGTGGTCGCGGCGTGCTCGACCTCGGTTTCCGATCCCGTGCCCGTACCCGTGCCCGTGCCCGTGCCCGATGCCGTTCCCGTTCCCGTTTCCGCTCTCACTCCGCCCGTGCGCCTCCCCGCGGGCGCCACTCCGCTCGCCTACGACCTCCGTCTCGAGGTCGATCCCGCCGCTCCTCACTTCACCGGCCACGTCGCGATCCGGATCCGCCTCGACTCGCCCACCGATCACGTCTGGCTCGACGCCGACGAGCTCGACATCACCCACGCCAGCTTCCGCGCCGGCCCTCACCCGGAACCCCTCGCCACCCTCGCGACCGGCGACGGCGTGCGCGCGTTCGGCTTCGGCCGCACGCTGCCACCCGGCGAGGTCACGCTCGAGCTCGACTACACCGGCGGCACCGCGCACGACGAGCAAGGGCTGTTTCGCCAGCGCGCCGGTAGCCGCTGGTACCTGTTCTCGCAGGCCGAGTCGGTCTACGCGCGCCGGTTCGTGCCGTGCTTCGACGAGCCGGGGTTCAAGACGCCGTGGCGCATCACGCTCGACGTGCCCGCGCACGACATCGCGCTGTCGAACATGCCGCAAGCGAGCGAGCACGCGCTCGCCGACGGCCGCCGCGAGGTCGCGTTCGCCGAGACCCCGAGGCAGCCGAGCTATCTCGTCGCGGTCGCGGTGGGCCCGTTCGAGCTCGTCGAGGCCGGCACGGTCGGGCGCGCGCACGTGCCGCTGCGTGTCGCCGCGCTCGCCGGCCAGCGCGGGCGCGTTCCGGTCGCCGCGGCGCGCTTACCGGCGATCGTCGACGCCGCCGAGACCCTGCTCGACGAGCCGCTGCCGCTCGCCAAGCTCGATCTCGTCGTCGTGCCGCACCTGTTCGGCGCGATGGAAAACCCCGGCTTGATCACGTTCGACGCGCGCATCCTCGTCGGCGATTCGGCGCAGACCGCGCGCGAATTCGATCGCGTGGCCGCACACGAGCTCGTCCATCAATGGTTCGGCGACCTCGTCACGCCGGGGTGGTGGGACGATCTGTGGCTCGCCGAGGCATTCGCGACCTGGCTCGGCGAGCGCATCGTCATCCAGCTCGGGCGCTCGCCCGATCCCGCGCTGCGCCGCGCGCTGTCGCGCCAGGACGCGCTCGCGGCCGACGACGATCCCGGCGCGCCCGCGCTGCGCCCGAAGATCGAGCACGCGGCCGATGCCGAGGACGAGTTCAGCGCGATCGCCTACGACAAGGGCGCGGCCGTGCTCGAGACGATCGCGGCGTGGCAGGGCGACGTCACGATGTTCGCGGCGCTGCGCGGCTACCTGCGCGCGCATCGCGGCGGCACGGCGACCGCGCGCGACCTCTACGCCGCGTTCGATGCCGAGCCGGCGCGCGCGCTCGCCGGGCTCGTCGAGCACCCGGGCGTCCCGGTCGTCGAGCTCGCGCTGCGCTGCGATGCCAAGCCGGTGCTCGCGGCCCGCGTGCGCGGCGGCTTCGCGGTGCCGGTGTGCGCGCGGTACGGCGACGCGAGCGCGACGCATCGCACGTGCGCGCTCGTCGCCGATCGCGGCGAGCTCGTGCTCGACGGCGGGTGCCCGACGTGGGTCGTCGGCAACGATCGCGCGGCGTACTACGACGTCGCGTGGCAGACGCAGCCGCCGCTCGGCCCGGTGCCGCCGCTCGCGCAGCTCGCACCGGGCGAGGTGATCGCCGCCGGCGAGGACGTGGCGGCCGGCTTCGAGCGCGGCGAGGTCAACGCCGCCGACGCGCTCACCGCCATCGATCGGCTCGCGCGCGAACCGTCGCCGTACGCGCAGCTCGGCGGCCTCGCGATCGCGCGCGCGATCGATCCGATCGTCGACGACGCGACTCGCCCGCGGTGGTCGGCCTGGCTCGCGCGCCGGTTCGCGTATCCGCCCGGCGATAAGCCCGTCGATCACGTGCTGCGCGACGCGATCGCCGAGCTGTTCGCGCCGGCGAAGGTCGATCCCGACGGCGCGCTCGCGAGCTGGCTCGGCGGCCACGGCTCGATGTGGGACTGGCTCGACTACTTCGATCGCGGCGCGACTCGATCGCGCGCGTGGCACGCCGTGCACGGCCATCTCGCCCAGATCGTCAAGCGCCTCGGCGGCGAGCTGCCGACCGCCGCCGACGAGCTCGGCAAGCTGTGCGACGCCGGCGCGCGCGCCGAGCTGGCCGTTGCGTTGCCGGCCAAGGACAAGCACGTCGTGCGGGCGCTCGCCGCGATCGATCGGTGCGTGGCGCGGCGTGCGCGTTCCGGCGAGGTCGCCGCGGCGCTGCGGTAGGTGCAACCGGCGCGCGCGGCGCGTGTCGAGAGGTCATGGCGCATGCGCTCGGCACCGGCGGCAAGGGCTCGGTCAACCTCGACATCAACATCGTGCCGTTCGTCGACGTGATGAGCTGCCTGACCGCGTTCCTGCTCGTGACCGCGGCGTGGATCCAGACCGCCAACTTGCAGAATTCGCCCGCCGGGCGCGCGAAGGGCGACTACGCCGACAAGCGCGACCGGCTGTCGGTCCTGATCGAGCCCGACTCGCTCGTCGTGTCGATGATTCCCGGCGATGCGGCCGCGGCCGTCGACCGCCGCCAGCTGCGCGCCGCGGACTGGGACCAGCTGCGCGCCACGCTGCGCGAGCTGCACGGCTCGGCCGAGGACCGCCCGCGAGTCGAGATCGGCGCCGACAGCACGCGCGCACACCCGATCCCGTACCAGGCGCTGATCGCCGCGATGGACACCACGGTCCAGGCGGGGTTTCCCGACGTCGGCGTCGTCGATCCCGCGCAGCTCGGCCGGTGATCGCGCTATCCTGAAGGCGGTGAGCCGCCTCGCGCTCCTCGTCGTCTTCGCGCCGGCGCTCGCGCTCGCGAACCCCAAGGTCGCGGTCGAGCCGCTCGACGGCGACAACGACGGCGCGATCGTCGCGATCGTGACCGCGCAAGCCGAGCACCACGCGAAGGTCACCTCGCCCAAGGTCACGAGCAAGACCGCCGACGAGCTCAACCTGTCGGATCTCGAGACGCCCAAAGCGCTGAAGAAGCTGCGCATCCGGCTCGGCGTCGACATGATCATCCACGGCAAGGTCGATCGCTCCGACGGCAAGAAGCGGCTGATCCTGACCGTGTCGGGCCGCAAGAAGTCGTCGACGTTCGAGGTGCCGTACAAGCTCGCGACGTCGAAGAAGTTCCACGACAAGCTCGACGAAGAGCTCGCGAAGCGCATCGATCCCGATGCCGAGCGCGAGGCGCAGGAAGCAGACGAGGACGATCAGGCCGAGCGCGACAAGCGCGAGCACGATCGCGCCGACAGGGACCGCGCCGACAGGGACCGCGCCGACAAGGACCGCGCCGACAAAGCCCGCGCCGACGACGATCGCCGCCGGCGCGACAAGCAACACGCGGGGAAGGTGCGCACCGCGGCGCGCGAAACCGACGAGGACGACGGCGAAGAGGTCACCGCGAGCGACGACCATCACAAGCGGAGGCATCACCATCACCTCGAGGAGCGCGATCTCGTCACCCAGTCGGCCGTGTGGGCCGACGCCGGCGCCGCGGGCCTGCACCGCACACTGAAGTACGAGAGTGCATCGGGCGGTACACCGCCGCCGCCCGTCGGCACGGGCTCGGTCTCGGGCTTGATCGAAGGCGAGGTCTATCCATGGTCGTTCGACGACCTGCACGCCTCCGGGCTCGCGGGGCTCGGCCTGTTCGGCTCGTTCGCGAAGACCGTCGGGCTCGGCATCAAAGTGCCCGGGACGACGTCGTCGGCGGCGATCGATGAAGGCTCGTATCAGCTCGGCGCGCGCTATCGGTTCGTGTTCGGCGCCTCGTCGATCGCGATCGGTGCGAGCTACTGGAACCGGCACTTCATCGCCGATCAGTCGTCGCTGCCGACCGGCACCACGCTCGACATGCCCGACGTCAAGTACACCGCGTTCGCTCCCGGCGCGATCGCGCGACTCGCCGCCACGCCGACGATCGCCGTGATGCTCGCGGTCGACGTTCCGCTCGTGCTCGATGCAGGCGCGATCACGAGCCAGGCCGATCTCCGCCAGGCCAGCCTCGTCGCGTTCGCCGTGCAGGGCGGCGCGGACTTCGCGCTCGCGAAGAACTATGGCCTGCGTCTCGCGGCGCTGTTCGATCAGGTCGGATTCAAGTTCAGTCAACCTCAGCGCGGCGTGACCGCCGCGACCGATCGCACGATGGGCGCGTTCGCGTCGTTCGCGCTCATGTACTAGGGCTCGGCGTGACGATACCGCTCGTTCGCCGACATCCGGTTCTCCCGGTAGGGTGGGTGTATGGGCGACCCGATCGCCGATGTAATTCGCCGCGACGCCGCGACCATCTCTCGCCATTGGCGTGACGAGATCGGTGGCGAGCCGGCGATCGGCGACCAGGCACCCGAGTTGCTCGCGGCGATCGCCGACTGGCTCGACGGCGATCAGGCGCCGGTCGTGCGCGCGTTCGGCTCGCTCGTCGATCGGCCGGCGCTGCAGCGGCTCGGTTACGGCATCGGCCTCGAGACGCTGACGCGCGAGACCAGCCAGCTGCGCGCCGCGCTGCTGCACCAGCTACTCGCGCTCGCGCCGACCTGCGAGTCGCTCGCGCGGCTCCACGAGGCGATCGATCGCGGGATGACCGAAGCGGTGCGCCGCTATGCCGAGCAGCGCGAAGAAGTGCGCGACCTGTTCATCGGCATCCTCGGCCACGACCTGCGCGATCCGCTCACGACGATCCGCATCACGGGGCGCATGCTCGCGAAGCAGCCGCAGTTGCAGGAGCACGCGGCGCGCATCGACCAGGCGTGCGCGCGCATGCAGCGCCTGGTCGACGACGTGCTCGACTTCGCGCGCGGCCACCTCGGCGGCGGCATTCCGGCGCTTCCGTCACCCGCCGACATGGGTTCGCTGTGCCGTGCCGCCGCCGACGAGCTCGCGGCCGCGAACCCGCGCCGGCACATCGCGGTGACGTTGCACGGCGACCTGCACGGCTCGTTCGATCGCGATCGCGTGGTGCAGGTGATGTCGAATCTGCTGTCGAACGCGGTGCACCACGGCACCGGCGCGGTCGAGCTCGCGGCGCGCGGCGAGCCCGACGCGATCATCACCGAAGTGACGAATCACGGCCCACCGATCCCGCCCGCGGTGCTCGCGCGCATCTTCGATCCGTTCTCGCACGCGGCGACGCCGAGCGCCGGCCTCGGCCTCGGCCTCTACATCGTCGAGCAGATCGTGCGCGCGCACGGCGCGACGATCGCCGTCCGCTCCGAAGGCGACGCGACGACGTTCGCGATCCGCTGGCCTCGCGTGCGCGCCGCGCAGCGCAAGGCGAGCTAGAATCGGGCCGATGGCGCTAGACCTGATCGGCGAGCTCGAGGCCGTGATCGCGGCCTTCGATCGCGATGGAATCGAGTATGCGATCTGCGGCGGCATCGCCCTCGGCCTGCACGGTTATCCCCGCGCCACGAAAGACCTCGACGTCCTGGTCGAATCGGCGCAGCTCGCCGCTGCGATGCAGGGTGCGCGATCACTTGGATTCGACGTCCCCGCTCGCAAGATGACGTTCGGGTTGCGTACGGCCACCCCGCGCGAGGTGCAGCGCATCTCCAAGCTCGATCCCGAGACCAGCGATCTGCTGTGCCTGGATCTACTCGTCGTCTCGCCGGATCTGGAGGCCGTTTGGGCGGGTAGGACCGCGTTCGATGTCGGCGGCCGCAGGATGGTCGTGGTTTCGCGCGACGGGCTTGTCATGATGAAGAAGATCGCGGGACGGCCGCAGGATCTGCTCGACATCGCGAAGCTCGAAGGCAGGAACGACGATGACGGCACCGAGTGAAGACATCATCGACATGTCGCCGCGGGCACTCCAGCTCCGGCTCGACGAGCTGCGTGCTCTGTACAAGCTGATGCAGTACCTGCGCCGGGCCAAGCCGATCGGTCCGGTCTCAGCCGAACCGCGTGGCGTGCCAGGCCGGTAGCTCGGCGAGCGACGTGAAGACGGCGTCGGCGTGGCCGAGCCGGTCGGCGGGATCGGTGCCGGTGGCGACGGCGCAGACCGTCGCGCTGCACGCGCGCGCCGCCGCGATGTCGTGGATCGTGTCGCCGATGACGATCACCTCGCGCGGCTGCACGCCGGCGCGCGCGATCGCGTGCGCGACGAGCTCGGCGCGCAACGCCGAGTCCGAGCCGTAGCCGCCGAACTGAAACCACCGGCCGAGCCCGGCCGATGCGAGCTTGGCGTCGGCGCCTTCGCGGATGTTGCCGGTCGCGACGCCGAGCCGCACGTCGGTGCGCGTCGCGAGGAACGCGAGCGCTTCGGCGACGCCTTCGATCACGCGCGCGGCCGAGGCCGCGAGCCGCGCGCGCAGCCGCGGCACGTACGCGTCGAGAAACGCCGCGCGCTCGGCGGCGCTCGGCGGCCGGCCCAGGCGCGCCGCGAAGATCTCGTCGACGAGCGCGGGATCGGTCTTGCCGCCGTAGCGCACGCCCTCGCTCGCCGCCGCCACGCCGTGATGCGCCGCGAACACGTCGTCGAACGCGCCGCGCCCCGAGCCGTGCGCGTGCAGCAACGTGCCGTCGATGTCGAACAGGTAGACGATCACTTCTGCTTCGGCGCGGCCAGCGGCGCGTGACCCTGGGCCCATTGCTCGGCGACCTGGATCAGCCCGTCGAACGTGTCGCGCATCGCCCACGCCTTTTCCTTGTACGACTCGAGCGAGCCGGCGCGCAGCAAGCCATCGCCGAACGCCCGCCGCACGCCCTTGCACGCCGCGTTCTGCTCGTACTTGAGCGCGGTGCCTTCGTAGATGCGATAGCAAGCCTCGTAGCCGTGCGGATCGTAGCCCGGCTTGCCTTCGCCGATGCTCTGGCGGTTGTACGCCGGCGCGCCGGTTTCGATCGCCGACGCGATCGCCTGCGCGATCTCTTCGATGTCGGCCGCGCTGCAGCCGTCCCACACGGTGAGCTCGAGCTGGGGGACGTTGCGCTGGATCTCCGGCTCGTCGCCGTGCTTCTCCTTCTCGGCCTCTTTCGTCTTCTCCGCGAAGTCGGCGAGCGCCATCGAGCCCTGCTGCGCGATCATCGGCCGCAGATAGTTCGCCGGCACCGCGAGGTTGATGCTCTGGCCCTCGGTGATGATCGCGGTGGTCACGCCGATCACCTCGCCGAACTGGTTGAACAGCGGGCCGCCGCTCGAGCCTTGCGAGATCGGCGCCGAGATCTGGAGGATCGTGAGGTCGCGGCTCAGCGGCCGCACCTGCGAGATCAAGCCGTCGCTCACCGAGTAGTCGAACACGCCGAGCGGGTTGCCGATCGCGTAGATCTTGTCGCCCGCCGAGACCAGGTTCGAGTCGCCGAGGCGCACCGACGGCAGCCGCGTCTTGGGCTGGATGCGCAGGAGCGCGAGGTCGTGGCTCGTGTCCATGTTCGCGATCGCCAGCACCGCGTACTCGCCGCCGTCGTGCATGCGGACCTTGATGTCGGGACGGCCCGCGACCACGTGCAGGTTGGTCGCGATCACGCCGCGCCCGTCGATGATGAAGCCGGTGCCGACGTTCTCGCCGGGGCCGTCGCCGGTCGCCTCGATGATCACGACCGCGGGGCTCGACTGGTCGACGATCTCCTTCGCCGACATTCGTGACCTCGGCGAGCTCACGTGGGACGGCGTGCACCCTGCGAGCGCCACAAGAACGAGCATGCGAGAACGGCGCATGTCTGATGATAGCCCGCCGAACAGGGGCTAACCAGCGTGCGCCCGGAATGGCCAAACGTGCGCTAAGGCGCAGTTCCCGAGCCGGCGCTTCCGTTAGTTGCCGATCCGGTGTGCGCCGCCGGCCGCGACGGGACGAGCCGGATCTCGCGCAGCTCGAGCTCGCCGGCGCGCCGGAAGGCCGCGGCCGCCGCCGGCCCCTGCTTCGGATCGATTCCGGACTTCACGCCCGCGTCGAGGTGCTTCTGGTAGAGCTGCATGCGGATCTGTTCCCAGTCGGGACACGCCGCCTGATCGCCACGCGTGCGCGCCGCGCCGCATGCGACCAGCGCGCGGTTCGCGTAGTCGAGCGCCGGGATCACGTCGAGCTCGTCCACGTACGCCGCGCTCGTCGCGAGCAGCGCGCGCCATTCGGTCGGCGCGCCGCGCGCGCGCTCGCTCGCGATCGCCGACACCTCGACCGCCCAGTCCTTGAGGTTTGCTTCGCCGAGCAGGCGTCCGAAGTCTTCGACCGCCTGGCCATCGTTCGGCCGCGCCATCGTGCGCGCCTCGGCCAGTGCCAGCGCCGCTTCGTGTTGCGCATCTTGTTTCACAACCGCACGGGCGTACATCTCGCGCGGCGGCAGGAACACCGCGACCGCGACCACGGTCGCGATGCCGAGATCGATCAACCCCACGTAGCGCCGCACGTCCATGGTCATGAGACAGCGCCCGCGCGCAGCGGTTCCCTACACGAGGACCAATTCGCCGTAGCTTTTCGCCTCGGCGCGTCCCGAGATGCTACGGCGATCACGTTCGCCGCATCGTGTCGGTCGCGAATCATCTCGTTAGGTTGCCTCGTGGATCTTCGCTTGCACAGCCGGCCTCCACCCAAGACCAGCCATCGTCGGAGGACCCGTAAATGCTGACTGCAATCTCGACCGCGTTCCACAAAGGCGGATGGGGCATGTGGCCCATCCTGTTCACCTCGGTCGTCACCATCGCGATCATCGTGGAGCGTGCGGTGTACCTGTTCCGCGCCTCGGTCGACAAGGACAAGCTGCTCGCGCTCCTCAAGAGCCAGGTGATGAGCGGCAACGTCCAAGGTGCGATCAAGGTGTGCTCGGGTAACCCGACGCCCATGACGCGCATCGTGCAGGCGGGCCTCATGAAGTTCAACAAGTCCGACGACGAGGTCCAGGCCGCGATGGACGAGGCCGCGTTGCGCGAGCTTCCGAAGATCAACGCGCGCACGCCGTACCTGGCGATGACCGCGAACTTCGCCGTGATGGCCGGCCTCCTCGGCACCATCTCCGGCATGATCAAGTCGTTCGGCTCGGTGAGTAGCGATGAAGGTGGCAACAAGGCCACCGAGCTCGCGAACGGCATCGCCGAAGCACTGAACTGCACCGCGTTCGGTATCGGGACGTCGCTGGTCGGCCTGCTCGGCTACTCGCTCCTCCAGGGCAAGACGACGCATGTCACCGACGACATCAACGAGGTGACCGTGCAGGTCGTCAACCTCGTGACGACGCACCGCGCGCAGATGCAGCCCCAGTAGCTCCTCCTCGCAAACTTCAACCTTTTAGCGAGGAGGTCCCACCATGGGCGCAGCAGTCGGAACTGGCGATAAAAAGAGCGTCAACGTCGAGCTCAACATCGTCCCGTTCATCGATCTGATGAGTTGCTTGACCGCGTTCCTGCTGGTGACCGCGGTTTGGGTCAACATCGCTCAGATCAACATTCGGCCGAAGGGCAAGAACCGCGACACGACTCAGGTCCAACAGGACGACGAGCACGTGACGCTGTCCGTGCTCGTGCAATCCGACAAGATCTGGGTCGGGCTGTCGCGCGTGAACGAGTTCCAGGAGATCCCGAAGCTGCCGAGCGGCGAACAGGACTGGGACAAGTTCGAGACCACGCTCAAGGAGCACAAGGCGTCGGCGTTCTTCGCCGATCGCAGCGACCTCGAGATCGCGGGTGAGTCGACGCAGGCCGCGCCGGTCTCCTACCAAGACATCATCCACGCGATGGACGTGGCCATCAAGGTCAAGTTCGTCGACGTCGGACTCACCGATCCCGCGGGTCTCGCCGCGCGGCCGAGCTTGTAAGGGGGGCCCATGCCTATTCATTCATCAGGCTCGCGCCTCTACCACTCGGTCAAGTTCCGACACCTCGTCAAGAAGTCGGGCTCGTCGTCGGGCGGGCGCGGATCGAACATCGCGCTGAACCTGACCCCGTTCGTCGACATGATGACGATCTTGGTCACGTTCCTGCTGATGGTGTTCTCGTCGAGCGGTCAGCTGCTGCAGGCGCAGAAGGGCCTCGAGCTGCCGATGGCCGAGTCGCGCGACACGCTGCAACAGGCGCCGGTCATCATCGTGACGAAGGAAGAGATCACGTATCAAGGTCAGCTCGTCGCGACGACCGAGAGCGTGCTGCGCGACGACTCGCCCACGTTCAAGATCGACGCGCTGTACGAGCGTCTCGATGCCGCCGCGAAGAAGATCAAAGAGGACGTCGGCCTCGGCCGCATCCCGAAGGATCTCGCGAAGGCGTGCGAGGACGCGAAGAACGGCCAGGTCACCCCTGGCAAGATCTGCCCCGACGGACTCGCCATCCTGCAAGCCGACGAGTCAACGGACGTGCGGCTCATCAACAAGATCGTCAACACGGCCAAGGCTGCCGGATTCGACAACCTCTTGTTCGCGGTGAAGAACAAGTAAGGGAGCCCGAAGATGAACCGACTCGCCTTGCTGACCTGTTTGGCGGTCAGCGCTGTCACCCTGACCGCCTGTCCGGACAACCCGTACAAGGCCAGCACCTGGACCAAGAAGCTGTCCGACCCGCGCGAAGCAGAACGCGCGGTCACGCAGCTCGAGAACCTCGGCGATCCGAGCGCGATCCCGGCGCTCGGTGAGGCATGGATCGCTCAGGGCAAGCCCGTGCGCGTGCTTCAGGTGATCATCAGCCTCGCGCCTCCGCTCACGCCGGAACAGGCGAAGGCGACCTTCAAGACCGACTACGAGGCCACCGGCCGCCCCGCGAGCTGGGACGCCGCGATGCCGTTCTTGAAGCAGGCGCTGACCGAGGTCGACGAGACGAACCCGCGCTCGGTCGACAGCGCGCAGAAGGCGGCCGACGCGGTCGGCGAGTCGCAGGTCGAGGACGGCCTCGACGCGCTCATCGACGTCGCGAGCAAGCCGGTGACGAAGAAGCTGATCGGCGCGCAGGTCTCGGCGATCCGCGCGATCGGCCGGTTCGACAACGCGAAGGTCAAGGCGTCGGGTGCGCTGGTGAAGCTCATCGACAAGGACCCGCCGATCAACCCGCGTGCCGTCAAAGGCAAGGACGCGACCGACGAGAAGCAGGCGCAGCGCGCCGCTGAAGAGAAGTACGGCTTGTTCCTCGGCGTGACCGGCGCGGCGATCAACGCGCTCGGCGATCTGCGCGCACCGAGCGCGGCGAAGACGCTCGTGCTGTCGATGTACCGCACGCCCGAGCTGTTCACGCAGATCCGGCGCGCGCTCGTCGCGTGTGGGCCGACGGCGGAGGACGAGATCCGCAAGGTGCTCCGCGACGAGAGCCCCGAGGTCAAGAATCTGTTCGACACGACGCGGCTGGGTTGCGAGCCGAACCCGCCGGAGATCCCGGCGTCGGCGTGCCCCAAGAACGGCCGCCTCGACCGCTACTGCGGTGACAAGGGCGATCAGCCCGTCGATCAGTGCCAGAAGGTCTCGGCGCACGACTTCTATCCCGCCGTGATCCTCGGCGACTTCTACGACAGGGCGTCGGTGCCCGACCTGCTCGCGGCGCTCGATCGCCCGCCGGCTCCGCAATACTTCCAGGACGACCAACCGAGCGGCTCGACGCAGTACAACGCGATCTTCGACGCGCTCCGCAAGATCGGCTCGGACGACGCCGCGGCGAAGGTCCGCTCGATGTGGGACACCCGCGCATCGTCGCCGCCGCCGTCGAAGGGCAAGCCGCCGAAGGGCAAGCCGGCTCCGGTCGTCGCCGATGCGGGCGGCGCGCCCGATCTGATGACGCGCATCCTCGCGGTCGGTGCATATCCGTTCGTCACGCACGACGACACCGGCGTCGAGGATCTCGGCAAGATCGCGGCCGACAACGCCGCCGATGACCAGCTCCGCACCGAAGCGGCGACCGCGTTCTCGCGGCTGTCGCACAACGCGGGCGACATCAAGGTCCTCGAAGGTCTCGCGCAGAAGTACTTCGACGCGAGCGACAAGAAGCGCAAGGAGGCCGACGGCAAGCCGAAGAGCGAGTCGGACGCCGCCGACAAGGACTTCGAGCACGCGAAGAAGGTGCTCGACGATGCCAAGATGGAGGCGCTGAAGGTCACGCACGACAACTCGAAGACCGCCGAGGACATCCGCAACGTGACCGAGGCCGGCAAGAAGGCCGAGGACGACTTCAAGGTCGCGAAGAAGAAGCACAAGGACGCAACGGCGCCGTACAAGAACCTCGACGCGGCGGCGAAGGCGTACAAGGGCTACGCGCGCATGTTCCAGACGCATATCGCGCGCATCGCGGTCGCGATCCACTGCAAGAACGACATCAGCTGCTATGCCGGCACGCTCAAAGAGACGCCCGACGAGGCGGCCAAGGACGTCTCGGGATACATCCGCGACATCGGCGAGTGGACGAAGGACGAGAAGCTCGGCCTGCTCGAGGGCGAGGTCGAGCGCGCGATGCTCGAGATCGGCAAGCAGGGCGCGAAGGCGTCGGGCCTGACCGACACGCTGCTCGACGCCGCGAAGACCGACGACCGGTTGATCCGCCAGAGCATCCTGCTCGCGCTGCCGAAGGTCGCGACCAAGCCGTGCAACACCTGCGAGCAGAAGCTCGACATCGCGATCAGGGCGGGCGAGGGCAAGAGCACGCTCGGCGACCTCAACCTCGAGACCACGATGCTCCGCAATTACTTCTCGTGGGCCGGCGGCAAGACGCCGAGCTCGCCGTCGGCGGCCGTGCCGACGGAGTCGCCCGCGCCGACCCCGGCGCCGGCGCCCAAGGGCAAGAAGAAGTAGTTGTGGTACACAGCGGCTACGGGGCGTAGCGCAGCCTGGTAGCGCACCTGGTTTGGGACCAGGGTGTCGCAGGTTCGAATCCTGTCGCCCCGACCACGTCTGGGGAAGCGGCCGCGGCCGCGCGCTGTCGCGGACCGCTGTCGCCGCTGACCGCCGCTGACCGCCGCTGCCGGCGCCGCTTCCGCTGCCGCTGCCGCTGCCGCTTCCGCTGCCGGTGCCGCAGCCGCTGCCGGTGCCGCAGCCGCTGCCGCTGCCGCTGCCGGTTCCGCTGCCGCTTCCGGTTCCGCTGCCGCTTCCGGTTCCGCTGCCGCTTCCGGCTCCGCTGCCGCCGCCGCTTCCGGTTCCGCCTCCGCTGCGGCTTGCCGGTCCCGCTCCTGGCGCCTCCGTCGTCGGCGCTGCCGCCGAACCATTCGCATCACGTCGCGATCGACGGGTCAGCTTCTGGGCCGCCTCCGTGGCCGGGCGCTCGCCCCGCGCCGCTCTCGCGCACGGCTCGTGCCGAGCGCGTGCGCGCTGAACCCCTGACGACTACCGCCGGGGGCGATGACCA
>DASXCY010000188.1:0-28389 GCA_036490935.1 Kofleriaceae bacterium | reverse complement strand
GCCGTGGTATCGAGACAACGTCGTGCCGAAGCTGACCTACGATCAGACGTTCCGGGAGCAGCTCTGGTCGAAGACCTTGCGCGAACGCCCGGATAAAGTTGGTGGAGGCGGCGGGAGTCGAACCCGCGTCCGAGAATGCGTCCGAACTGACATCTACGCGTGTAGGCACGCCGTTTGAGGTCTCGCGCCCGCCGGCGGCGGCCGGCCTGCGGGCGCGACGAGCTAGCTAATCTCGGCCTTTCTTAGCCAGCAGTTGGAAAGGCCCAGCCTGATTGTGTCGGTGTTTCTTGGCTACAGACGGAAGCCGAGAGCACCGTCGTTGCTTATTTGACTAAGCAGCGAGAGCAACAGCGTTATCGTTCGCAGTTGCAGTGTTGCCCATTTTTACGTGGCCATGGGCGCCACGACGCGCAGTCAGAACATCTTCATCCCCGTCGAATCCGGTACGCCCCCTTTTCAAAGAACACGATCACCATAGCATCGATCGCGCAACCTGCGCCGCCCCCCGGGTTCCTCACGGAGTGCAGCGGATCTTGGCCCTGGCGGTCGTGGTGACGAGCGCCGCCTGTGGACCGAAGCCCGCGGCCCGCGAGGCCTCGCTCGCGTTCTCGTCGAACGAGGAAGACGAGTGCAGTCAAACGCTCGCGGTCGCGCACAGCGCCGGGGTCGTGCGTCTCGAGTGGACCTCCCGTGGCGAGGCCCGGCTGATCGTGCAGGAGGCGTCGCACGACGTCGCGGTGACGAAATCATCGAACCGAGTCGAGACCGTCGTATCGTGCACCGAAGCCGTGTTCGTCGGGAACGCGCATCCGGCGCCCCACGGCACGCGCCTGGTGTTCGACCGCGTCCGGACCGACTGGCACTGGAGCGGCGCGGCCCGAACGGCGAGGAGCGGGCCGGCGCGCGCCGCGAAACTGCAAGTGAGCTGTCGAGCTGCTCGGGCCGGGACCGAATGCAGTGCGGTCGGCGTGCCCGACGCCGTACCGCTGCCGACGAGCACGCCGTGGCGGTTCGGCCGGCACCTCGAGGTCCAGCGTACGGCTTGGATCGTGGACACGCGTTACGACGATCGGCCGCTCGACGCCGCGGAGCTCGCGTCGATCCGGCGCTGCTTCCCGTGAATTACGTCGCGTCGGCGAGCGGACACGCACCCGTATAGCCCGCATCCGCAGCCGCCTTCTTGAGCTTGGCACCGGCGTCGCGCGAGCCCGAGACCTCCTTCAGGAACTTGTTCACCTCGGGCGTCTTCAGGTGCTCGCGTAGCCACGTGGTGATCACGTTGACTTGTTCCGACTTCACCTGATGTTTCGCGGCGCCCGACCGGGCGATGACGTTGCACAGGTTGTCGAAGTCGGCTTTGATCGCCGCCTTCGAGGAGTCGGCGAGAGCCCATGGCGAGGACACGGTGAGCACGAGCAGGAGCGCGATGCGGTTCATGCGCGGCAACCTAGCGATCGCCGCCACCGCGCGCTGCAAATAGTTTCAGCCGTGATGACGCGCGGCTTCGGCTCCGCCGCCCGCCGCGAGCTCGGGCCGCCAGCGGAACTTGCCGGCCAGCGGGTGCGGCTCGCCGAGCGCGAGCGTCGCGATCAACTCGCCGAGCACGGGCGCGAACTTGAATGCGTGGCCGGAGCCGCCGGTCGCGACCGCGACGCCGGGGCGCTGCGGATCGCGCGCGATCCAGAAATGCTCGTCGACGGTATCGCAGTAGACGCAGAGCCGGCGATACACGACCTGCGCGTCGGCGAGCGCCGGGAACGACGAGGCGAGCATCGCGCGCAGCGCGGATTCGTGCGCCGCCGTGACGATGCGCACCGACGCGTCGGCTTCGGGTGCGAGCGGCACGCCCTTGCCGTGGTTCGCGATCTTCACGATGCGATCGGTGAGCGGAAAGCCGTAATAGCCGGTGCGCGAGATGTCGGCGCCGAACACCGGGAAGCGCGCGGCCTCGAAGCGCCAGCGATCCTTCGGCGCGAGGTGAAACACCGGCTGGCCGATCGCGCGCAAGCAGCCGGCGAGCTCGGGCACGAGCAGCGGCGCCCACGAGCCGGCGCACACGATCACGAGGTCCGCGCGCACGGTCTCGCCGGCGACGATCGCGCCACCGTCGACGAGCCGCTCGGCGCGCCCGGTGCGCACGACCACGCCCGCCGCGGTCGCCTCCGCCGCGAGCTGCGACACGACCGCGCCCGCGCTCGCCCAGCCGCCGATCGGATTGAAGTAGCCGTCGACGTACGTGCCGCGCCGGTACGCGGGAAACTTGCGCACGATCGCGGCGGCGTCGAGGCGTTCGAGCGCGTGGCCGCGGCGGGTCAGCAGCTCGAAGCTGTCGTGCTCGAAGCCGCCGGGGGCCATCGGCGCGCGCGACAGGAAGGTCACGCCGGTCTCGTGAAACAGCGGGCGCGGCCAGCGCGCGTTCCATTGCCGCCAGCCGGCGAGCGCCGCCTCGCCGAGCGCGGTGTAGTCCACGTCGGCGCCGTAGTCGATGCGCACGACCTTGCTGAGGTCGGTCGACTCGGCGAGCGGGTGCGGGATCGGGCCCGGATCGACGAGCGTGACGTCGTGGCCGCGCGCGCGCAGCGCGAGCGCCGCCGTGACGCCGAAGATTCCGCCGCCTAGCACGAGCACCCTCATCGCCTGGCGAGCATACGGTACGACGAGCCGATCCGGGCATGCGGTACACCAGAGGGAAGCTACGGCTTCGCACCAAGGTCACCGTGACGGTGACCGGCTGCGTGAACGCTCGGTCGTTCACGCAGTCGTGGAGCTTCACGACTCGGTAGCTATCTAGCGATGATGGCCGCCGTGGCCGCCGCCGTGGCCGCCGCCGCGGAAGCCGCCGTGACCGCCGCGGAACGCTTGCGCGTTGCCGTGAAAGCCACCGTGGTAGCCGCCGCGATAGCTACCGTGGGATCCGCCGCGGAAGCCGCCGCGCCCGGCGTAGATTCCCGGATGCGCGATTCCGCGCACGTGCCCTGGAACGCGCGACGCATACGCCCACCCGCGGTCGCGATAGTGCGACTGATACCAATGGCCGCCATACCAGCGCCAGTAAAGGCCATCAGCGAAGTACAAGGGATAGTCGTATCCGTACACGGTATCCACACCCGGCGAAACATAGCCATAGTCATCGCCGTAGTACGGAGACCCGTACGAGTATCCGACTCCCTCGTCGGAATAACAGCTCGCGCTCAGTCCGATGACGAGCGCGGCCGGCAAGATGTATCGAAGCATCGCAACCTCCTGCCCCGACAACTTGCGATGGCCGAGCCAGATCTCGGCTAGCGCGCTGCGAACGCCACCGACTCGCCGGGCAGCGGCCGCGCGAGCGCGGTGCGGCGACCACCCCAGTGCAGGTGCTCGGCGATCGACGCGGGCAGGAGCGCGCGCGCGGCCTCGTCCATCGCCTCGTCGCGCACGAGCTCGAAGCCGCGCGCCGCGAGGTAGCCGGGAAGCTCACCGGCGGCCCAGCCGAATCGCCACGGCTCGCCGATGCGAGCGAGCAGGGCGTCGCGCGTGCGGCTGGCGAGCGAATGCTGCTGGAGCTGGGGATTCGCGAAGTACGTCATCGCGAGCTGCGAGCCGGTCGCGCTCCACGCGGCGATCGCGCGCAGCGACGCATCGATCGCGGGCTCGGTCAGGTACATCGTGACGCCCTCCCAGATCGTGAATGCGGGCGCGGCGCGATCGAGCCCCGCGGCGGCGAGTGCGTCGGGTAGCTCGTCCATCGCGCGCGTCTCGAAGTCCCACGTCACGTAGGTCGCGGGCGAGGCGGCGTCGAGCTGCGCGAGCACGTCGCGCTTGCGCGCTTGCGTCGCGGGATGATCGACTTCGAGCACGCGGGCGTCGGCGAGCTCGGGGAGGCGCAGCGCGCGGCAGTCGTAGCCGGCGCCGAGCAGGACGAGCTGGCGGCCGCCGGCCGCGAGCCACGCGCGCAGCTCGTCGTCGATCACGCGCGTGCGCACCTGCATGTAGAGGATCCACGCGCGCACGCGCGGGATCTTCGCGAGCGCGCGGAGATGATCGCCGCCGGCCGCGACGGCACGGCCCAGGCGCGACGCCGCGAATGCCGCGCCGTACGGATCGACGACGAGCTGCGCTTCGGGCGGCAGCCACCGCCCGAGCGAGCGCGCGCCGGCGACGTATTCGGCGGTGCGGCTCGGCGTGTCCGCCTTCACGACCGCTTCGAGATGCGGTGCGCCCAGCCGCGCGGACGCTCGACGACCTTGTAGTCCTCGCCTTCGACGGCGACGCGCCCGCTCTCGTCGTGGACGAGCTCGAGGTCGTACTCGACCTGCTCGCTGTCGAGCCGATCGACGCGCGCGCGGTCCGGGTGATCGATCTGATAGCCGACGACGCCGTTGAACGTCATCATGTACGCGCCGATGCCGCCGGCCGCATCGGGCGCGGTTTGCTCGACGATGGCCGAGCCGTCCATCGCGAGCTTGCTGCCGTCGGCGAGCTTGATCGCGGTGACCTGCGCCTTGTAGCCGTCGCCCGGCACGCCGTCGGTCGCGAGCCAGCGCATGCGCAGCGGCTGATCCTTGTCGAGGCGGAAGTTGACCAGCACGTTGGGCTCACGTTGTTCGCCAGACATCAAAATGGTCCTCGCCGAGCTCGTCCGGGCATACGGTCACGATACTGTACCAACGACGCCATGCGCTACCTGCACACCATGGTCCGCGTTCGCGATCTGCCCGCCGCCATCCGGTTCTTTTGCGACGGCCTCGGCTTGCGCGAGGTGCGGCGCCGCGACCACGAGCAAGGTCGATTCACCTTGGTGTTCCTCGGCCAGGATGGCGGCGGGAGCGACACGCCGCAGCTCGAGCTGACGCATAATTGGGATCAAACCGACGCGTACGCGGTCGGCCGCAACTTCGGGCACGTCGCGTACGAGGTCGACGACATCTACGCCGCGTGCCAGCGCTTCCTCGATCACGGCTACACGATCTCGCGGCCGCCGCGCGATGGCCGGATGGCGTTCGTCCGCTCGCCGGACCTCGTGTCGGTCGAGCTGCTGCAGCGCGGCGAGGCGCTGCCGCCGGCGGAGCCGTGGTCGAAGCTGCCCAACGTCGGCGAGTGGTGAATGCAACCGAAAGCCGCGCCGATCAAGGTCATCGCGACCAACCGCAAGGCGACGCACGACTTCACGGTACATGACCGGATCGAGGCCGGCATCGAGCTGCGCGGCTCCGAGGTCAAGAGCATGCGCGACGCGCGCGTCGTGATCGCGGACGGCTTCGTCGATTTTCGGCGCGGCCAGGCCTACCTCGCGAAGATGCAGATCCAAGAGTACGCGCAGGCCAACCGCTGGGGTCACGACATCGAGCGCGTGCGCCGGCTTCTCCTCCACAAGCACGAGATCGACAAGCTCGCGACCAAGGTGTCGCAGAAGGGCTTCACGCTGATCCCGCTGTCGGTCTACTTCAAGGGCCACCGCGTCAAGGTCGAGCTCGCCCTCGTGACGCACAAGAAGCACCACGACAAGCGCGAAGCGAAGAAGTCCGCCGACGCGAAGCGCGAGATCGATCGCGCGATGAAGGACAGCAGGAGAAGATAGGCCTCAGGCCTAGTCTCGGTGATACGGCGTCCCGCGCAGGATCGTGAACGCGCGATAGACCTGCTCGAGCACGAGCACGCGGACGAGACGATGGGCGATCGTCATGCGGCCGAAGGCGAGCAGGCGCGTGGCGCGGGTGCGCAGGGCGTCGCCGTGGCCGTCGGCGCCGCCGATCGCGAACGCGATGGGGGCGCCGCCGCCGTGGCTGGCTTCGTGCGCGAGCAGCGCGGCGAAGTCGGCGCTGGTGAGCGAGTCGCCGCGCTCGTCGAACGCGAACACGTGAGCGCCGGCGGGGAGCGACGCGAGCAGCGCCGGCTCGTCCTTGGCCTCGGTGACCGCGAGCGTGCAGTACGGGCGCAGGCGCTTCACGTATTCGGCTTCGGCGGCGACGAGGTAGGGCTCCTTGAGCCTCCCCACCGCCGCGACGACGATCTTCACGTCGGGTCCTCGCTTACGACAGCGCGGATTCGTAGTGCTCGTCGGGCGGCAGCCGCGCGTCGGCCGGGACTTCGATCTCCACGCGCTCGGCATCGTTCCACAGGCCTTCGATGTCGTAGTGCTCGCGCGCGTCGATCTTCATCACGTGCACGACGAAGTCGCCGTAGTCGAGCAGCGCCCACTGGCCGGACCGCGCGCCTTCCGACGACAGGACGCGCATGCCCTCGTGCTTGAGTGCCGACTCGATCCCTTCGGCGATCGCGTCGACCTGGCGATCGCTGCGGCCCGAGACGATGAGCTGGTAGTTCGTGAACGAACACAGCTCGCGGACATCGAGCAGCACGGGCTCGAGCGCTTTCTTTTCGAGGGCCAGCGTCAACGCGCGCATCGCGCCGTCGAGGCCGTCGGTGGTCGTGGGCGTGGGGCGGGGCTTCGGGGCGCTCTTCTTACGTGGGGTCATCTGTCGCTCGGCTATCCCTTCCTCGTCTGGCCGCTACCGCGGACGACGAACTTCGTGGTGGTCAAACCTTCGGCGCCCATGGGGCCGTAGGCGTGCAGCTTGGTGGTCGAGATCCCGATCTCGGCGCCGAGGCCGAGCTCGCCGCCGTCGGCGAACCGCGTCGACGCGTTGACGAGCACGGTCGACGAGTCGACCTCGCGCACAAATTTGTCGGCGACCGTGGCATCGGTCGTGAGGATCGCCTCGGTGTGATTGGAGCCGTAGCGCTCGATGTGGTCGATCGCCGCGGCGACGCCGTCGACGACGCGCACCGCGACCACGAGATCGAGATACTCGGCGTGCCAATCGTCTTCGGTCGCGGCGCGCACGCCGGGGCCGCCGAGCGCACGCACCGCGCCATCACCGCGCAGCTCGACGGTGTTGCCGAGCGCGGCGACGAGCGCGGGCACGAAGTCGGTCGCGATCGCCGCGTCGACGAGCACGGTCTCGACGGAGTTGCACGCCGCGGGCCGCTGGACCTTCGCGTTCGCCACGATCTCGATCGCGCCGGCGAGGTCGGTACTGGAATGCACGTAGATGTGGCAAACGCCCTTGTAGTGCTTGATGACCGGCACGCGCGCGTGCTCGGCGACGTAGCGGATGAGCTGCTCGCCGCCGCGCGGGATGCACAGATCGACGAGGTCGTCCTGCTGCACGAGCTCGGCGATCGCCTCGCGATCGGTCGTCGGCAGGAGCTGCGCCGCGTGCGTCGGCAGGCCGGCGCTGTCGAGCGCGGTCTGCACGCAGGTGAGCAGCGCGCGGTTGCTCTCGAGCGCTTCGCGGCCGCCGCGCAGGATGCACGCGTTGCCGGCCTTGAGGCACAGCGCCGCGGCATCGACGGTGACGTTCGGGCGCGCCTCGTAGATCATCGCGATCACGCCGAGCGGGATGCGCACGCGCGACACGACGAGCCCGTTCGGGCGCGTCTCGGTGCGCTCGACGCGACCGAGCAGCTCGGGCGCGGCGGCGATCTCGCGCACGGCGGCGACGAGCGAATCGACGCGCGCTTCGGTCAGCTGCAGGCGATCGAGCATCGGCGCCGGCATGCCGGCGGCTTCGGCGGCGCCGAGGTCGGCGGCGTTCGCGGCGAGGATCGCGTCCTGCTCGGCGCGCAGCACCTCGGCGAGCGCGACGAGTGCCGCGGTGCGCTGCGCCGCGGGCGCCTTCGCGACGATCTTCGCCGCGGCGCGCGCCGCTCGTGCGACGCCTCGGATGAGCTGCCGGAACCCTGATCGCTCTTCGATCGTGCTGATCACAAGATCACGAGATCATCTCGGTGAACGGCCTCTTCGCTGCTCTTGTATCCCAGCCTGGCCTCGATAGCGGCTGATTGCAAGCCCTGGATCTTGCGCAGATCATCCGCGGGGTAAGCGGCGAGACCTCGGGCGATTTCGGCACCGTCGTGTCGCGCGATCGACACCGTATCGCCGAGCTCGAAGTCGCCTTCCACCCCGACGATGCCGGCCGGCAGCAGGCTCTTACCGCCGCCGGTGAGCGCACGCGCAGCACCGTCGTCGATCACCACGCGCCCCGCCGGTTTTCCGCCGTACGCGATCCAGTGCTTGCGCGCCGACAGCTCGCGCCCTCCCGGTACGAACAGCGTGCCGACGTCGGCGCCGGCGAGCACGCGCACGAGCACGTCCGGTTCGCGGCCCGGCGCGACGATCGCCGGCACCCCGGTGCGCGTGACGGTGCGCGCGGAGCCGACCTTGCTCGCCATGCCGCCCGAGCCGACGCCGCTGGTCGATCCGCCCGCGACCGGCGCGGCCTCGCGCTCGATGTCGCGCACGATCGGCATGCGCACGCCGGCGGCATCGCGCACGCCTTCGACATCGGTGAGGATCACGAGCGCGTCGGCCGAGACGAGATTGCACGCGAGCGCCGCGAGCTGGTCGTTGTCGCCGAACCTGATCTCCTCGGTCGCGACCGTGTCGTTCTCGTTGACGATCGGCACGACGCCGTGATCGAGCAGCGCGCGCAGCGTGAGCCGCGCCGACAGGAAGCGCCGCCGATCCGAGAGGTCGTCATGCGTCACGAGCACCTGGCCGATCGCGAGGCCGTGCGCGGCGAACGCGTGCTCCCAGTGCTGCATCAGCTTCGACTGGCCGACCGCGGCCGCGGCCTGCAGCGCGGGCAGCTCGGTCGGGCGCGTGGCGAGGCCGAGTCGTTTCACGCCGAGCGCGATCGCACCCGACGACACGACGACGACCTCGACGCCGCGCCGGCGCAGCTCCACGATCTGATCGGCGAGCGTCGCGGGCCGGCTCGCCGGCGCCTCGGCGAGCAACCGGCTGCCGATCTTGACGACGACGCGACGTGCGTTGCGCAGAGCCTCGCGCTCGGTCACGGCTCTCGCGCCCGCCACCGGCGGTCCAGCGACTCGATCGCCGCGTCGAGGAACGGATTCACTTCGGCCGACAGCTGGATCTCGACGGCCGCGACCGTGCGCGCGAGGAACCCCTGCTTGTCGGCGAGCGCGGCCTCCATCGCCTGCTCGAGCTCGTCGACGTGCTCGGCCTCGGTGACCACGCTCTTCTTCGCGAGCAGCCGGCGCACCGCGCCGCCCGACGCGAGATCGGCGAGCTCGAGCGGGGCACGCAGCGTCGCGCGCGCGGCCGACAGCGCGCCGCGCCGGAACGGGTGGAACGCGAGCGCGCCGGGCGTGTTGTCGATCGCGCGCCCGATCTCCTCGCGCAGCGCGAGCGCGGTCGGGCCGTCGAGCGCGAGCCCGCGATGCAGTCGCGCGCAGTAGTGGTCGAACAGCGTCATCGTCACGAACGTCCGGGCGGCGGACCGCGCGCGGTTGACCGTCGCGAGTGCGAGCATCATCCGCTTGGCCGCGCGCGTCGCGATGCGCATCAGGATGCCGGCGGTCGCGAGGCTCACGATCGACGGCGGCGTCGCCGTGCCGTGCACGAGGTTCGCGATCGCCTCGCGGCTGAGATCGACCTGGTGCGACGCGGCGATCCGGCGGTAGCCGCTGCCGAGGATGCGCGAGAGCGCGAGATCGTCGACGAACGGCAGCGGCACCATGCCGACCAGGCTGCCGAGCACGCTGCGCGCGATGATCCCGCGGCGCTGGCCGACCAGGTAATCGCGGCGCGGCACGAGCGCGGTCACTTCGCACTTCCCTGCTCGGCGGCCTGCTTGCGCAGCGACGGCGCGATGCCCTGCAACAGGAGGTCGCGATCGTCGACCTCGCGCAGTCGCTCGGGCGTCGCGACGATGTCGTCGGCGCCGGGCGCGGCGATCGCGGTGACGTGGCCGATGCCGCTCGCCGACGCGTCGACCGCGACCTTCATCTGGAAGTGGCGGTGGTCGCGCTGAAAGCCGATCGTCGCCGACAGCTTGACCGCGAGCGGCACGCCCTTGTCGGCGTCGAGCACGACCTCGCCGTCGAGCGCGTCGATCGTGCGCTGTTCGCGCCACTTGCGCTGCACGAGCGCCTCGCTCGGCACCGCCTTCGCATCGGGCGCGAGCCGGATCTGGATCTTGCGGCCGGCACGGCCGGCGGCCTGCGCGACGCCGAGATCGTTGACCTCGGCGGCCGGCGCGACGAGCTCCCAGGTCGCGCCGATCGCGTCGCACAGCTCGTCGCGCAGGTGCTCGGGCTCGTCGGGCGTCTCGGGCCCGCGCTCGTGCCAGCGCTGGTAGCGCGGCCGCAGGTACAGCTTGCCGCCGAGCCACGTGACCTCGCGCCCGTAGTCGGCCGAGCTCGTGTAGAGCGCGTGGTACGTGCCCTGATCGCCGAGCTCGAGCGCCAGGTGATCGCTCAGATCCTCGACGGTCTTGCCGCCCTCGGTCACGGTCGTCGCCGTCGCGATCGCGAACGCGTGTGGGCCGAGCGCCGCCGCGTACACGTGCTCGGGTAACGCCAGCGCGCGGCCGAGCTCGCCGGCGTCGCGCGCGGCGCGATCGACGTCGATCGGATCCGACTTCGTCTTGGGCGCGATCACGAGCCCGCCGAGGTCCTGATCCGGGATGCCCTGCGCGCGCCCGCACCCGGCGAGAGCGACGAGGAGAACCACGCGGACCATGCGCAAGGTTCTTAGCATGGGCTAGGCTTGCAGCGATGTGGCAAGACCTCGCGACCTCGCCGGTCGGCTGCGCGGTCGCGATCGGCCTGGGCCTGTTGTGGGGCAGCTTCGCGAACGTCTGCATTTATCGGCTGCCGGCCGGGCAGTCGATCGTCACGCCGGGGTCGCACTGCGGCGCGTGCAAGGCGCCGGTGCGCTGGTACGACAACGTGCCGGTGCTCGCGTACTTCTGGCTGCGCGGCAGGTGCCGGGCGTGCGGCGTGCGGTTCTCGCCGCGCTACGCGCTCGTCGAGGCGCTGACCGGCGCGCTGTTCGGCGTCGCGTGGTGGTTCACGCTCGGCACCGGCGGCCTGCTCGCGGGCTCGATCGAGCTGCGCGCGCTGCACTTCGCGATCGACGCGACGTTCGTGCTCGTGATGGTCGTGATCGCCTTCATCGACATCGATCACAAGTTGATCTTCAACAAGGTCGTGCTGCCCGCGATCGTCGTGTTCTACGCGGTGACGTTCGCGCTGCCCGAGCGGCGCTGGTGGGACGGCCTCCTCGGCATCGCGATCGGCTACGGCGTGCCGTGGCTGATCGGCGAGATCTATTTCCGGCTGCGCAAGCGGGAAGGGCTCGGGCTCGGCGATGCCACGCTGCTCGCGCTGGTCGGCGCGCTGCTCGGCTGGCGCGGGGTCGTGTGCTCGCTGTTCGGCGGGTCGGTCGTGGGGACGGTCGTCGAGATCAGCAAGCTCGTCGCGCGCGGTCGCTCGAACGACGCCGGCGCGGACGGCGAGGCCACCGTCATGACGACCGAGCTGCCGTTCGGGCCCTACCTCGCGATCGCCGCGGTATTTTATTTGTTCGCGGAACCGTACGTGTTGCTGCACTTCCGGCTCTTCGGCGGATGACGTGATAACCTCGCCGGGTGGTAGGCCAAGCGGCCGAGCAGATCATTGCGGGGGTCGTGCTCAGCGAGCGTCTCGCCGTCACGATGTACGGCGCGACCCATCGCGCCTCGTTCGGCGGCCAGCGCAACCTGCGCGGCCTCGTCGTCGATCCGAAGATGCTCCAGGAGGGCGGGTTTCGCATCGCGCTCACCGACGGCAAGGGCATCGCGAAGTCGGTCGCGCTCGATCACCCGAACATCGTGCAGACGGTCGCGGTCGAGTCGGGCGGCCCCGACGTCGTCGTGGTCACGCGCGGCGGTGGCCGTTACGTCACCGTGCAGGATCTGATAGCGTCCGCGAAGGCGCGCGCGAAGTCGGGCGGCAAGCTGTCGCCGCCGGTCGCCGCGCTGATCGGCAAGTCGGTGATCGAGGCGCTCGCCGCGGCGCACAAGGCGGGCGTGATCCACGGCGCGGTTCACCCGCGCAGCGTGCTCATCGATGACGAAGGCGTGGTGCGGCTCGGCGATTTCGTCGTCGGCCGCGCGCTCACCACCGCGGTCGCGCAAGGCGCGGATTCGTCGCTGTGGCGCGGCTTGACCGGCTACATCGCGCCGGAGCTGGTCGTCGGCGAGGATCCGACGCCTTCGATCGACGTGTTCGCGACCGGTGCGATGCTGTTCACGATGCTGTCGGGCGAGGTGCCGCCCGGCGCGCTGCGCGTGACGCCGGCGATCGAGCGGCTCGTGCAGCGCGCGCTCGACACCGATCCGACGCGCCGCTACAAGACCGCGGCCGATCTGCTCGAGAACCTGACCGAGGCGCTCGAGGACGATCGCTGGGACCTCGCCGAGCGCGGCGAATTGATCCGCGAGGCCGGGCTGTCGCGCTCCGACTCCAACATCGACGACGCGACCGAGGATTTACTCGCGTCGCTCGGCTCGCCGACCGGCGTGCAGCTGCAGCCGATCCGCGCGACCGACGAGCGCGGCGACAGATCGCCGGCGGTCTCGGGCAATCGGCTCGACGCGCTGCTCGCCGACCTCGACGATTCGACCGGGCTCACGCACGTCGACGAGGCGCCGTCGAAGTTCCGGCGCGACCCGATCTCCGACATCATCAAGGCCGATCCGCGGCGCAAGGAGGCAATCGTCTCGAGCGCGCGCGTGCCGTCGCTCGACGATCCCGACGACGACGAGACACCGTTGCCGCCGCCGTCGACGCGCGACTCGAACCTCGACATGACGCACGCGGCGCCGATCGGCAGCGGGCGCCGCCCGTCGTCACATGGCGTGCGCGCCGCGAGCGCGGACGAGCACGCCGCGCTCGCGGCGATCGGCGATCTCGACGAGGGCGCGAAGCGCGTCAACACCGCCGCGGCGAAGCTCGAGGAGGCGGCGCAACGCGCCGAACGCGCGGCCAAGCGCGCCGAGACGAACAACCAGCCGCCGGCGCGCGCGATGCCGATCGCCGATCCGATCGCCGACCTCGACGTCAAGACGCCGAGCCTCAAGAGCCCGGTCAAGAGCGCGATCGGCGCGCTGGTCCTGCTCGGCGTCCTCGGCGGCGCTGGCTACTTCGCGTACACGCAGTACCAGAAGCAGGAAGATCAGAACGCGCGGCTCAACGACGAGAAGGATCAGAAGGCAAAGGAGCACGACGAGAAGGAGAAGGCCGCGCGCGAAGCCCAGGCCGACCCGGGCGCGATCGAGATCACGTCGGATCGCGCCGGCATCTGGCTGCGGCTCGGCCGCACGCCGGTCGATACCGCGCTCGATCTCGAGGCCGGTCAGGCGCACGACCTCGTCTTGCTCCACGACGGCTTCGAGCCGACCGAGGCGCAGGTCAACGGCGCGAGCTGGTCGGGCGCGGGCAAGGAGCTGAAGGGCAACGTCGCGGTCACGCTCAAGCCGAGCAGGACGAAGACGGCCGTGCTGCCGCTGCAACCGACGACGCCCGAGCTCGGCACGACCGGGGTCGCGGGCAAGGGACGCGTCCACGTCGACTCGACACCGAGCGACGCCGAGGTGTGGCTGTTCCTCGGCGCCAACTCGGCGCACTACACCGCGATCGCAGGCCGTGACTACGAGCTCGCCGTCGTGCGGCCCGGCTTCATCACGAAGCACGTCGAGTTTCACGCCGAGGACTGGCGCGACGGCGGCGACAAGAACATCCCGATCGACAGCGCGAAGAAGAAGGACACGCTGTCGCAGGCGGTCGACCTCGAACCCGACCCCAACGCGCCCAAGCAGAAGGGGAAGTGACGCGTGGCCTCCGCGCGCACACTGCACGTGCGGTGCGCGACCTGGGAACAGGTCGACGTGTTCCTCTCGCGCAAGCTGCGCAAGGGTCGCTACTTGTCGATGAAGGTGCCGTTCGCGGCCAAGCTCGGCTCGTCGGTGACGCTCGGGCTCGAGCTGCCGACCGAGGTCGTGATGGCGATCGACGGCATCGTGCAGCGCGCGTCGGCGATGGAAGGCGAGGGCACGCGCACCTGGATCGAGGTCGAGCTCGTCGGCCTGACCGACGAGGTGCAGGCGCGCATCAAGAGCCTCGCGGTGGCTGCGAGGGCGCCGACCACGCCGCCGAGCTCGGGCCCCAAGCCGCCGCCTCCGCCGCGCGGCAAGAAGTCGTCGACGCAGCCGATCGAGGAGCTGCCCGCGGGCGAGCGCGATCTGTTCCAGCACCTGTCGAGCGAGCTGCGCCGGTTGCGCGCCGCGGCGGTGCACGAGGTGCTCGGCATCGCGCGCGAGGCCGGCCCCGATGACGTGCGCGAGGCATGGAGAAACCTGGTGCGCCGGTTCCATCCCGATCTGGTCGCGCGCCGCGGCGCGCCGGCGATCAGCCACCTCGCCGAAGAGCTGACGATCCTCGCGAACCGCGCGTACGACCGGCTGCGCACCGCGCTCGTCGCCGAGGGCCACGCGACGGCCGCCGGCTCGCGCGTGCAGCCGCCGCCGGGCTGGCTCGTCGGGTTCGAGGATCTGCAGAGCGCCGATCGCTCGCCGCCCGTCGCGCGGCCGCCGTCGATGCCGCGCACGCAAACGCCGCCGCCGATCGCCGCCGTGATGCCGGCGCCGGCTTCGACCGGGCAGGGCGGCGAGGCGTTCGAGCAGCGCGCGCGCACGATGCTCGCGCAGGGCGACGCGAACGCGGCGCGCGAGGTGCTCGCCGCCGCGCTCGTCGTGTATCCGCGCTCGAAGCCGCTGCGCTCGCTGTATTACGTCGCGAGCGCGCTGGCCGCGCTCGGCGACGGCGAGGTCATGCTCGCGCAATCGCAGCTCGAGACCGCGCTCGCTCACTACGAGCAGTGCATCGAGGCCGCGCAGCTGCTCGAGCTGTTGCGCAAGCACGGGCCAAGCGATCGCGAGGCGATGCGGAGGGTGTTCCTGTGACGCGCGGCCATGCCGTCGGCATCGACCTCGGCACGACGAACTCGGTCGCCGCGGTGATCGATCGCGACGGCGCGCCGCGCATCCTCACGACCGAGGAGGGCGGCACGATGATGCCCTCGCTCGTGTGGTTCGCGTCCGACGGGCCGGTCGTCGGCGAGGCAGCGCGCGAGGGGCTCCAGCACAGCCCCGACCTCACGATCTTCGGCGTCAAGCGCCTGCTCGGCCGCCGCTACGACCATCCCGAGGTCCAGGAGCTCGCGAAGGTGCTGCCGTACGAGCTGACCGAGGCGCCCAACGGCGACACGTGGATCCAGCTCGCCGCCGGCCGTGCGATCTCGCCCGAGGAGATCTCCGCGCTCATCCTGCGCGAGCTCAAGCGCACCGCCGAGCGGTTCTTCAACGAGCCGGTCACGCGCGCCGTGATCACGGTGCCGGCGTGGTTCGATGCCGCGCAGCGCCAGGCGACGAAGGACGCGGCGCAGATCGCCGGGCTCACCGTGATGCGGCTCATGGGCGAGCCGACCGCCGCCGCGCTCGGCTATGGTGCGCATCGCGGCACCGATCGCCGCTACCTCGTGTGCGATCTCGGCGGCGGCACGTTCGACGTCGCGGCGGTCGACGTCGAGGGCGGCGTGTTCGAGGTGCTCGCGACGACCGGCGACTCGTACCTCGGCGGCGACGACGTCGATCGCGCGGTGGTCGAGAACCTCGTGCGCGATCTGCGCGCCGCGCGCGGCAACCTCGATCTGTCGGGCGATCAGGTCGCGATCGAGCGGCTGCGCATCGCGTCGCAGGCCGCGAAGCACGAGCTCTCGGACCGCGCGACCGCGAAGCTCGACCTGGCGGCGCTCACGCAGCTGCCGTCGGGCAAGGGCGTCGATTTCGCGCGCACGCTGCGCCGCGACGAGCTCGAGCTGTGGGCGTCGCCGCTGCTCAAGCGCCTGGAGGCGCCGATCAAGGAGGCGCTGCGGCGCAGCGCCCGCAAGCGCGAGGACATCGAAGAGGTGCTGCTCGTCGGCGGCGGCACGCGCATGCCGGCCGTGCGCAAGGAGCTCGCGCGCATCACCGGCCGCGAGCCGAGCGTGATCGCGAACTGCGAGGAGGTCGTGGCGGTCGGAGCCGCGCTCGAGGTCGCGCGGCTCGACGGCACGATCGAAGGCGTGCTGCTGATCGACGTGTCGGCGCGCGGCCTCGCGATGAGCGCCCAGCAAGGCGAGTGCGAGATGGTGATCGCGCAGAGCGCGGTCGTCCCGACGCGCGAGCACCGCGTGCTGGCGACCCGCCAGGACGATCAAGCGCGCATCGAGTTCGATCTGTGGGAGGGCGAGTCGCCGGATCCGGCGCAGAACCGCCAGCTCGGCCGTTACGCGGTCGTCGATCTGCCGCAGGCGCCGGCCGGGGACGTGCTGGTGCTGGTCGAGGTCACGGTCGACACCGACGGCACCGTGCGGCTCGGCGCGACCGAGCTGGTGTCGGGCGAGCGCCTCACGCTCGAGCAGGTCTATCACGCGGGTCTCGCGCGCGCGGACGTCGCGCGGCTCGCGCGCCAGCTCGAGGGGCCGTGACCCGGGCGGCGGCGCTCGCGCTCGCCGTCGCGTGTGGCAGCTCGCCCCTACCGCCGCCCAAGCACGTCGAGCTCGCCGCGAGCGCGACCGCCGACGCCGTCGATGCCGCGATCCCGACCGACTACGTGACCATCGTAGATTTCTGGAGCGACGCGTGCGGCGCGTGCAAGGTCGTCGAGGCGCAGACCCAGGCCAGGCTCGCCGCCGAGCCGCGCGTGCTCGTCCGCAAGGTCGACGTCGCCGACGGGTTCACGCCGGCTGCGAAGGTGTACGAGGTCGGCGCGCTGCCGCACTGGAATGTGTACGATCGCCGCCGCCGCCTCCGTTACGTGCTGGTCGGCAGCGACTGCTTGAAGGCGCCGCAGCTCGCCCACTCGCTCGCCGCGGAGTGATATCGTGCTCGTCCGATGCGCGTGTGGTTCGCCGGGGTATTCGCGATCATCTGCGTCGCGCCCGCGGCTCGCGCCGACGGGCCGCTGACGTTCGAGCAGGCGATCCACCTCGCCCTCGCGCACAACGAGCGCTCGGGCATCGCCGAGCTCAATGTCGAGGTCGCCGAGGGCGACATCGACAAGGCGCGCGTGGCGTTCTTACCCGCGCTGACGGCGGGCGGCACCAACGCGTGGACCCCGTGGGACAAGCGGCCGACCGACGTCACGAAGGGCTCGCTCATGCTCAGCCAGCCGCTGATCGTCCCGTCGGCGTTTCCCCTGTACGACCAGGCCAAGCACAACCTCGAAGGCACGCGCGCGCAGACCGTCGACGACAAGCGCCAGCTCGCGTTCGACGCCGCGAAGGCGTATCTCGCGGTGCTGCTCGCCGATCAGGTCGTGCAGGCCGCGCAGAAGAAGCTCGACACCGCGAAAGAAGAAGTGAAGGCGACGAACGTGCAGTACGAGGCGAAGATCGTCAGCAGCAACGACACGACGCGCGCCCAGATCGATCTCTCGAACTCGGAGCACGAGCTGTCGGTGGATCAGGGCAACCTCGATGCCGCGTACGTCAGCCTTGGCTTCGTCATCGCGGCCAAGACGAAGGGCCCGCTGGTCACGCCGCTGCAGCTGCTCGCGCAGAGCGCGAAGCCGGTGACCAACGTCGATCAGCTCGTCGCGGCGAGCGTCAAGCAGCGACCCGACCTCGAAGCGAGGAAGCAAGACGCACTCGCGGCGCACGACTTCGCGCGCGAGCCGCGCTACCGGTTCTTCCCGACGCTCGGCGTCGCGGCGACGATGAACGCGGCGTCGACGAAGATCCCCGGCGACGGCTACTACCTCGACGGCTCGCTCCAGTTCACCGCATCGTGGGTGATCTTCGACGCCGGCTCGCGCAATGCCGACGAGCGCACGCGCGACGCACAGGCCGCGATCGCCGATCTGACGACCGACCTGCTCGGCCGCCAGGTCGACGAGCAGGTGCGCACGGCGCTGGTGCAGCTCGCGAGCGCCCAGGCGGCGCTCGTCGCCGCGCGCGACGCGATGACCGCCGCGCAGAAGAGCGCGAGCGAGGAGCAGATCCTGTACGGCCAGGGGCTCGCGACCGCGCTCGAGCTGGTCGACGCCAACGAACAGCGGTTCCTCGCCGAGGTGCAATTCGCGGAGGACCAGTTCGCGCTCGCGAACTCGTACCTCGCGCTGCTGCAGGCCATGGGCAAGGGCCCGCTCGATCTGGAGACGCCATGAAGAAGCTCGCGCTCGCGCTCGTGATCGTTATCGCCGCCTGCTCGCACAAGTCCGACTCGCCACAGGGCGGTAACGGCGGCCGGCGCGGTGGCACCGGCGGTGGCCCGCTGCAGTATCCGGTCGACGTCGCGCCGCTCGTCACGCGCCAGATGCAGTACACGGTCAACGCGCCCGGCTCGCTCGACGCGTTCCAGCAGGTGCAGATCACGGCGCGCGTGGCCGGCGTGTGCGATCGCGTCGCGTTCGCCGAAGGCCAGGAGGTCAAGGCCGGCGAGGTGCTCGCCACGATCGAGAGCGAGCGCTACTCGCTCGCGCTCGAGCAGGCGAAGACGTTGACCGCGAAGGCGACCGCGACGTTGAAATCGGCGCAGGCCGCGCTCGATCGCCGGCTCGCCGCCGAGAAGCAATCGCCGGGCGTCGTCGCGGGCGAGGAGATCGAGCAGAAGCAGACCGCGGTCGACAGCGCGAAGGCCGACCTCGATGCCGCGAAGGAAGCGGAGAAGGTCGCGGCGCTCAACCTGCGCGACTCGTCGGTGCGCACGCCGATCCAGGGCGTCGTGCAGACGCGCACGGTGCAACAGGGCCAGTTCCTGAACCCGGGCGCGGTGCTCGCGACGATCATCCAGCGCGAGCCGATGCTGCTGCGCTTCCAGGTCACCGAGGAGGACGCGCGCCGGCTGTCGACCGGCATGCCGGCAACGCTCCAGCTCAAGGAGAGCCCGCTCACGTACGACGCCAAGATCACGCTCGTCGCCGGCGCCGCCGATCCGACGACGCGCATGGTGCCGGTCACCGCGCAGCTCGACGAGACGAAGCACCAGTACTCGCTGCGGCCGGGGGCGTTCTGCGAGGTCAGCGTGCCGGTCGACAAGGCGCGGCCGGGGATCGTCGTGCCTTCGCTCGCGGTGCAGCCGACCGAGAAGGGCAACGTGATCTACGTCGTCGACGACAAGCACATCGCCCACGCGAAGGTCGTCAAGCTCGGCATGCACACCGCGGACGGCGGGATCGAAATCGCGCAGGGCGCCACGCCCGGCGATGTGATGGTCGTGCGCGGGATCGATCCGCTGACCGACGGCGCGCCCGTGAAGGTGCAGGCCACGACCACGCTCGAGGAGGCGGAGAAGACGGCGGCGCAGCAGGCGCAGGGCGCGGCCGCGGCCGCGGGATCGGGCACGGATACGGGATCGGGGAGCGCGAAGTGAACCTGACCGATCTATGCCTGCGCAGGCCGGTCCTGGCCTGGATGATCATGAGCGGGACGATCCTGTTCGGGCTCGTCGCGCTCGGCTTGTTCCCGGGCACGAAGGGAATCGGCGTGAGCCAGTTCCCCGACGTCAACAACCCGACCGTGAGCGTGACCATCACGTGGAACGGCGCGTCGCCCGAGGACATCGAGACCGGTGTCGTCAATCCGATCGAGGACGTGCTCGCGCAGGTCACGGGCGTCCTCGAGATCACGTCGCAGTCGAAGCAGAACAGCGCGCGCATCACGGCGACGTTCTCGATCGATCGCAACATCGATCTCGCCGTGCAGGACGTGCAGGCCAAGATCGCGCAGGTGCAGAAGAAGCTGCCGACGAACGTCGAGGCTCCGACCGTCAGCAAGTCCAACCCCGACGACACGCCGATCATCACGATCGGCGTCTCCGGGCCGTTCGCGCGCCAACTGCTCGCCGACGTCGCGCGCTATCAGGTCGAGGACGGCCTCGCGACGCTCGACGGCGTCGGTCAGGTGCAGATGATGGGCTACGTCGATCGCGCGGTGCGCATCTGGATCGACGCCGACAAGCTCAACGCGACGAGCACGACGGTCACCGACATCACGACCGCACTCACCAAGCAGCACGTCACCTCGTCGGGCGGCCAGATGACGAACGGCCAGAAGGCGATCAACGTGCGCGTGATGGGCGAGGCCGCGGACCTGCAGACGCTGCGCGACATCGTCATTCGCAAGAGCGGCACGAACATCACGCGCCTCGGCGACGTCGCGCTCGTGCAGGACGGCTTCGAGGACATCACCCAGAACGCGCGCATGAACGGCGAGCCGGTCCAGGCGATGGGCATCCTGATGCAGCCCGGCTCGAACGCGGTCAGCGTCGCGAACGAGGTGCGCGCGAAGTGCGACGAGATCCAGAAGACGCTGCCACCGGGCATGAAGATCGCGGTGCTGTTCGACACGACCACCTTCATCAAGGAGTCGGTGAACGAGATCGGCCTCGAGCTCGTGCTCGCGGTGCTGCTCACGGCGGTGGTGTGCTGGCTGTTCCTCGGCTCGCTGTCATCGACGCTCAACGTGCTGTTCGCGATCCCGATGTCGCTGCTCGGCACGATCGCGGTGCTGTACTTCCTGGGCTGGACGCTCAACACGTTCACGCTGCTCGGGCTGTCGCTCGCGGTCGGCCTCGTCGTCGACGACGCGGTGATGGTGATGGAGAACATCTTCCGTCACGGCGAGATGGGCAAGGACCGCATGCAGGCCGCCGGCGACGGCACGAAGGAGATCACGTTCGCCGCGCTCGCCGCGACGCTCGCGGTGATCGCGATCTTCTTGCCGGTCGCGTTCATGACCGGCGTGATCGGCAAGTACTTCCTGCAATTCGGCGTGACGCTGTCGGTCGCCGTCGCGATCTCGTACGTCGAGGCGATCACGCTCGCGCCGGCGCGCTGCGCGCAGATGCTGCAGGTGCACGGCCACAAGGGCCTGGTCGCGCGCGCGGGCGACTGGGTGTTCGACAAGCTGTCGCGCGGCTACGCGCGCGCGCTGGGCGGCGCGATGCGCTGGCCGATTCCGGTGCTGATCCTCGCGATCGGCCTCATGGTCGCGTCGTATTCGTGCGCGAAGCAGCTCAAGCAGGAGATGGTGCCGCCGCAGGATCAGAGCCGGCTCGCGATCAGCCTGACGACGACCATCGGCTCCGATCTCGACACGACCGATACGCTGACGAAGCAGGCCGAGGCGGTGCTCCACAAGCATCCCGAGATCATCGGCGTGCAGACCACGGTGTCGGTGGGAACGGCGCGCATGCAGGTCACGCTCGTCGATCCGAAGCAGCGCTCGATGACGCAGCAGCAGCTGCAGAACACGCTGCGCCACGAGCTCCAGCAGCTTCCGGGCCTCAAGGTGAACGTGCAGGATCTGTCGCAGCAGGGCTTCGCCGGCGGCAGGCAGGGCCCGCCGATCGACTTCACGCTGCGCGGCTCCGACTGGCCGACGCTGATCAAGCTGTCGGCCGACCTCGCGAAGAAGCTGAACGACAGCGGCACCGCGGTCGACGTGCAGACCGATTACGTGCCCGGCCCGAACGAGCTGCAGGTGTCGCCCGATCGCCCGGCTGCATCGGACGTCAACGTCAACGTCAGCGACATCGCGACGACGATCACGTACCTCGTCGGCGGCTCGACGGTCGGCCAGTACTCGACCGCCGGCCGGCGCATGAACATCGACATGCGGCTGCTCGCGGGCCAGCGCACGCGGCCCGAGGATCTGCAGTCGCTGTCGGTGCGCTCGACGACGCAGGTGCTCGTGCCGCTGTCGCAGGTGACCACGCACGCCGAGGAACCGTCGGTGGTTTCGATCAACCACGACAACCGGCAGCGCGCGATCCGGATCACCGGCAATGTCGCGCCCGACAAGGCGCAGAGCGACGCGCTCGCGTTCATCCCGACGCTCCAGAATGACTTGCCGCCGGGCTACGCGATCGTGCTGTCGGGTCAGAGCTCGGATTTCGGAAGCGCGATGTCGAGCCTGTTGTTCGCGCTGATCATCGGCATCGCGGTCGCGTACATGGTGCTGGCGTCGCAGTTCAATTCGTTCTTGCACCCGGTGACGGTGCTGACGATCCTGCCGCTCTCGCTCGCCGGGGCGATGGTCGCGCTGTTCGTGCTCGGCAAGACGCTGAACGTGTTCTCGATGATCGGCTTGCTGCTGCTGATGGGCATCGTCAAGAAGAACTCGATCATCCTGGTCGATTACGCGAACGAGGTCCGCAATCACGAGCACCTCGCCGCGCGCGACTCGATGAAGCGCGCCGGCCCGGTCCGGCTGCGGCCGATCTTGATGACCGCGGTCGCGACGATGATGGCCGCCGTGCCGTCGGCGATGGGCCTCGGACCGGGCTCCGAGACGCGCGGCCCGATGGCCGACGCGGTGATCGGCGGCCTGATCCTGTCGACGATGCTGAGCCTGTTCGTCGTGCCGGCGTTCTACGTCGTCGCCGACGACATCAAGGGCTGGTTCGGCAGCCGCCGCACCGCGAAGCCCGCGCCGCGGCACGTGCATCACGAGCCGCCCGTGCATCACGAGCCGCCGCCGCCCGACGAGCCATCGTAGCTCAGGGCAGGCCGGGGATGCCCGAGCGGCCGTCCTTGACCTGCATCGACGACGCCTTGACCTCGTCGGCAGACAGCGGCAGGTAGTAGCCGCCGAGGTGCGCCGACAGGAACGCCTCGGCCGCGCCGAAGAACGCGATGTTGTTCTCGGGACGCGCGAAGCCGTGGCCCTCGTCGGGGAACACGATGTACGAGACCGGCAGGCCGTGCGACTTCATCGCCGCGACGATCTGCTCCGCCTCGGTGTGCTTGACGCGCGGATCGTTCGCGCCCTGGCCGATCAGCAGCGGGCGCTTGATGTCGGCCGCGTGCGTGAGCGGCGAGGCCTGCACGAGCGCGGCCTTGCCGTCCGCGGTGTCCCAGTCGCCGATGCGCTTGCGGAAGTCGGCGAGCAGCGGCACCCAGTACGGCGGCACCGACGCGATCAGCGTGAGCAAGTTCGACGGACCGACGAGGTCGACACCGCACGCGAACGCGTCGGGCGTCATCGCGAGGCCGACGAGCGTCTCGTAGCCACCGTAGCTACCGCCCATGATGCCGACCTGATCCTTCGTCGTCACGCCCTTGTCGATCGCCCACTTCATGCCGTCGAGGATGTCGTCGTGCATCTTCTTCGCCCACTCGTCGTTGCCGGCGTTGAGGAACTTCTTGCCGAAGCCCGTCGAGCCGCGGAAGTTGACCTGCAGCACCGCGTAGCCGCGGTTCGCGAGCAGCTGATCGATCGGGCTGTAGCCGTAGCTGTCGCGTGCCCACGGGCCGCCGTGCACGAACATCACGAGCGGCACGGGGCCGGTCGCGGCGGCCGGTTTCGTCAGGTACGCGACGAGCGAGAGGCCGTCGCGCGCGGTGACCGTGACCGCTTGCTGGCCGACGAGCGGCTGCTTGTCGAGGTCGGGCCGGCTCGCGAACAGGAACTTGGCCGTGTGCTTGACGTGATCCCACAGGTAGTAATGACCGGGGTGCTCGGGCGAGGTCGTCGCGACGATCCACGTCTTGAAGTCGAGCGAGGTCGAGGCGACGTCGAAGTCGCCGCCCTCGGCGAGCTTCGTCAGGCCGTCGAGATCGGGCTGGATCGACTTGTCGAGCGCGCGCCAGTGCACGCGATCGTAGTCGAACGTCACCGCGAGCGGCGTGTGCTTCGTCGGGTGGAACATCACGTCGCCGACGTCGGCACGCGCGTCCTCGGCGAGCAACTTCTCCTTCTTCGTCGCGACGTCGATCTGCTCGAACGCCGCGGTGTCGCGGCCGCGGCTCTCGTTGATCCACGCGGTCTTGCCGCCGGGCGCGACCGCGACCATCCCGGTGGTCTGCGCATCCTCGAACGGGATCGTGTCGTACGGCTTCCAGCCCTTGCCGTCGCGCACGAATACCTGGCCGCTGCCGTCGGCGCCGAGCTTCTCGGCGAACGCGAGGTTGAGATCGGAGTCGATGTTGAAGCCGACGAAGCCGTCGTCGTTCTGGTAGACGAGCGTGCGGTTGCCGCTCGCGACGTCGACCGAGTACACGTCCATCAGCTGCGGGTTGCGATCGTTCATGCTGACGAGCAGCGTGCTCGGCTTCTTCTCGGAGAGGCCGATCACCTCGCTGCGCGCGCCCTTGTACGGCGTGATGTCGGTGGTCTTGCCGTCGAGGTCGGCGCGGAACACGTGGAAGTTCTCGTCGCCGCCCGAGTCCTGCATGTAGAGCACGTGCTTGTTGTCGTACGCCCAGAAGTACTTGCGCACCGGGCGCGTCGTGTCGCTCGTGATCGGCTTCGCCGCTTCGAGCTTGTCGATCGGCGCGACCCAGACGTTGAGCACGCCGTCCTTCGCGGCGATCCACGACAGGTGCTTGCCGTCGTGGCTGATCTGCACGGCCGCGCGCTCGGGATTGCCGAACAGCACCGAGCGCGGGATCAGATCGCTCTTCGGCTTGCCGATGGCGACCGGCGGCGGAGGCGGAGCGGGCGGCGGCGTGACCGGCGGAGGCGCGGGCTCGGCGGGGCCGCCCGGCATCTGCGGCGCGGGCGAGCTCGGTTGCGATCCGCCGCACGCGGCGAGGAGCGAGATCAGCACGATGCGCTTCATGCCGCCGGCGTAGCACGCGTGCTGCGCGTCGTGCCAGGATGCGACGCGTGCGACACGTGCGACACGCTGTGATTCTCGCCGGCGGCAGCGGCACGCGGCTGTGGCCCGCGAGCCGCCGCGCGCACCCGAAGCAACTGCTCTCGCTCGACGAATCCGGCGAGCCGATGGTCGCGGCGGCGGTGCGACTCGGGCGCTCGCTCGCCGGCGAGCACGTGATGATCGTGACCGCGGATGCACAGCTCGAAGCGACACGCGAGGTCACTCCTGGCGTCGAGCTCGTCGGCGAGCCGGTCGGCAGGAACACGGCGGCGGCGATCGGGCTCGCGGCTGCGGTGCTCGCGGCGCGCGATCCGGACGCGATGCTCGCGGTGCTTCCGGCGGATCAACACGTGCGCGATCGGGATGGCATGGTGCGCGTGCTCGAGCTCGCGCTCGACGCCGCCGAGGCGAGCGACGCGATCGCGACGATCGGCATCACGCCGACGCGCGCCGAGACCGGGTTCGGGTATCTCGAGATCGAGGACGCGCGCGCCGCGCCGCCGGTGCCGGTGCTGCGCTTCGTCGAGAAGCCGGACCTCGCGACGGCGCAGCGTTACGTCGCGAGCGCGCGGTTTCTGTGGAACGCGGGCATCTTCTGCGCGAGCGCGCGGCGGCTGCTCGCCGAGCTCGACGCGCACCTGCCGGCGACCGCACGCGCGGTGCGCGCGATCGCGGCGGATCCGTCGGCCGCGGCGGCGCTCTACCCGACGCTGCCGTCGATCTCGATCGATCACGCGGTGATGGAGAAGGCGAGCGGCGTCGTGACCGTGCCGGCCGATGTCGGCTGGGACGACGTCGGCTCGTGGGCGGCGCTGCCCGCCATGCGCGGCGTCGACGCGACCGGCAACACGGTCGCCGGCGCGGCGCTCGTGCTCGACGGCACCGGCAACGTCGTCGTCTCCGACGACGCGACCCTGATCGCGACCGTCGGCGTCTCCGACCTGGTCGTGGTGAAGAGCGGCGACGCGATCCTCGTGATTCGCAAGGACCACGCGCAGGACGTGCGCGAGGTGATCGACGCGCTGTCGGCGCGCGGCCTGACGAAGTACCTCTAAGACCGGAATGACCGCCAAGGCGCCGCGGACGCCCGCACAGACCAGGGTCCAACCCTGGCTCTCTGCTTGGCGTTCCGGCTTGGCGTCGGCGGCGCCTTGGCGGTAAATCTCCTCCACCCGTGAATCAGCGCATCTTTCGCGAGTACGACATCCGCGGCGTCGCCGAGCGCGACTTGCCCGATCCGGTCGCGCGCGCGATCGGCATGGCGATCGGCGAGCGTGCGGCCGGGCGGGTCGTCGTGGTCGGCCGCGATTGCCGCACGCACTCGCCGCGGCTGTTCGCCGCCCTGACCGACGGGCTGCGCGTGCACGCCGAGGTCGTCGACGTCGGCATCGTGCCGACGCCGGTCTTGTATTTCGCGTCGCATCACTTGAAACCCGCCGCCGCCGTGATGATCACCGGCAGCCACAATCCGCCCGAGGACAACGGCTTCAAGGTCCTCGTCGGCGGCGACGCCGTGTACGGCCGCGGCATCGCGACGCTCGGCGAGCGCGTCGCGCAGCTGCTCGCCGAGCCCGCGCCGCATCCGCGCGGCGCGATGCACTCGCGCGACGTCATCGGCGCGTACCTCGACTTCGCGACCTCGCAGCTGCGGCTCGGCGAGCGCCGCATGAAGATCGTCGTCGATGCCGGCAACGGCGCGGGCGGGCCGACCGCGGTCGCGCTGTATCGCCGGCTCGGCTTCGACGTCGTGCCGCTGTACTGCGAGCTCGACGGCACGTTCCCGCATCACCATCCCGATCCGACGCAGCCCGAGAACGTCGCGGATCTGATCGCCACCGTGCGCGAGCAGGGCGCCGAGGTCGGCATCGCGCTCGACGGCGACGCCGATCGCGTCGGCGCGGTCGACTCGACCGGCCGGATCCTGTGGGGCGACCAGCTCATGATCCTGCTCGGCAAGGCCGTGCTCGCCGAGGTGCCGGACGCGCGCTTCGTCGGCGAAGTGAAGTGCAGCCAGGCCATGTACGACGAGCTCGCGGCGGCGGGCGGCCGCGTCGAGATGTGGAAGGTCGGCCACTCGCTCATCAAGGCGCGCATGAAGGAGACCGGCGCGCAGCTCGCCGGCGAGATGAGCGGCCACATGTTCTTCGCGCACCGCTGGCTCGGCTTCGACGACGGGGTCTACGCCGGCGCGCGCCTGCTCGAGCTGCTCACGCGCGGCACGCGCACACTCGCCGAGCGCGCCGACGAGCTGCCGGTCGCGATCAACACGCCGGAGCTGCGCATCGAGTGCCCCGACGACAAGAAGTTCGCCGTGGTCGCCGCGGTCACGGCGGCGCTGCGCGCCGATCCTCGCGTCGAGAGCGTCGTCGATATCGACGGCGTGCGCGCGAAGCTCGCCGGCGGCTGGGCGCTCGTGCGCGCGTCGAACACGCAGCCCGCGCTGGTCGTGCGCTGCGAGGCTGCGACCACCGAGCGGCTCGCCGAGATCCGCGCGATCGTCGAGCAGTACATCCAGGCGGCGCAGATGTGAGACGCGTCCGAGACCATCGTCGAGCGCGTCGCGCGCGCGATCGAGCACGTCCGACCACGTGCCGGGCTGCTCGCACGCTGCCCGACACTGGTCGAGCTCGGCGCTCGCCGAGCTCCGCGGCGCTACTGCGCCGGCGCGGTGAACATCGCGCTGATGTCCTTGATCTTGATGCCGAGCGAGAGCGCCATCTTGCCCTCGATCGTGACGTCGGGGGCGAGCAGGCTCGAGATCAGCTGGTTCATCTCGATCTCGTCGAGCGAGACCGTGCAGTCCGGCTGCGTGTTCATGATGTCGCCGTCGAACAGGCCGAGGATCGTTTCGCCGGTCGAGCCGCTGACGCAGCCGCACTTCGGGGTCCCGGTCGGGTTGCACGTCGCGCCGCCGGGGCTGGTCGCCGTGCCGCAGCAGTCGCGCGTGATGAGCGGCACGAGCGCCGTCTGGATCGCGGGCAACACCTGCGAGTCGAGCTCGTCCTGGGTGAGCGCGCCGCCGAGGATGCACGAGTCGATCGCGGTCGCCGAGATGGCGGAGCACTTCGCGCGTGCGCCGATCAGATCGAGCTGGAGGTTCACGCCGGCCAGCGTGAGCGGCAGCGACAGGTCGCCCGGCCCGCCGGTGAACGTGCCGCCGACGATCTTGCCCGACAGCGCCGCGTTCGACGGGCCGCTCGGGTCGACCGTGAACGACGCCGTTCCGCTCAGGTGATGACCGCAGCCGATGCACACCGGCGGCGACGCGATGGTGCACGCACCGGTGGTGCAATCGGTGTCGGTGTTGCAGGCCGCGCCTCCAGTGGCGCACGTACCGCAGGTGACGACCTCACCCGCGTTGCACGCGGGGGGCTGCGGGTTCTGACCGAGGAACACCTGGATGCCGGCCGCCGTCGTGCTCGAGAAGTCCTGCGTCTGGAAGTCGACGAGGAAGATCACGGTGCCGTCTTGCACGGCTTCATCGACGGTGCCCTGGATGTTGAAGCCCATGCCGCCGAGCGTGGCGAGCACCATGCCGAGCTGGTTGTCGGGCTGGTTGTTGCCGTCGAGATCGAGCCCGTCCGCGCGCGCCTGGTCGTTGCTGACCGGCACGTCGAGCTCGTCCGTGACGTACTGATAATGAGGGCCCTCGGGCGTGGGCTGACCACCGCCGCTGCTGCCGCACGCGGCGAACGACAAAGGAAGCGCGGCGAGCGCGACGAAACGATACAGACGTGGAAAGGCCATCGAGATCCCCTCGCTAAGTTCGTGTGCGGTTCTATCGCAGAACCGTGCCGTCGCACAATACGCGGATCATCCTCGCGACACCGTTGCGCGGATCACATTCAGTTCGACGTTCCGCTACCGGGCCGGGACGTTCTCGAACTTCACGGGCGTGCCGGTCGCCACG
>DASXCY010000187.1:0-84041 GCA_036490935.1 Kofleriaceae bacterium | reverse complement strand
GCGCGTGCTGCTCGAGCCGGCGCAGCTCGGTCAGGTCCTGGAAGCTGACGACCCGGCCGATCACCTCGTCGCGCGCGTCGCGCAGCGGCGACACGGTCGCGCCGATCGTGAGCTCGCCGCCCCTCGCGGCGATCGTGAGGTCGGCGCGGCGCGCGTCGTCGCCGAACGCGGTCGCGTAGCCGGGCATCGCGGCCTCGAGCGGCTCGCCGACGAGCTCGCCGACCGAGCGGCGCAGGATCTCGCCCGCCGCGTGGTTCGCGGTGAGCACGCGGCCCTCCGGCGTGAGCGTGATGAGGCCGGAGTTCAGCGAGCGCACGATGTCCTGGTGCAGCGTGAGCAACTCGGCGGCCGCGCGCCGGGTGGTCGCGAGCGTCTCGGCGCCGCGCTGGAGCAGGTCGCCGAACAGAAACGCCAGCCCGCCGACGCCGACGAGCGCCGCGCCGGTGGTCGCGAGCGAGCGCCCGAGCTCGAGCCGGCTCTGCGCCCACGGCCGGATCTGCCCCGACATCGGCACGTCGATCACGCGCGTCCACACGGCGAGCGAGACGACGACGAGCGCGCCGAGCGAGGCGATCGTGACGACGACCGCACCGCGCCGGTACGACAGCGCGCCGGCGGCGACGATCGTGAGCGCGTAGAGGAACGTGTACGGGCTGAGCGCGCCGCCCGTCACGTAGACGAGCGCGCTCGTCAGCACGAGATCGTTCGCGAGCATCGGCCGCGCCACGCGCTGCGGCGCGAACCGGCGGCGCAGCAGCACGCCGAACACCACCGACGACAGGTACGTCGCCGCGATGATCGCCGATTGGAGCCAGATCTCGACGCGCGAAGCCGGCTGGACGCGCGTCGCGAGCCACAGCGACAGCCCGAGCACGACGGTGATGACGAGCGTGCGCAGGAGCAGCAGGCGCACGACGCGCCGCCCGAAGTCGCTCGGCGGCACCGCCGGCGCGCGGACGAGCGAGTCGCCGGGCGCGGCCGACGCCGGCTCCGCGGCGGCCGTGGTCATCCGCTGACGTTGCCGGCCAGCTTGAAGATCGGCAGGTACATCGCGATGATGAGACCACCGACGACGACGCCGAGGAACGCCATCATCACGGGCTCGATGAGCGAGGTCAGGCCCGACACCGCGGCGTCGACCTCTTCCTCGTAGAAATCGGCGATCTTCTGGAGCATCTGATCCATCGCGCCGGTCTGCTCCCCGACGCCGATCATCTGCACGACCATCGACGGGAACACGCGCGACTCGCCGAGCGGCCCGGCCATGTCGTGGCCTTCGGAGATGCGCGCCTTGGTCCGCTGGATCGCGTTCTGGACGACGCGGTTGCCGGCGGTGCGCGCGCAGATCTCGAGGGCATCGAGGATCGGCACGCCCGAGGCGAGCAGCGTGCCGAGCGTGCGCGTGAAGCGTGCGACGACGATCTTGCGCAGCGTGCCGCCGATGATCGGGATGCGGAGCAGCACGCGGTCGACCTTCTCGCGCCCCCAGTCGGTCCGGCGCAACGAGGTGACGCCGACGATGACGCCGACGATCACGCCGACGAACACGTACCAGCGGTCGATGAACGAGTGCGAGATCTTGATGACGACCTGCGTCGGGCCGGGCAGCTCGTGATTGCCCATGTCGCGGTACATCTTCTCGAACGTCGGGATGACCTTGAGCAGCATCACCGCGATCACGCCGATCGCGACGACGAGGATGCCGACGGGGTAGTACATCGCGCTCTTGAGCTGGCCGCGGAGCTTGACCGCCTTCTCGATGTACGTCGCGAGGCGCGACAGGATGGTGTCGAGGATGCCGCCGACCTCGCCGGCGGCGACGAGGTTGACGTACAGCTCGTCGAACACCTTCGAATGCCGCTTGAGCGCGTCGGAGAACGTCGAGCCCTGCTCGACCTGGCTCTTGACCTGAAACAGGATCCGCTGGAACGCCTTGCTCGTGGCCTGATTCGCGAGGATGTCGAGGCACTGCACGAGCGGCAGGCCGGCGTCGATCATCGTCGCGAGCTGGCGCGTGAAGATCTGTAGATCTTTCGGCGAGACCGGCGATCCGATCGACAGGTTGAGCTCGAGGTTGAACCCGCCCTCGCGCTTCACCTTGCCGACGGCGAGCCCGTCGCCGCGCAGGCGGCTCTCGACGTCGGCGACCGACGCGCCTTCCATCACGCCCCTGCGTTTGTCGCCCGCGCGCGTCGTACCTTCCCACTGGAACTTGGCCATGTGTGTCCTCAGCGCTTCTGGAGGTTGGGGGAGCTGGCAAAGCTGCCGAGCGAGCCGCCGCCGTTCTGGATCATCGTCTTCAGCTCGTCGGCCTCGCTCGTGTGGCCCATTGCTTCATCGAGCGTGATGACCTTCTTGAGATACAGCTCGCACAACGACTGGTTCAGCGTCTGCATGCCGTACTTCGACTGGCCGATCTGCATCTGCGAGTAGATCTGGTGGAGCTTGTCGTCGCGGATGAGCGCGCGAATCGCGGCGTTCGGCACCATCACCTCGGACGCGAGCACGCGCCCCGAGCCGGTCGCCTTCGGGATCAGGCACTGCGTGACGACGCCTTCGAGCACGAACGACAGCACCGCGCGCACCTGCGGCTGCGCGTGCGACGGGAACACATCGACGATGCGGTTGATGCTCTGCACCGCGTTGTTCGTGTGCAGCGTGCCGAAGCACAGGTGGCCGGTCTCGGCGACGGTGAGCGCGGCCTCGATCGTCTCGAGGTCGCGCATCTCGCCGATCAGCACGACGTCGGGATCCTGGCGCAGGATGTACTTGAGCGCGCGCTGGAACGACTGGCTGTCGCGCCCGATCTCGCGCTGGTTGACGAGGCATGACTTGTGCGCGTGCTGGAACTCGATCGGATCCTCGACGGTCATGATGTGACCGCGCATGCGCGTGTTGATGCGATCGATCATCGACGCCAGCGTCGTCGACTTGCCCGAGCCGGTCGGCCCGGTCACCAGCACGAGGCCGCGCGGCCGCTCGCACAGGTCCATCACGACCGGCGGCAGCCCGAGGTCTTCGAGCGGGATCACGGTGTACGGCACGAGCCGGAACGCGCCGGCGACGCACGACTGCTGCATGTACACGTTCGCGCGAAACCGTGCCATCCCGCGGATGCCGAACGAGAAGTCGATCTCGAGATCTTCCTCGAAGCGGAGCTTCTGCGAATCGTTCATCACCGAGTAGCAGAGCTGCTTGGTGTCGACCGGCGTCATCGGCTCGGTCTGGAGCTTCACGAGCTCGTTGTCGATGCGCAGGCGCGGCGGCGAGCCCGCGGTGATGTGCAGATCCGAAGCGCCCTTGTCGAGCATCGCCTTGAGCAGCGCCTGGAGCGTCAGCTGCACTAATCCTCCACCGTCGTGCGCAGCACCTCTTCGGGCGTCGTCATGCCCTCGAGGATCTTCTGGATCCCGGCCATGCGAAGGCTCTGCGTGCCGCAGCGGATCATGTCGGTCTTGATCTCCGCCGCCGACGCGCCCTGGAGCACGAGCTCCTTGAGCGAGTCGTGGAATGGCATCACCTCGTAGAGCGCGACGCGGCCCTTGTAGCCGGTCTGGTTGCACACGCCGCAACCGCGGCCCTTCATGATCTTCGCGCCCGCGATCTGGTCCTCCGACATGCCCATCTTCGCGAGCGCCTCGGGGTGCTTCTCGCCCGGGCCCTTGCAGTCGTTGCAGATGCGGCGCGCCAGCCGCTGCGCCAGCACCAGGTTGACCGACGCGGTCACGAGGAACGGCTCGATGCCCATGTTCAAGAGGCGCGACACCGTCGACGGCGCGTCGTTGGTGTGCAGCGTCGACAGCACGAGGTGGCCGGTGAGCGCCGCCTTGACCGCGATCTCGGCGGTCTCGAAGTCGCGAATCTCGCCGACCATGATGATGTTCGGGTCCTGCCGCAGGAACGCGCGCAACGCGGTCGCAAAATTGAGCCCGATGTCCTCGTGCATCTGCACCTGGTTGATGCCGTGCAGGTTGTATTCGATCGGATCTTCGGCCGTGGAGATGTTGCAGTCGATCGTGTTGAGCTCGCTGAGCGCCGAGTACAGCGTCGTCGTCTTGCCCGAGCCGGTCGGGCCGGTGACGAGCACCATCCCGTATGGCTTCTTGATCGCGATCTTGAAGTCGCCGAGCGGCTTGATGTCGAAGCCGAGCTTCGTCATGTCGAGCTGCAGGGCGGCCTTGTCGAGGAGACGCATGACGATCTTCTCGCCGAACAAGGTCGGCAGCACCGACACGCGGAAGTCCATCTCGCGGTTGCCGCCGATCTTCAGCTTGATGCGGCCGTCCTGCGGCAGGCGGCGCTCGGCGATGTCGAGCGACGCCATGATCTTGAAGCGCGACGTGATCGCGTTGCGGAGCTTCAGCGGCGGGCGCATCTCCTCCTGCAAGATGCCGTCGATGCGGAACCGCACGCGGAAGTTCTTCTCGTACGGCTCGACGTGGATATCCGACGCCTTCTTCTTGATCGCGGACAGCAGGATCGCGTTGCAGAGCTTCACGACCGGCGCCTCGCCGGCCTGGTTCTCGAGGTCGACGACGTTGACGTTGTCGTCACCGACCGCGGCGTAATCGACGTTGTCGACGTCGCCGAGCTCGCCGACCATCTGGTCGAGATCGGGGCCCTTGTCGTAGTAGCGCGACAGCGCGGCCTCGACGCTCGCTTCCGACGCGACGACCGGCTCGATGTTGTATTGCGTGAGGAACTTGAGCTCGTCGATCGCGTAGATGTTCGACGGATCGGCCATCGCGACGATCAGCGTGGCGCCGTTGCGCCGCACCGGGAGGACCTGATGCTTCTCGCAGATCTCGCGAGACACGAGCTTGAGCACGCCGGCGTCGATCTCGACCTCGCCGAGGTTGATCGACGGCAGGCTGTACTGCTTGGCGACGAACTGGGTGAGCGCCTGGTCGTTGACGTAACCGAGCCGCGCCAGCGTGGCGCCGAGCCGCTTGCCGGTCCGCTTGCTCTCTTCTTGCGCCTGTTGCAGCTGCTGGAGCGAGAGCATCTTCTCGCGGACCAGCAGCTCTCCGATGCGGCTAGGCGGCTGCGCCATTCAGCAGGTCTCCCCCAGGAAAAACTTCGGGTTTTCAAGAGGGTAACTCTCGAATGGGGTATCCGTCAAACGTCTGTCGGGTAGCCGAGGATTCGAATAATCCGCGCGCGCCGACGTCAGAAAACTTGCGACCAGGGCGAGGCGACCCGAATTTGACGCTGGGAGGATGTCGATGAGCTACGCCGAGGCAAAACACATCGCGCTGCTTCGCCTGGAGCTCCGCGCGTGCTGGGAGCGGCGCGATCGCGAGGGCGCAGGAGTTGCGCTCGCCCAGCTCGCGAGCGCGGCGGGCAACGACAACGAGCTCGTCGCGGAGGTCCGCCGGTGGAGCGTCAAGCTGGCGCCGTGACCGCCTGCAAAGCGGTCATGACCCGCCGGCGTTGATCTTCAGCTCGTAATTGTTCTGTAGGTTCGCCCCCGACGTCGGGCCGGCGACGTCGATGTACCAGGCACCCGCGTTGAGGTTCTGCGCGAACGCGTGGAGCGTGCGGACCTCGCCGGACTGCGGCGTGAGCATCTGCACGACCGTGCCCTGCGGCGTCTGGATCGACGCCTGGAGCTCGCCGCCCTCGGCCGCGTAGATCACCGTGACGTCGAGGCTCTCGGTCGTGCCGAGGTTCACCGCGTAGAAGTCGACGTCGCCGGCCGGGCAGATCGCGAGGCCGGTGAAGTCGAAGTTGGTCGTGCTCTCGACCTGGTACGCGGTCGCGATCGTGTTGTTGCCGTTGGGGCCTTCGACCGCGCTGTCGTTGGCGCACTGGAAGTTGCCGCCATCGACGCCGGCGGGTCCGTTCTGTTCGCAGACCTGTGCACCGCCCTCGGTCATGCACGTGTAGCCCTCGGGGCATGCCGGCGTACCGCTGCCGCACAGGAACGGCTCCTTGCCGAGATCCGGCGAATACGGCGAACACGCCGTGGCGAGCACCAGAAGTAGAGTCACGCGCATATCAGAACCTCGTCACCGCAGCTGCGCCCGTGAAGCCGTCGCCGACTGCCGGGACGACGAGCCAGCTCGTGTCCGGATCGGCCGCCTTCGGCGCGGATTTCGACTCGTGCGTCTTGGCCTGGTGCTCGCGATACCAGTAGTAGCCGGCGACGCCGGCACCGACGACGCCGAGCACCAGCGTCACGTTCGAGACCGTCTGGTACGTGTGGCCGGCGTCCTCCCAGGCCTTGTCGAACGTCGCGTCGAACTGGCGGCACGGCGGCGGCGAGGTGCCGCACTTGGTGTCGCCTTCGATGAGCGACGCCTCGTGCGCGGCGAGCAAGTAGGTCGCGATGCCGGCGACGAGTAGCGTGCCGCCGCCGATGGTCGCGGTCCACTTGGTGTACTTGAACTTCTCCGAGCCGACGTCGAGGAAGCCCTGGCCGGGCACCTGATCGACCTGGGTGTCGTCGCCGTGCGGCTGCGGCTGGGGCTCGACCTGCGCGCTACGCGGGTGCAGCGGATCTTCGTCGTCGTGGTGCGTGGTCGCGGCGGTGCCGCCGGCGACCGTCGTGCCCGCGTTGTCGTCGCTGAAGTCCATGTAGAAGTGCGGCTGGGCGTCGGTATCGACCGAGATCAAGTTCGGATCGGTCGACTTGCCCGAGCGCGCGATCACCGCGCCGGTCTGATCCTTGACCTCGATGAAGTACTGCACCGACGAGCCGGTCATCTTCTTGGCCGGGATGCGCGCGACGAGCTCCTTGTAGCGCCACTTCATCTGCTTCGCGGTGAAGTTGGCGTCGCCCGCGCCGCGGTAATACAGCGTGACGACGAAGCCCGAGTCCTCGGGCACGAACGCGGTGACGTCGAGCGGCTTGCTCGGCGGCGCGCTGTCGACCGCCTGATGCTGGAAGTCGGTCGCGCCGTACGTGCCCGCCGGCTTGAACTTGCTCGGCGCGGGTCCCGGCGTCGGCGTCGGACCGCCGGCCTCGGGCTTGCTGCCGCTATTGAGGTCGGCGTCGAGCTTCTCCTTCTCGAGCGTCTTCACGCGGTCGGCCGCGGTCTGCCGCTGTGCGGCCTCGGCGGGGGCGTCCGACAAGAAGCGCCGGTAGTACAGCAGCGCGTTGTCCTTCTGGCCCGCCTCGTCGAGCGTGAGCCCGATGTTGTAGAGCAGCAGCGGGTTCTTCGACAGCCGGTAGGACTCCTTGAACTTCTCGACGGCGTCGACCAGCTTGCCCTGGTCGTGCAGGGCCTTGCCCTCGCCGAATGCCTTCTTCGCCTGATCGAGTTGGTCCTTCGTCGGCGGTTCGTCGGCATGGGCCAGCCGCGGCGCCATCGCGGCCAGCGCGACGGCGAGGAACAGGATGATGCGGTTCACGGGATCCTCGGCCGCGTGTACTAACGCGACGCGATCCGCGATGCAATCGCTTTATCGTCCCGCGGCTTAGAACGGATCGACGAGGGCACCCGACTTTTTATCGTCGGATTTCGGCGGCGTGGCCTTCGGCGCAGGCGCCGGCGAGCCCGCGAACGGATCGGCAATGCCAGCTGGTGCCGGCTTGGCCGGGCCAGAATGGGATGCCGTAGGGGCGGCATGATGCGGCGCCGGCGTCGAGGTGACGTGGCGCACGGGCGGGGTCTTCTTGGCCGGCGTGACGACCGGCGCGGGCTCGGCGGCCGCGGCCGCGGCCGCCGGCGGCGTCGGTGCAGGCTCTTCGATCGGCGTGACCGTCGGCTGCTGCGGCGCGGGCGCGGGCGCGGGCGCGGGGACAGCCGCAGGGGCGACCGCGGGCTGGATCGCCGCAGCGGGTTGCGTTGCGGGGGCGGGCTGCGCCGGCCTCGGCGCGTCCTTGTCCTTGTTACCGACGAGCTGGAGCACGCCGAACATGATCGCGATGCCGGCGGCGAACGCGACCACCACCCAGACCCAGCGTGACTTCGACGGCGCCGCGGCCTGCGGAACGACCAGGCCGCTCTCGATCGCCGCGAGATCGGCCGGCGACACGGTGAGCCCGGCGGCCGCAGCCTTCGCGGCGGCGAGCGCCTTGGCCGCCTTGGCCTCGGCGAGCCGGAGGCGATCCTCGACCGCCTGCGAATCGATCGCCGGCGCACTGTGGCGCACTACCGCGGCTTGCTCGGTGGCGCGCGCTTGTTCGGCGCGCGCTTGCTCGGCGGCCTGCGCGGCGGCCGACTTCGCGGAGATCAGCGCCTCCTCGAGCTCGAGCGTGCGCGACTGCGCGTCTTGGAGCGCGCCGTCGGCGTTCGACAACCGGACCTTGAGATCGGCGACCATGCCGTCGTGCGTGCTCGACGTCGCGACCGCGGCACGCGCCTCGGCCTCGGCGAGCTTGCCCTGCAGACCGTCGAGCTGGCGGCGCAGCGCCTGCTCGCGGGCCTGGGTCTCGTGCATCTGATGCTCGGCGGCCTTCCAGCGCAGCGCATCGGCCTCGCGGCGCTTGTCGTCTTCTTGCTTCGCGCTCTTCTCGGCGTGGTCCCAGGTCGAGGCATCGACCAGGGTCTGGTTCGCGCGCGCGATGAACTCCTCGAGCGAGCTCTCGACCGACGGTAGGGCCGACGCGGTCTGCATCAGCGACGACGGCCGCTTGCGGCGCGCCAGCGCACTGGTTCCGTTCTCACCGTTCTTCGAGTCGACAGCCATCGGAGTGGTCATGACAGACTAACAGGTCACGAGCGGTGAGGCATGGGGGTTGTGCTGCGCTCGGACCGCGGCGTCACCTCGACCACGTCGATTTCGTCGTGGAACACGCGGGCTTCCGCTTCCACGATGTCCGCGCTCAGGAAGCCGTTCTGGACGATCGTGGTGCCGATCTTGTCGCGCCTGGGCGCGCTCCAGTGGGCGGCGAGGGCGGCCAGCCACTGCTCGTCGGAGATCAGGTTGCGGAGGAGCAGGAATTCGCCGAACCGGACGGGCTCGAGCGTGGCGGGACGCGGCGCGGGCATCTACTGGCGCGAGAGACTAGCGACGGGGCGCAGCCATGTCCATCGGAAAAGGCGTTGGGCTTTGGGCCTCGGGCTTTGGCCGGAAGCAGGGAGATCGACCTCCGGCCACAGCCCAAAGCCCACGGTCCAAAGCCCAAAGCCCGGAGTCCGTGTTACCTCTCGCGAGCCATGCCTCGCGGGCAGCAACGCGGACCGATCGTGCGCAAGAATACGGTGCGGCTGCCGGAAGACATCGCGCATCGCGTGCGGGTCGGCCATCCGTGGGTGTACCGCGAAGCGCTCGGCCCGCGGCCGCTGACGCCCGAGCCGGGCACCTCGATCGATCTCATCGACGGCGAGGGCGAGTTCGTCGGCCGCGGTTTGTACGACGCCGACTCCTCGATCGCGGTGCGCGTGTTCGTCCGCAACCCGGACCTCGCGATCGACGGTCGGCTGGTCCGCGATCGGCTGCGCGCCGCGATCGCGCTGCGCAAGCGCGTCCTCGACTGGGATCGGCTCGGCGTGCTGCGTGTCGTCAATGCCGAGTCCGATGGCCTGCCCGGGATCGTCGTCGATCGCTACGGCGACTACCTGGTCGTGCAGCTGTACACCGCCGCGGTCTCGGCGCTGCGCGACGAGCTGTACGACGCGCTGGTCGCCGAGCTCGCGCCCGCCGCGATCTACGAGCAGCGCCGGTTTCGTCCGCTCGGCGGCGAGGCGCCGCGCCAGCCCGCGGCCGAGCTGGTGCGCGGATCGGCCGCACCTGTCGAGGTCGAGGTGGTCGAGGACGATCTCAAGCTCGTCGTCGACGTCACCTCGCCGCTGTCGACCGGCGTGTTCGCCGATCTGCGGGAGGGCCGGCGCGCGGTGCGGCAGTGGGCGAAGGGGCGCAGCGTGCTCAATCTGTTCTCGTACACCGGCGCGATCTCGGTGTACGCGCAGGCCGGCGGCGCCACCGAGGTGTGCGCGATCGATGTCGCCGCGAAGGCGCACGCGCGGGCGCGCCGCAACTTCGCCGCCTCCGGTTTCGATCCCGAGAAGCCCGAGCACGTCGCGGGCGACGTGTTCAAGGTGCTCGCGCGGTTCGCCGAGCGCGGCCGCAAGTTCGAGCTCGTCGTCGTCGATCCGCCCGCGTTCGCGAGCGCGGCGGCGCGCGGCGGCAAGCCGTGGAGCGCGATCCGCGACTTCGCCGAGCTGATCACGGCCGCGCTCGATGTCACCGCGCCGGGCGGGCTCATCGCCGCCGCGTCGTCGACCCACAAGATGACCATGGGCGAGTTCGAGCAGGCACTTGCCGAGGGCGCGCACGGCGCCGGCACGCGCCTGCAGATCATCGATCGGCGCGGCCTGCCGCCCGATTTTCCGACGCTGCCGGCGTTCCCCGAGTCGAGCTATCTCAAGTTTGTCGTCGCCGTACGTGGCTGAGCGGCACGTCCGGTTTCGGGACGAGCGTCTCGACCTGATAGCGCGCGGCCTCGAGCACCTTCGGATCCTTGGAGGCCACGAGCGTCGCGCACGCCTCGGCGAGCGCGGGCAGCGCGATCCCGGCATCGACCAGGTGCTCGGCGACCAGCTCGAGCACGCGGCCGATCGCGAGTGCGAGCGGCCGGCCGTCGGACCACAGCGCGTCGCGCAGCGCCGTCACGTCGGAGTCGGCGAGCGCGGGCGCGTCCTGGACGAGCTTCGTGATCAGCGGCTCGATCAAGCGTCGCTCAGATCATCGTCGAGCACGTCGAGCTCGGGCTCGCGCGGCTCTCGGGCCAGCGCCTCGGCGCTGCGCAGCTTCAAGAACTCGAGGAACGCGATCGCGGTCGGCAGCTCGATCGCGGCGATCGTCTCGATCAGATCGCGCGCTTGCCGGCGCAGCGTCTCGCCCGGCGCCTCGGTGCCGTGCACGACCGGGCGGCCGATCGCCGGCAGCTCCTGCGGCGCCTGCACCGCGCCCCACGGCGGATCGTTGGTCGGATGGACGTCGTGCTCCTCGAGCCAGTTGTGGATGTGCCAGTGCAGGAGCTCGGCGCGGTAGCTGAACCAGCGCTCGCGCTCGGCCGGGTAGGCGAGCAAGACGTCCTTGAACCGGCGGAACGCGCCCTTGCCGTCGATCGAGATGATCAGGCGCTCGCGCAAGGGCTCGTCGGTCACCGAGCCGACGAACTTCTCCATCCAGCGGTACTGCTCGCGCGAGCTGGCCGGCTCGACGCGCAGGAAGTTGCGGATGTTCTCCGAAACTTGCTGACGGTTCAGCACCGCCTCGGGGTCGCCCGACGTGATCGTGACGACCCGACCCGTGGACAGATCGAGGTAGCTGTCGGATTCCGGCGAGTTGCGCTCGACCGCGATCTCGAGCGCATCGAAGTCGAGGTCGATGCGAACGGGACCGCGCGCGGCGGTGGGGACAGGCGGGCGAACCGGCATAAGTTAAGTGCGGACGCGCCTATTTGCCGATAGAGCGGACCGCATCGATAAGCGTACGAGCCACGCGGCACTCTGGCAAGCACGGCCTTGACACGGCGGGCCGGTGGGGTAAGTTCCGCCGCTCCATGGCGCGCGTTACCGTCGAAGACTGTTTGGATAAAGTTCCCAATCGCTTCGCGCTGGTGGTCCTCGCCGCGGAACGCGCTCGCCAACTGTCTCGCGGTGCGACCGCGGGAGTCGATTGCGACAACAAGCCGGCGGTCACCGCCCTGCGCGAGATCGCGGCCGGCCTCGTGAAGTTCCGCGAGGATGTGCGTAGCGTGGTCATCGAGTTCATCGTCGAGCGGCGCAAAGCCGGCTTCATGTGATTTGAAAACTGGCCCCGCGCAGCGCTGCCTAGAAAGATGGCGGCGTGGGGCGAAGCGATCTCGTCAAGGCGCTGTACCGACTCGGGCGTCAAGCCGCGAGCGGTGTGGTCACGATCGGTCAGCGCGGGTCGGAACCCGCGCTGACACGTGCGGAGAAGCCGGGCACTGGCGCGGCACCTCGAGACGAGATCCTCGTGCTGCGCCGCGGCGCGGTGATGATCGGCGACTCCGAGCTGGCGCGGCGCACGATGATCGCGCGGCTCGCGCGGCTCGCGTCGCTCGACGGCGCGCGCGTCGCGTTCGCGGGCGGCGTGACCGCATATCCGCCCGGCGCGCAGAGCCAGCTGGTCCTCGCGGGCTGGGCGCGCGCGCATCTCGAGCAGCAGCTCGACGGCTCGCTCGCCGACCTGCTCGTGCACGAGCTCGCGGGCGTGCGGCTGTCCGTGCGCGCCGAGCTCGCGCCCGAGGCCAACGACGAAGCCGATCGCCGCATGCTCGCGGCGATGACGCAGCCGCGCCGGCTCGATCAGATCTGGCCGCTCGCGCGCACGCCGCGGTTCCGCCTGCTCGCGTTGCTCCACTTCTTGCGCGCGGTCGACGCGCTCGTCGTCGAAGGCGTCGCCTCGGTCCGCCGCATCGACTCGCGCCGCGCGTCCGCGCTGCGCCTGCTCGGCGTACGCGACGACGCGGACGTCGAGGAAGTGAAGCGCGCCTATCGCCGCCTCGCGCGCGCACTGCACCCCGATCTGCAACCCGACGCCGACGCAGGCAAGCGCCGCTCGCTCGAGCTCCGCTTCGCCGAGGTCACCGCGGCGTACGAGGCGCTGCGGTAGCACCCCAGCGCTCCTGGAATCCGACCGAGCCGGTGAGGTACGGGTCGCTGGTCGTGTCGTTCAGCGATAGCGACGCGTAGGCGTCCCAGGTGTCGAATTCGCGGATGACCTCGAGCGAGGCATCGAGCTTCGTATGGTCTTGCTGGGTGAACGACTCCGAGACCGGCGCCCAGATGGCGAGCCCGGCGTCGATCGCGATCCGGTCCGCGATCTGGTCCTCGAGCTCGCCGTCGGCGTCGGCGAACACCGCATGGCCGGGGGTGGTCCGGCCGAGCGAATTGCTGTTCAGCTCCTGCAGCGACAGCTCGGCATCGACGAACACGGCGAGCCCCGGGCGAAGGTGGAGCTTGTGCGCGAGCTGAAAATTTTCGAACCGGTGGTACTCGTGATCGGGCAAGCCCACATCGGCCGCGATCGAGACGCTGATCACCGCGGGGATCGTACCGGTGTCGAGACGAGCTTCCAGCCCGGGTCCGAATACCGCCACGTAGACCGGCCCGAATGCGTGGCCGAGTGCCGCGTACAGGCCGGCGTCATCGAAGTGCGGGAAGTCGAGGCCGAGCTCGAGCTCGGTCATGCCCGGTAGCGGAAGGATCGGGCGATCCGGAAACACCGTCGGATACACCGGCTCGTCGGCGCTCGCGACGCGCGCGACCGAGATCGCGATCAGGGCGGCGAGACGATCCAGCCGTCTTCGTCGAACACCCCGCCCGGCGGCTGCCAGCCATCGCGCGCCCACAGGAACGCAGTATAGGCGGCGATCACCGCATCGAAGCAATGGTCGTTGCCGAGCACGTCTTCGCGCGCCATGCGGCTCTGCGGCGCGAACGACAGATCGGCGAAGCCTTCGAGGATCGTCGCGCGCGTGCGCCACGGATCGGCGTCGCGCTTGTAGCCGCGCGATGCCCGAGTGCCGCACAGCGCGGCGACCGTCGCGGCGGGCGAGACTTCGATCAGGTTCGCGTGCAGCTCGTAGCCGGCGCCGCGCAGGCGGCGGCGCAGCTGGCTCGCGCGCCCGGCGATGCTGCCGTTCGCGGCACCGAGCGCCGATAGCGGCAAGAGCCCGCGCTGGTACGTCATCACGACGTCGGTCGCGCGGTGCACGTAGGGGACGAGTCGCGCCTGCGCCGCGTGCTGCGGGCGCGAGCCGCCGCCGACCGTTTCGGCCGCGACCTTTTGCACCAGCGCGCGGCCGGTCGTGCGCAGCCAGACGACCGCGGGATCGGCGCACGCCTCGGCGCCGGGGCAAACTGGACGCTCGCACCGCGCGCACGCCGTCCGGGTGAGCGGCGCGTCGATCGCGATCACGCACGTCGGATCGGCGACCGCGAGCCGGGTGACGAGCGTGTCATCGGTCCACGGCTGGCGATTGGAGCGCGTCGCGACCTCGACGACCTCGGCCGCACGCCCGTTGCTCCGGACCTGTGCCAGCGCGGTCGTCTTCCCACGACCCCCACCCAGATCGACTCCGATGAACGTAGAAAACGCTCGCTGCACCGGGACTGTTCCCTTTGTAGCACGATCGCCCGGTGCGAAATGTTCTTGGACCACTGGCATTTGGCTCGAAGTCTTGAGATACGAGGGCGCGCCCTGTAAGGGCGACCCTATTGCTTCGTTATTCGTCGGCCCCCGTCCATGGACCGCATCGCCTCGTTTCGCAACTTCATCTCGCGTTCTCCTTCGGATCCGTTTCCGAGGTACGGGCTCGCGATGGAGCTCAAGACGAGCGGCCAGCTCGCCGATGCGTGGGCCGAGTTCGAGCAGCTGCTCGCCCGGTTTCCGGACTACGTGCCGACGTACCTGATGGCCGGCGGGACGCTCGCGGCGCTCGGCCGCAAGAGTGAGGCCGCGGACATCTATCGCAAGGGCATTGAAGTTGCCACGCGGCGCACGGATCCGCATGCTCGCGGCGAGCTCGAGGCGGCGCTCGCCGAGGTGACTCCCACGTGATGGATCGCGCGATGAAGAAGCTGGCAGTGGCGATCGCGATCGCGGCGCTGGGGGCGTGCGGCGGCAAGGCGAAGAAGCCGACGACTCCCGACACCAAGGCGCCCGCGGGCGCGATGGGCGGCGCGACGTACGGCGGCACGACGGCCGCGCCGACGAACGGCAGCGGCAGCGCGAACGCGACCAAGGCCAACCCGAATCACCCGGACCCGTGCGCGGGACAATGAACGTTTCGTTTGCTGCCTGGCAGGCGCCAGCGGCGTGGACACAACCAGAGAGAGGACTAGAGCTATGAAGAAGATGTCGTTTGTTCTTGCGATCGTTGTCACGGCGGCGCTTGCGGGCTGCCACCACAAGAAGGCCCCGGCGGCTGCCGGCGGCGGTGGTGATATGGGTTCGGGCTCGGCCATGGGCTCGGCTGCCGGCTCGGGCGGTGGCGACATGGGTTCGGGCGCCGCTGGTGGCTCGGCGGCTGGTTCGGGCGGCATGTAATCGCCGCACTTCGGGCGCCTTCGCCCGAAGGAGCTACATAGCAGTATCGACGCGCGCTGGTCCTCGTGACCGGCGCGTGTCGTTTTGGCCGCCGGAGTGGCGAAATGGTAGACGCGGGGGTCTCAAAAGCCCCTTCCTTCACGGGATTGTCGGTTCGAGTCCGACCTCCGGCACGCCGCGCTAGCATTAGACCGTGCGCGACTCCGCCACCTTCTGCTGCGTGAAGTGCCGGCTGTTGCAGGCGCCGACCGGAGCGTGCGCGGAGTGCGGGGCGCCGATGACGGCGCCGGTCGAGCTCGTGCGCGAGCTCTTGTACTACCGCGACATGAAGATGGTGAGCGGGCGCGACTGGAGCCTCATCACCGCGCTGCTCGCGGGCAGCTCGATCGCGCTGCCGGTGCTCGCGCCGGTCGCGATCGCGAGCATGGCCGTGCTCGGCGCGACCAAGCTGCGCGAGTGGCGGCGCCGCGCGGCGATCGCGGGGATCGCACTGCCTCCGCCGAGCGCGGCGCCCGGCTCGACCACGCTGTTCGGACGCGCCCGCAAGCTGCGCGCGACCGTCGCGTCGCTGATCGACGGCGCGCCGGTGCTCGTCGAGCACGCGGTCGTGCGCGATCGCGCCGGTGCCGTGTTGCTGCGCCGCGCGGAGAGCGCGCCGTTTCTGCTCGAGCTCGACGGCGACCCGCCGGTGCTCGTCACCGGCGCGATGCGCGTCGTCTCACCGAGCTTGCTGGTGCACTCGCAGCGCGTGCGGCGCGGCGATCCGCGGTTGCACCGCATGGGCGTGCCCGACGATCTCGCGATCGCGGGCGAGCTCGAGATCGCGACGCTCGACGAGCGCGGCCCGGCACTCGCGATCACCGGCGTCATCGAGGACGAGGCGATCGCCGACCTCGCATTTCATCGCGACGGCGGCAGCGTCCGCGTCGTGCGCGGCCGGCCCGGAGCGCCGATCGTGCTGGCCGACCGCCGGCTCGCCGCCGTCACGCCGTGAAGCGCGTCAGCGCAGCACCGAGAACGCGACGCCGAAGTCGACGAACTGGTCGAGCGCGGGCTCGAAGCACGGCTCGTAGCGCACGTACGGGCCGAGTGCGTAGCGATCACCGATGCGATAGCTCACGCCGGCGCTCGCCGCGATCGCGAGCAGGTTGTCGGAGGCCGACACGCCCATGCCCGCCACCGTTCCGGACTCCGACGCGTAGCTGTAGCCGGCACCGAGCGCGGCGTACGGCATCCAGTGGTCGCTGTAGTAAGTGACGCGCACGGTCGGCCGTACGGAATACGTGTTGATCGTCGCCGAATCGGTGAACAGCATGTCGTACCAGCTCCCGCCATACGACTGCGATTCGAGCTCGAGCCCCGCCTCGATGCCGATGCGGTCGTGCATCCACTCGCGCCCGAGCAAGACGCTCGCGGAGCTGCCGGTACCGAGGTTCGTGCCCGACGCGGCCGAGGGGAACTCGGCGGCACCGAGCGTGACGTTGGAGCGCCAACCGTCACGCGGCACGCTCGCGGCTGCAGGGGCCGTGTCCCGCGCGGTGTCGTCCGCGAAGCACACGGCGGGCACCAACAAGACACTCGCGATTCCCAAAACCGTCTTCGTGATCATGCGTGCGTACGTATCCATGGCGCGTGCCATCGATCGCGCTCGCATCGCCGCGCGAAACGCGAGCAGTTCTCGCGCGATCGTCTTTGTTACAACCGACGGCGATGGCGATCGAACCTGCCGGCGGCAACGCGAGTGGCCGCGACCTGTTGCTCGTGCAGCACACCTTCACGAAGCGGTAACAAGTCGCACGCGCACTTCGTCGCGGATCGCCGCGGCGACCGCGCTGCGCGACGCCGCGCCGCCGAGATCCTGCGTCAGCGGCTCGCCGCGCGCGACGATCGCGGCGACCGCGGCTTCGATCGCGGCGTGAGCGCGGGCGAGGCGCGCGTCGCCGTGGCGCCGGCCGAGCCACGCGAGCGCCTCGCCGGTCGCGAGCAGCATCGCCATCGGGTTCGCGCGATCCGTGCCGGCGAGGGGCGGCGCCGAGCCGTGGATCGGCTCGAACATCGCGTGGTCGTCGCCGACGTTGCAGCCGACCGCCATGCCCATCCCGCCCTGCAGCACGCTCGCGAGATCGGTCAGGATGTCGCCGAACATGTTCGTCGTCACGCACACGTCGTAGTGCTCGGGTTGCGTCAGCACGAACATCGAGAACGCGTCGACGATCGCGACGTCGGGCTCGACGTCGGGAAACTCCGTCGCCACCGTGCGAAACACGTCGAGGAACAGCCGGCAGCCCTCGAGCACGTTGTGCTTGACGATGCAGGTCACGCGCTTCTTGCCGTCGGCCGGCGCGCCTCGGCCGCGCTCGCGCGAGAGCTCGAACGCACGCCGGATGACGCGCTCGCTCGCGCGCCGCGTGATCACGCGCAAGTCGGTCGCGCGATCGGCGGTGCGCTCGGCGATGCCCGAGTACAGCCCTTCGGTGTTCTCGCGGATCACGACGAAGTCGACGCGATCGGCGCGCCAGACCGGCGCGAACCGGCCGGAGATGCCGTGCTTCGTGCCGGGCAAGCAGCGCACGGGCCGGATGTTCGCGTACAGGTCGAGCCGCACGCGGTTGCCGATCACCGGCGAGTAACCGGCCATCTTGCCGTCGGGCAGCTGCGCGGGCCGTCCGTCGGGACCGTTCCAGCCAACCGCGCCGAGCAGGATCGCGTCGGCGGCGCGGCAGCGCTCCTCGGCGCCTTCCGGCCAGTCGCGCGTACCGTGGTCCAGAAAATACTTCCCGCCGCACGGGATCTCGTCGAGCGCGAACGCGACGCCGAGCACGCTCGAGACCAGCTCGAGCAACGCGCGCGCCTCGGCGATCACCTCGACTCCGATCCCGTCTCCCGGCAGCAGGACCAAGTCGTACTGCGACTTCGGCATCTGCCGCGGACGTTATCATCGCTCGACGTACAGGATGTAGCCGAGCCCCGAGAAGTACAGGCGCTCGCAGTCCGCCGACATGAACGGGCCGTCGCTGGAACCGGGGACGCCGGCGAGCACCTGCGCGCCGGCAAATCGCGCGTCGATCGACGGCCGATCGGCGTACTCGATCACCGGCTCGAGCGTCGCGTCGACGCCGACATACGCCACGCGCAGCCCGTCGGGCGACAGATCCGGCCGGCTGAACGGCTCGGGCAGCTCGCTCGAGGTGTACGCGGGCAGGTGCTCGCTCCACATCCCGCTCGCGTCCTCGACGAGCTCGTGCAGGAACGTGTCGGAGCCATACACGAGCGCGTGACGGTTCGGTCCGCGCGACGGCACGCCCAGCGTGCCGGGCACGACCTGGCCGCGATAGCCGCCCCACGTCCACGTGCCGTCGCTCGCGCGCGCGAACGCGCCGTAGCGAAACTGCGCGAGCGGCGCGTTGTAGAGCGCGGCGTAGATCTCGTCGCCCTCGGGCGTCTCGACCACGCCGGCGTACTCGATCAGGTCGTCGGCGCTCGCGAGCGGAAGCGTGATCGGCGCGAGCGGGCCGGTCGGCGGCCCTTCGGCGATCTGCGGGACGAAGTCGCACGACGTGTCGACCACGCCGCCGCAGGTCGCGATCGCGTCGGCTCCGTCCGCGGTCGCCGAGAAGCTGCCGCATGGCTGCAAGATCCCCTGGCGCACGATGTCCGAGAACGCCGGCGCCGTACCGATCGGCGGGCACACCGGCGGCGCGTCGATCGGGATCGATTGCGTGCGGTCGAGCCCGAGCGCCTGGTTGCACCCGCAGACGAGCGCGGCCGCGAGGAGCAGGTTCATTGCGCCCTCACGAAGAACACGTGCTCGACGCCCGAGAAGTACACGTGCGTGCAGTCGTCGCTGAGATGCGCGTCGGCGACCCCGGGCACGCCGACCAGCGGCTGCACAGCCGAGAAGCGCGACGCGAGGTCGGGACGGTCGATGTAGTACGTCGTCGAGGTCGTGCCGTCGTAGACGAGCGCGCGCAGGCCGTCGGCGCTGAGGTTCGGCGGCGTGTAGATCAGCTCGGGCAGCCCGAAATCGGCGCCGGTGTACGTGCCGACGTCGAGCCAGCTCGAATCGGGCTGCTCGGCCAGCTCGTGGATCGTGCCGTCCTCGGTCGACAGCATCGCGTGGCGGCCGGGCGCGCGCGTGAAGTCACCGATGTAGTAGTCGACGCCCTGCGGGATCGCGAGCACGCCGGCGTAGGTCCACGCGCCGCCGGTCAGCGCGTAGTCGCCGATCTCGTTCGTGCCCTCGCAGTCGTAGCTGGTCTCGGCCACGAACAGGTGGTCGCCCTCGGGTGCGAGCCGCGCGTGGTGGAGCGACGTGCAGTCCGAAACCGCCACGAGCGTCAGCCCGGCGAGCGGCTGATCGATCGGCCCCGCTTCGATCACCGCGGTGGCATTGTCGAAGCAGCTCGCCACCGCCATGTCGGTGTCGGCGCTCGGGCTGTACTCGGCGCAGTTCTGCGCGGTCACCTGATAGAAGAACGGCGAGAACTGCGGCGCGGTGCCGATCGGCGGACACGTCGTGGCGAGCGCGTCGGGCGGCGGCACCGCCGGCGCCGTGGCGCGGAGGCCGAACACGGCATCGCACCCGCATGCGACGAGCACCCACACGACTCGCACCCGACCAGCTTATCACTCGAGCGGAAGCTCGGGCTCGCGCGCGGCGGGCTCGAGCCGCTCGCGCTCGATCGCGCGCGCGCAGCTGTTCCAGCGCAGCACCGCGTCGGTGTCGTGCGGGCGCAGCTGCTCGGCGCGCTCGTAGTGTTCCATCGCGTGGCGAAACCCGTCGTACGCGGCGGAGCGCACGACGTTCTTGCGCTCGAGGTACGCGCGGGTCTCGCGCTCGTAGACGATGCCGGTGTAGTAGACGCGCTCGTACTCGTCCTGCAGTTGTCCGATCAACTCGCGCGCCTCGCGTGCGGTCGGCGTGGTCGCGAACTGGTCGGTGAGCGCGAGGATCAGCGTGCGCAGCGCGGCCTGGTGCGCACGATCGATCGCGAGGATGTCGCGGCAGATGCTCTCGGCCTGGGCGGGATCGTTCAGCAGCCGGTAGCGCTCGGCCTTGTCGAGCGCGTGGGGAATGCCGGCGGCTTCGATCGCCTTCAGCTGCATCTACTTCCGCCTGCGAATTCCGAATAGCTTGCGGCCGAGGATCGCGATCGGATCGAAGTAGCGATCGACCACGCGCTCCTTGAGCGGGATGATGCCGTTGTCGGTGATGTTGATGTGCTCGGGGCACACCTCGGTGCAGCAGCGCGTGATGTTGCACATGCCGCTGCCGAATTCTTTACGGATCTCCGGGATGCGATCCTCGGCGTCGAGCGGGTGCATCTCGAGCGACGCGAGCCGGATCATGAAGCGCGGGCCGACGAACTTGTCCTGTCCTTCGCGGTCGCGCAGCACGTGGCAGGTGTCCTGGCACAAGTAGCACTCGATGCACTTGCGGAACTCCTGCACGCGATCGACGTCTTCCTGGTACATGCGATGCGTGCCGTCCGCCTCTTTCGGGCGCGGCTTGAACTTCGGGATCCGCTTGTTCTGCTCGTAGTTCCACGACACGTCGGTGACGAGGTCCTTGATCACCGGGAACGTCTTCAGCGGCTGGACCGTGATCGTCTCGTCGACGCCGAAGCTGTTCATGCGCGTCATGCACGACAGCCGCGGCTTGCCGTTGATCTCCATCGAGCAGCTGCCGCACTTGCCGGCCTTGCAGTTCCAGCGCAGCGCGAGGTCGTTGGCCTGATCGGCCTGGATGCGATGCAGCACGTCGAGCACGACCATGCCCGGATCGACCTCGACGTCGAATGGCTTGAACTCGCCGCCCTCCTTGTCGCCGCGCCAGACCTTGAACTGCCGCTTGGCCATCAGGCGTCCTTCCCGACCTTGCCGGACTCGAGGTCTTCGATCTTCGCGTGCGCGATCTCCTTGAGCAGCGGCGGCGGATCGGGGCGCTTGCGCTTCTCGACCTCGACGCCGGTCGCGCCCCTCTTGACGATCACGTTGTACTGCACCCACTCCTCGCTCTCGCCCGGATGATCGAGCCGCGTGTGCGCGCCGCGCGATTCCTCGCGGATCAGCGCCGCGCGCGCGACGATCTCCGACGTGGTCAGCAGCGACCGCATCGACAGCGCCTCGTGCCAGCCCGGGTTGTACTGCGAGGTGCCGGGCGCCTTCATCGTCTCGGCTTCCTTCTTCAAGCCCTCGAGATCCTCGAGCGCCTTCTCGAGCTCGGCCTTGATTCGCACGATCCCGACGTTCGACTGCATCGTGTCCTGCAGCTTCTCGTGCAGGACGTACGGGTTCGTGCCGGAGTCGCGCTTCAGCAGCTCGGTCGCGTGCCGCACGCCGGCCACGACCTGGTCGTCGACGGCCTTCGGCGAGCTCGTCAGGCCGCGGATGTACTCGGCCGCGCCGGTGCCGGCGAGCTTGCCGAACACGATCAGATCCGAGAGCGAATTGCCGCCGAGCCGGTTGGCGCCGTGCAGCCCGGCGCCGCACTCGCCGGCCGCGAACAGGCCGGGGACCGTCGACATCTGGGTGTCGGCATCGACGCGCACGCCGCCCATGAAGTAATGCAGCGTCGGCCCGACCTCCATCGGCTCGGCCGTGATGTCGACCTCGGCCAGCTCCTTGAACTGGTGATACATCGACGGCAGCCGGCTCTTGATGAAGGCGGCGGGCCGGCGCGACGCGATGTCGAGAAACACGCCGCCGTGCGGCGAGCCGCGGCCGGCCTTGATCTCGGCGGTGATCGAGCGGGCGACCTCGTCGCGCGTGAGCAGCTCGGGCGGGCGGCGCGCGTTCTTGTCGCCGTCGAGCCACTTCTGCGCCTCCTCGATGGTGTCCGCGGTCTCGGCCGCGAACTTCGGCGGGATGTAACTGAACATGAAGCGCTCGCCCTTGGAGTTCTTCAGGATCCCGCCATCGCCGCGCACGCCCTCGGTGACGAGCGTGCCGCGCACGCTGGGCGGCCACACCATCCCGGTCGGATGGAACTGGGTGAACTCCATGTCCATCAGCTCGGCGCCGGCGTCGTACGCCATCGCGATGCCGTCGCCGGTGTACTCCCAGCTGTTCGACGTGATCTTCCACGCCTTGCCGCCGCCGCCGGTCGCGAGGATGACGGCCTTGCAGCGGAACACGACGAAGCGCCCGGTCTCGCGCCAGTACGCGAGCACGCCGGCGATCCGATCGCCGTCCTTGAGCAGCTCGAGCGCGGTGCACTCCATGTGGAACGAGATGCCCTGGTGCACGCCGTGGTCTTGCAGCGAGCGGATGAGCTCCAGGCCGGTGCGATCGCCGACGTGCGCGAGCCGCGGATAGCGATGGCCGCCGAAGTTGCGCTGGCTGATCAAGCCTTCCTTGGTGCGGTCGAACACCGCGCCCCACTCCTCGAGCTCGCGCACGCGCTCCGGCGCTTGCTTCGCGTGCAGCTCGGCCATGCGCCAGTTGTTGAGGAACTTGCCGCCGCGCATCGTGTCGCGGAAGTGGACCTTCCAGTTGTCGCGCGAGTCGACGTTGCCCATCGCGGCGGCCATGCCGCCCTCGGCCATCACGGTGTGCGCCTTGCCGAGCAACGACTTCGAGATCACGCCGGTCGACAGTTTCTGCGCGCTGCATTCGATCGCCGCGCGCAGGCCGGCGCCACCGGCGCCGATGACGAGCACGTCGTGCTCGATGGTTTGCAGCTCGGACGCGTCGAGGGCCATGTCAGTGCTTCCAGGTGTGGAGGTCGTGGATCACGCCCATCGAGCACAGCCGCACGTAGAGGTCCGTGACCATGACCCAGATGAGGCTCGCCCACGCGAACTGCATGTGGCGCTGGTTGAACCAGGTCGCCTGCTTGAACGAGCCGAGCGACGTGGAGGGCTTCCCGCACGCCGACATGCAGTCCTTGCGGCCGCCGACGAGGTGGCGGAACGAGTGGCAGCCGAACGTGTAGCAGGCGATCAGCACGACATTGATCGTGAGCACGATGGAGCCCACGCCGATGCCGAAGTGGCCGCCCTTGAAGAAGCCCTCGAATGCATCCTTGCCGAGGATGACGATGAACAGCAGCGCGAAGTAGAGCGCGTAGCGGTGCAGGTTCTGGAACACGAGCAGCGAGGTCTCGCCGCGATACTTGCGCTTGCCGGCCCGAGATGCGGCCAATGGGCCGACCGCGCACGCGGGCGGCGAGCCTGCGAACGAGCGGTAGTACGCCTTGCGGTAGTAGTAGCAAGTGAAGCGGAACGCGCCGGGGAAGATGAGGATCAGCACGGCCGGCGACGCGGGCACGAAGCTCGGCATCCAGTGGGGCCAGTCGCCGAACCACGAGTGCCAGGCCGGGATGCCGCCGTGCAGCATCGAGCCCGGCTCCTCGAACAGGACCGGCGAATAGAACGGCGAGAGGTACGGGTCCGAGTAGTAGTGGTTGCCCTGGACCGCGGCCCACGTCGTGTAGACGATGAACGTCGAGAACACGAAGAACGTCAGGAGCGGGCCCTGCCACCAGGCATCGGTGCGGTGGGTCTTCGCAAAACCTTCCGCGTGCCCTCCGATTACAGGCAGGTGCGTGGCCATGTCGCCGCGGACTATAGGGAAAGGGGTAGTTGGCCGCAAGGCACCGCGGATGCGATGATCTCGCGGTGCGCGCCGCGTGCGTCGTGATGTCGCTGGCGTGCGCGTGCGGCCGCGTCGGCTTCGATGCGCGCGGCGTGGTGATCGATGCAGGCGCGGATGCGGCGCCCGACGCAGGCGTGCCGTGCGGCGCGATCGACGCGGTGGTCTCGCAGAACGGCGCGATCGGCCTCGCGTGGACGGGCGCGAGCTACATGCTGCTGACGCTCGACGGGCTTGCCGAGCTCGACTCGTCGACCGGCGCGCTCGGCACGATCAAGCCCCTCGTGCCCGCGGAGGCCATCGAATACGGCGGCCAGGAGGGGCTCGCGTGGAGCGGCAGCGAGCTCGCGCTCGTGTGGCTGAGCGCGACCGGCGCGCTCGAGCTCGGCATGACCGACGCGACCGCCACGACGCAGCCGGTGACCGAGCAGCTCGCGGCCGGCAACGCGATCGATCCGCACGTCGTGTGGACCGGCGCCGACTTCGTGGTCGCGTGGATCGACACGGCGAATTCGCGGGTCCTGTTCGCCGAGATCACGGCGACCGGGCAGATCACGCACAATGGGATCATCTTCATGGACGGCAGCCCGATCGCGAGCGTGTACGACTTGCACTGCGACCCCTCGAGCTGCGCCGCCGCGATCTTCCACGGCGGCGCGGGGGGCGGGCCATCGCTCGTCGTCGAGCCGCTGCCGCTCGGCCAGCTCTCGGCCGAGAACGCGCTCGGGCTGCCGCCGCAAGGCGTGTACGTGCAGCTCGTGCCCGCCGCGTCGGGCGGGTTCGTGACGGAGACGACCGCGGCGGGAGGCACGCTACAGGCCTTGGACGCGAATGATCGGGAGAGCGGCCCGGTGGTCGCGATTCCCGGCTACCTGGGCCAGGGCCTCGCGTTCGTCACCGGCGTCGCGACCGGCACGGGCGCGCGGCTATTCGCCGTGACGAACGGCTTGCCGCTCTACGCGGTCGCGATCGACTTCACCGCCGCGACGCAGCAGTTCGGCCCGCCGCTCGAGCTCGATGCGCTGTCGCCGACCAGCTACTCGGTGCCGGCGATCGCGCGCGGACCTGGCCGCGTGCTGTTCGCGGCGCCGTACGCCGACGGCGTCGGGAATCACGTCCTGCTCCGCCAGCTGTGCATGTGACCACGCCTTATTGTCGTGCGTGCGTCGCGAGCACGTCGGCGACGCACAGCGACAGCTTGCGCGCGGTCGGCACGTGCAGGAACTCGTTCGGGCCGTGCGCGTTCGAGCCCGGGCCGAGCACGCCGGTGATGCAGAACTGCGCCTTCGGGAACTTCTCGCCGAGCATGTACATGAACGGGATCGTGCCGCCTTCGCCCATCGACATCGCCGGCTTGCCGAAGTGCTGCTTGCTCGCGGCGTCGAGCGCCTGCTCGAGCCACGGCGCGAGCTCGGGCGCGTCCCAGCCGGCGTTCGCGCCGATGTCGGAGAACGACACCTTCGCGCCGTACGGCGGATCGGCTTCGAGCGTGCGCTTGACCGCGGCGGCGGCCGCGTTCGGATCGACGCGCGGCGGGATGCGGATCGACAGCTTCACGCGCGTGAACGGGCGCAGCACGTTGCCGGCGTTGCCGATCGCCGGCCAGCCGTCGGCGCCGGTGACCGCGAGGCCGGGGCGCCACGTGCGATTGAGGATCAGCTCGACGTCGTTCTGCGTGACCGGCGAGACGCCGGGCTGGAGCGGAAACTTGTTCCAGACCTCGGCGCCGATCACCTTCGCCGTGTTCTCCGCCTGCGCGATGCGCTGGCGCGGGATCTGGGTCGCGAGCTCGGCCAGCTTGATCTGGCCGGTGTGCGCGTCCTCGAGCCGGTCGAGCAAGATGCGCAACACGCGCTCGCTCGCCGCGATCACGCCGGTGCCGTCGCCCGAGTGCACGCCTTCGGTGAGCAACGAGATGTCGAGGTTGCCGATGACGAGGCCGCGCAGCGACGTCGTCGACCACAGCTGGTCGTAGTTCGCGCAGCCCGAGTCGAGGCACACGACGAGCGACAGCTGGCCGATGCGCGGCGCGAGGTGATCGATGTAAGCGGGCAGATCGTAGCTGCCCGACTCCTCGCATGCTTCGATCAGGACGACGCAGCGCGCGTGCGGGAGCTTGTCGCGGTGCAGCGCGTTGATCGCGGTGAGCGACGCGAAGATCGCGTAGCCGTCGTCGGCGCCGCCGCGGCCGTACAGCTTGTCGCCCTCGAGCACCGGCGTCCACGGGCCGAGCCCGTCGCGCCAGCCGGCCATCTCCCGCTGCTTGTCGAGGTGGCCGTACAGCATGACGGTGTCGCCTGCGGCGACTCGATCGTCGACTGGGCTGCGGCCGCCCGTGGCTGGAATATCGATGAAGATGACGGGCGAGCGCTCGCCGAGTCGCACGACCTCGAGCGTGGCGCCCTCGGGCAGCTGCTCGCGCGCCCAGCCGGCGAGCAGCTCGACCGCGCGATCCATGTGGCCGTGCGCGCGCCACTCGGGGTCGAACATCGGCGACTTGTTGGGAATCTTGATGTAGTCGATCAAGGTCGGGACGATCGACTTCGCGAAGATGTCCTCGGCCCACTTCGCGGTAGCTTGGGTGACCGGCATGCCGCGGACTCTACCTCAGGGCGCGAAGCTGGTGCTCGCGGTCGCCGGTGTCGCGTGCGCGGCGTGGCTCGCGTGCGCGGATTACGCGGTCGGCCGCGACTTCGAGGGCGCGGCCGACGTCGTCGCGACGGTGGCGAGTGGCGACGCGGCCGCGGCGCGCGGCCTGTTCGAGGCCGGCAGCGTGCACGCCGCCGGTCGCACGATCGCGATCGAGCGCCGCGACGGCGAGCCGCGCGCGCTGCCGCCCGGCTGTCACCTGGAGTCGACCGCCGCGATCGGACCGGCCCTGCCGCGCTGGCTCGGGCGAGCGTTCGCGACCTGCATCGCGGCGCTCGGCGCGGCGGCGTGGCTCGCCGGACTCCGGGTGCGGCGGGCGCTGGTCGCGGCGGTCGCGACGCTGTGCCTGGCGTGGGCCGGCGGGCTCGTCGAGCTGTTGCTCGCCGGCGAGAGCCTGTCGCGGGCGACCTACGCCGCGGCCCTCGTGCTCGCCGTTCCGGCCGCGCTGGCGGTCGCGCTGCGTGCGCGCTGGCCGCTCGCGGTGCTCGCGGCCGTGATCGTGGCTTCGTTCGCCGTCCGGGCCGGAGCGATCCCGCGTTACCATCACCGGTTGCTTCCCTACCTGATCGCCTTGCACATCGCGCACCGTGGCGCGCTTGCCGTCGCGGCCATCGTCGGGCTGGCCCTGGTCGCCCGGCCTGCCCGAAATCACGGGGCTACACAGGCCCCTGGCAATTCGTAATATTGGGCTATCGTGATCCGGTTGTCGGACGACAAGAACCAGCCGCCGCCGCGCCGTGAAGGCGAACGGCAGACCGGGCTCGTGCTCGAGGAGCGCACGCGCACGAAGAAGCCGCCGATGTACAAGGTGCTGCTGCACAACGACGACTACACGACGCGCGAGTTCGTCGTGTGGGTGCTGCAGAGCGTGTTTCACAAGAACGAGAGCGACGCGATCGCGATCATGAGCCACGTCCACAACAGCGGGATCGGCGTCGCCGGCGTCTACACGTTCGAAGTGGCCGAAACCAAGGTGACCAAGACGGTGTCGCTCGCGAAGGCGCAGCAGTTTCCGCTGCAGCTCTCGATCGAGCCGACCGATTGAGCCCGCGTGCGTTCACATTCGTTCACTCGCCCGCAATGAATAACTGACGCGCGCGACCCAAGCTGGGGTCATGCGCGAGAACCTGCTTCCCTTCATCGCCCTCGTTGCCGTCGGTGGCTGCATGGCCGACGCGAACATGTCGAGCCGCAGCTACCTCGGCACCGCGGACTCCGGCGCGGTGTCGAGCCGCGACATGTACACTGCCGCGAAGGAGGTCACGCGCCTGCTCGAGGTGCGCGGCTACCAGATGATCGACCAGCACGTCGACGCGCCGAACGGCGAGCTCCTGCTCAAGTTCGCGAAGTCCAACCGCTCGCTGGCCGCCCAGAAGGACGACGGCCAGCAGGTCGGCTCGAACGACGTCGGCTCGGTGTTCTACGCGTGGGTCACGCCGGTGTCGCCGGCGAGCTCGACGATCGCGCTGCTCGGCAAGCCGACGCTCGCCGGCGTCGAGCCGTGCACGGGCGACGGCGTGAACCTGCCGTGCGAGACGGTGTCGACCAACTCGGACTTCGTGTCGACGTTCCTGTCCGCGCACGACGAGGCCGATGTCGCGCACGGCGTGCTGTCCGAGCTCGCGCTCGAAGGCTTCACGACCGGCCCGCTGCCGATCGCGCCGGCGATCACGAAGCAAGAGAAGCACGCGAGCTGCGTCGTACAGGTGAAGCAGATCTACGCGCAGGCCGACCAGGCGAACGACGCCGACGTGCGCGACGCGCTGCTCGCGACCGTTCCGAATTGTGACGCGCTCGCCAGGCGCTAGAATCGGCGGGGTGCGCGGGGATCGCCGCCGAGCCGTTCGCACACAAGGGCCACGCCGATCCCGATCGGCTCGTGGTGTCGCTAGGGCGCGGTGAGGTCGAGGCGCTCGCCTCGGTCGTCCGCAGCCTCGGCGCGCGCATGACGCCCGACGGCATCGTGAAATGACCCTGCCCGAAATCGCGGGTGCGTTGCGGCGCTGCGCGATCGCCCGACGTGCCCTACAATAGAAGAAAGCCATGCTGTCACCCGAGCTCCAGGCGACGTTCCAGCGGGCACTCGAAGATGTGCGCGCGCGGCGTCACGAGTACTTGACGCTCGAGCACCTGCTCCTCTCGATGCTCGACGATCCGAGCGGCGCCGACATCGTCGGCAAGTGCGGCGGCGACGTCGAGCAGCTGCGCGGCGATCTCGAGCGTTTCCTCGACGAGCAAGTCGAGCAGCTGCCCGAAGGCGAGGACACCGGCCCGGACCAGACGCTCGCGTTCCAGCGCGTGATCCAGCGCGCCGCGATGCACGTGCAGGCCGCCGGCCGCCAGCAGATGACGACCGGCAACGTCCTCGCGTCGATGTTCCGCGAGCGCGACTCGCACGCGGTGTACCTGCTCGAGAAGCAGGGCATCACGCGGTTCGACGTCATCAACTACATCTCGCACGGCGTCGCGAAGGTCGGCACCGGGCAGTCGCCGATCGTGCCGCGCACGCGCGGCGTGCAGGACGAGGGCGAGGAGGACTCGCGCATCGCGAACCCGCTCGAGTCGTTCTGCGTCGATCTCACGCAGCGCGCGCGCGACGGCAAGATCGATCCGCTGATCGGCCGCGCCGACGAGCTCGAGCGCATGATCCAGGTGCTGTCGCGGCGCCGCAAGAACAACCCGCTGCTGATCGGCGAGCCCGGCGTCGGCAAGACCGCGCTCGCCGAAGGCCTCGCGCTGCGCATCGTCGAAGCCAAGGTGCCGGCGCCACTGCTCGACGCGAAGGTGTACTCGCTCGACATGACCGCCGTGCTCGCCGGTACGCGCTACCGCGGCGACTTCGAGGAGCGGCTGAAGGCCGTGATGAAGGTGCTGGTCGCCGATCCGAAGTCGATCCTGTTCATCGACGAGATCCACAACATCATCGGCGCCGGCGCGACGAGCGGCGGCACGATGGACGCGGCGAACATCCTCAAGCCACCGCTCTCCAACGGCGAGCTGCGCTGCATCGGCTCGACGACGTTCAAGGACTACCGCCAGGCGTTCGAGCGCGATCGCGCGCTGTCGCGCCGGTTCCAGCGCATCGACATCGGCGAGCCGACCGTGCCCGAGGCGATCGAGATCCTGAAGGGCCTCAAGGCGACCTACGAGAAGCACCACGACGTGCGCTACGCCGACGCGTCGATCGAGGCCGCCGTCGAGCTGTCGAGCCGCCACATCAGCGGCGCGCATTTGCCCGACAAGGCGATCGACGTGATCGACGAGGCCGGCGCGAAGGTGCGGCTCATGCCGGCCGATCAGCGGCCCGACGAGATCCGTCCGAACCTGATCGAGGAAGTGGTCGCGAAGATCGCGCGGATCCCGACGCGCTCGGTGTCGACGCAGGACAAGCAGAAGCTGCAAGACCTCGACGGCGAGCTCAAGCGGCTCATCTTCGGCCAGGACAAGGCGATCGAGCAGCTCGCGACGGTGATCAAGCTGTCGCGCGCCGGTCTCGGCAACCCGAACAAGCCGACCGGGAGCTTCCTGTTCGCGGGCCCGACCGGCGTCGGCAAGACCGAGCTCGCGAAGCAGCTCGCGAGCGTGATGGGCATCGAGTTCATCCGCTTCGACATGTCGGAGTACATGGAAAAGCACACGGTGAGCCGCCTGATCGGCGCGCCGCCCGGCTACGTCGGCTTCGATCAAGGCGGTCAGCTGACCGACGCGATCAACAAGCACCCGTACTCGGTCGTGCTGCTCGACGAGATCGAGAAGGCGCACCCGGACCTGTACAACATCCTGTTGCAGGTGATGGATCACGCGACGCTGACCGACAACAACGGGCGCAAGAGCGACTTCCGCAACGTCATCCTGATCATGTCGAGCAACGCGGGCTCGCGCGAGATGGCCGCCGGGTCGATCGGATTCTCTGGCGGCTTCGGCGACGGCGTCGGCGACAACAAATCCGGCAAGAAGGCGCTCGAGCGCGTGTTCACGCCCGAGTTCCGCAACCGGCTCGACGCCACCGTGATGTTCGAAGCGCTGCCGGTCGAGGTCATCCGCCTGGTCGCGCGCAAGTTCCTCGACGAGCTCGACGGCCAGCTCGCCGAAAAGCACGTCGAGCTCGAGGTGTCGCCGGCCGCGGTCGACTGGTTCGTGACCAACGGCTACGACAAGGCGATGGGCGCGCGGCCGATGGCGCGGCTCGTCCAGGCGACCTTGAAGGCGCCGCTCGCGAACGAGATCCTGTTCGGCAAGCTCGTCAACGGCGGCATCGCCTTCATCGATCTCGACGACAAGGGCGCGATCTCGATCCGCTGCGAGCCGGCCGACGCCCCGGCGCAGCTGGCGCCGGTGAACTGACCGCGGCGGCTAGAAGAAGCCGCCCAGGCCGCCGGTGATGCCGATGTGCAGCTGGGAGTTGTCGTCGGAGACGGTCGTGCCGCCGTTGGTCGAGGACACCGCGCCCGAGAGCGGGATGTCGATCGCCGGGCCGAGCTGCAGGAAGAAGTGCGGCGCGAGCGCCATCACGAACTGCGCTTCGAGATCGAGCGACCACTGGTGGAAGCCGTCGGACGTCGTGTTGCCGCCGTTCGGCGGGTTCGAGATCGACTCGGTGTAGTACGAGAACCCGCCGCGCGGCCAGATCGCGAGGCGCGGGCCGAGCGGCAGCACGTAGCCGATGCGCGGGGCGAGACCGAATGCGGTCGCCTTCGCGTTGTCGGCGCTGCTCGTCGTGCCGCCGACCGTGGTGCTCGTGCTCGCGCTGAGGTCGGCGAAGAAGATCACGCTGCCGCCGAGCGTGATGTTCGGCGCGATCGCGTAGTCGAGCGAGATGCGCGGGATGTTGTACGCGATGGTCTGGCTCGGCGAGCCGTACGAGAACAGCGAGATCGACGTCTCCGAGCTCGAGCTCGTGTCGTTGTTGCCGACGTCGGTCGAGTCCTTCGTGTACGCGAACAGCGGCATCAGCCGGTCGGCCGACACGACGACGGTCCCGCGCGACGCGAACGCGCCGATCGGGCCGGGTGCAGGTTGTGCGGCCGCCGCGGTCGCGGCCGCGAGCACGCCCGCGACGATGACTGCCTTCAATGTGTTTCCCATGTTCCACCTACCTGGACGTAGACGCCGTCGCGCATTTCCCAGCGCGGCTCGCGCCAGATGTAACCCGGCCGCTCGGCCTCGTAGTGGCCGCCGGCCCAGACCCATTGCCCGTTCGCCCAGTCCCAGCGACCGCGCACCCACACCGATCCGGCGCGCGGCTCCCAGTGCTCGACGCGCATCACCGGCGGCGCCATCGTCGGGCCGGGCGCGAACCAGCCGCCCTCGACGCGCATGTAGACGCCGTCGCGTACTTCCCAGCGCGGCTCGCGCCAGCGCATGCCGCGGCGCTCGGGCTCGTAGCGGCCGGCCGTCCACTCGTAGCGGCCGCCGCGCCAGCCCCAGTTACCACCGACCCACGTGTAGCCGCGGCGTTCTTCGTGACGCTCGACGCGCATCGCGGGCGGGGCCGCGCGCGGGCCGAGCTCGCGATGCTCCTCGTGATGCTCGTCGCGGCGTTCCTCGCGATGGTCGTCGTGGCGCTCGTCGCGCCGATCCTCGTGATGCTCGTCGCGATGGTCGTCGTGGCGCTCGTCGCGATGCTCGTCGCGATGCGGCGGATCGCCGAACGCGGGCGCGACTGAAATCACCGTGGAGATGAACAGGATGGCTGCCCTCATGACTCCATCCTAACGCGATACGATGGAGGCATGGTCGCTGATGTCGAGACAGATGGAGATCACGATGCACGTCGCAACAGGGCGTCGTGACGTCGCCGACCGACGACACGGTCGCCGAGGACGGGACCGCGCAGGAGCGGCGCGATCGCGGCGCGTTCCCCGGCTATCAGCTCGGCGAGGTGATCGGGCGCGGCGGCATGGGCGAGGTCGTGGTCGCGCGCGACGAGCACATCGCGCGCGAGGTCGCGCTGAAGCGGCTGCGCGGCGCGCAGCCTTCGCCCGATGCGGTCGCGCGGTTCTTGCGCGAGGCGCGCATCCAGGCTCGCCTCGACCATCCTGCGATCGTGCCCGTGCACCAGCTCGGCACCGACGAGCGCGGCCAGCCGTTCTTCACGATGAAGCGGCTCGCCGGGCAGACGATGCGCGATCGGCTGGTCGCGGGCGCGCCGATGCAAGCGCTGCTGCGCGCGTTCGTCGACGTGTGCTTCGCGATCGAGCTCGCGCACACGCGCGGCATCGTCCATCGCGACTTGAAGCCGTCCAACATCATGATGGGCGACTACAACGACGTTTACGTGATCGACTGGGGCGTCGCGCGCGATCTGGCCGAGCCGCGCGACGCGGGCGGCGCGGCGGCCAGCGACTCGTCGCCCGGGCAGACCGAAGCGGGCGCGCTGCTCGGCACACCGGGCTACATGGCGCCCGAGCAGATGCGCGGCCAGGACATCGGCACCGCGGCCGACGTGTACGCGCTCGGCGCCGTGCTGTTCGAGATCCTCGCGGGCGAGGCGCTGCACCCGGCTGGCCCCGGCGCGTTCGCGAGCACGCTGGGATCGCCGACGGCGTCGCCGGCGCAGCGCCGGCCGGATCGCGCGATCGCGCCCGAGCTCGACGCGGTGTGCATCGAGGCGCTGGCCGAGGAACCTGCGCGCAGGCCGAGTGCACGTGTAGTCGGCGAGCGCGTGCAGCGCTACCTCGACGGCGACCGCGATCTCGAGCACCGCCGCGCGCTCGCCGAGCAGCAGCTCGCACTCGCACGCGCCGCGCTGGCCTCGGCCGATCCGGCGCGCCGCACCGAGGCCGCCCGGGCCGCCGGTCGGGCGCTCGCGCTCGATCCGGAATCGACCGAGGCGGCCCAGCTGGTCACGCAGCTGATCATCGAGCCGCCGCGCGAGCTGCCGCCCGAGCTCGTCGAATCGCTCGAGCAAGAGGAGCGCGACCTCGATCGCGCGCGCAGCCGCCGCGCCGCGATCGCGTTCGCCTCGATCTTCTTGTGTGCGCCGTTCCTGCCGCTGGTCGAGATCACGAGCTGGACGCGCCTCGCGGCGGTCGGCGCGGCGTGCGTGCTGATGGCGATGCTCGGCTGGATGAACTGGCGCATCACGCGCGTGCCGCTGTTGGCGCTACTTGTCACGAATCTCGGGTTCGCGGCGGTGTTCTCGCAGCTCGCGAGCCCGTTCGTGCTGATGCCGATGGTGGTGTGCGGTCAGATCCTGGCGATCTCGACGACGCGATGGATCGGCGAGCACGGGGGCGTGTTCCGCCTCTGGGTCATCGCGGTGCTGCTCGCGCCTTTCGTGCTGGAATGGCTCGGCATCGTACCGGGCACGTGGCACGTCACGCACGAGGGCCTGTTCACGTACAGCGCGCTCACGAACACGCACGGCGACGCCGCCATCGCCGGGGTGATCGGCGGCCAGCTTTGCATCGGGCTCGTCGTCGCGGGGTACGGGCTCACGATCGCGCGTGCGCGGCGCCAGGCGCAGCGGCGCGCACACATCCAGGCCTGGCACCTGCAACGCATGATGCTGCCCGCGTCGCAGACTCGGCTACCATGATCGCATGACGCGATCCGACGGGTCGACCGACGACACGCTCGCAGCGACCCAAGCCGATCAACACGCTGGACGCGCGCGGCCGCCCGAGCTCGTGCTGTCGGGCTACGAGCTCGGCGAGCTGCTCGGCGAAGGCGGGATGGGCGAGGTGCGGCTCGCACGCGACGCGCGCATCGGCCGCGACGTCGCGATCAAGCGCATGCGCCACCCCGCACCGAGCGACGACTCGGTCGCGCGGTTCTTGCGCGAGGCGAAGATCCAGGCACGGCTCGATCATCCCGCGATCGTACCGGTGCACGAGCTCGGGGCCGATTCGGAAGGCCGCCCGTACTTCACGATGAAGCGCATCCCGTCGGCGACGCTGCACGACCAGCTCGAGCGCCGCGACGTACCGCTGCAGCGCCTGCTGCGCGCGTTCGTCGACGTGTGCCTGGCCGTCGAGTTTGCGCACGCGCGCGGCTTCGTGCATCGCGATCTCAAGCCGTCGAACGTGTCGCTCGGCGACTACGGCGAGGTCTACGTGCTCGACTGGGGCATCGCGCGCTCGCTCGGTGACACGACGAACGACCTGCGCGACCGCGACATCACCACGCTCGAAGGCGCGACGCAGGTCGGCGCGCTGCTCGGCACGCCCGGCTACATGGCGCCGGAGCAGGCGCGCGGCGAGCCGGTCGGTACCGCGGCCGACGTGTACGCGCTCGGCTGCATGCTGTTCGAGATCCTCGCGGGCGAGGCGCTGCATCCGCGCGGCACGCAGGCCGCGATGTCGAGCACGATCGCCGAGCCGGCGCAGTCGCCGGCCACGCGCAAGCCGGACCGCACGATCGCGCCCGAGCTCGATGCCGCGTGCATCGCGGCGCTCGCCGGCGATCCGGCGCACAGGCCGCGTGCCGGCGAGCTCGCCGATCGCATCCAGGCCTACCTCGACGGCGATCGCGACGTCGAGCACCGCCGCACGCTCGCCGGCGACGAGCTCGCCGCGGCGCGCACGCTGGCCGCCGAGCCGGCCGGCCGCGCCGATGCGATCCGCCGCGCCGGCCGCGCGCTCGCGCTCGATCCGGAATCCCGCGATGCGGCCGCGTTCGTCGTCAAGCTGCTCGTCGAGCCGCCCGAGCAGCTGCCGCCCGAGCTCGATCGCGAGCTGCGCGAGCAGCAGGCCGAGCAGCACGCGCGCACCGCCGGCACCGCCTCGCGCGCGGCACTGTCGTACCTGGCGTTCGCGCCGTTCGTCATCCTGGTCGGCGTGCGCAGCTGGACCGCGTTCGCCGCGATGTACGTGGCGGTGTTCGCGCTCTACGGCCACTCGGTCTGGCAATCGCGCACGCGCCGCGTCCGGCCCGAGGTGCCGCTCGTGATCAACATCGCGATGATGGCCGTGCTGTCGACGATGATGAGCCCGTTCTTGTTCGTGCCCGCGGTGATCTGCATCTTCGCGATGACGACGACGACGCACATGGGCATGTGGCAGCGCCCGGTGGCCGCGCTTGCCGGCGCGCTCGCGGCATTCCTCTTGCCGGTCGCGCTGCAGGCGTTCGGCGTGATGCAGCAGACGTGGTCGATCGAGCCCGGCCGGCTCGAGATCGTCCCCAGCTCGATCGAGATCGGCGGCCCCGGCACGATGGTCCTGCTGCTGGTCGCGAACCTCGGCGCGATCGTCGTCGCCGCGGTGTTCGCGCGCTCGATGGCGCGGTCGCGCGATTCCGCCCAGCGCCAGCTCGAGATCCAGGCGTGGCACCTGCGCAAGCTGCTGCCGGTCGAGACGCCGCGGCCGGCGGTGCCGGCGATCGCGTGTCACTAATCCGGCCGCAGCGGATCGTCTTTGTCTCGGAACAGGCGCATGCGGACGCGCTCGAGCTGGCGCGACTTGTACGCCTCGTGGCTCGACGCCCCGGTCTCGTTGCGCTGCGCGGTCACCTTGTCGGCGACCTGGAACTCGGTCAGCACGAACACGACGTGCGACAGCTCGGGCGAGATGTCGGCCTTCGGAAGCAGGCGCTCGAGGCGCAGCGGCAAGTCGGCGACGAAGTTGATGATGCGGTACTCCGGCCCCGAGAACTCGTTGTACGGCAGCTCGGCGCGCTCGGCGACCTCGGTATTGCCGTCGGGAACCTCGACGAGCTGGTTCAACGATTCGCCGGGCACGATGTAGTTGAACGGCACGAGCTGCCGCGTCAGGGTCGCGAGCATCGGGATCAGATCCTGGTGCGTCGGCACGATCAGCCGGAACCGCAGCTTGTCGTAGATGTTCGCCGCGAGCGTCGACTTCTTCGCGAGCAGCTTCGTGATCTGCGAGTCGCGCGGCTTGCGGCTCCACTCGAACTCGGCGAGCGGGGCGCCGGCCGCGCGCAGCTGCTCGACCACCTGCAGCACCTTGAGCTCGATCTCGCGGAAGATGATCTCGTCGGAGATCGACACCTTCAGCAGCGCGGCCCGGCCGTGAATGTGGTGGATGATGTGCATCACCTTCAGCACGACGCAGGCCCACTTCTGGTGCGGACCGCTCGACGAGGCGACCAGGAAGAGATCCCGCGCGGGCAGATCGGCCGCGACCTCGTCGGGGATCGCCATCGCGTAGGTGCGCGCGAGGTAATCGACCGCGTCGGCGCGGATCTCCTCGAGCCGCCTCATCTCGTCGTCGCTTTCGGGGTCGAACTCGTTCAGGCGCAGGAACCGGTCGACCTCGGCGTGCTCGGTGAAGCCGAGGTGATGCCAGTCGATCACCGAGTCGCCGCGCAGCAGGAGGCGAACGGCCTCGCGGTCCCCCGGCGTGAGCTCGGAGGCGCCCGGCGGGCGCACGACGCGCGGGAGGACGGTGGCGACCACCGTCCGAGTCTACCTCGGTCGGGTGAGTCGAAGCGTGGCCGTGAACAGACTCAAGACGCCCAGCCCAGCGATGACATTTCCGATGACGGCGATCATGACAACCTCGCGATCGATGCTCCGCAACGCTGCGCGTCGCTGCGCGGCCCGGCGGAGCCGATCGTTGCATTCACAACGCAGGTGCTCATCAGTGTGTTCCGGATCGTCGCGCGGCGGGCGGCGCGAGTCCAAAAAACCGCAGTGCCACCGGCAGATGGCACTCCCGTGTAGTACATAAGCACCGTGCAACCACCGCGCGACGAGCATGTCGCGCGCGGTCCCGGGCCGCGCGAGCTGCGGATCGCGCTCATCCCGCTCGCGGTGATCTACTTCGGCGCGCTGGTCTGCGATCCCGCCCAGCAGGGGCCGCTTCGCGCGCTCACGTACTTCGCGAACTGCACGAAGCTGTTTCCCGAAAAAGATGACTACGCGCTCGAGTACCGGCTCGAGGGCTGGTCGTGCAGCCGCAACGCGTGGCAGGCCCTCGATCCTCGTCCGTATTTTCCGATGGAAGCCGACGACAAGGAGTCGCGGTTCCAGCGCATCGCGTACTTCTACAGCCGCGAGCGCACCGTGATGTCCGCGCTCGACGACTACATCGTCTCGCATCACCCGGCCATGGCCGATCACTTCGAGGGCGAGCTCGGCGGCATTCGTCTGGTCTCGGTGCGCCGGCCGTTGCCCGACGTCGGCGACCCGGTCGATCGCTACGTCTACGAGCCGCTGTCGCCGATCCCGCCGCAGTGGCGCAAGAACTTCTACTGGACGAAGCGCAGCGTGCGCGCGAAGCGCTGCGGCGGCGCGCCGATCGCGCCCGAGCCGGAAACGGACACGTCCGAGTAATGCGCGACCTCGGCACGTTCCTCGACGACACGATCCAGGCGTTCCTGAAACCGCGCCCGATCGTGCGGCTCGAGACGATCCGCATCCTCGCGCCGCTCGCGATCGTCGGGTTCATGTCGTCGCGCGTCGTCCACGCCGAGGACTGGCTCGCGACGACCGGGTTTCGCATTCCGGCGCTGTCCGACGACTGGCGCCAGCCCGCGAGCTGGGCCGGGCTGCCGCCGTGGCTCGCGTGGTCGATCGCGATCACGCTCGTCCTCAGCGGCCTCGCGACGGCGGCCGGCGCGTTCACGCGGGCCTCGGCCGGCGTGTTCGCCGCGCTGCTCGCGTACGTCGCCCTCGCCGATCGCATGGCGGCGTTCACGGTGTCGAAGATCGCGCCGGTGATCGCGCTCGCGATCGCGCTGTCGCCGGCCGGTGCGCGCTGGTCGGTCGACGCGTGGCGGCGCCGGCGCAAGTTTCCCAGAGCGGTCGTGGCGACGCACGTCAGCTTCGGCTCGGTCGCGTTCTTCCAGGTGTTCCTGCCGGTGTTCTACCTGTCGTCGGGCCTGTTCAAGGCGAGAGGCGCGTGGCTGCACCACTACTACCCCTACGTGCTGTTCACGCACCTGCACGACTCGTATCAGACGCCGGTGAGCTGGTTCCTCGCGAACCACATGCCGGCCTTCGGGTGGACGGCGCTGCAGTGGGTGACCGTGGCGTTCGAGGCGCTCGCCCCGCTGTGGTTCACGCTCAAGTGGACGCGCCCGTTCGCATTCGCGTGGGGCTTGGCGATGCACGCGATGATCGGGATGATGTTCGGCCCGGTCGCGTGGTTCTCGCTGCTGATGATGAGCCTGCTCGTCGGCAGCTACGCGCCCGCGACGCTGCTCGATCCAGGGCTCGTGCGCGTGCGCCGCAGTTAGGCGCGCGGCAGGAGCGTCGGGTACTCGCGCGCCGTGCCCGGATCGACGAGCAGCGTGTCGTGCTTGTAGACGCGGGCCGTGCGATGCAGGCGCGACAGCGCCGTGGCGAGCGGCATCGACTGGTAGCGCTCGGGCCAGCGCGCGAGCAGATGCGCCCGTACGGCCGGCGCATGGCGCGTGCTCATCGCCGGAAACATGTGGTGCTCGACGTGGTAGCCGAAGCCGAGCGTCAGCCAGTCGACCACGCGCGGCGTCGTCACGCTGAGCGAGCTGACGAGCGGGTCGTCGAGGCCGACGCGCGGGCTCAGGCTGTGGTTCGTGAGGATGAACGCCATCACGCACGCGTTCGCGACCAGGTGCGGCACGACGAACGCGAACACGAACGGCACGAGGCCGATCACGATCGCGACCGCGACCCAGATCGCGAGCATCACGCCGCTGTCGGCGAACGCGCGCCGGCGCTCGCGCGGGCTCAGCTCGGGCGACGTGAACAGCTGGACGCCGCTCTGGCCGGTGAAGCCGAGCAGGAGGCTGAGCACGCCCCGCCAGCGCCCGCCGCCGAGCGAGAACCGGTCGACCGAGAATCGCGTCGTCGCGCGCGCCAGATAGCGGTCGAGCGTCGCGTAGCCGTCGGGATCGGCGGGCATCTGCGCGTGCGCGTGATGGTCGCGGTTGTGCCACGCGATCCACAGCCGCGGCGACACCATGAACGGCAGGAACCCGAGCCAGCCGGCGGCGCGCTGGATCCATTTCGTGCGCGTGATGCCGCCGTGCAGGGCCTCGTGCGCGACGAACGTCAGGCACGCGAAGTTGATGCCGATCGCGATCGAGGCAACCGGGATCAGCGGCCACGGCAGCCAGCCGCGTGCGATCGCCGCGATCAGCGCGACGGCGAGCGCGGCATGGAGCGGGACGCGCAAGAGCCGCCCGCGTGCCGGCGCGAACACCCCCTCCGGCAGCACGGGTCGCAGCTCGTGCACGTAGTGGGAGCGCGGAAACAGGGGTACAGCCATGGAGGTCAATCTGCGCACGATCCGAGGCGCCCACCACACACGATCTCGTCATGTGCGTGCTACAACACGCTCCCGCCTCGTCGAGGGCGATCCGGCCGCACCGTGCGGCCGTCACGGATTCCCCGCTTGCGGCTCGTGGCGTCTGTCATCTCAGCCGCCTTATTAGGAGTGTCATGTCGAATCGCTTGTTTGTCGGAAACCTCGCCTTCCACGTCACCGAAGACCTGCTCAAGCAGCACGTGGCGCAGTCGGGCGACGTGCAGTCGGTCGATCTCATCCTCGACCGCGTGAGCGGCCGGTCGCGCGGGTTCGCCTTCGTCGAGATGGCCAGCTCCGAGGCGATGCAGAAGGCGATCTCCGACCTCGACGGCAAGGACTTCGAAGGCCGCACGTTGAACGTCAAGGTCGCGGAAGAACGCCGTTCCGGCGGCGGTGGCGGTGGCGGCGGCGGTGGCTTCCGCGGCGGCGGCGGCGGCGGCCGAGGTGGCCGTGACGGTGGCCGTGGCCGTGGCCGCTGAAGACGCACTACCGCCTCGTGATGCTCTTGCAGAGCGCGCCTCGGCGATCGGCGTCGCCTGGGCGGAGGAATACGTGCGCGACCTGCAAGCGCACGCGCGTGCCCCCGTCGGTGGCTGGCCGGGCACGATGGGCGAAGCGCGCCGGCGCGTCGTGACGCAGCTGGCGATCACGCTCGCCCCAGATCGACTCCAGGAGCTGGCTCGGGTGACGAACCTCGCCGCGCGGCAGAAGTGGCAGAAGGTGTGCCAGCCGGATCTCGAGATCTGACGGAACCGTGACACGGCATCCGGCGTAATTGCTCGCATCTGCCGGACCTATCGGCGAAGGTCAGGCGCCGTGCGTGCCGAGCTAGGTAGTCTGAGAGCAGAGCTTCGCGCCGCAGGCGTGTTCGAGTCGTGCGAGCTGAGGAGCTGGGGGAAGCTGCTCGTGCTCGCGGTCGGGGTTGCCGGGTGCTTGTTCGGCCTGGCGCATACCGGTGCGCTGTTCGCGCCGCTCTGGATCCTGGCGGCGGCCGTGTGCTGCACGTCGATCGCGATGCTCGGTCACGAAGGCAGCCACCGCAGCTTCTCGCGGTCGCCGCTGCGCAACGCGGTGCTCGTGAACCTCGCGTTCCCGGTGTTCTCGGGGCTCGGCGCGCTGTACTGGCGCGACAAGCACGACCGCCGGCATCACGCTCACCCGAACGTGGAAGGCGTCGATCCGGACATCAGGCCGTTTCCGTTCGCGTCGTCGCGCGGAGACCACGACGCGTCCAGCCGGGGCCAGCGCTGGTTCCAGCGCACGTTCCAGCGCTGGCTGTTCTGGCCGATGGCCACGCTGATGCCGACCGGCATGCGGCGCTCGTCGATCAACTACCTCGTCCATCATGCGCGCCCGCGCGAGCGCGCGTGGTGGATCGAGGTCGCGGGCATGGTCGTGCACTACACGGGCTGGATCGTGATTCCTTCGCTCGTGTGGGGACCGGCCGTCGCGATCGGCGTGTACCTGTCGATCTGGGCCGTGGTCGGCGTGTGCCTCGCGCTCATCTTCGCGCCCGCGCACATGGGGCTCCCGATCATCGGCGAGTCGAATCACGAGTGGGAGCACCAGCTCGCCACGACGCGCAACCTCGAGATGCCGCGCGCCGTCTCGTACTTCTTCATCGGCCTCGACTACCAGGTCGAGCACCACCTGTTTCCGCGGATCCCGCACCAGAAGCTGGCGCAGGCGTCGCGGATCACGCGCGCCTGGTGCGAGCGGCACGGCCTGCGGCACCAGAGCGAGCCGTATCTGACCGCGCTCGCGAGCGCCGAGCGATTCATGCGAGACGCGTGGTCGAAGCACGCCGTCGCGCCGGACCCCACGCACGCGCACGCGCACGTCTCCAGCCAAGCGTAGCGACGGCGATGGCATCGGCGTGGCGCACGCTCGCGACGGTCGGTACCGCCGAAGGGCCGCTCGAGCTGCGCCGGCGGCGCGACGACTGGTTGATGCTGATCGACGGCCGCGTGTTGATGAACAGCTTCTCGCGCAGCTCGGAGGAGGCGCTCGCGCAGCTCGCGATCGATCGGCTCGGCGCGCGGCCGCCGCGACGCGCGCTCGTCAGCGGGCTCGGCATGGGCTTCACGCTGCGGGCCTTGCTCGATCGCGTGCCGGCCACGACGCGCGTCGTCGTCGCCGAGCTCAACCCGGTCGTCGTCGAGTGGTGCCGCGGCCCGCTCGCGCCCGCGACGGACGAGGCGATCCGCGATCCGCGTGTCGAGGTCGAGGTCCGCGACGTCGCCGAGGTCATCGCCGGCGCCGCGGCGGGCGACTTCGATCTGATCCTGCTCGATCTCTACGAGGGACCGAACAGCGCGACGCAGCCTGCCGACGATCCGTTCTACGGCGCCGGCGCGCTCGCACGAACCCACCGCGCGCTCGCACCGGGTGGGGTCGCCGGGATCTGGTCCGAGGATGCGGATCCTCCGTTCGCGCGCCGGTTCGCCGCCTCGCGGTTCAGCGTGACCAAGCACGCGCTGCGCAGCGGCGCGCGCCGCCACGTCGTCTACGTGGGCACACGCCGCTAGCTTAGCGCCGGCGACGCCTCGCGAGCGCGACCAGGCCGAGCGCGAGCACGAGCCCCGCGCTGCCGCCACCGCCGGCGTTGCAGCCGCCGCTGACGTCGTCGGCGTCGGACTCGTCGTTGCCGTCGCTGCTCGTCGGACCGGTCATGCCGGGCTCGACGGTGACCGCGAGATCGAACGCCGCGAGCTCGGTCGCGCCGTCCGCGAGCTGCAGCGATTGCACGACCGGCGTGTCCACGCTCGCCTGCGGAGTCGTGATGTCGAAGTCGATCGTGCCGGTGTCGCCGGCGGGGATCGCATCGACGAGCGTGGTCACGACGGTCTGCGACATCCAGCTCGCATCGTAGAGCGGGCTGGTCGCCGCGCCGACGAGCTCGACGGTCGCGCCGGCGGGCCAGTCGGTCGTGCCGAAGTTCGCGAGCGTGATCGTGAAGTGCTGCTGCGTCAGCGGCGGAAGCACGTCGGCGCCATCGATCGACACGACCGTGCTCTCCGCCTGCGCGCCGCAGCTCGATCCGTGCGCGAAGCCGGTCGACGGCGATTCCTCGAGCCGCGCCTCGGTCTGCGGCCCATATTCGCCGTCGGTCGCGATGCGATCGCCCGAGTGGTTGCGGTTCCACAGCACCTGGAACGCCTTGACGTCCTCGCCGCGGCGATCCGGCGTCGACGTGTGGTCGAAGTGGACGACGTCGCCGGGCACGTCGTGATGCCAGCCGTGCGCGGCCATGTCGCCGATGCGCGACGCCCAGTTCTGCATGTCGACCGCGCGCCCGCCTTCGTGGTTCGACGTGCCGGGCGTCGCCGCCGCGGTGATGCCGCAGCGACCTTCGAGGTACCAGTGATAGAGCAAATACTGCTGCGCGACCGTGCGCAGCGCGCTGTTGATCTGCAGCGAGTGATTCTTCGCGACCGTCTGGAGGTCGTCGCGCGCGCCCTGCGCGAGGTACGGCAGCACCGCGTTGCTCGTGATCGAGATGCCGTGCCCCGACGCGAAGTGGACGAAGTTGCCGGGATGCTCGCAGTTCGCCTCCTCCGCGATCTGGCGCGACAGCCCGATGACGACGGCGGTCGAGCACCCCGAGTTGACGTGACTGCCGACCGTCGACGCCGAGGTCAGCTCGCCGATCTCCGGCTCGCCCGGATCGACGCACGCTGTAGACCCGAGTCCCAAGATCAGGACAGCGCTGTGCAATCTCCAGGTTGCACGGGAAGCGATCAAACCGGCGAAACCACGGCGACGAGGCGACTGCGCGTTCATGGCGAGGTCCGCACAGCAAGTGGCGGTCCAGAGTTACCGCCGAGGCGCCGCGGACGCCAAGGAAGACGCCAGAGGCTTCGATCTCTGCCTACCGTTTGCGAAGCAGGTTGCGCGACGACCACCAGCTCCACGCGAGAAGGACGCCGGCGACGCGCGCCGTCCACCAGCCCCACGCCGCGCGGTCGTCGTCGCCGCGGCCTTCGAGCACGAGCGCGAAGCCGGCGCCTGCGATGCCGGCCGCCGCGAAGATCACCTGATGGCCGAGCCGGTACATGAGCTGCGCCGGCGCTTCGATGTTGCGGAACTGCAGCTGGAGCTCGCCGGCGTGGGCCTGGCGCATGAACCGGCGGATCTCGGCGGGCAGCGCGGTCACGCTCATCACCAGATCCTTCGACGTATCGACGAGCAGGTGCGACCAGTCGCCTTCATCGCCGAGCACGAAGCGCTCGAGGTACGGCCGGATCACGGTCATCGGATTCAGCGTCGGATCGAGCTCGGTGCACAGGCCCATGAGCAGCAGCAACGTGCGCTCGAGGACGATGATCTCCTTCGGCACGTGGAAGTTGCGCGACAGCTCGCGCAGCGAGATGTCCATCTTCCGCAGGTCCGCGACGCTCTCGAGGCTCTTCTGCGGATCGAACTTGATGTCCTTCAAGTTCAGCGAGTCGAGCGAGATGTTCTCCTGGAACTTCTCGTGGAAGTACTCGACCACCTGCTCGAACACCGCCTCGTTCGCGCCGCGCGCGACGAACTTCATCTGCTTCATCGCGCCGACGATGCGATGCGTGTCGCGCGTGAGCGCGCCCTGGATCAGCTCCGCGATGCCTTGCCGCACGTGCGCCGGGATCTCGGCGACCGCGCCGAAATCGAGGAACACGATCGTCGGCGGGTCGCCGGCCGTGGCGGGCGGCCGCACGATCAAGTTCCCGGGGTGCGGATCGGCGTGATACACGCCGTCGGTGAAGATCTGCTGGCAGTAGATCTCGACGACCTGGCGCGCGAGCTGGCCGCGATCGAGCCCCAGTTGCTTGGCCGCCGCCTTGTCGGTGATCTTCGCGCCGGCCTCGAAGTGGGTGACGAGCACGCGCGCGGTCGATAGCTCGGCGACGACCCGAGGGAACGCGACGTCGGTGCGGCCCTCGAAGTTCGCCGCGATGCGGGTGACGTTCTCGGCCTCGGCGCGGTAGTCGAGCTCCTCCATCACGATCGAACGAACCTCGCGATACAGCTCGTCGAGCCCTTGATACGGGATGAACCACTCGACGATGTGGAAGATCCGGCGCAGCGTGTTCAGGTCGCGCCGCACGATCTCCTCGATATCGGGGTACTGCACCTTCACGGCGACCTTGTTGCCGTCGTGCAGCTTCGCGAGGTGGACCTGGCCGATCGACGCCGACGCGATCGGCCGGCGCTCGAAGCTCGCGAACAGCTCGTCGGGCCCCTTGCCGAGCTCCTCGACGAGCCGCGCCTCGATGTCGGCGAACCGCCGCGGCGGCACCGCGTCCTGCAGGCCTTCGAGCTCGCGCCGGAACTCCTCGGGCAAGAAGTTCGTCATGATCGAGATCAGCTGGCCGACCTTGATGAACAGGCCCTGGAGGTCGCAGATCGTGTGCTCGATGCGGCGCGCGTTGCGCAGGTGGATCTGGCGCAGCGTGTGCTCGACCCACTCGTGCGAGTGAAAGCGCGCGCGAAACCGCAGCCACAAGTAGCTCCAGATCACGCGCCACGTGGCCCAGTACGCGCGCAGGCTGCGAATGCGCAGCGGTGCCGGGCGCGACTCGGCCAGATCGTTTCGGTAGCGGCGCGACTCGGCCGCTACGCGCATCACCGAGTCGACCGGGCGCGGCGCCGCGGGATCGATAGCCCCGGCCTTGTCGGGGCGCGCACCATCGCGAAGCGATGCGGAGGGTGGATCGACGAGCGCGCGCGGGGACACGCGCTCGCCCTCGGGCGGGTCGCTCCGCACCGGCTGCGCCATGGTAAGAATACTAACATGGCGACCGACGACGAAGCGCCCGCGGACGAGCCGCCGAGCCGAGGCTCGGACGAAAAGCTCGCGGAGAAGCTGACCGAGCGAATTCGCTCGGGGAACACGATCCCGCTGCCGATCGGCGAAGACAAGCTGACCGAATCGATTCGCCAGCGCCTCGAGCACCTGGTTCCCGAGCTGGTGAAAAAAACGTTCTCTGCCGGAATGGGTGCGGTGTTCTCGACCGAGGAGGGCATTCGCAAGCTGGCCCGCGAGAGCCTGCCGGATGTCGCCGGCTACATCGCGTCGTCGGCCGACGGCGCGAAGGACAAGGTCTGGGAGATCGTTGCACGCGAGACCCGCGACTTCCTGTCGAGCCTGAACCTCACCGAGGAGATCGCGAAGCTCCTCACGACGCTGTCGTTCGAGATCAAGACCGAGATCCGGTTCATCCCGAACAGCGAGCGGCTCACCGGCGCGGAGCCCGACGTGAAGGCGTCGGTGCGGCTCAAGCGCAACAACGGAACCGACAAGTAGCCGGTTCGCGGTCGCGGCGCCGTGGATGCTAGAATCGCACCATGAGGGTGCTGCTGCCGGCGGCCGCGGTCTCCATCGTCTCGGTGCTCGTCGCGGGTTGCGCCCAGGTGTTCGGCATCGCCAATACGACGGCGGCGCAAGGCTCGGCGAGCCTGACGATCGAGCGCGTGTCGATCGGCGCGAGCGTCGTGCTGTCGGCGCAGGATCTGAGCGCGCAGACCGCGACGTTCTACCTGCCCGACGCCTCGGATCCGACCGTGTTGACCGCGGTGCCGGGCACCCAGGCCGACACCGACGTGTGGACCGCGCGGCTCGGCGGCGATCCGCTCGTGCAGTTCACGCTGCCCGACCTGCCGATGCCGATCCAGCACCTGTGGGAGCTGCCGGCGTCGCAGCTGAGCGGCCCGTTCCTCGCACACGAGCACCCGAGCCCGCAGCCGCCGGCCGACACGTCGATGCTCGACGTCGAGGTCAACCTGCCGAGCGCGTATCAGACGACCGAAGCGCTCCAGGTGCTCGCGGTCGGCGCGTGGACGACGCACGTGCTGAGCGGCACCGAGGTGCCGGCCGCGGGCATGCCGGCGATCGCCGCGACCATCCCGTACAACACGTTCACGCCGGCGACCGAGAGCCCGGTCGCCGCGATCGACAACGACGACGTCGTGCTGGTGCTGCGCTCGGTGAACGGCCAGCTGACCGGCGTGTTCCAGACGTCGTTCGATCAGACCGCCGGCATCGACATGGTCGCCGGCAGCATGGTCGCGGTCGCGGCGGACCAGACGTTCGCCGGGCCGGTCGATCCGACGTCGGTGTCGACGCGGCTGTCGGCGGCGCGGCCGAGCGTGACCACGCCGGCGGTGGCGTGGAACGTCGTCGCGGCGCCCGGCGCGGCGGTCCTCGATGCCGCGGGCCCGCTGCTGAATGCCGGCACCGTGCCCGACGGCACGACCGCGATCTCGGCGATGTACGGCAACCCGTTCGGCTCGCTTGGCTGGGACGCGATCGCCACGGTCTCGCTGACCGAGACGCGGCCGTACACGTTCATGGGCGTCGCGCTGACGCTCGGCGCGACGCTGACGATGGTCGGCGAGGCGAGCACGCTCGCGTTCGACTTCGCGGCGCCGGTGCCCGAGCAGGTCAACCTCGACGACAACCAGCTCGCGATCGACGGCGCGACCGTCGCGATCGACACTTCGGCGGCGCATCAGGTCACGCTGCTCTCCGAGAACCGGGCCGCGATCCTGTACGAGCTCACGCTGTACGATCTGTCGGTCAACGGCACGACCGCGACGGTCCAGCCGGTGCTCGACGCGATCTCGACCGACACGACGTTCACGATCCCGCCCGATTTGTTCCAGAGCGGGCACACGTACATTCCCGCCGTCCGCTCGATCGCGAGCGGATTTCCGAACGCCGCCGCCGGCGATCTCCAGACGCGCTCGCTACCCTTCGAGACGGCGGTGTTCGAAGGCGGCGTGTTCACGGTGAACCCATGACGCGAATGATCGATCCTGCGCAACGCTTCGCGTTGCCGCGCGCCCCGGCACAGCGGGGTCTTGCGATCGCAGTGGCCCTCGTGGTGGCGGTCGGTGGCACGGCCGTCGCCGACAACGATAAAGAAAAGGCCGAGACCCTGTTCAAGCAGGGCAAGAAGCTGATGGCCGAGAAACGCTACGCCGACGCGTGCCAGACGTTCGAGGACAGCTTCAAGCTCGATCCGGGGATCGGCGTCGAGCTCAACGCCGCCAAGTGCTTCGAGGAGTGGGGCAAGCTCGCGCGCGCGTATCGCGCGTACGCGAAGGCGCACGCGATGGCGAAGCAAGCCGGCGACAAGCGTGCCGGAAAGATCAAGCAGCTCGAGGAGGAGCTCGACCCGTCGGTGCCGCGCCTGACGATCAAGCTGCCGGCGGGCGTGGATGCGGACTCGGTCACGGTGACGATCGACGGAATCGCGATCGAGAACAAGACGTTCGGGAAGGCGCAGCTCGTCGATCCCGGGCCGCACAGCATCGAGTATCAGGGCGAGGGCGGCGCGAAGAAGAGCAAGATCGTGCCGGTGGAGCGCGGTGGAAGCTCGGAGATCACGCTGGACGTGGCGGCGGTGGTGAAGCATGGCGGGGGCGGAGAAGGCGAGGGCGGGACCGGCACCGGCAGCGGGACCGGCAGCGGCAGCGGCAGCGGCAGCGGCAGCGGCAGCGGCAGCGGCGGGGAAGACCAGCCGGTCGTGACCACGACCGATCCGGGAAAGCATCAGCGGTGGATCGCGTATGGCACGGCGGGGGTGGGCGTGATCGCGATGGGAGTGTCGGGTGCGCTCACGCTGTCGGCGCGGAGCAAGTACAAGGACGCGCTGAAGGCGGACTGCATGGACATGACGGACATGTGCGATCCGACGGGGCTGACGCAGACGCACGACGCGCGCCACGAGGCGAACATCGCGACGATCGTGTTCGTCGCCGGCGCCGCGGCGGTGGCGGGCGGCGTCGTGATCTATCTGCTCGCGCCGCATGCCACGCGCACCGAGGAGCACGCGTCGGTGTATGTCGCACCGAGCGCGAGCGGCTTCGTGCTCGGCGGTCGCTTCTGATTATTTGCGATCGTCGAACAGATCGTCGTCGCCGCCCTTGGGCTTCGACTTCGCGGTGGTCTTCGGCTTCGCCGGCGTCGCAGATTTCGTGACCGCCGGCTTCGACTTCGCGACCGCCGGCACGAGCTGAGCTGGCGGCGCGGGCACGGCCTTGGGAAGCGGCGGCAGGCTCGTCGCGGCCGGCGCCGGCACGGCAACCGGAGTCGGGCTCGGAGTCGGGCTCGGCCTCGGAGTCGGGCTCGGAGTCGGAGTCGGAGTCGGCTCCGACGGCAGCGCGGTGGGCGCGGTCACGTGCGTCTCCGCCGGCTCGCTGCTGCCGCTGCCGCTCTTCGCGAGCAGAAATCCTCCCGCGCCGGTCGCGATGCACAGCGCGGCGACGCCGCCGATGACCAGGCCGCGGCCGGTCTGCTTCGTGCGGCCGACCTGGCCGGCCGCGGCCGACAGGCTCGAGCCGCCGGTCTGCGCCCAGCTCTTCGGCGTGAGCGCGGGCGGCGTGAGCGGCATCGCGCCGGCCGCGCCGCCGAGCGGAAAGCCAGGCATCGAGCCGCGCGGCGAGGTCAGGATGCGCGCCGCGCGCTCGGCGGATTGCTGCGCGCTCAGCGGATCGGACGCGTACGGCGCGAGCATGCGCGCGAGCTCGCCGACCGTCTGCAGGCGATTGCGCGGATCCTTCTCGAGGCAGCGCAGCACGATCGACTGCAGGCCGCCGGGCAGCGGCACGGTGAGCGGCACGGGCGCCTCGGTCGCGACCTTCAGCACGAGCTGCGCGTAGTGCTCGGCCTCGAACGGCGGGCGACCCGCGAGCATCTGGTACATCACGACGCCCATCGACCAGATGTCGCTGCGCGGATCCGTCGAGCGCGCCGTCTGCATCTGCTCGGGCGCCATGTACGTCGGCGTGCCGATCACGGTCTGCGTGCCGGTCAGCTCGCTGATCTCGTCGCCCGCCTTCGAGATGCCGAAGTCGAGGATCTTGAGCAGGCTCGAGCCATCCGGTCGGCGCGTGACGAAGAAGTTCGACGGCTTGATGTCGCGATGGACGATGCCGATCGCGTGCGCCTCCGCGATGCCCTCGCACGCCTGCAGCATCAGATCCACCACCGCCTGCGCGACCTGCGGGCCGTGATGGCGGAGGATCTGGTTCAGGTCGTAGCCCTCGAGAAACTCCATCACCATGAACGGCACGCCATCGGGCAGCGTGCCGACATCCATGACGCGCGCGATGTGCTCGCTGCGCAGCTTGACGGTCGCCTGCGCCTCGCGCAGGAAGCGCGCGACCGTCGACTGGCTCTCGGCCATCGCGGGCAGCAGGATCTTGATGGCGACCGGCTGCTGCAGATACAGGTGCGACGCGCGCACCACCCGGCCCATGCCGCCGATGCCGATTACCTCCTCGACCCGGTACTTCCCGAGCAGGATGTCGCCAGGGTTGCCAAGGTGACCCTGCGCAGCGCCCTCGTGCACGCGCCGATTGTAGCAAAAGCCCCGGGCGCCGAGCCCGCCCTATTCGTTAAACCCTCGAGATCAGGGACGAACTCAGACGAAGGTGAGCCACGCGTCGTGCTTGGTGTCGCTGCCTTTGACCACCCCGAAGAACGCTTCCTGGAGGCGGCGGGTCACCGGTCCGCCGACGCCCGCGCCGATCTTGCGATGGTCGATGTCGCGCACCGGCGTGATCTCGGCGGCCGTGCCGGTCAGGAACACCTCTTCGGCCGTGTACAGCTCGTCGCGCGCGACCGGCTCCTCGCGGACGTCGACGCCTTGCTCGCGCAGCAGCTGGATCGCGGTGTCGCGCGTGATGCCGGCGAGGATCGCGCCCGACGTCGGCGGCGTCCGCACGATGCCGTGCTTGACCACGAAGATGTTCTCGCCCGTGCCCTCGGCGACGTAGCCCTGCGGATCGAGCATCAGCGCCTCTTCGAAGCCGCTCTTCACCGCCATCCGCTTGGCGAGCACGCTCGACACGTACTGGCCGCAGATCTTGCCCTTGTTCATCACCGCGTTCGAATTCGCGCGCGAGAACCCCGAGACCATGACGCGGATACCCTTCTTGAGCCCGTCGTCGCCGAGGTACGCGCCCCACTCGTAGCACGCGATCATCGTGCGCACGGGCGGCTCGAACGAGCCCAGGCCGAGCGCGCCGTAACCGAGGTACACGAGCGGCCGCACGTAGCACGCCGGCATCTTGTTCGTGCGCACGACCTCGATGCACGCCTGCATCAGCTGCTCGCGCGTGTACGGGCACTCCATCGTGCAGATCGCGCACGAGTCGAGCAGGCGCTCGACGTGCTCGCGCAGCCGGAAGATGTGCGTGCGCCCGTCCGATCGCTGATACGCGCGGATGCCTTCGAAGGCACCGACGCCGTAGTGCATCGTGTGAGCGAGCATGTGCTCGTTGGCCGCGTCCCAGGGAACGAGCGCGCCGTCGACCCAGATCGCGTCGACCTTCTTGATGGCCATGTCTGCTTCGTACCAACGCAGGCGCTCGATCACAAGACGCAGTCCGTCGTCGATTTGCCGATACACACTGACGCGGTGCGGCTGCGCAACGTATTACGCGCCGAGGAGCGCGATGTAGGCGGCGCGAATGTCACGCTGCCAGCGCTCGACGTGCGCGAGCAGCGCACCTCCGTCGACAAAACCGCCGCTGCGGCGCGCCAGCTTGTCGAGCTCGGCCTTGGTCTCGGGCAAGCGATGGATCGGCTGATCGTGCACGACGCGCAGGCGATGCTCGATCCCGCGCAGGAACCGGTAGCCCTCGTCGAGCACCCGCAGCTGCTCGGGTGGAGCGAGCCCGGCTTGGGCCGCGGCGCGCAGCGCGCCGACCGTGCTCGTCGTGCGCAGGCTCGCGTGCGCGTGGCCGTGGACCAGTTGCAGGTACTGCGCGGCGAACTCGACGTCGATGACGCCGCCCGCGCCGGTCTTCAAGTCGGTCGATCGAACCGCACCGCCGTTCGGCGCTGCTTGTCGGGCGCTGGTCCCGGCTCGCGAGGCGCCCAGCTCGTGCTCGATGCGGTCGCGCATCGCGCGGATCGCCGTCGCGGCGGCGCGCGCATCGTGAGGCGCGCCATACACCGTCTCGGCGGCGAGCCGCTCGACCTCGGCGCCGAGCGCGGGATCGCCGGCGACCGCGCGCAGCTTGAGCAGTGCTTGGTGCTCCCACAATTGCGCGCTCTCGGCGTGATAGCGCCGCCAGCCCGCGAGCGACGACACGAGCAGGCCCTGCGAGCCGCTCGGGCGCAGCCGCGTGTCGAGCTCGTACAGCCGGCCGCGCGGCGTGCGCTGGCGGAGCGCGCCGAGCAGGCGCTGCGCGAGGCGCGAGAACCGCACGAGTGCTTCGTCGTCGCCTTCATAGACGAACACGACGTCGAGATCGGCCGCGTAGCCGAGCTCGCGGCCGCCGAGCTTGCCCAGGGCGAGGATCGCGAGCGCGCCCGGCTCGCGTTGGACGGCGTCGAGCGCGGCGGCGAGGCACGCCTCGGCGATCGCGGTCAGCTCGGTGCACACCGCGAGCGGATCGAGCGCGCCGCCGAAGTCGGCGAGCCCGACGCGCAGCACGTGGCCGGCCTTGACCTCGGCGATCGCGCTCCACGGCGCCTCGGGATCGTCGCGATCGACGCGAGCGAGGCGCGCGGCGAGCTCGGCGCCGATCTGCGCGGCCGTGCGCGTCGGCGCGGTCTGGCCGAGCTCGACGAGCAGATCGATCAATTCGGGCGTCTCGACGAGCGTGCGCGCGAGGTACGCGCTGGCGCCGAGCAGCGAGCCGAGCAGGCGGGCGAGCGGCGGTTGCTCGTCGATCAGCCGCCACACCGACCAGGCCTCGCCGCGGCGCGCGAGTAGATCGCCGAGGAAGCGCAGCCCCTGATCGGGATCGGCGGAGGTCGCGAGCTCGCCGATCAGCATCGCGCCGACGCGCGCGGCGCGATCGATCGCATCGGGCGCGAGCGGCGAGCCGGGCCGGCGGCGGGCGCGTGCGAGCTCGGCGCGCGCGGCGGTGACGTCGGCGAAGCCGAGCTGCTCGAGCGTGGCGGCCTCGGCGGCCTCGGGCAGCTCGCCGTGCAAGATGTCGGCGATCAACGTGTCCGTGCGCGGCGCGTCGCCGCCGCCGCCCCGTGTCACCGAACCGCTCGAGTCGGGGGTTTCCCCCGAGTCGAGCGTCGCGAACAGCCGCGCGACCTCGCCGGTGTGACGGGCGAGCGCGGCATCGAACGCCTCGGCGGTCGCGTAGCCGAGCCGGCGCGCGAGCACGTCGTGCTCGCGCGGGACGGTCTGGGTCTGCAGCCCGCCCTCGAGCTGCAGCACGTGCTCGACGTGGCGCAGCCAGCGATACCCGCGCCACGCGACGCGATGCTCGTCGTCGGTGACGAGCCCCGCGAACACCAGCGCGTCGAGCGTGGCGAGCGTGCCGCGCACCCGCAGTGCCGGCCGCTTGCCGGCGTGGAGCAGCTGTAGCGCCTGCGCGAAGAACTCGACCTCGCGGATGCCGCCTTCGCCGTTCTTGACGTCGAAGCCGCGCTCGTCACGCACCAGCTCGCGCTTGATGCGCCGGTTCAGCGCGCGCACCTCGTCGATCGCGCTCGGCGCGGTGTGGCGCGGAAACACGAACGGCTGGAGCGTGCGCATCACCGCGGCGCCGAGCTCGGCATCGCCCGCGCACGGCCGCGCCTTGAGCCACGCCTGGCGCTCCCACGGCCGCCCGAACGTCTCGTAGTAGCGCTCGAGCGAGTCGAGCGAGCAGGTGATCGCGCCTTTCTCGCCCTCGGGCCGCAGGCGCAGATCGACGCGAAACACCACGTCGTCCTCGGTCGCCTGCGACAGCGCCGCGGTGACCTGCGTGCAGAGCTTCGCGAAGTATTCGTGCAGTGACAGCTCGCCGGCCGCGCCGTGATCCGACGAGTAGACGTAGATGACGTCGACGTCGCTCGCGAAGTTGAGCTCGTCGCCGCCGAGCTTGCCCATGCCGATCACGCACAGCTTGGCGTCGCGCTCGCGGCCGTCGTCGTCGGTGTAGCGGGGCGGGCCGTAGCGCGCGGTCAGCTCGGCGCCGCACGCGGCGATCGCGGCGTCGAAGCAGGCGTCGGCCAGGCGGGCCAGCTCGCGGCCGACCTCGGTGTCGAGGCCGAGCTCGAGCTCGCGCACGCCCAGCCGCACCAGCTCGTCGCCGCGCGCGCGGCGCAGCGCGGCCGGCAGCGGCGCGCCGGCGAGCTGGCCGGCGACCTCGGCGGCCAGCACGTCGCGCGGCTTCTCGCGGGTCAGGTAGGGGTCGCGCGCGACCCGGAGCCAGCGGGCGGGATCGCGCACTAATAAGGTGGCGAGGTAGGGGGCGCGCTGGCAGGCAAGCGTCGCGATGCGGACCGCGGTCGCGTCCAAGTCTCCGAGATCCAGGCCGGATTGCGCCGCGGCCTCGAGCAGGCGCTCGGCCCGGCGGAAGGCGTCGGCCTCGTCGGGCGCACCCTGAACGAAGTCGGAGGCTTGACAGATGGGCTGCCCCGTCTTACCCAAAGCCTTGATTCTCCTCGATCATGCGAGATTTGTACGAAGTGCTGGGTGTCGAGCGTGGCGCGAGCCAGGCCGACTTGAAGAAGGCGTATCGCCGGCTCGCGCAGCAATACCATCCCGACAAGTGTCCGGGCGACACGACCGCCGAGGACAAATTCAAGGAAGCGGCGAACGCGTACCAGGTCCTGTCCGACGACGAACAGCGCGGGCTGTACGATCGCTTCGGCGTCGACGGGTTGCGGCGCGGCGGCGGCGGCGGCGGCGGCGGTGGGCCGGGGTTCTCGAACGTCGAGGACATCTTCTCGGCGTTCGGCGATCTGTTCGGCGATTTCTTCGGCGGCCGCGCGAGCGGGCGGCGGCAGGCGCGCGGTGCGGATCTGCGCGTCGATCTCGAGCTGGCATTCGCCGAGGCGGTGTGGGGCTGCACGAAGGACGTGAAGGTCACGCGCGACATCGTGTGCGGCACCTGTCGCGGCAGCGGCGCGGCGGCGGGCAGCAAGCCCGAGGTGTGTCGCTCGTGCGGCGGCAAGGGCCAGGTCGTGCATGCGCAGGGCTTCTTCATGGTGCAGACGACGTGTCCGCAGTGTCGCGGCGCGGGCAAGGTCGTGAAGGATCCATGCGAGGATTGCCGCGGGCGCGGCGTGAATCCGGAGACCTCGACGATGACGGTCACCGTGCCGGCCGGCGTCGACGACGGACAAACACTGCGGCTCGCCGGCAAGGGCGAGCCCGGTCCAGGCGGCGCGGCCGGGCATCTCTACGTCGTGCTGCACGTGCAAGGCGACGAGCGGTTCCGGCGCGAGGGCGACGACATCCTGACCGAGGTGTCGGTGAGCTTCGTGAAGGCGACGCTCGGCGGCGAGGTCGAGGTCTACACGCTCGACGACGCGTGCAAGGGCTCGACGACGCTCGAGCTCAAGCCGGGCACGCAGCCGGGCGACGTGCTCGTGCGGCGCGGCCAGGGCGTGCCGCGCGTCGGCGAGAGCGGGCGCGGCGATCACGTCGTGCAGGTGCGCGTCGAGATCCCGCGCAAGCTGAGCGCGCGGCAGGAAGAGCTGCTGCGCGAGCTCGCGACCGAGCTCGGCGACGACAACGTGAGGCCGGAGAAGCGCGGCCTGTTCGGGCGCAAGAAATAGCCGCGCCGGTTCCGGCGCCGCGGGGAATCACCGGCCCGTGCAGCTGGTCGAGCTGACGCGCGGTTTGCTATAACGACGACCTGCGCCAGCCACTTCGGCTGGCGCCGCTGGTTTCGGCTCTCGAAAGGAGCGCGACATGGACGAGGTTTATCTCGAGCATGCCGGCGCGCGGCTCTATGCCCGCGTGCGCGGCGAAGGTGGCGCGATCGTGCTGCTCCACGGCGGGCTCGCGAATCACGAGGCGTGCTGGCGGTTCGCGGCGCCGCTGGCGGAGCGCTATCGCGTGATCACGCCCGATCTACGGGCGAGCGGCAAATCGTGGTGGTCCGGCGAGCTGACCTGGGACTTGCTCGCCGACGACGTCGCGGCGTGGTTGCGCTGGCTAGGCGTGGACCGCGCGCTGGTCGGCGGCATCTCGTTCGGCGCCGGCTGCGCGGTGCGGGTCGCGTTGCGCCATCCCGCGCTGGTTTCGGCGCTCGCGCTCCTGCACCCCGCGTACGCCGGCGAGGAGCGCGGGTTGGGACCGGCCCAGCGTGCCGCGATGGACGCGATGCACGCGGCAGGCGCGCGCTGCGTCGCCGAGGGCATGTCGGCGATGTTCCCGCTGCTCGAGGCGTTGCCGGAGGCGATGCGCGATCGCGCGCGCGCCGTGATGGCCGGCTACGACCCGGCCAGCGTCGCGACGTCGACGCGCTTCATGGCGTCGGGCGCGCAGCCGTTCGCCGAGCGCGAGCTCGCGGGCATGATGGCGCCCGCGCTGGTGGTGCCCGGCATCGACGCGCAGCATCCGCCCGAGGTGGTCGACGTGTACGCGCGCGGGATCGGCGCCCGGTGCGTGGTCGAAGCGACGGATGACTTCGCGGACGCGATCGACCGCCTGGCGCGGCGGTGATCGATCGTCAGGCGAGCAGCGCCTGCAGCATGTCAGCGACCGCGAGCCACTCGGCGCGCTCGCCTTTTGCGGCGCGGCGGCCGGTGCGAGTGAGCGAGTAGACGCGGCGGCGGCGGCCGTCGGGGCCACGCGTCCACGCCGGCGCGACCGCGCCTTCGAGCTCGAGCTCGTGCAGCGCGGGGTAGAGCGAGCCGTCGCGAATCTTCAGCGCGCCGCGCGCGCGATCTTCGAGCCGGCGCGCGAGCGCATAGCCGTGCAGCGGGCCTTCGGCGAGCACCGCGAGCACCAGCGCGCGCAGCGCACCGCGCGGGACGACGTCGCGCGCCGGGCGAGCCATCACGCCTCCGCTGCGCGCCGCGCCCGGATGGCTTCGACCGCGAGCAGGAGCGGCACGCCGACGATCGCCACGAACGCCGACCACGGCGTATCGACCTCGAGATCACCCGCGAATCCGCGCACGACGATCACGCAGGTCCAGGTCACCGGCGGGACTCCCAGGACGATCAGCGCGTACGTCAGCGCGGGTCCGATCGCGATCCCGCGGCGCAGCAGCCGACCGGGTACGGGCGGGGCGCGCAGCTCGCCGCGCAGCAGTGCCAGCGCGTGGGGCGGCGCGAGCAGCGCGACGATCGCGAGCACGAGCGCCGCGCCGACCGCGACCAGCGAGGCCGCGGTCGTGCGGTCGACGACGAGCGCCACCAGCAGCGCCGCGACCACGCCGCGGGCGAGCGCGCGGCGCCGCGAGTAGCGGAACGCGGTCTCGACGGCCTCGAGCGACGGCCGCAGCGCCTCGAGGTCGCCGAGCCCGGCGCCGTCGCCCGCATCGCTCGCCGACTGCGCGTGATCGACGAGCTCGGCCAGCACGATCGGCTTGCGCTCCGCAGGAATCCGCAACGACGCCACGAAACGCTCCAGCTCTTCCCGCATGACCACCACAATACATCGATAACCGATGCATCGAAAGCGAAACCGCCTACGGCTGCGCGACGAACAGCTTCAGCTCGACGCGCCGGTTGGCGAGCCGGCCTTTGGCGGTCGCGTCGTCGGCGACCGGCTCCTCGGCGCCGACGCCGTCGACCACGATGCGCTGGACCGGCACGCCGACCGCGACGAGCGCCTGGCGCACCGCCTCGGCGCGCGCGTGCGCGAGCTCGGTCGCGAGCGTCGCGAGATCGGGCGCCGGCTGGCCGTCGGCCGGTGGCGTCGCGAATGCCTTCGCCTCGTCCTTGTCGGTGTGACCGACGAGCACGATCTTGATCGACGGGTGATCCGCCATCACCTTCGCGATCTTCTTCAGCGTTGGCTGCGCCGAGTCGCGGACCGCGGTCTCGCCTTCGGCGTAGAGCAGGCCTTCCATCGTGCCCTTGATCGCCTCGACGTCGGCCGGCACGGTATCGGGGCAGCCGTCTTCGTCTTCGAAGCCGTTGTAGTTCTCTTTTTCCTTGGGACACTTGTCGGCGATGTCGAGCACGCCGTCGCGATCGTCGTCGATGTCGGGGCAACCGTCGGCGTCCTCGAAGCCGTCCTTGTCCTCCGGCCGGTCGGGACACTTGTCGATCGCGTCGGGAATGCCGTCGCCGTCGCGGTCGGCCTGCGGCCCCTGCGCGGTGTCGACGTGCTTGACGAGCGTCACCTCGCGCCGCCCGCCGACCGCGAATTCGACGCCGAGGTTGAAGTCGCCTTCGAAGCCGAGCTTGTTGTCGCCGGTCGACTCCTCCACGCCGGGCACGACCGCGAGCCGCGCGTCGAGGCGCATCGCGAAGCCCTTGCCGGTCTCGAACCGAAAGCCAGCGCCGGCGTACCCGTCGCCGCTCACGCCCGAGTCGAACGTCTTGCGCGCCGACGATAGCGCGACCGGCGCGCCGGCACCGATCAACATGAACGGGTGAAAGCGGCCGCTCGGCACGAGCTCGAAGCGGATCTGCGCGCGCGGCTCGAACCACAGCACGGTCGCGGCGGAGGCGCCGCCGACCGTGTCGGTCTGGGTCGGCACCACCGCGAGCTCGAACTCGGGGTACAGCCACGAGAAGATGAACTGGCGCGAGATGCGACCGCCGAGCTCGACCATGTTGTTGAGCATCGGGTGGTACGGCGCGTTGTCGATGTAACCGAGCGCCGAGATCTGGCTGAAGATGCGCGGGCCGAGGAAGCCGCCGATCAGGACCGGCGCGTCGTCCTGCGGCGGCGGCGGATCGGCGGCGGCAACACCAGGCGCGAGCACGATCGCGAGCGCGAAGACCCATCTCACCCGCGCGAGTATATCGCACGCTTACACGGCCCTTACACGCCCGCGACGCGCGCTTGCTACGATGCACCGGTGCGCGTGCTCGTAGTGGAAGACGAGGCCAGCCTGCGCGAGGGCATCGTCGACCTGCTGCGCGGCGACGGTCACACCGTGACCGCCGTCGGTGACGGCGCGGCGGCCGTCGAAACCGGCCTGCAGGGCCCATGCGACCTCGTCGTGCTCGACCTCATGCTGCCGCGGCTCGACGGCATGGACGTATGCCGGCGGCTGCGCGCGGCCCGTCCCGGCCTGCCGATCCTCATGCTCACGGCGCGCGGCTCGGAGGACGACAAGGTGCGCGGCCTGATCGAAGGCGCGGACGATTACGTCACCAAGCCGTTCTCGGCGCGCGAGCTGCTCGCCCGCGTGCGCGCGCTCGGGCGACGCGCCCCACCCGACGCACTCGACGAGCTGTGCGCCGGTGACGCGCGCATCGATCTCGCGCGCATGACGGTCGTGCGTGGCGCGCGCGAGGTCGCGCTGACGCCGCGCGAGGTCGGCATCGTGCGCTGGCTGTATCGCCATCGCGATCGCGTCGTCACGCGCGCCGAGCTGCTCGAGCAGGTGTTCGGCCAGCGCGGCGATCTGCAGACGCGCGCGGTCGACATGGCGATCGCCGTGCTGCGCAAGAAGATCGAAGCCGATCCGGCGCGGCCGAGCTGGATCGTGTCGGTCAAAGGCGCGGGGTACGCGTGGCGCGACGCGCGCTGATCGCGGCCGCCGTGCTCGCGGCGCTCGTCGCGGCGCTGCTCGTCGCGTGGGGCCTCGCGGGCTGGCGCGACGTGCGCGCGCGGCAGCACGAGCTCGCGGCGGCGCCGGGGGTCGAGGCCGCGCAACGTGCCGGCGAGCTCGCACGCGATCTGCGTGGCCAGCTCGAGCGCGTGCTCGCGCGCGAGAGCGAGCGGCCGTACTTCCAGTATCAAAACCTCATGCACGATCCGCGCGCGTCGCTCGGCGGCAACGTCGCGCCGTCGCCACTGGCGAGCGCGCCGGCGGATCCGCTGGTGCTCGGCTACTTCCAGATCGATCCCGCGGGCCGCGTCTCGACGCCGACGATCAACGACGAGGTCCCCGAGCTGTCCGACGCGCAGCACGCGGCCGCGGATCGCGCATTTCGCGAGGAGGTCGCGCGCGTGCTCGCGCCGGCGCTCGCGAGTCCCGCGGCGAGCGGCCCGGCGCGCGTCGTCGAGGTCGATCCCAGCACGTACGCGCAGAACGCGAGCGCGAACGAGGTGTATCGCCAGCGGCCTGTGGTGGCGGCGGCCGCGCCGGTCGGGATCGTCGTGACGGCGCCGGTGTGGCAGACACGGGCGTTCGCAGGGGCACCCGCGCTGATCGCGGTGCGGCACGTCGACACGCCGGCCGGCGCGCTCGTCCAGGGCTTCGTCATCGATCGCGCGACTGTCACGGGCTGGCTCGCCGCGCATGCCGGCGAGCTCGTCGCGCGCATCGGGCCGGGCGAAGGCGATCGCGGCGAAGAGCTCGCGCCGGGCTGGCGGCTCGCCGTCGAGCCGAACCCGCACGCGATCGCGCGCGCGGCCGGTGAGGCGCACGTGGTCGCGCGCGACTTCGCGATCCGGTTCGTCGCGATCGCGCTGTTCGCCGTGCTCGCGGCCGCCGGTGTCGTGTGGATCGTCGCGCGCGCCGAGAAGCTCGCGCGCGAGCGCAGCCAGTTCGCCGCGGCGGCCGCGCACGAGCTGCGCACGCCGCTGGCCGGGCTACAGCTGTACGGCGATATGATGGCCGACGGACTCGGCGATCCCGACAAGCTACGCGACTACGCGCGGCGCACGAGCGAGGAGGCGGCGCGGCTCGGGCGCGTCGTCTCGAACGTACTCGGGTTCTCGCAGCTCGAGCGCGGCAACCTGAGCGTCGGCGCTCAGCTCGGCGATCTCGGCACCGTGCTGTGCGAGCTCGGCGAGCGCGCGCAGCCCGCGCTCGACCGCGCGGGCGCACCGCTCGAGGTCGACATCGATCGCGAGCTGCGCGCGCGCTTCGATCGCGACGCGGTGTCGCGCATCGTCGCGAACCTCGTCGACAACGCCGAGAAGTACGCGCGCGGTGCGGACGATCGCGCGATCCGGATCGCGGCGCGCGATCGCGGCGATACGGTCGAGATCGTCGTCGAGGATCGCGGGCCGGGCGTCGCCGACACGCGCGCGCTGTTCCAGCCGTTCTCGCGGCAGCCCGTGCAGGATGGCCCGGCGGGCCTCGGCCTCGGCCTCGCACTGTCGCGCTCGCTCGCGCGCGCGATGGGCGGCGAGCTGTCGTATCGCGCCCGCGCCGGCGGTGGCGCGAGCTTCACGCTGCGCCTGCCGCGCGCGTGATGTAACGTGGCCGTGTGGGGTTCCGGCTATCGATGCTCGTGATCGCGGCCTGCGGGCGGCTCGATTTCCAGGCGAGCGGCGGCGACGGCGCGATCGGCGCCGCCTTCGAGGACGGCACGCTCGACGCGTGGCCGCTGGATACGCCGCTCGGCGGCACGCCGATGGCGGAGTCTCCCGCCGCGTTCGCTTCGACCTACGGGCTCGGCGCCACCACCGCATCGTCGCCCAGCGCGCAGCTGCTAGCGTCCGCCGTCGTGGCGACCACGTGCTCGCAGATGCCGGCGAGCGCCCGGCTCGGCGGCCCGTCGGTCGCGTCGACCGTGGAGTACGACAACGTGCTCCTCGTGCTGCAATGAGGTGCGCGATCTCGTGTGCCGGCGCGCTCGTGCTTGCCGCGTGCGGGCGCGTGGGCTTCGAGGAACGCGAGCCCGACGCGCGAGCGCCCGCGTTTTGCGCCGCGCTCGGGACGCCGGCGCTGTTTTGCGAGGACTTCGAGGACGGCTCGTTCGGCAACTTCGCCGGGATGAACAGCGATCTCGGCGCGGTCGCGATCGTGCCGGCAGCCGCGCACGCGTCGCACTTCGGACTCGAAGCCTCGACGCAGATGCTCGCCAGCGGCGATAACGCGACCGCCGAGCTCCAGGCCACGCTCGCGACGCCGATCACATCCGCGCGGTTCGCGTTCGATCTCGACATCGCGACGGCCGGCACGAGCGATCTCGCGATCGGCAGCATCGACATGGACGACGGCATGCAGATGCACATCGTCGAGTACGTCTATCGGCTCGCGCCGGGTACGAGCTACATCGAGGACGTCGTCAAGCCCAACGGCGGCAGCTCGTCGTTCAACTCCTACCCGTTCGAGTCGGCTACACCTGCGACGTGGCATCGCGTCGAGATCGACTTCACGACCGGCACCGGCGCGTCGTGCACCGTGCTCACCGACGGCACGCAGGTGCTCGCGACGCCGCTCGTCGGCACCACCGGCGGCGCGCCGCAGCTCGATCTCGGCGCGCAGTTCGTCCAGGGCCCGGCCGCCGGATGGGCGGTCGACCTCGACAACGTCGTGGTCGACGCGCCGTGATTACTTGAAGCGATCTTTCCAGGCGCGCCGCTCGCCGAGCTCGGTCGCGTCGCGCGCGCGGACGAACGGATTGGTCGCGAGCTCGTCGCGGATCGTCGACGGCGTCGACGGTGTGGTCAGGGCGGCCGCGCGCGCGGCGATCGCCGCGTTATCGGGCTCTGCGGCGGCGGCGAACTTCAAATTACTCGCGGTGTACTCGTGGCCGAAGTAGACGCGCGTCGCCGGCGGCAGTGCAGCAAGCCGCGCGAGCGACGTGTACATCATCTCGGGCGTGCCTTCGAACAGCTTGCCGCAGCCGGCGGCGAACAGCGTGTCGCCGGTAAACACCGCGGCTTCGCCGAGCGCCGGGTTACCTGGCACGAAGTAGCTGATCGCGCCGAGCGTGTGGCCGGGGTTGTGGATGATCGCGGCGCGCAGCTCGCCGAGCACGACCTCGGCGCCGTCCTCGACGAACCGCGTGACGCGTGGGGCGCGCCCGTCGTCGTGCGCGTGCGCGACGATCTCGAGGCCGGCGTGCGCGTCGGCGAGCGCCTCGACACCGCCGACGTGATCGTGATGATGATGCGTGAGCCAGATCGCCGCGAGCGCGACGCCCTCGCGCGCGAGCGCGGCCTCGATCGGCGCGGCCTCGCCGGGATCGACGACCGCGGCGCGCTTCGCGTCGTCGATCACGAGATACGCGTAATTGTCGCTGAGACACGGAACGGGGACGACGCGCACGCCGCGAACATACTCTAAGCTGCGCGCATGAAGGCGGTCACGCTCCGCGAGCACGGCGGACCCGAGGTGCTGCGCGTCGAAGAAGTCCCGACTCCCGAGCCCGGGCCGGGCGAGGTGCGCGTGCGCGTGCGCGCGGTCGCGCTCAATCACCTCGACATCTGGGTGCGGCGCGGCGGCCCCGCGTTCAAGCTCCAGTACCCGCACCGGCTCGGCTCCGACATCGTCGGCGAGCTCGACGCGTTCGGCCCCGGGACCGAGCCCGGGCCCGAACGATCCGTGACGCGGGGCGGCCCCGGCGCGATCGGCGAGCGCGGCGCGAAGGTCGTCGTGCAACCGGGCCTGTCGTGCGGGCGCTGCGCGGCGTGCCTCGGCGGCCACGACAACCTGTGCCGCTTCTATCGCATCCTCGGCGAGAACGCGCAGGGCGGCTACGGCGAGTACATCGTCGTGCCGCAAGTGAACCTCGCGCCGTATCCCGAGCGGCTCGCGTTTCCCGAGGCCGCCGCGTCGATCCTGACGTTCCTGACCGCGTGGCAGATGGTCGTGCACAAGGCGCGCGTGCAGCCGGGCGACGTCGTGCTCGTGCAGGGCGCGGGCTCCGGCATCGGCGTCGCCGCGATCCAGATCGCGAAGCTGTACGGCGCGCGCGTGATCGCGACCGCGAGCACGACCGAGAAGCTCGACCGGGCGCGCGCGCTCGGCGCCGACGTCGCGATCGATTACACGACGCACGACCTCGTCGCGGCGTGCAAGGACCTCACCGACAAGCGCGGCGTCGATGCGGTGATCGAGCACGTCGGTGGCGACGTGTTCGCGAAGTCGATCCGCGCGACGCGCGCCGGCGGCCGCGTCGTCACCTGCGGCGCGACCGCGGGGTTCTCGCCGGCGATCGATCTGCGCCACATCTTCTTCCGCCAGGTCGACGTGCTCGGCTCGACGATGGGCAGCAAGGCCGACTTGCTCGCCGTGCTCGGCCACGTCGCGGCGGGACGGTTGAATCCGGTGGTGCACGCGGTGCTGCCGCTCGCGGCGGCGGCCGATGCGCACCGCATGCTCGAAGCGCGCGCGGCGTTCGGCAAGGTCGTGCTGGCCGTGTGATTTCGAGTAGCATGGGCGGCCATGGCCACCACGCCGCCGGGTTCACTCGGCCTGCCGTACCTCGGCGAAGCGTTCGCGTTTCTGAAGGACCCGTTCGGGTTCACGCTCGCGCGCACCAAGCGGCACGGCAACGTGTGGAAGACGCGCATCCTCGGCGACACCGTCGTGTTCTTCGCCGGGCCCGAGGCCTTCGCGTTCTTCATGGATCCGGCGAACTTCACGCGCGAAAACGGCTCGCCGAAGTTTCTCCAAGACATCCTGCATCCCGACGCGGTGCCGTTTCTCGACGGCGATCGCCACAAGACGCGCAAGCGCTTGCTGCTCGCCGCGTTCTCCGATGCCGCGCTCGCGCGCTACCTGCCGGGCATCTTCACGGTGATCGAGCGGTTCACGGTGCGGTGGGCCGATGGCAGCGAGCGCGCGATCGCGGGCGACCTGCCGCAGCTCGGCTTCGACATCGCGGACTTTCTGTTCGCCGCCGGCGATCCGGCCGCGAGCAACGAGCACGGCGCGCGCGACTTCACGATCATGAACCGCGGCTCGTTCTCGCCGCCGATCAACCTGCCGTTCATGGCGTACGGCAAGGCGATCCGCGCGCGCGACCGGCTGCGCGGCTACATCAAGGAAGCGGTCGCGACGCGCGACGGCGAAGGCAGCGCGCTCGGCGTGCTCAAGCAAGCGCGCGGGCCAGCCGGCGAGAAGCTCGACTCGCGCGAGCTCGAGATCGAGCTGCTGCACTTCTACTTCGCGGCGCACGGCGCGCTCACCGCCGCACTCGCGTGGCTGCTCGTCGTGCTCGGCGAGCATCCCGAGCTCGCGGCGAGGCTCCGCGCCGAGGCCGACGCGCTCCTGCCGATCGGCACGCCGACGCTCGAGCAGGCGCGCTCGCTCGCGCTCGCCCGTGCGGTGTCGCGCGAGACGCTGCGCGCGTATCCGATCATCCCGAGCACGTTCATCGGCGTGGCGAAGCAGGATCTCGAGCACGCGGGGTTCGCGATCCGCACCGGCTGGAAGGGCGCGGGCGCGATCTGGGCGACGCTGCAGGATGGAACCACGTTCGCCGATCCGACGAAGTTCGAAGGCGAGCGCCTCGCGGACGGCGCGTTCGACAAGCTGCACGCGCATGCGTTCGTGCCGCAGGGCGGCGGCCGGCACGACGGTCATCGCTGTGCCGGCGAGTGGCTCATCCAGGCGGTGATGCCGGCCTTCCTCGGCTGGTTCGTGCGCCGCTACGACGTCGCCTGGCCCGAGCAAGACGCCTCCCCGGGCGCAGGCGGTGTCGGCCCGATGCCCCGGAGCGGCCTGCGCGTGCGGATCACACAGCGGAAGAGTTAACCGCCAAGGCGAAACGCCAAGCGGAGACCTCGGGTAGGCGCCCGTTGTCTCGTGGTGTCGGCTCGGCGTCCGCGGCGCCTTGGCGGTAGTTCAGGGATCCAGCTCCGCGGCCAGCTCGTCGCGGTCGGGCGTCGCGGAGCCGTGCGGCAGCACGAGGTCGGCCTTGTCGAGCACGGCGAGGATCGGTGCGTCGGCCGCCGGCACGGCGAGCAGGCGGTAGCTGTCGGCGGCGCCGCTCGCGATACGCGAGAGACGCGCGCGGGGTGGCTCGTCGGCGCGGCGGCGGTACGAGGTGAACGAGCCGTCGCGTTCGCGCAGGTAGATGACGTTTGCGCGGGCGGCCGCGTGCAGCGCGGCGAGATCGAACAGCAGCCGATCCGGCAGCGCGCGATCGATCAGCGCGCGCGCGAACGCGCGGCGGCTCGCGGCACGCGCGAGCAGCTCGTCGAAGCACGCGGCGAGCCGCGCGACCGCCTCGGGTGATTGCGCGCGCGCGACGCGCTCGAGATGGCGTGCGCGGCGCACGAGCTCGACGGGCCGCTCGACGAGCCGCTCGAGCGCGGCGATCGCGTCGCCGGCGGCGAGCGCGGCCTCGATCGGTCCGGCCCAGCGCGCACCGCGCGGCGTACCGCGCGCGATCGCGAACGCGCGCGCCGCATTCGGCACGCGTTCGGCGAGCTCGGCCGGATGCAGCACCTCGCCGACGCGTTGCCACAGCGCGCGCCGCCGCGACAGCTCGTCGGCGAGCTCTTCCGGCGGTAGGCGATCGAGCGCCTCGAGTAACGCGCGGCGCAGGCCGCGCGGCAGCGAGCGCAGGCGTGCGGGCGCCGCTAGCTCGGGCCCGGCGCCGGCGAGCACGAGCACCACGCGCAGCACGTCGGAGGCGGTCGACAACACCGGGGCGGCACGCGCGGCCATCGCCGGCCGATCGGGCGCGATCAGCAAGAGCCGCGCGATCGCGATCGCGGCGGTCTCGCGCGCCGGCATGTGGGGCGGCAGATCGGCGATCGCGTCGGGCCCGATCGCGTCGATCACCGCCTCGATCGCGACGCGGTCGTCCCCGGCGGCCGGTATCTTGCGCGCGAGCAGGGTGCCGAGCCAGCCGCGCGCGATCGCGCGCGCGTCGAAGCCGAGATGCACGACCGCGAGCGCGCCCCCGCTCGGCTCGTGACGCGTCACGCGCCGGTGGCAGATCGGGCACGCGGAAAAATTCACGCCGCCCCAGCACACCGCGCACACGCGATGCCCGCACGGATCGAGCGCGCCGACCGCACCCGGCCGCCCGCACCACGGACACGCGCCCGGCCCGGCCGTCGCCGACGCGAGCGTGCCTCCGATCCAGCCGCGCAGCTCCTGCATCGCCGCGGCGGGCAGCCGCCGGATCGTCGCCGCGAGATCCAGGCTCATCACGAACCCGAGTCGGGCGAGCTCCGCATCGAACCGATCGAGATCGGAGTCGCGCAGCGGCCGCGTCGCCGCCGCTGCCACGCGATCCGGATCGAGCACGACGACCTGGGTGCGCGCCAGTAGCAGCGTGCGGAGTCGATCCATAGTCGGGCGGAGAACGGGCACGCTCCCGCCGCGAAGCGGGCCGCACACCCAGAGCCGCCCGGCTACGAGCGTATCAGAACAGGAAGAACGCCGAGAACTGGAGGCGCAGGTCCTTCGCCTCGGTCTTGTCGAGGTAGGTCATGTCGAACATCGCGCCCTCGAGGCCAAGCCGCACCGCCGGCGTGACATCGACGAACAGGCTCAGGTCGGCGAAGTCTTCGCTGTTCCAGACCTTCTTCGCGCCCGCCATGCTGAGGCCGCCGAAGTACTTGTCGTTGTTCGACTCGGTGTGCGAGTAGTTCGCCGCGATCCACGTGTAGTTCTTGACCGGCAGGTAGTACTGCACGCCGACGATGGCGGTCGTCCATTGCACCGGGTGCAGCGAGAAGCCGCCGACCGCGGCGGCGTCCGGGTACCACATGACGAGCCCCGAATCGACGTCGGGCACCCAGACCGGGGCCGGCGTCGCCATCGTCGGGTTCGGCAGCGCCGGGTTCGACACGCCGCCCGACAGGCTCTGGTAGAGGTCGGCGATGCCGGCGCCGGTCGTGAAGCTGCCGGTGAGCGTCAGCGCGTTGTCGTGGTGATCCTTCTTCGCGGGAATGATCGGGATCAGCGCGTCGAGCGAGACGCCGTAGCCGTTCGCCGTGACCTGGTGGGTCTCGGTGGCCGCGAAGTTCGCGACCGCGAAGCGGCGGCCGACCACCGACGCGCCGATCGACAGGCCGTCGAGCGCGGTGCCGGTCGCGCCCGCCGTGTGCTGCGCCTTGATGCCGTCGTAGGTGAGCTTGATGCCGGCCTGGCCGTCGGGCGTGGCCGACGCGCGCTGCGGCGGGCGCGCCGCGGCGATCGCGAGCTCGACGCCGATGTCGCCGGCCTTGAGCTTCTTCGTCAGCCGGATCTGCGGCGAGCGCGAATAGACCTGACCGGGCAGGCCCTGGATTTCGACCGAGCTCGGGTGGAACGTCGACTGCCAGCCGAACAGCTGCCAGTACTGGCCGATCAAGACGTCGACGTACGGCGTCTCGAGGTTCACGTTCAGGTGGCGGAACCGGAACGTCGGGTTCTGCCAGAACTGCTGCTCGCTGACGAGCGTTGCCGAGCCGGCGGCGCCGCCGGTGTTGGTCGCGTAGCTCGTGAACACCGAGCCCGGCTGGTTGCCGAGAAAGTCCATCTCGAGCATGCCGGTCGCTTTGACGTGGTTGTACTCGGGCGCCTTGAGCTTCATGCCGATGCGCGAGTTGCGCGCGCCCATGATCATCTGACCGTGGTTGGCGGCATACGAGCCGGGGCGGGCGACGGCGGAGCTGCCGACGAGATCGCCCAGGCCCTGCGTCGTGTCGAGGATCGTGTCGGCTTCGACGAAGCCGTACAGCGTCGCGTCCCACTTGGAGTGGACGGGCAGCTTGTCGGTCGGCAGCACGACGACCGGCGCCGGCTCGGGCGCGACAGCGGGAGCTCCGCCCCACGCGTCGTTGGCGGGCGGCGGGTGCGGCGCGTCGGCGGGCGGTGGCGGCGCGGGCGGCGCGGGCGGCGCGGGCGGCGGCGCGGGTTCCGACGGCGGTGCGGGCGGTGCGGGCGTATCCGGGGTCTGCGCGAATGCCGGCGCCGCGCCGAGCACGAGCAGCGTTACGAGGAAGCGTCTGATCGCCATGTGCGGGCACATTCGCCTCCCCGTATGACGCTTCCGTGACGGTGGGGCGACGTATCGACATCGCGCGAGGCGCGCGGTACGGAAGGAGTGATCCCGGAATGCCGTTCGCATCGCAATTGCTGCGCAGGACGCTCGCGATACGCACGCGCTGGTTGGTCGCGTGCATGATCGCGGTGGTCGCCGTGATCGGCGCGCTCGCGTACTGGGACGAGCGCCGCCGCGCCGAAGCGGATCTGGATGACTTCGCGGTGCAGCAGGCCTCGGTCGCGGATGCGGCGGCGGTCGCGCTCGCGGCGGGCGCGCGCGATGCGCTGCGCGTGCTCGACGATCCGGATCGCCGCGTCGTGCTCGTGCCACCGGGCGAGGGGCCGCGCGGGCTCGACGACCGCGCGCTCGTGGTGCCCGAGCTCGCGGCGGCGGCGGAGCACGACGTACGCACGCTGCGGATCGAACGCGACGACGCGCCGGCGTTCGGGTTGCCGCGCCGGACCGCGATGGTCGGGCTCGCGCGCGTCGCGGCCGGGCCACAGCGCGGCTGGACGGTCGCGATCGCGGCGAACGCGGCGCACTCGCGCGACCGCGGGCGCACCGGCCTCACGCGGCTCGTGCTCGCGATCGCGCTGGCGGCTGGCCTGGTCGGCGCGTTCGGCGGGCTCGCGCTCGCTCGCCAGCGCGCGCAGCACGTGCTCGAGCGCGAGCTGGCGATCGCGCAAACCGCGCGGGCGCGCGACGAGGAGCTCGAGCGGCTCGCGCGCGCGGCGACGATGGCCGCGGTCGGCTCGGGCGTGGCGCACGAGCTGTCGACGCCGCTCGGCGTGATCGTGGGGCGCGCCGAGCAGCTCGCGGCGCGCGCCGGCGGCGACGAGCGTGTCGCGAAGGCGGCGCAGGCGATCCTCGAGCAGGTCGATCACGTCGATCGCGTCGTGCGCGGGCTGCTCGGCTTGGCGCGCGGCGCACCGATCGCGCTCGAGCCGTGCGCGCCCGACAAGCTCGTGCGCGAGGCGGCGGCGCTCGTCGAGCATCGCTTCGTGCGCGCCGGCGTGCGGCTCGAGCTGGCGGCCGCCGCGGCGCCCGAGATCCGGTGCGAGCCGCTGCTGTTCAAGCACGCGCTCGTGAATCTGCTGCTGAACGCCTGCGATGCGTCGCCGGCGGGGAGCACGGTCCGGCTCGAGGTGCGCGCCGACGGCAGCGAGCTCGCGTTCGTCGTGACCGACGAAGGTGAGGGGATCACGCCGGATGCGGCGGCGCGCGCGACCGAGCCGTTCTTCACGACCAAGCCGGTCGGGCAGGGCACGGGCCTCGGCCTCGCGATCGCGCGCGAGATCGCGAGCTCGCATCGCGGCACGCTCGCGATCGCGCCGCGGCCGACGCACGGCACGCGCGCGTCGATCACCGTACCGGTGGAAGGAGGCGCACATGCCTGATCGAGTCCTGGTGGTCGACGACAAGCTCGCATTGGCCGAGACGCTCGCCGACGGCTTGGGCGATCGCGGCTACGCGGCGGCGGCGGTCGCGACCGCGGCCGCGGCGCTCGCGCGCGTGCGCGCCGGCGAGGTCGACGTGCTCGTCACCGACCTGCGCATGCCCGACCTCGACGGGCTCGCGCTCGTCGAGCAAGCGCGCGCGGCGGCGCCCGAGCTGCCGGTCATCGTGATGACCGCGTACGGCGCGATCGACTCGGCGGTCGAGTCGATCCGGCGCGGCGCCTATCATTATCTGACCAAGCCGTTCAAGCTCGACGAGCTCGCGGTGTTCGTCGAGCGTGCGCTCGGTGAACGCGCACTGCGCCGCGAGACCGCGGAGCTGCGCGCGCGACTGTCGGCGCGGTTCTCGATCAAAGGATTCATCGCGCGCTCGCCGGCGATGCAGCGCGTGCTCGCGGTGGTCGAGCGCGTGGCCGGCAGCGACGTGCCCGTACTCGTCACCGGCGAGACCGGCACCGGCAAGGGCGCGATCGCGCGCGCGTTGCACGGCGAGAGTCATCGCGCGCGCGGTCCGTTCGTCGCGATCAACTGCGCGGCGCTGCCCGACCAGCTGCTCGAGAGCGAGCTGTTCGGGCACGTCAAGGGCGCGTTCACCGGCGCGGTCGCGGATCGCGCGGGCCTGTTCGCCGAGGGGGCGGGCGGCACGGTGCTGCTCGACGAGATCGGCGAGATGTCGGCCGCGCTGCAGGCGAAGCTGCTCCACGTGCTCGAGAGCGGCACGGTGCGCCCGCTCGGCGCCGAGAAGGAGCGCGCGGTCGACGTGCGCGTGCTCGCCGCGACCCACCGCGATCTGCGCCAGCGCATCACCGACGGCACGTTTCGCGAGGATCTGCTGTACCGGCTCGAGGTGGTCGCGCTCGAGATCCCGCCGCTGCGCGCGCGCCGCGACGACGTCGCGCCACTCGTCGAGCATTTCCTGGCCGAGGCCCGTGCGCGCCATCCGGCCGCGCGCGGCCAGACGTTCTCGCGCGACGCGCTCGCTCGCCTGTTCGAGTATCGCTGGCCGGGCAACGTGCGCGAGCTCGCCCACGTGGTCGAGCGCTGCGTGCTGCTCGCCGAGCGGGCCGAGATCCCCGCCGCCGAGCTGCCCGAGCACGTGCGCGCGCCCGCCGCCGAGCCGACCTCTCCGTTCGAGCCGCCGGTCGTGCCGATGCGCGAGCTCCAGCGCCGCTACGCGCGCTGGGCCCTCGATCAGCTCGGCGGCCACAAGGCGCGCACGGCGGCGGAGCTGGACGTGGATGTGAAGACGCTGAACAAGTGGCTGAGCGAAGAGTAGGCAGTGGGCAGTGGGCATTGGGCTTTGGGCTTTGGCCAGAGGCAGAAAGCTCTCGTGCTGGCCAAAGCCCAAGGCCCAAAGCCCAAAGCCCTACTGCACGGCGACCGTCGCGCTGGCCGTCGCCACGCCGCCGCGGCTGTCGCGCAGCACGAACCACAGATACACGGTGCCCGGCGAGGCCGGCGCGGTCCACGTGGTCGACACCGACGTGGACAGATCGTCCTCGTCGATCTCGCTCGCGTCGACCGGCAGCGCGCCGCCGGTCGCGTACCACGACACGTGCATGGCCTCGCGGCGAGTCACGAGCGTCTCGCTGACCGGGTCGTAATCCAGGTAGGTCTCGGCGTCGGCCGGTTGCCACGATGCGACGAGCGCGATCGCGCTCCCCGCGGCGACCGTCGGGGGTGTGGCGATCGCGAGCGTCGGATTCGCGTTCGCGACGTACAGGTTCAAGTAATCCTCGGAGACCTGCACCGGCGCGTTCGCGAGGTCGCACGTGATGCGCGTGAACCCGAACGATAGTGCGGCGCCCGCGAGATCGGCGCGCACCGGCTGGTAGTAGCCGCCGGTCGGATCGGGATCGCGCGGGCGAAAGCCGCCGGGCGGCACGTCGGGCCCGAACTGCATGCACGCGTCGGCCGGCACCGTGGCGGAGCTCGGATCGATCGCGACGAGCGCGGACGCATCGTCGAAGCAGCCGGTCGACACGGCGTCGGCCTCGGTCGGCGGCTTCGGCGCGGTGCACAGGTACCAGGCCGGCAGCGCGGCGACCGGCCCGGCGGGCGACGCCACCAGCACCGAGTACGCGACCTGCGCGCCCGGCTTGACCTCGGCCGGCTGCGACGCGATCGCGAGCACGCGCGTGTCGTCGACGATGGCGAGCCGCTGATCGAGCGCGTTCTGGCACGCGGCTACTGCTAGGAGCACCAAGTAGCGCTTCATCGTTCGATCCTGAGGCCCGCGATCGCGAGCAGCGGTAACCCGGTCAAGTAGCCGCGCCGGCTGTAGTCGGCGTTGTAGATGATCTCCTCGGCATTCGCGCGATCGGTCAGGTTCTGGACCTCGACGTAGACCGCGCCTTTCGCGGCGCCGGTGAGCGCGAATCGGCGCTCGGCGCGCGCGTCGGCCGCGAAGTAATCCGGCACGCGCGTGGCGTTGTGGTCGCCGACGATCGGCTCGTAGCGGCCGGTCGCGCCGTCGAAGAACGCGCCGATGACCGGCGTGCGCGGCTCGCCCGTCGCGTAACGCACGCGGCCGCCGAGCGTCCACGCGCCGTGCACCCAGCCCGCGACCGCGATCAAGCCGTTCGTCTGATCGTGATCGAAGAACCGCCACGGTTGATCGGGCGCGTCCTTGCGGCGGCTGCGCGACAGCGTGTAGCCGAGCCAGCCCGACAGCCCGTGCCAGCCGATCACGCGCGCCGTGACCTGGACGCCCTCGACGTGGCCGATGCCGAGCTGCGTCAGTGCCTTCGCGAGCGGCGGCGTGACGGCGAGATCGCGCGCGACGAGATCGTCGAGCCAGCGCGCGTAGCCGGCGACCTCGAGCGCGAACGGCGCGCGCCGCCACTGCCCACCGGCGGTGACGTGCCACGCCTGCTCGATGCCGAGTGCCGGCGTGCCGAACACCGAGGAGGTGTCGCTCGCCTGGCGCGCCTGGTGGTATTCGCCCGCGTCGGCACGCAGCGCGAATTCGTCGCCGAGCTTGCACTGCACCGAGCCGCGCGGATCGGCGTCGTACGCGATCTGCTGGCTGCCGACATTCGGCGTCGCACCGACGCGCGGCGTGAGCCGGCTCGCGCTCAGCAGCCAGCCGTCGAGCCGCGCGCCGGCGGTGAACGCAAACGGCCCGGCGTGGGCGTCGAGCGAGGCGTGACCGGCGGCATCGACGGTCGTCGCGCTCCACGAGTCGGCGGCGACGTCGCCGCCGGGCGGCTGGCCGAAGATGTAGATGTCGCCTTCGCGCGCCGGCACGGTCAGCGAGCCGAAGCGCGCGAGCGACGCGAATTCGCTGTCGAGATCGAGCCCGGTCGTGATGATCGTGCCGGCGGCGAACCGGCGCTGCTGCGCGGCGCGCGCGCCGCCGACCCATGCTTCGTCGGAGACGTTGGCCGGGATCGGGCCGAACTGGTAGTCGTCGCGCGCGTCGTCGCGGCCGAACCAGATCGTGCCGGAGTCATCGCCGTCGTCGCGGTCGTGGCGCACGGTGACCTGCGCGCGGCCGAACTTCTGATCGGTCTTCTCCGAGGTTTGCGTCGCAGGATCGTCGGAGTACAGCGTGCGATCGAGCAGGTCGAGCGAGCCGATCACCCACGCGGTGAGCACCGTGCGCGGCGCGAGCTCGGCGCGCGCGACGAGCTGGCCGTCGGTCCAGCGCGGCAGCGGCGCGTTCGGCGCGAGCTTGCGCGGATCCTCGACGACCGCCACCGCGCGATCGAGCCAGCTCTGGCGCACCGCCGCCGCGATCGTGACGCCGGCGATCGTCGTCCGGCCTTCGAGGCTGCCGTCGAGCACGTCGGCCTGCACGCGCCACTCCGGCGCCTCGCGCGGGTCGCCGAGGCCGATATCGATCACGCCGCCGATCGCGCGGCCGCGGTCGACGCCGAACGCGGCGGGCGACAGGTGGATGTCGCCGATCAGATCGTTGCCGACCGCCGAGCGATAGCCGCCCACGTGATACAGCGCCGGCACCGGCACGCCGTCGACGAACACGCGCGATTCGTTCGGCGCCGCGCCCCACACGACGATGTCGGTCGAGCCGGCGGACGGCCGCGCGACGCTCGGCAGCGACTGCACGATCTTCGCGGCATCACCGCCGCCACCCGGCAGCGAGCGCGCGAGCGCGGCATCGACCTTGGTCTCGCCGATCGCGGTCGGCGCGATGCCGACGACCTCGATCTGCTCGCCCGCATGCTCGGCCGGATCGACCTCGATCACGACATCGGCGCGGCCGCCGCGCGCGAGCGTGACCGTTTGGTGCGCCGGTTTCAGCCAGTCGGCGGACACCACGAGCGTGTACGTGCCGGGCGGCAGCTCGATCGCGAAGACGCCGTGCTCGTCGGAGGCGGCGAGCTCGCTGCCCGCCACGATGGTCGCGCCCACCACGGGCTGCTGGCTCGCGCGATCGACGATCTTGCCCGTGATGGGCTCGGCGCGCGCGACGCTCGCCGCGGCCACCAGCGCGACCACCACGAGCGCGCGCGTCATATTCCGAACGTCAGCGCCGTCGTGCCCGCGCCGCGGCCGTGCGCCTCGAGGCCGACGTCGTCGGGCGTCGTGATGCCGCGCGCCGCGCCGATCGGCGCGCCTTCACGAGACACGGTCACCGACCACGGCTCGCTCGCATCGCCGCACAGCGAGCGCGCGTCGACCCGCACGGTGTACGTGCCGGTCGCGATCGCCGGCGGGTACGTCGTGCCGCCGCACGTGCGCGTCGTCCAGATGACGTCCTCGCTCGGGTTCGCCTCGCGCGCGCAGGCGGCCTCCGCGTCACGATCGAGGATGCCGCCCGCCGCCCACGCGCACGGATCGACGCCGATCGTGCCGGGCGGGAACTGGATCGTGTTCGGGTTGCCGATCCACACCTCGGCGCCCGTCGGATCGATCACGTGGAGATCGAGATCGGCGGCACCGAGCCAGTCGAGCGAGACGACGAGATCGCCGGTCGGCGGCGGCTGATCGGCGGCGATCAGGGCGACGGTTTGCGCGTCTCCGATCCGTCCGTCGGCATCGACCGCGGCGGCCTCGAGCGTGAACGGCCCGACGCCGAGCACGTCGCCGACGCCGAACGTCGCGTGCAAGCTCGCATCGGTCGGCGTCGACGTGTCGGGCGGCCCCGCGGGCACGATCCACGCGCCGTCGAAGCCAGCGGCGCCGACGATCACGGCGCGCGCCTCCGGATCGAGCACGCCGCTCAGCGGTTCGCGGTTCTCGCCGACGAGCACGCTCGGATGCGCGGTGAACAGCGACAACACCGGTGGCCCACCCGTCGCGCCCGGAAATCCGCCCGGCCTGAACTGCGCACCGTCGACATAGATCGCGTGGCCATAGCCCGGGTCCGAGCTCGCCGTCGTCCAGCAACCGGAGAGCAGAATTACCGCCAAGGCGCCGCAGACGCCGGGCCGGAACGCCGAGCACGGACCCGAGGTCGGAGCTCGGTCTCTGCCGGCGTCTCCGTCGGCGTCCTCGGCGCCTTGGCGGTAATTCCGGTTCGTCATCAGAACTCCGCCTGCACGCGCAAGGTCACCCGATCATCCGCGCGCGTGGTCGGCAGCCCGGTATCGCTCAGGCCGAACGGGTTGCGCACGCGATCGTATTCCACCGAGAGCCGCGCCGTGCCGCGCACCGCCGCGGCGAGGACCGCCCAGGTCGAGTAGATGCGATGCGCGCCGACCAGATCGAGGCCGACCCGCGAGGTCGCGTCGCGATCGGCGTCGTAGGTGTCGTAGCGCACGCCCGCGAACGCGTGCGGGCCCGCGTGCTGCACGACGCCGGCCATCCAGCCGAGCTCGCGCAGGTCGCGGCCGGTCGCGACCGGATCGGCGTAGTACACGCCGCGATCGAGGTTCGTCGCGACCGCGCCCTCGAAGAACGCCTCGCCTTGCCCGGCCTCGCGCAGGCACCACTCGACGCGCGCGTCGGCGCCGAGCGCGCGGTGATCGAACGACCCCGCCGGCTCGCCCGGCGAGCCCGGAATCACCTGGAGCTCGGTCGGCTGCACGATGCCGTCGCCGTTCTCGTCGACCCACACGAGCTGATCCTTCGTCGGCGGCGTGCCGGGATCGAGATCCGAGCCGTCGAGCGCCGACAGCCCGAACGTCACGTGCGGGCGCCCGGGCACGCCCGGCAAGCGGATCTCGCCGCCGACGCGCGCGATGAAGTCGTAGCTCGAGCTCGGATCCTTGCCCTGCCATTGCGCGTCCTTCACCGGCGCACCATTCATCGCGGCGATCGAGTAGCGCAGATAGCCGTACGCGCCGTGCACCTGCGCGCCGGCGTCGTTGTCGCCGGGAAAGAACGCCTGCAAGAACGTCGGCTGCTCGAGGAAGATCCGGTAGCGCGCGTTCAGCGGCACCGCGGCGCCGAACGGGATCAGCATCAGCCCGGCTTGCACGTCGACCGCGCGATCCGGCGACCAGCCCGCGATCGCCTCGAACAGCTGTGCGTTCGGCGTGCCGCCGACCGAATTCGCGTTGACCTCGAGCAGCGTGTGGAAGTCGTCCTGATGTCCGATCACGCGGAACAACCCGCGCCGGATCATCATCGTCGTCGCGTTCAGGGGCGCGCCGCTCGGCGACAGCTCGTCGCTCGAGAGCTGCGCCCACGGCACCGAATCGATCTGGATGAACGTGTCGAAGTCGAGCTGCCAGCCCGTGTGGTCGAGCGCCGGCTTGATCGACTGCGGCGCATCGGAATCCGCGAATGCGGCCGGTGTGCAGGCTAGGGCAGCGGCGGCAACGAGCCATCCGAGCCTTCGAGCGGCGGATGGCTGTCCTTGTAGATCTTCTGCGCGGTCGTACACGCGTTGATGATCTCGTAGCTGGTCTGTGGGTTCGTGAAGCACGACGCATCCGTCCCCGCGTCGACGACGGGCCCGTCTAGCACCGCGGCGTCCTTCGGCGAATTCGAACTGTTACCGCAAGCTGCGGCGAACGCGAGCGGGACCGCGAGAAAAAGCTTGGCGAGCCGCATCTAGAACTCCTCGCAGTAGCCGTTGCGGCAGACACCCGACGTGCACGGGGTCTGGTCGTTGCAGGTGAAGCAGGTCGTCTCGTCGACGATGCTGAGGAACTTGCACGTGCAGCTCGTGTCCGGCTTGTAGAGCGACAGCGCGCTGCCGTCGATCGGCGCCGTGCGCTGCACGCGCATCGCGCAGTCCGGCACGAGCCCGACCTTCGCGACCAGCACGTCGGCATCGAAGTTCGGCGCCGGTGTGACCGGATGCCCCGAGATCATGTCGATGACGTTCTTCGCGTCCTGCTTGATCGGGCTGCCGTTGTCGTCGGTGTTGATCATCCAGACGGTCGGCGACCACACCGTGTAGTGACCGTCGCGGATGTTCTGCTTGTCGAACGAGGTCGCCGTCGAGTCCGCGAAGTACGCGGCGTACTGGTCCTTCGAGCGGAACGCGAGCTCCTTGAGCGTGTCGCGGTCGGCGTCGTACACCTCGGCGCCGAGAATGCCGATCGCCGCTTCGGGATCGGCCGACGTCTGCAGCGCGGCCACGACCTGCGGCGAGCCGTCGAACCGCACGCCCTTCCACAGATTCCCGGGCACCGCGATGTTCGCCGCCCACGTGAGCAACGTGCTCTTGGTGACGGTGCGGATGAACATCTGGGTCTCGTCGGTCCACGGCGTGATCACGCCGGCCATTCCGAAGCCGAACACGAAGTAGGCCTCCTCGAACGTGATCGCGACCTGATCCGAGGCGCGCGGCACCGCGAGCACGTACGCCTGGATCGCGCCGAGCTCCTCGAACACCGTCGCCGGCACTGCCTGCGACGTGCACCCGCTGATGTAGAGCGCGGAGTTGCCGATGTCGGGGAACTGGCCGGGATCGGGCGTGCACGTCAGTGTCGGCGAGGTGACCGGGTTCCAGGTCGGGTCCTCTTCGACCGACGGTGCGTATTGCATGGTCGCGGTGATCGGCGCGGTGTGGTTGTAGAAGTCGTCGATGTTCGTGCACGAGCCCGACGTGATGAACACCAGCGTCACCGGCTCGGGCGTGTTGTCCCGGAGCGCGCGGCCCATCTGGCGCATCAGGTTGGTCTGCGTGTCGCCGACCTGCGCGTAGATCGGATTGGACAGGCTGCTACAGCAGCTCGGATCTCCGGGGCACGTCACCGCGCCGGCGGGCCGCGCGAGCGCGACGAGCGCGACGAGCGCGGTCGATATCATCAAGCTACGCATCACGACCTCCGGCAAGTCCGCATCAGCAAGCGCGGTGCCGCCGGAGACCGTGTAACAGCGATCCCGCACGATGGTTACAGCGCGGTAACGCGCGTGCTGCTCGAGGTAAACCTCCCGTTGCTTGTTACACGTGGGTGACAGAGCACTGGGACGGCAGACTCCGATCTTCGTCGGGATCCCCAGGTGACACGAGTGATACAGGCCGCGATGATCGAGTCATGAAGCTTCGACTCGCGGCGCTCGTGATGATGGTGATCGGATGTTCGAGCGGCGGCAACACCAAGGCACCCGACGCGCCGGCGCAGCAGATGGACGCTCCGGCCGGAACCGTGTGCACCGGCGTCGTCTACGACGCGTGCAATCCGGCGAGCAGCAACTGCCAGTCGGGCATGGTCTGCAAGAACTATCCGATGCCCGCGCCCGGCTACAACGTGTGCGTGCCGGCGCAGGGCGCGTGTCCGACGACCGCGTGCCCGACGCAGGGCAGCACCGCGGTGAGCTGCAACAACATGATGTTCTGCAAGCCGGCGATAGCGAACGCCGACTGCGTCTCGCCGTAGCTATTTCGCGAGCGTGCCGAGCGCGGCCGCGGCTTCGATCCGTACGAGGCCGTTCGGATCGGCGAGCGCGGCCACGAGTCCCGGCGTGACGTGATGCGCGGTGACGTGCGCGGCGGCGGCTTCGGCGCGCTGCTCGGGCGTACGATGCAGGTCGCGCACGGCCGCCGACAGCGCCGCTTCGCCGCGCGCATCGCCGAGCGCGGCGAGATCCGCCGCGGCCTGGAGCGAGTCGAGCGCCGCCGCGAGCACCGCACGCGCGCCTTCCGGATCGCCCGCGTGGGCGAGCACGCGCGCCGCCGCGATCCGCACGCCGGCCTCCTTGTCGCCTGCGAGCCGGCGCGCGATCGGCAGTGCGCCTTCCTTGCCGACCGCGGCGACCAGCTCGTTCGCGGCGGCCGCGCGCGTGGTCCAGTCGGCGTCGTTCGCCGCGCGCTCGATCGCCTTGGCCGCGAGCTCCGGGTGCGTCTGCTTCACCGCGATCGCGGCCGCGAGCGCGACGCGCGGATCGCTATCGTCCGCGAGCGCGGCGAGCGCGGTCTCGGCTCGGGCGGACGCGAGCAGCTCGACGCCGGCGAGCCGCACGGCGAGTGCATGGTCGGCGAGCGCTTGCCGGCCGATCTCTTCGAGGTTGCCGAGCCCGATGCGGCCGAGCGCGGTCGCCGCCGCGGCGCGCACGCCGGCGTCGTCGTCGTGCAGCCGTTGCGTGCAGATCGCGACCGCGCCGGTGTCGTGCAGCGTGCCGAGCCAGCGCAGCGCGGCGGCACGCACGCGCGCGTCGTTGTCGCTCGCGGCCTTCTCGATGTCGGCGACCGCGAGCTTGCCGATCTTCCGGCCGACACCATCGAGCGCGATGCGCCGCGCCTCGGGGTTCTCGCTGTGCATCATCTGATCGGCGACCTGCGGGGCCTGCGCGTAGCCGTGCAGGACCGCGATCGCCGCCGCGGCCGCGACGCGATCGTCGTCGCTGTTCATCTCGTGCGCGACCTCGTCCGCGAAGTCCTGCCACTCGAGCGCCTCGATCGTCTCGATCGCGCGCATCTGCAAGCGCGCCGACGGCGACACCAGCGCCTGCTCGACCGTGGCGTCGGCGAGGTCGTGCAACAGCGCGCGATCGTCATCACCGCGCTCCGCGACGTACGCCGAGTACGCCTTCTCGACCGCCGCGGCATCGCCGAGCGCGAGCGCGGACCGTACCCGCATGCCCCACAGCCCGCCGTCGCCGGGATGGTCGGCGAGGCCTTGATCGGCGGCCCGCGCCGCCCCGGCGTAGTCCCCCGCCTCGTACAGCGTGACCGACTGCTTCGCGCGATCTGCGCACGACACAGCGCAGGCGATCGCAACCAACACGACAGCTATTCGCATGGCACCTCCGGACGGTGACACGAGCATAGTGCGGCGATTGCGCGCCGGGTTACATGCCCGGCCAGCCGCCGTTATCGCAGACGAGCTGACCGACCTGCGCCGGGAAGTAGAAGCCGATGCCGTCGCACATCTCGGTCGGAAACAGCACCGTGTCCGCGGTCGTGTTGTTCCACTCGCAATGCGTGTGATAGGTGTCGCCGGCGTGCGCCACCAGCGGTGTGCTCACCGAGTAGCGCTGGTAGATCGGATTGAATTGTTCGTCTGACAACCAGGTCGAATCGGCGATCAGCATCTGCTTCGAACCATCGCCGTGGATCAGCTCGGTGTAGGCGCTGATGCCGAGGGTGTGCATGTGGTTCGTCACCATCGCGAAGTTCAGATCCTGCTGCAGCACGCAGTTCACGTCGTAGGTGCCGGGCCCCGGCGCGAGCTGGAAATTGTCGCCGTTGTTCGCGAACAGGTCCGCGATCATGCGATCGGGCGACGCCGGCGCGAACTTGACGTCGAACACGGCCTGGCCGTCGACTGTTTGGTCCATCGCATTGAGCCAGTGCGAATTCACCATCAACGCCTGGCCCGCGGGCAACCGATAGTAAAGCCCGTCGGGGAGTGCGGCCGCCGAGCCACCGAGGCCTTCGCCGCCGATCGCACCCAGGAACGAGATCGAAAGCATGTCCTGCACGGTGCAGATGTGCGATTCGCCGACGGCGTAGCTCGTCTCCGTCGTCGCGTACAGCACGGCGTGGTGTCCGGTGGCCGACTGATAGCCCTTCAGATCCAGGACGTCGCGGTCGGCGGTGCTGGGGCCCGCGACCCACTGGCAGTACTCGACGTTCGCCCCGGGCTCGATATCCGGCACGGTGGCCGCGACGAAGCGCGTGTAGCCCGAGGGCACGGCCGGCGGATGAAAGTTCGCGACCCAGTCCGTGCCGGAAGAGTCCGTACCGCAACCAAGGACGACCGCGAGGCCGATGAATGCGACTTTCATGACAGGCGGCGTAACACAACGATTCGGCGAGCGGAAGTCACTTGTTGTTACCGAACCTGACATGTGATGTTCGCGCCCCATGAAGCGTGGAATCATCGTGGTGCTCACCGGGTTGGCCGCGGTCTGCGCGTGTAGCTCGAGCAAGGCCCCCGCGAAACCGGATGCGCCCTCGGCGATCGACGCGTTCGCCTCGACCTGCGGCGAACCTGGCGATACCGGCAACGAGCTGGGTATCGGCAAGTTCTGCGAGTCGTTGAGCGACTGCTCCGGCAGCGCGCCGCTGTGCTCGATCATCGGCGACTCGACCACGCACTTCTGCACGAAGACCTGTACGAACGGCGGCTCCGCCGATCAGTGCGGCACGAACACGACCTGCACGTGCAATTCGAGCAACGAGTGCGGTTGCACACCGAACTCGTGTCTAATGTGAGCGGGTGATCCGCGCGTACCTGTTCGATCTGGACGGCACGCTCGTCGACTCGGAGCGCGCGACGGCCGAGGCGATGGCGCGTGCGCTCGCCCGCGGCCAGAGCATCGTCATCGAGCCGTACGACCGCGACTTCATCATCGGGCGCTCGTGGGTCGCGATCTACGACAGCCTGAAGTCGCGCTATCACGCGCTCGCCTGGACGCGTGACGAGATGATCGCCGCGACCACGGCGATGCGCGACGAGGTGTTCGCCGAGGTCGGCGTCGAGGTGCTGCCGGGCGCGCGCGACGTGCTGGCGTGGACGGCCGGCCATCCCCGCGCGCTCGTGACCGGCAGCGGGCGCGAGGAAGTGCGCCAGGTGCTGCCGCGGATCGGGCCCGAGGCGCGCTTCGAGCACGTGTTCGCGGCCGAAGACGTGCCGCGCAGCAAACCCGCGCCCGACGGCTACGCGATGGCGATCGCGGCGCTCGGCGTCGCGGCGCACGACTGCCTGGTCGTCGAGGACTCGGTCAACGGCATCGCGGCCGGCCGGGCAGCTGGCTGCCTGGTGCTGGCCGTTCGGGCGGGCAATTTCGGCGGCTGGGACCAGAGCGGCGCGCACCACGTGATCGATACGCTGGCCGAGCTGACCCCACGGCTGGTCGATCAGCTCGCGCGGGATTATGGTTTCGGGGTGGACAGAGGTGCGCCGTGAAGCTGCCGCCGGAGGTCACGATCTACGAGGTCGGGCCGCGCGACGGGCTGCAGAACGAGGCGCGCAACGTCCCGACCGGCGACAAGATCCGGTTCATCGACGCGCTGGTCGCGAGCGGCATCCGCGCGATCGAGATCACGAGCTTCGTGTCGCCGAAATGGATCCCGCAGCTCGCGGATTCGGCCGAGGTCGCGCGCGGCGTCGTGCGGCCGGCCGGCGTGCGGATGAGCGCGCTCGTCCCGAACCGGCGTGGCCTCGATACCGCGCTGGCGAGCGGGATGAAGGAGATCGCGGTCTTCATGTCGGCGTCGGAGACGCACAACAAGAAGAACGTCAACAAGACGATCGCCGAGACGCTCACCGCGTTCGAGGACGTCGTGCCGCACGCGCGCGATGCCGGGCTGCAAGTGCGCGCGTACCTGTCGACGTGCTTCGGCTGCCCGTACGAGGGCGACGTCGATCCCGAGCGCGTGGTCGCGCTGTCGGGCCAGCTGCGCGATCTCGGCGTCTACCAGATCTCGATCAGCGACACGATCGGCGTCGCGAACCCGCGCCAGGTCGAGGACGTGCTGACGCGCGTGCTGGCGAAACATCCCGCGAGCTCGCTCGCGGTGCACTTTCACGACACCCAGGGCACGGCGCTCGCGAACTGCGTCGAGGCGATGCAGCTCGGCATCACGACGATCGACGCGGCGGCCGGCGGGCTCGGCGGCTGTCCGTACGCGCCGGGTGCGTCGGGCAACCTCGCGACCGAGGACGTCGTCGCGATGCTGCACGCGATGGGCGTGGCCACCGGCATCGATCTCGACAAGCTCATCGAAGCTTCACGTACGGCCTCGGCGTTTGTCGGGCACGATCTGCCGTCGAAGTACCTGAAGGCGCACCTCGGCAAGCAAGCGCGCGCGCGGCGGCGCGCGGAGATGACCAAGGGATGACCGCGATGAACGAGATCCTCGTCGAGCAAGCCGGCAGCACGCTGTGGGTCACGCTGAACCGGCCCGAGGTGCGCAACGCGCTGTCGCGCGCGGTGAACTTGCAGCTGCAAGATCTCGCGGCCGAGATCGAGCACCGCGAGGACGTGCACGCGGTCGTGCTGACCGGCGCGGGCGAGAAGGCGTTTTGCGCGGGCGCCGATCTGAAGGAGCGCCGCGGCGTGCCGGCCGCGGAGTCCGCGACGTTCATCAACGCGATCGGCGGCGCGATCAACGCGTTCGGCGAGCTGCGCAAGGCGACGATCTGCGTGATGAACGGCTCGGCGTACGGCGGTGGGCTCGAGCTCGCGATGGCGTGCGACTTCCGGATCTGCGTCGAGGGCGCCGAGATGGGCCTGACCGAGGTGCGGCTCGGCATCATCCCGGGTGCGGGCGGCACGCAGCGGCTGCCGCGGCTCGTCGGCGAGGCGCGCGCGAAGGAGCTCATCCTGCTCGGCCGGCGGATCGGCGCGGCGCAGGCGCTGGCGTTCGGTCTGGTCAACCAGGTCGTGCCGCGGGCCGCGTTGCGCGCCGCGGTCGACGCGCTGCTCGCCGAGCTCGCGGGCTGCGCGCCGCTGTCGGTGACCGAGGCGAAATCGGCGATCGAGCGCGGCCACGGCCGCTCGCTGTCGGACGGCCTGACGATCGAACGCGAATGCTACGAGGTCACGCTGTTCAGCGAGGACCGCGACGAGGGCCTGGCGGCGTTCGCCGAGGGCCGGCCGCCGCGGTATCGCGGTCGGTGACCGATCCCCCGGACCGACATCGAGCGTCCCCGGGTCAGGCGTCCCCACGCCGCGCAAGCTCGCGGGACCTCGCGGCGCCGACGTGGTCTGCGCGATGCAGTAGGCCGCGGCATGGGGCTCATCGAAAGCGTGCTGCGCAGGTGGGGCTACGTCCGGCTCGGCCGCTACGGGCTGGTGCTCGGGCCCGACGACCGCATCGTAGCCTTGCAGCCCGAGCTGCCGCCGGCGCCGCACCCAGTTGCCCCGCCGCCCGTGGTCGACGAGGATGAATGGGAATGGGAGATCGCGATGGCGCGCGCACGGGCGCAGGGGGCCGAGGCCGCCCCGAAGCCGACCCCGGCCCTGGCGGTGGTCCGGCCGGTCGCGCCGCCGCGCCCGGTCGTGCCGCGCCCGTCGGGCCTGCCGGGGATGCCGCCGCGCCGATTTCCGCGCGCGACCGAGGGCGAGCCGATGCTGGAGCCCGTGCTCGAGCTCGATGCGGAGCTGATCGAAGACGCGACGGTTCGCACGCTCGCCGTGCCGCCGGCGCACGACGACGACACCTCACCGGGCCTGCTCGCGCCGCCGCCGCCGCGCCGCGTCGCGTCGCGCTCGCGCTGATCGGCTGGCTCGCCGCGTGCGGAGGCAGCGCGCCGGGCCCGGCGGCGCCCAAGGCAGCCGCCGTCGACGAGACCACGGCGGAGAAGGGCGCGAAGGACCTGCTCGCCGAGATCCACGAGTCGATCGGCACCGCCGACACCGACAGCCTCATGA
>DASXCY010000186.1:0-5134 GCA_036490935.1 Kofleriaceae bacterium | reverse complement strand
TGGGCGAGGCCGGGTCAGGCATGCGCGTGCTTCCGCTCGTTCGCCGGCCGCGCGACCGGCTCGAGCACGCTGCGCCACGCGTCGTGCTGCGCGATCTTCGCGAGCGCGTGCACGAGCAGCGTCTTGCCCGGCTCGGTGCGGTGCCACGTCGACGCACCCGACGGATGCGGCAGCGCGATCACGTCGAACGCGCTGCCGGCGAGCTCGGCGCGGCGCGGCTCGCCGATCACCTCGGCGAGCTTGTCGATGTCGGGCCAGAGCTGCGCGATCGCGAGCTTGCCGACCGGGATGACGAGGCGCGGCCGCAACAGGCGCAGCTCGGCGTGCAGATGGCGGCTGCACCGCTCGATCTCGGCGGGCGCCGGCACGCGATCGCCTCCGCCGCCCGCGGCCTTGCCCGGAAAACATCGGCACACCGCGGCCATGTAGACGCGCGCACGAAATTCGTCTTCGGTGAGGCCGAGCGACGCGAACCATCCGAACATCGTCTTGCCGGCGGTCCACGCGAATGGTTTGCCGGCCGGGCCCTCGTGCGTGCCGGGCGCCTGACCGATCAACATGACCGGCGACACGACGGCCGGGCCGCTGACGACCGGGCCGACCATGTCGGGGCACGCGTCGCACGCGCGCAGCCGGGCGACGTGACGGCGAAGCTGGACGAGCGTCGACACGCACCGACACTATGCCGCGCGGCGGGAGTGTGCCAAGTGCCGAGGAGATCGCGGTGATCGAGATCGCGCGGGCACCTCGCGGTGGGCGGGGTAAGATCGACGGGTGGACAAGCGCGACAACGAAGCCGTGATCCGCAGGGTTCTCGGCACCAACTACTTGCAGCTCGGGCTCGTACGCCTGGTCGTCGAGGAGGACGAGCGCAACGGGAGCACGGTGCGGGTCACGGTGAACGAGGGCGATCAGCCCGTCGAGGTCGAGGGCAAGGGCGTCGGCGTCGTCGACGCGCTGTACAGCGGCCTGCTCGGTCGCTACGCGCGCGAGTACCGCTCGCTCGAGACGATCGTGCTGCAGAGCTTTCACGTGGCCGCGGATGTCGACACCAAGAAGGGGCAGGCGGGTGTCGACGCGGTCGGCAAGGTCACGCTCGACGTCACGAACTCCGAGGGCCGCCATTTCTCGTTCACGGACGCGTCGCGCTCGATCACGAAGTCGACCGCGACCGCGGTGCTCGCGTGCGTGCAGTACTTCGTCAACGCCGAGCGCGCCTTCCTCACGCTCTACAGCGCTCGTCAAGACGCGCTGACTCGCGGCCGCGAGGATCTGGTCGCGCGCTACACCGCCGAGATGGCCGAGATCGTCGAGAGCACCAGCTACGCCGACGTGCTCGCGAACAAGCGCGAGCTGTAGGCGATCTTCAGGGACGCGTGGCCGCGTGCACGAACGGCTGCGCGGCCTCGAGCTGCGCGGCGACGCGGATCAAGAGGTCCTCGCGCCCGTACGCCGCCGCGAGCTGCGTGCCGATCGGGAGGCCGGCCGCGTTGCGGTAGAGCGGGACCGAGCAGGCGGGCTGGCCGGTCGCGTTGAACACGGCGGTGAACGGCGCGAACTCGGCCGCGCGGAAGATGCCGGCGAGCGGATCGTCGGGCGGCGAGGCGAACGTGCCGAGCGGGCGCGGCGGCTGCGTCACCGTCGGCGTCAGCCACAGATCGTGATCGCCGAAGAATGCGGCCACGCGGCGCGCGGCGCCGTGAACCCAGCGCCACGCCTCGGCGTACGCGGGCCCGCTGATCAGCCGGCCGAGCTCGCACAGCGCCCACGTCAGGGGCTCGACCTCGCCGGCCTCGATGCGCCGGCCGAGCAGGCGCGAGACCTGGTCGATCTCCATCGCGACGCCCACGACCCAGATCGACAGAAAGCGCGGCGTCCATTCCGGATCGGCGAGCGCGGGGATCTCGGCGAGCTCGACGTGATGACCGAGCGACTCGAGCAGCTTCGCGACGTGCACGACCGCGGCGCAGCAATCGGCGTGCGATTCGACGAGCGTGCCGTCGAGATCGGGATAGCGCGTCGCGAACGCGATGCGCAGCTTGCCGGGCGGCACCGCGAGCTCGGCGGCGTACGGGCCGAGCTGCGGCGGCGCGCAATACGGATCTCCCGGCTGCATGCCGGCGAGCACGTCGAGCACCGCCGCCGAGTCGCGCACGGAGCGCGCGACCACGTGCTCGATCGTGAGCCCGCCGCTCGCGTCGCCGAGGTGTGGTGCGAGCGAGACGCGCCCGCGGCTCGGCTTCAGACCGAACAGTCCGCAGCAGCTCGCCGGGATCCGGATCGAGCCGCCGCCGTCGTTCGCGTGCGCGATCGGCACCAGGCCGGCCGCGACTGCCGCCGCCGAGCCGCCGCTCGAGCCGCCCGTCGAGCGCGTCGTGTCGTACGGGTTGCGCGCGGGCGGCCACGCCGGTGGCTCCGCGGTCGGCACGATGCCGAGCTCGCTCGTCACCGTCTTGCCGACGACGACGAAGCCGGCGCGGCGCAGCGCCGCGACCAGGTGGCTGTCCGCATCGGCGGTGTAACCGGCGCGCTTGAGCGGCAGCATGCCCGCGGTTTGGGGCATCCCGGCGACGGTGGCGCAGATGTCCTTGATCGCGATCGGCACGCCGCGAAACGGGCCGTGCGGTGCGGCGTCGGCTTCGGCGCGGGCGAGGTCGCCGCGCGTCGCGATGAACGCGCCGAGCTCGGCGTTGTCGCGTTCGATGCGCGCGAGCGCGGCGTCGACGAGCTCGCGCGGCGTGGCCTGCCCCGAGCGGACGAGCTCGGCCTGCGCGGTCGCGTCGAGGTCGGCGAGGGTCATGGCGCCGCATCTTCGCACCTGGCGCGCGGAGTTCAATGGTGCTCCTCGCTGACGTATAGTGCGCGCATGTCGTTGGCGGGCAAGCACGCGCTGGTGACCGGCGGCGGCCGGGGCATCGGCGTCGCGTGCGCCCGCGTGCTCGCCGGCGCCGGCGCGCGCGTGAGCGTGCTCGGCCGCAGCCGCGACGAGCTCGACGCGATCGCGCGCGCGATCGGCGGCACCGCGGTGGTGTGCGACCTGACCGACCGCGCCGCGACCGATCGCGTGGTCGCCGACCTGCCGCGCGTCGACGTGCTCGTCAACAACGCCGGCATCGCCGAGAGCGCCGCGCTCGACAAGACGAGCGACGCGCTGTGGGACCGCATCCTCGAGCTCGACGCGACCGCGCCGTTTCGGCTCGTGCGCGCGCTCGCGCCCGCGATGGTCGCGGCCGGCTGGGGCCGCGTCGTCAACATCGCCTCGAACGCCGGCGTCTCGGGCTACGGCTACAGCGCCGCGTACTGCGCGGCGAAGCACGCGATGGTCGGGTTCACGCGCGCGCTCGCGATCGATCTCGCGCGCACCGGCGTCACGATCAACGCGCTGTGCCCGGGCTGGGTGCGCACCCAGATGTCCGACGAGGCGGTCAGCCGGATCGCCGCGAAGACCGGGCGCTCGCTCGACGACGCGCGCGGCACGCTCGAGGCGATGAGCCCGCAGCGCCGCATGATCGAGCCGGTCGAGGTCGCGCATGCCACGCTGATGCTGTGCGCCGACGACGCGCGCGGTATCCACGGCCAGACCATCGTGATCGACGGAGGAGCGATCTTGAAATGACCCCGCCGAACGCCGTGAGGCGATCACCCGGCGAGCGAGGCGGATGCTGGTTCCGCGGCCGCGCGTGCGTGTTCGCCAGAAGGTGCAAGTGAGATGAGTACCGAGCTCGTGATGCTGGACGGTGACGTGCCACGCGGCTACGCCGACGGGCGCATCGGGCGCGGGCGCGTGCTGCATGTCGCCGGGCAGGTCGGCTGGAAGGCCGGCGTGTTCGAGGCCAAGGACCTCGTCGGTCAGTTCGCGCAGGCGCTCGACAACGTGCTCGCGGTGCTCGCGGCCGCGCACGCGCACGTCGACGACATCGCCGAGATGACGATCTACGTCACCGACATCGCCGCGTATCGCGCGGCGCGCAAGGAGCTCGGCCCGCCGTGGCGTGCCCGGTTCGGCGTACATTTTCCGGCGATGGCGCTCGTCGCGGTGACCGCGCTCGTCGAACCGGCCGCGGTCGTCGAGATCCAGGCGGTCGCATACCTGGAGCACGTGCCGTGATCGGCGAGGCGAAGTCGTTCGCGCTCGAGCACGCGCGCGGCGTCGTCGAGATCACGCTCGACCGGCCGAAGCGGCTCAACGCGCTGACATTCGAGGTCTATCGCGAGCTGGCCGAGACGTTCGAGCAGCTCGATACCCACGACGACGTGCGCGCGATCGTCATCACCGGCCGCGGCCGCGGGTTCTGCTCCGGCGGCGACCAGGACGACATCATCCATCACTTGCTCGGCCGCTCGACGCCCGAGCTGGTGGCGTTCACGCGCGCGACCGGCCGCTTGATCGCGGCGATGCGGCGTTGCCGGCGGCCGATCGTCGGCGCGATCAACGGCACCGCGGTCGGCGCGGGCGCGGTGATCGCGTGCGCGTGCGACTTTCGCATCGCAGCCGCGGGCGCGAAGTTCGGCTTCGTGTTTCCGAAAGTCGGGCTGTGCGGCGCCGACATGGGCGTCACGTACCTGCTGCCGCGGCTCGTCGGGCTGACGCACGCGAGCGAGCTGCTGTTCTTCGGCGACATCATCGACGCCGAGCACGCCGCGCGCATCGGCCTGGTCAACCGCATCGTCCCCGACGGTGAGGCCGCGCTGACAATGGCCCGCGACTGGGCGAATCGGCTTGCCAGCGGGCCCGCGTTCGCGCATGCGATGACCAAGCAGATGATCGAGAGCGAGCACGCGATGACCTTGGCGCAGGCGATCGAGGCCGAGGCACAGGCGCAGGCGCTGTGCATGGAGCACCCGGACTTCGCCGAGGCACACGCCGCGTTCGGCGACAAGCGCGCGCCGCGGTTCGCCGGCGCGCCCGAGCCCGAATCATGAACCTGTCGAGCGACGACCTGCCGATGTTCTTCGAGCCCGACCACGTGCGGCTCGCCGAGCGGCTGCGCGATGTCGCCCGCGACCTCGAGGAGCTCGAGCGCGCCTCCGCGAGCGACGGCGCGATCGTCGGCGCGATCGCCGGCCTGTTCGACCTCGTCGCGCCCGCATCCGGCAAGGTCGACGCGCGGGCGGTGTGCCTGGCGCGCGAGGC
>DASXCY010000185.1:0-55674 GCA_036490935.1 Kofleriaceae bacterium | reverse complement strand
TCGCGAGCGACGCGCCGGCCGTCGATGCGATCGCGGCCGGCGCGTTGCCCGAGCTGCAGTTCTGCGCCGTCGCCGACCCGACGAACCTCGATGCGGCGTTCGCGACCACGACCGACGGCCAGTACGTCCACTACGCGTGCGCGACGCCGTGCGCGGGCGACTGGACGACGTGCACGTTCGGCTGGGTCGCCCCGGCGGGTACGCCGGTCACGTCGGCGCGCGGCGGGTTGCAGCTCCAAGGCCTCGCGTTCGTCGTCGACGGCATGGGTGCCCACTTCGCGTTCACGCCCGACGGCGACGACGTGGTCGTCACGCACGCGGGCGCCGGCGGCGTGACCACGGTGAACAAGCTCGACCATTACGTGCAGCTCGCGAGCACGCTCAAGACGGTGTCGATCGGCTGGGAGCCGGGCACGATGGTGATCCAGGCCGGCAACGGCGGCGGGGGCTGGTTCACGCGCCAGGACGCGACGCCGACGACCGTGCACGACCTCACCGCGCGGCCGGCCGCGGCGCTCGCGTGGGTGAAGGCGAACCTGGCCGCCGCGCACGCGCTCGGCACCGTGGGCGGCAGCATGGGCACCGCGGCGACGTTCGGTGCGCACGTGTGGCAGGGCCTCGACTCGATCCTCGATTACCAGATGCTGATCGGCGGGCCCGGGTTCTGGGACGTCAACGCCGGCTGCGGGCGCGTGCACGTCGCGGCCGGCCATTGCGATGCCGACGCGACGCCGTGCACCGGCAACGCGATGTCGCGGTTCGGCAACGACGATCCGGCGTGCCCGGGCGGCGACGCGACGAACAGCTGCCGCGTCGCGACGGTGATGGCGCCGGTCACCGGCGGCACCAGTCCGACCGGCAGCGCGTACGACGACATCATCAATTATGTCGGCGTCACGACCGCGTGCGCGCCGCTGACCACCGACTCGCGCGATCCGTCGCTCGACGCGTCGAGCCTGGCGACGACGGTGACGAGCTGGAGCTTCCACGGCAAGATCGAATTCACCGCCGACGAGGGCGGCGTCCAGCCGCCCGACGCCGATCAAGGCATGGGCGAGGGCCACATGCTCGACATCTACTCGCAGATCCAGTCCGCGAAGGCCTGGTACGACTACGACGGCCAGCATCATGGCGACTCGTTCGACAAGGTGCCGGCGCTGATGCAGGCCACGGCCGCGCGCGTGATCGCCGGGATGGGCGACTAAGCCTTCTCGAGCGTCTCGACCGTCGTCACCTTCGCGGGATCGACGTGCGCGAGGATCGCGTCGAACAGCGCGGGCTTGTCGGCGAGGTCGTACGGCGCCGGTGCGCCGTCACCCGGCACGACGAGGCTCTTGTCGGGCGAGCCGCCGTCGACGAAACACGTGTGCGTCGACGGCGACGCGACGACCGCGACGACGTCGTTCCACGCGACGCGAAACCGCCGGCGCTTCGGCGAGCGCACCTCGAGGCCATCGTCGTCGACCACGACCTCGAGCTTCCAGGTCGGCGACGCGAGGTACGCCACGCCGAGCGCGATGCCGATCGCGCCGGTCGCGAGCGGCAGCAGCGCCGCGCCGAGCACCGCGAGCGCGACGACGTCGACCGTGCCGCCGACGCCGATCGCGGCCATCGCGAGCCCGCGATAGCGCGGGCGGAACGCGAATGCGCGCGCCGCCACGCTACGCGCCGTCGGTCTTCGCGACGAGCGCCGCGATCGCGGAGCGGGTGTCCATCGGGATCGCCTCGAACAGCACGCCGAAGCCCTTCGGCAGCGGACCGCCGTTGGGCAGCTCGCAGTCGTCCATGCGCTGCCACAGCACCCAGCCGATCGCGTCGATCGGGCCGACGCCCTTGACGTCGAACTTGATCGCGACGCGCGCGAGCAGCGGCAGCGGCGAGCCGGTGATGAACGCGCCGTTGGTCGACAAGTCGCGCACGACGGCCGGGAACTTCGTGCCGATCGAGCTGCGGTCGGCGTCGACGCGGCGGAACACCTTCGCGAGGCTAGGATGCAGCTGCATCTGCACCTGGCCGATCGACTCGACGACCGCCGCGGCGTTGACGACGAGGCGCGGCGCACGACGGACGTCGGAGGTCATGGTCGCGCCTACCTTACTCGCGTTCCGGGCGGCACGTCACCGGCGACCGTCGTCAAGATCGCGTCGTCGCCGGCGGCGAGGATCATGCCGTGCGAGACCAGGCCCTTGCCCATGTCGCGCGGCGCGAGGTTCGCGACGAACACGCAGCTCTTGCCGACGAGCGTCTCCGGCTTGTGCTGTTGCGCGATGCCCGCGACGATCGTGCGCGGCTCGGGATCGCCGAGATCGACGCGCAGCTCGAGCACGCGATCTTTTTTGGGGATCGCGCGCGCCTCCAGGATCTTGCCGACGCGGAGCTCGAGGCGATCGAACTCGTCCTTGGTGATGGTCGGAACAGGGACTTCGGACTTCGGGCTTCGGACTTCGGACTTCGGAGCAGGTTCGGGAGGTACGACGGCGGCGACGATGCGGTTCTGCGCGGCGTCGTCGAGGCGCGGGTAGAGCGGCTTGGGATCGCGGGTGACCTGGCCGACCACGCGATGCATGTCGTCGGCGCGCGGCCAGCGCTCGAGCTCGGCGGCGGGGACGCCGACCCATTCGCGCAGCGTGCGGCCGGTCGTCGGAAGGATCGGCGAGACCAGGCCGCCGATCACCGCGATCGTGTTCGCGAGGTTGTGGAACACGTGCGCGAGCTCGGCCGAGCGCGCCGGATCCTTCGCGAGCTGCCAGGGCTGCGTCTGGTCGACGTAGCGGTTGGCCTCGCGCACGAGCCTCCACATGGTCTCGAGCGCGCGGCTCGGCGAGAATGCTTCGAGCTCGGCGGTCGCGCCCGCGATGACCTCGCCCGCGAGCCGCTCGAGCCCGGCGTGCGGCTCGGTGGTCGCGAGGTGCGCGTCGCGCGCGGGCTCGAGCTTGCTGCGCCCGATCAACGTCAGCACGCGGTTGACCAGGTTGCCGAGGTCGTTCGCGAGCTCGGCGTTGAACCGCCCGAACAAGGACTCGAACGTGAAGTCGCCGTCGGCGCCGAGCGGCACCTCGCGGAGCAGGTAATAGCGCATCGCATCGATGCCGATCGCGCGGCCGCCCGGTCCGACGCCGAGGGCGTCGGCCAGCTCGACCGGGTCGATGCGCGTCGCCGGCATCGACTTCGAGATCTTCTCGCCTTTGACCGTCCACCAGCCGGTCGCGAAGATCGTCTTCGGCAGCGCGAGGCCGGCCGACATCAGGAACGCCGGCCAGTACACCGCGTGAAACCGCAGGATGTCCTTGCCGATCAAGTGCACGGCCTCGGGAAAATACCGCGCGACGTCGGCGCCGCCGATCGAGCCGTCCGCGGGGCAGAGGTCGCTCAGGTAGTTCGTCAGCGCGTCCATCCACACGTAGATCACGTGCGAGAGGCCTTCCGGATCCGGCTCCGGCACGGGGATGCCCCACGAGAAGCTCGTGCGCGACACCGACAGATCCTTCAAGCCGCCGCGCAGGAACGAGACGATCTCGCTGCGATACTGCTCGGGCCGGATGAACTCGGGGTGCTGCTCGATGTGGCGCAGCAGCGGCTCGGCGTAGCGCGACAGCTTGAAGAACCAGCTCCGCTCCTTGTCGAGCCACGCGACCGGCTTCTTGTGGATCGCGCACACCCACGCGTCGGCGTCCTTGACCAGCTGGCTCTCGGTGTAGAACGCCTCGCAGTGGACGCAGTACCAGCCCTGGTACGACGCCAGATAGAGATCGTCGGGGCTCTCGGCGCGGATGCGCTTCCACAGGCTGGCGACCACGCGCTTGTGCTGGTCGTTCGTCGTGCGGATGAAGCGATACCGGTCGATGCCGAGCTCTTTCCAGCAGGCGTCGAAGCGCGGCGCGACCTGGTCGACGAGCGCGCGCGGGGCCAGGCCGCGCTTGGTCGCGGCTTCCTCGACCTTCTGGCCGTGCTCGTCGGTGCCGGTGAGAAAGCGCGTGTCCTCGCCACGCATGCGATGGAAGCGCGCGAACGCGTCGGCGACCATCGTCGCGTAGGCGTGGCCGAGGTGGGGGACGTCGTTGACGTAGTAGATCGGCGTCGTGATGTAGAACGGCTGCGTCATGGCTCGGACTCTGGTTCGGGCTCTGCCTCGGGCTCGTGCTCGTGCTGCGGGTGTTGCGACGCGAACATCGGCTTGACGTCGGCCGCCGGCAAGACCTCGGCCTCGCCCGGCGCGTACGACACGCGGATGCGCTGGCGGAGCACGTCGACCTCGACGACGCGGCCTTCACCGCGCGCCGTGACGACGCGCTTGCCGAGCTTCGGCAGGCCCTTGCGCAGCTCGGCGTACGCGGCCTGCTCGTAGACGAGGCAGCACTTGAGCCGGCCGCATTGCCCCGACACCTTCGTCGGCGACAGCACGAGGCCCTGATCCTTGGCCATCTTGATCGAGACGGGCACGAACTCGGGCAGCCACGTCGTGCAGCACAGCGTGAGCCCGCACGAGCCGATGCCGCCGATGACCTTCGCCTCGTCGCGCGCGCCGAGCTGGCGGAGCTCGAGCCGCGAGTTGGTCGCGGCGCCGACGTCGCGAACGAAGGCGCGCACGTCGACGCGATCGTCGCTGGTGTAGTAGATGAACAGCTTGCCGCCGGTCTTCTCGACGCGGAAGACCTTGATCTGCAGGCCGAGCTCGGCGGCCTTGTCCTTCGCGATGCGCAGCTCGCGCTCGGTCGATTCGGTCGCGCGCTGATCGCCTTCGTGCGCGCGCCGGATCACGCGGCGCAGCCCGCGCTCGCGCACCGCGCGGCGGGTCGCGGGCGTCGCGACGGTGGCGAGTCGCGGCCCGCGGTCGCTATCGACCATCACGCGCTCGCCGGGCGTGAAGTCGCCATCGCCGGCATCGCACCACTGGATGCGGCCGGCCGACACGAACCGCACGCCGATCACGGCGGCGACATCGTCGCCGAGCTGCGCGCCGGCGAGCTCGTAGCTCGCGGGATCCGGATCGGTGGCCGGCGGATCGGGCGGCAGATCGGGGGCGAGGACGATCGCGGGCGCCGGTTCGCGCTCGTCGTCGGGGGGGACTTCGGACTTCGGACTTCGGACTTCGGATTGATCGTCCGCGTCGCCGGAGCCGAGGCTGGGCTCTGGTTCCGATTCCGGCGTCCGAAGTCCGAGGTCCGAAGTCCGCGGTCCGTCGTGCTCCGGCCGACGGCGCCTCCGTCTGGTCATGCGTCCTGCCCGAGCGCAACCACCAGCGCCTCGATCGCGAGCTGCGGATTCGCGTTGTGGATCGCGATCGGCACGTGCCACGCCATCACGGTCTCGGCGCGATGCGCGGCCCGGCGCGCGGCGGGTAGGTCGGCGCGCGCGGCGGCTTCGCGCGCTTCGGCGTGCAGCAACGACGCGGCGGCGAGCACGACGAGCGCGGCGTCGCCCTTGCCCTCGGCGACGCGCGACGGCAGCGACGGATCGGGCGTGTCGCTCGCGAGCTCCTCGGCGAGCCGCTCGACCCGTTCGGCGCGCGCGACATCGGCCGGCATCGCCGAGCCCGCCGCGAGCCGCACGCGCTGGCAGCGGCTGCGCAAGGTCGGCAGCAGCTGCTCGGGCGCGGTCGTGCACAGCACGAACAGCGTGCGCGACGGCGGCTCCTCGAGCGTCTTGAGCAGCGCGTTCGCGGCGGGCGGGGCCATCGCGGTCGCCTCCTCGACGATGAAGACCCGCACCTCCGCCTCGTGCGGCGGCAGCGCGATGCGCGCGATCACTTGCTCGCGCACGCGCTCGATCGGCACGATGTTGCCCGCGCCTTCGCGCACGAGCGTGACGACGTCGGGATGAAACCCGCCGAGGATCTTCGTACACGCGTCGCAGTGGCCGCAGCCGGAGCCCGGCTCGACGGGGCAGTTGAGCGCGCACGCGAGCGCGATCGCGAGGTCTTGCATGGGCGCGCCGGAAGGTCCGGAGAACACGTACGCGTGCGGCACGCGGCCGCCCGCGATCGCGCGCGTCAGCTGCTCGACCGCGCGCTCCTGACCGGTCAGCCCGGAGAACAGCGACACGCGCGCAACCTAGCATGATGCTACGCTGCGCGGCGATGGCGACGTTCCCGCGCGCGAAGACCGGGCAGGACGCCGAGCCGACGTTCGCGGCGTTTCGCGAAGTCCCGCGCACCGGCGTCATCTACGTCACCACCGAGGCGAACCGGCTCGGCTACTCGTCGCACTCCGACGACTGGTGCAACCTCGGCCAGGGCATGCCCGAGAGCGAGGAGCTGCCGGGTGCCCCGCCGCGCGTCACGTCGTTGCCGGTGCTCGCGGGCGATCAGGAATACGCGCCGGTCGCCGGCCTCTGGGAGCTGCGCGAGGCGATCGCGGGCTTCTACAACGAGCTGTTCCGGCGCGGGCTGCCGAGCAAGTACTCGGCGGAGAATGTCGCGGTGTCGGGCGGGGGCCGCTCGGCGTTGACGCGCGTCGCGGCGTCGCTCGGCAACATTCACCTCGGTCACTTCTTGCCCGATTACACGGCGTACGAAGAGTTGCTGAGCGTGTTTCGCATGTTCTCGCCGATCCCGATCCTGCTCGAGCCCGAGCGCGGCTATGCGTTCTCGGCCGCCGATCTGCGCCGCGAGGTGCACGGCCGCGGGCTCGGCGCGATCCTCGCGTCGAATCCGTCGAACCCGACGGGCAAGGTCATCGGCGGCCGCGATCTCGCCGACTGGGTCGCGGTCGCTCGCGAGCTCGACTGCGCGCTCATCTTCGACGAGTTCTACTCGCACTACGTGTGGCGGCCGGATCTCGTCGCGCCCAAGTCTGACACGATGTCCGATGCGACCGCTTCGAGCGGTCGCATCGGCGGGATCGAAACGGCGGCCCGCTACGTCGAGGACGTGGATCGCGATCCGGTCGTCATCCTCGACGGCCTGACCAAGAACTGGCGCTATCCCGGCTGGCGCGTGACGTGGACCGTCGCGCCCAAGCGCGTGATCGAAGGCGTGACCTCGGCCGGCTCGTTCCTCGACGGCGGCGGCTCGCGCCCGCTGCAGCGCAAGGCGGTCGAGCTCGTCGCGCCGACCGCGGCGATGGCCGAGACGCGCGCGATCGCCGCGGAGTTCGGCAAGAAGCGCAAGCGTCTGCTCGACGGCCTGCGCGATCTCGGCTTCACGGTCGACCTGCCGCCGGAAGGCACGTTCTACGTGTGGGCGAGCGCGGAGCACCTGCCGGACTCGATCTGCGACGGCACGAGCTTCTTCCGCGCCGCACTCGCGAACAAGGTCATCACCGTGCCGGGCGAGTTCTTCGACGTCGATCCGGGCAAGCGCCGCGGCGGCCGCGAGTCGCGGTTCCGCCGCCACCTGCGGTTCTCGTTCGGGCCGCCGATGGCCAAGCTCGAGCTCGCGCTCGAGCGGCTCCGCGAGCTCATCGCAGCCGCGAGCTGAATGGCGCGCGTCCACGTCGGCACGAGCGGCTGGGTGTATCGCGGCTGGCGCGCGCACCTCTACGCGGACAAGCCGGTCGCGCGCTGGCTGCACGTCGCGTCGCGCACGTTCGATACGCTCGAGATCAACGGCTCGTTCTACACGCAGATCGCGCCGGAGACGTACGCGCGCTGGTACGCCGAGACGCCGCGCGGCTTTCGCTTCGCGCTCAAGGGCCATCGCTTCGTCACGCACTACAAGCGGCTGCGCGAGTGCGCGGCCTCGATCGCGCGGCTGCGCGAGCAACGTGGTTTCGCGACGACGTCGCGCGCGTGCTGAGCGATGCGCGGGTCGCGTCGTGCCTGTCCGACGCGCCAGATTTTCCGATGTGGCGCGCGATCACGACCGATCTCGTGTACGTGCGGCTGCACGGCCATACGCGCGAGTACGCGTCGAGCTACAGCGAGCGCAGCCTGCGCGCGTGGGCTGGCCACATCCGCCGCTGGCTCGCCGACGGCCGCGACGTCCTGGTCTGCTTCGACAACGACGCCGAGGGCCACGCCGTGCGCAACGCGTTGCGGTTGCGCGAGTTGCTGCGCGCCTGAATAATCCGGCTAGTGGGCGCTGCCGCCGAAGCCGATCCGCCGCCGTCGCGATTCCGCCGCGTCTTGCGTCGGCTGTGGTGGCTGCACTCGACCGTCGCGCTGACATTCGGCGTCGGCGTGATGCTGTTCGCGCGCGCCGGCCTGCACTACGCCGACAAGGTCATGATGGCGCTGCTCGCGTCGTGGCTGCTGCTGTTCGTCGCGCTGCGCTTCATCACCGGGCCCGCGAACCGCCGCGACGACGAGCACGTCGTCAAGAAGGGCCTGCGCGTCGCGACCAACTACGTCATCAAGCAGTTCTACCAGCAGATGTTCTTCTTCTTGACGCCGCTCTATGCGTCGAGCGCGACATGGTCGCTGCAGTCGTTCAACTGGTGGCTCGCGCCGATCTTGCTCGTGTGCGCGATCGTGTCGACGATGGACCTCGTCTTCGATCACTTCGTGATGGAGCGGCGCTGGCTGGCCTCGGCGATGTACGGGCTGGCGATGTTCGCGCTGCTCAACGTGCTGATGCCGCTCGTCGCGGGCGTCGATCACCTGACCGGCCTCATCATCGCGGCCGCGGCGACGCCGGCGTCGGTCGCGCTGCTGTCGTTCTCGGTACGCCAGGTGCTGTCGCCGCAGGGCGCGCTGATCACGCTCGGCACGACGGGCCTTCTGCTCGCGGGCGTGTGGTACGAGCCGGCGATCATCCCGCCGGCGCCGCTCGCGATGCCGGAGACGTCGGTCGGGCACGGCACGGCGGGCGAGTGGGAGTGCCTGCCCGCGAGCGCGCATCGCATCCGCGACGATCAGCTCGCGAACCTGCGCTGCGGCTCGCTCGTGCGCGAGCCCGGTAAGCCAAAGGAGCGCATCGTGCACGTGTGGACGCTACGCGGCCGGCCGCTCGTCGAGCTCGAGCCCGAGCGCCTCGCGTGCGACAGCGACAACGACAGCGAGGTCTGGGTCAGCGTGTTTCCGCCCGACAAGCTGCCGAAGGATCCGCACGGCACCTGGTCGTGCAAGACCTACACGCTCGGCGGCCAGCTGGTCGGCGTGCGCAAGTTCGACGTGATCGCGCCCTAGCACTCCTGTGTCGGGTCATCGCCGGCTGCGACCATCGCGGACCTGACACAGGAGTGCTAGATCCGCAGCGCCAGGTAGAACTCGGGATCGAACGTGCCCCAGGTGCCGAGGTCGTCGAAGCCGAGCGAGCCGCCGACGTCGAGGAACGGGCGCGGCGAGTATTGCAGGCCGGCGCGCAGGAACGTGACCGTGCCGCCGCTGCCCATCGTCGTGCCGGCGCTGCTGCCGCCGCCCGAGCCGAGATCGTCGTCGACGCCGACGCGCCCGATGAACGCGAGGTTCGGCGCGTACTGGTACTCGCCATAGAACGAGAATCGCAGGTGGCCGCGGCTCTGCTCGGTCGTGTTCGTGTCGTTGAACACGCCGACCGCGTTCTGGAACTCGTTCATGAAGCTCGGCGCGAACCGATCGAGCTTGATGTTGAGCAGGTCGTCGAGGCCGCCGATCGCGTACTTGTCGCCGAACGTGAACTTGATCGGCGCGCCGATCGCGAGCGAGACCGCGACCGGATCGAGGTAAACCGGTACGCCGAGCTGCACGCCGATCCAATCCTGGAGCATGTACGTCGCGTCGAGCCCGACCGCCTTGCCCGGATGAAACGTCGCGCTGTCCGAGCCCGACGCGTTCGGCGTCCCGTACACGCCGGCCCACAGGTACGTGAGCCGGATCTGGATCTTGTCGGTGATGCCGTAACGCGCGTACAGCGCGCTCGAGCCGTAATATGGGTGAACGTCGGCGTGCGGATCGATCGCGACCTCGGAGAGGTTTTGCGGCAGCGTGATCGGCCGCAGCACGTCTTCGATCGGATACGGCTTCTTCTTCGTTGGCTTCGGTGCGACGACCTTGACCGCCTCGCCGCCGACCGCGCGCGGCGCGTCGGGATTCTCGTCGGTGCCATTGATGTCGGACGGCGGCGCATCCTCTTCCATTTGCACCGCGCTGCCCGCGGCGGATCCCGATCCCGATCCCGATCCGGATCCCGATCCGGATCCCGATCCCGATCCGGCCGCCGGAGGGGTCTTGGGCTGGTCCTTGCCCGGACCGGCGAGCACCACGCTCCCTGACGCTGCGCACAAGCTAAGGACCGTGATCCACCGGCGTAGGCTCATGCGGCGGACGATACAACAGGAGCTGGGCTTTGGGCTTTGGGCTTTGGGCTTTGGCCAGATCGGATCAGAAGTGGCCGATCCAGACCTTGAGCTTCGGCGGGGATTGCTTCTGCTTCAGGGCGAGCGCCGCCGCCGCGGCCGCGAGCATCTGAACGAACGCCCGCCGCGTCGGTGGCCGCCATGTCGATCTCGGGCCGAAGCCCGAAGCCCGGAGCCCTAAGCCCGTCTTCACGGCGTGCACTCCGGCGCATCGAAGCCCTGGACCAGCTCGTTCAGCGTCAGCTTCTGGTTGCACGGGTCCTCGGAGACGTCGGCCGACGACCGCATCGTCGAGCCGGTCTCGCCGAGGTTGTCGTCGGAGAGGCCGACCGCGAGCGCCTGCTTGGCCGCGGTCTCGTCGATCTTTTGTACCGGCGCCGAGGCCGCGGCGTCGAGCAGCTGCTGGTTGAACCAGCTGACGAACGTGATCGGGTGATAGTGATAGACGATCCCGTCGGGCGGCAGCTTCGCGTGCTGTGACGTGGCCGCATCCCACCACAGGCCCGGGGTCAGCTGATCGGCGACGAGCTGGTCGAGATCGCTCGCCTTCCACTTCTTGAAGTCCTTCGGTACGCGGAGCGCGTCGGCCCAGCTCGGCTCGGGGGTCCACTCCGAGACGTGCAGCGTGACCAGGAAGTGCATCGCCGAGCCGCCGCCGCCCAGATAGAACTGCGAGAGCTCCTGCTTGTCGAGCAGGCCGTCGTGGTTGGCGTCGATCGCGTCGTCGACCTCGGGCGAGTCGCAGAACCGGCCGCCGGCGGTGCCGTCGACCAGCTGCCACGGCGACGCCGGCAGGCTCGTGAACAGCTCGTTCGTCGAGAAGATCTCGACGTGGGTCTGCGCCTTCGAGGCCTCGGGCGGGCCGGCGGTGCCGACGTGGCCGATGATCGCGCCGGCCTCGAGCGGCTCGTCGAGCAGCACGACCTCGCCGGGCGGCGCCGGCGACTTCTTCCAGCCGTCCTTCGTCATCCAGTCGACCGGCGGCGTCGCCGTCAGCTCGTCGGCGAGGTGCATGTAGAGCGAATAGAACTGCACGTGCGCCTGGCCGAGCGCCATGTCGTGGCGCAGCAGCACGAAGTTGACCGACCCGATCGCCGACGTCTTGCCCATGCGCGCGGCGACCAGGCGGCCGGGAAACGGCGCGACCACCGGATCGCCGGGCGAGCCGACGAGGTGAACGCCGCCGTGCCACAGCCGCGACTCGCCCCATGGCCCGACCGGAAAGAACCCGCCGTCGGCGCGCTGCTCGTTCGCCTTGTAGAGATCCTGCGTCGCGGCCGCGAGATCGTCGACCTTCTGCGGCACCTCGGGGCGGTCCTTGTCGGTGCGCTTGGGGTCGGCCTTCGCGAACACCGGGAAGCACAGCGAGCCGCGCAGCTGCGCGCAGAAATCCTTGAAGTCGAACGGACCCGGATCCCACTTCTGCTCGGTCAGGTGGTAGTGGCCGATGTAGCCCGAGAACGCGAACGACGCCGAGCGCGGCAGCGTCTCCCACGACTGCACGCCGGGCGAGCTCTGCGGGAACTCGCTCGGCAAGTTCGGCAGCAGCTTGCGCAGCTCGCGGCAGAGCTGCACGAAGCTCTTCTTCTGCTCGGCGGTGTAGCCGAACGACTTGATCGTGTGGCCGTTGACCTTGCAGAAGATGGTGTCGCGCTTGTACTTCGCGCTGTCGTAGTAGTGCGGCTCCTTGAGCGCGTCGCCGCGGTTGCACAGCTCGATACCGATCGACGCGATGTTCCAGTCGGCCGCGTGATAGGCCATCAGCGCGAGATCGATCGTCTGGAAGATCGTGCCGTCGTTATCGAGCAGGAAGTGGACGCTGAGGCCGCGCTCGTTCTGCAGCACGGAGAAGCACATGTCGGCCGAGCTGCAGCCGTCGTGATGGATCACGAACTGCTTGATCACCGCCTTCGCCGCTTCGAGCGGCGGCATCTTGTCGCCGAAGCTGCGCAGCGCCGGCCGCAGCGCATAGCGCCGGTTGTACGTCAACGGCGGTGGGCCGTGCGGGAAACCGCCGACGCAACCCGGCGTCGGATCGGTCTGGGTCGGGATGCACTCGAGCGACGTCGCGTCCCAGCGCGGCCCTTCGGTCCAGTTGATGACCGGCGCGTCGATGTGGAACTTCTGTCCCGCGATGTAGACGTTGCCGGATGGTTTCCAGGTCGACATCCAGTCACCTCATTGTGCCAAAAACCGCAGCTCGGTCGAGCCGATCTTGATCGCCACCGCGTGCTGCAGCTCGGTATCGCGCACCGGCACGCCATTGACGAACGTGCCGTTCGTCGAGCCGCGATCGTAGAGCCGGCAGTTGCCGCTCGGGTCCATCGCGATCATCGCGTGCTGGCCCGAAGTGAAGCCGTCGTCGATCAGCAAGTCGCAGCCGGGTTGCTTGCCGATCACGAACCCGTTGCGCAGCGTGAAGCGCTGGCCGGCGAACGGACCGTTGACGACGAGCAGCGCGGGGATCGGGCGGCCGTTGGGGAGCAGACCGGGCACGGGCAACTGCACGGGCACGGGGGCGACGCCGGGCATCGGGGCGACGCCGGGCATCGGGACGACGCCGCCCGGCATCGGCATCGGCATCGGCATCCGCGGCCGTTGCTGGCGCTTGCTCATCACGAAGCCGACGAAGCCGAGCGCGAGGATCGCGCCGGCCGCGCAGCCGCCGACGAGCAGGACCCAGCCGAGGATGCCACGACCCGAGTGGGCCTCCGGCGTGATGCAGCGCTCGCTCGCGCAGTAACCGGAGTCGCACGCCGTCCCCGCGCACGTCGCCGAGTCCGGAACCTTGACTTCGTTCGACGTCGCCTCCGCCTTCGCGAGCGACGCGACGACGTGCAACTTCTTGCCGGCGATGTCGTCGTCGCCGTTGACGAAGAACGTCACGACGTACTGCTTGAGGATCTCGTCGTGCAGCTGCTTGAACGCCTCGGTCCACGACTCGGGGCCGGGCTTGCGGCCGCGGCCCGGCCAGCGAAACGTGCCGAGCGATTGCTTCGCCAGCTCGCCGAGCGCGAGCAGCGGGCGCCGCACGTCCGCGGGCGAGTACGCGATCGCGTGGATGCGCACGCCGTCCTTCGCGGCGCGCTTGCCGGCCGCGGTGATGCGATCGCGATCGCCCGCGCGGTCGCGCCCGTCGCCGATGATGATGACGAGCTTGCGCAAGGGGCGGTCCTCGGGCGCGCCTTGCGACCCTCGATCTCCTGGCTTCGCGCGGCGCAGCAGGCCGAGCGCGCGATCGATCGCGTCGAGGAGCCCCGGATCGCCGGCGCTGCCGTCGCTCGACAGGCCGCTCAGCTTGCCGCGCGCGGTCTTGGCCTTGTCGAGCTTGCCCGACGACACGTTCTCGCCGTACGCGATCACCGCGACCTGCGCGTGCTCGCCGAGCGTGGCGAGCAGCTCGCGGTCGAGCGCGTCGGTGATCGTCGGCAACGCGTCGCCGAAATCGAGCGAGACCTGCACCAGCACGACCAGCGCGAGATCCTCGCCGGTCGTGTCGAACGTGCCGAGCGCGTACGGCACGTGCTTCTCGCTCGAGCCGGAGTACAGGCGAATGCTCTTCTCGCCGGTGAGATCGAGGCGCTGGCCCTCGATCGACAGCGCCGACAGGTACACGCGCAGCCGCTGGCCGGTGATCGATGCCGGCTCGAGCTCGACGCGATCGATCACCGCGCGCAGCTCGTCGGCGCGTGCGCCGCCCGCGATCGCGAGCAGCGCCATGACCACGGCGGCGCGTAACACGCGGCCATCTTACGGCGGCAGGCGGAATCGGTACAACACCGGCACGAACGTCAGGAGGTCCATCTCGGCGACCACCGTGCCGTCGGTCCAGTTGTTGATGACGAGCGGCAGGCCGCGAGCATCGACCGCGTCGGACAGGATACCGATGTGATCGGGCCCCGGCCGATCCGGAAACGTATCCATGAAGATGACGTCGCCGGGGCGCGGCGGATCGCTCGGATCGTCGAATCCGACGCCGTGGCGCTCCCAGTGGCGCAGGAAGTAGGGCAGGAGCGTGCCGACCCGGCGCTGGTCGATGCTCGGATCGCCCAGGCCCTTCACCATCGGGTACGAAGACCTCGCGCGCCGGATGTCCTCGTGCAGCGCGCGCTGCAGGTCCAGGCCGGAGTTGCGGACCGCGCGGACGATCACGTCGGTGCACACGCCGATGGTGCGCGGCACGTCGCCCATCGGGTACGTCATGCCGATGTAGGCTTCGGCCTTCGCCGTGTACGCCTCGCCGTTGAGCAGCTCCTTCTTGGCGCCGATCAAGATGTCGAGGGGATCGGGGATGCCGTCGTCGTCGAGATCGTGCGCGGCGCGGCCTTCGCGGATGCGCGCTTCGGCGAGCAGCGGGCGCAATTCATCGCGATCGCCGGCGCGCAGCGCGAGGTGGAAGCGGCCGACGTCGAGCGTCGCGGCGCCGGTGTCGGCGGGTGCGAGCGGATATGCCTTGCGCGGAAAGTCGTCGATCGACACGACGAGCACGTGGTGGGCGTCGTCGATGCGCGCCGTCACGCCCGCAGGATCGACCGAGCCGGGCAGCGCGATCTGTACCTCTGGATCGAGATCGGAAAACACCCCATGGTCGGCGAGCCCGAGGCAAGCCTCCGACCTGTGGGCAGCGGCAGGAGCCGGCGTTGCCTGGAGCGGCGGGCCGGGCTGGGCCGCGCTGCTCGCGCAACCGGCCAGAATGATTGGCGCAAAAAACCCGGAACCGACTGCGCGGCATGTTGTCATAAGCCGTTGCCCGGGCCTGCCCGGCCCGATCTCCCCGATCCAACGCACGAGACATCCAGATCCGTCTCGCGGTTGCAACCGACCCGTAATCCCCTTCAAGATCCACGTGGAGCCACGACATGCACACTGAACCCACGGGCCTCGAGAGCCTTGCCGGCGTCATCGTCTTCATCATCGCGCTCGTGTCGGTCCTGGGGCTCGGTGGGCTCGCGGCGATGATGGCGATCGGCGCGATCGTCAACCGGCGCCAGCTCATCACGTCCTGGCCGGCGAATGAAGAGCACGCGTTCCAGCCGTACGAGCAGGCAGGCTCGTCTGCGAACTCGACCGCATGGGCGGTGAGCCTCGCGGTCGGCGCGGTCGCCGCGGTGTTCGCGATCGGCGTGTACTTCGGAGTCCAGCCCGAGATTCGAGACATGACGAAGGACATGAACATGTCCAACCTGTCGAAGAAGACCCACATCGAGGCGCCCGCACCGACGCCTTCGCCCGCGCCGGCGGCGCCCGCACCCGCGGCGCCCGCACCGGCTGCTCCGTCGCCCTGAAGTCGCTCGGTCTCGTCTTGCTCGCGGCCTGCGCGCGACCCGCTGCGGTCGCGCCGGCACCGCCCGCGCGCATCGCGATCGTCGCCGCCGAGCGCGGCCCGAGCGGCGCGCGCCTGGTCGCGATCGACGAGCACGGCAATCGCATGCTCGAGGTCGTGCAGCCGGCCGAGCGCATCGCGCGCGACACCAACCCGGCGGTGTCCCCCGACGCGCGGTGGATCGTGTTCGCGTCGAGCCGCGGCCGTGCGCTCGACGAGACCAGCTTGTGGATCGCGCCGCTCGAGCGCGAAGCGGTGGCGGTGCCGCTCACGCACGGCGCCTGGATCGACGCGCACCCGACCTGGACGCCCGACGGCCGCGCGATCGTGTTCGCGTCGACGCGCGGCGGCGCCGGCTACGATCTGTATCGGCTCGCGATCGATGCGACCGGCCACGCGGCCGGCGAGCCCGAGCAGCTGACGTCGGCGCCCGGCCACGAGGTCACGCCGTCGGTCGCACGCGACGGCGCGATCTACTACGCGGAGGTCACGCCGCGGCCCGACAAGACGATCGAGAGCCAGCTCGAGCGGCGCGCGCCGGATGGCTCGATCGCGCGCGTCAGCGACGGGCCGGGCGACAGCTCGCCCGCGATCTCGCCCGATGGCAAGACGCTCGCGTTCGTGCGCCCGGTCGAGCGCGCGAACCACCTGGTGGATGCCGAGCTGTGGACGATGCCGGTGGGCGGCCCCGAATCCAGCGAGCCGGTGCGCGTCGTCGATCTGCCGCCGACCGATGAAGGCGGCCCGGTCTGGTCGCGGGATGGCCGCGAGCTGTTCGCGACGAGCTTGCTGCGCGGTAACGACGGCAAGCCGGTGTTCTCGTCCGTGATCGTCATCGACATGGCCGCGCCGCAGCGCGTGGCGCGCATGCTCGAGGATCGCGTCGGCGCGATCGCGCGGCTGACGCCGGCGATCGTCGCGCCCAGCCTCGACGCGGCCGCGATCGCGACCGATCCCGAGTACGTGCACGAGCTCGCGCGCATCGTCGCGGCGGCGATCGCGAAGCCCGAATCCAGCGTGCCCGGCCCGGAGCCCGCGCCGTGACCACGATCCTCGTGCACGGCGGTGCCGGCGAGGTCACGCCCGATCGCCACGATCGGCTGCGCGCCGGCGTGCGCGCGGCGGCCGAGGCCGGCGACGCGATCCTCGCGGCGGGCGGCCGCGCGCTCGACGCGGTGGTCGCCGCCGTGCGCGTGCTCGAGGACGATCCCGAGTTCAACGCCGGGCTCGGGGCGGCTCTCACGCGCGACGGCACGGTCGAGACCGACGCGTCGGTGATGGACGGCGAGCACCAGCGTGTCGGCGCGGTCGCGGCGGTGCCCGATCTCGGCCGCGCGATCGCGCTCGCGCGCGCGGTGCTCGATGCCGGCGAGCACGTGCTGCTCGCCGGGCCCGCGGCGTGGCGGTTCGCGGCCGAGGTCGGCATCACGCCGGCGGCGGCGGGCGCGCTGGTCACCGAACGCGCACGCGCGCGGCTCGCGCGGCACGGAACCGTCGGTGCGGTCGCGCGCGACGCCGCGGGGCGCTTCGCGGCCGCCACCTCGACCGGCGGCATCTCGGGCAAGCGCAGCGGTCGCGTCGGCGACACGCCGGTGCCGGGTGCCGGCACGTGGGCCGATGCGCACGCCGCGGTCTCGGCGACCGGCGACGGCGAGGCGATCCTGCGCGTCGCGTTGTCGCGCGGGCTCGCAGCGCGCATCGCGGCCGGCGCATCCGCAGCAGCCGCCGCGCGCGCCGCGCTCGCCGAGCTCGCGCGCATCACCGGCGGCAGCGCCGGCGTGATCGCGCTCGATCGCGACGGCCTCGCCGGCATCCAGCTCTCCGCCACCATGCCGATCGCGTTCGTCACGCGCGACGGCGATCGCATCGTGCGCGCCGACAGCCTGGGCGAGCGCTACGACGTCGTCGGGATGTAACCGAGGTACTTGCGCACCGACGCGCGGCCCCACTGGCCGATCGCGTAATCGATCAACCGCTGTGGCACCGGGTCGCCGTTCGCGATGAGGCGCATCAGTGCGAGCGCGAGGTCGGCGTCGGCGACGCACCAGTCGGTCGCGATCGTGCCGCGATCCGGCGCGACCAGCTGCTCGGCGACGCGCACGAGCTCGGCGGCATCGGCGCGCGCGCGCTCCGACAGCGGTGCTTGCACCGGGCGATGGAACACCGACGTCGTCGGCCGCTCGTCGCGCAGCGCGAACAGGCCGGTGCGCAGCCACGACATCGCCTGGCGCGCACGCGCGCGCTCGGCGCGGTGGTGCGGCAGGATGCGCGGGTGCTGCGGCGGCGGGAAGCGCTCGGCGAGGTACTCGCTGATCGCGGCCGACTCGGTGAGCCACAGCTCGTCGTCGCGCAGGCACGGCACCTTGCCGAGCACCGCGTTGCGCTGCAGCTCGGCGCGCGCGTCGGGCGGCAACGGCAGCCCGATCGCAGCGAGCCGATACGGAACACGCAGCTCCTCGAGCGCGACCACGACGTGGAACACCCACGGGCTCTGCCAGCTCGAATCCGCGTACAGCGTCAGCTCGCTCATCGCGGAACATCCTCGGCGGGGAGGCGCCGATGTTCAAGACGTCCCAGCTCGCATTGCGACGCTATCCCGCCGGCGCGTGGACGATCTGGACGTCGTGCGCGTCGAACCGATGCGAGGCCGGCTTGCGCGCCCCGGTACGCGCGTCCTCCACCCCTGCGTTGCGGGATCTTGCAGCATCCACGTCAGCGCGGCGCGACGCGATCGAGCCAGCGCTGCAGCGTCCCGCGATCGACGCCGAGCCGGCGCGCGGCCTCGGAACGATTGCCGCCGCAGTCCTTCAGCACGCGGTGCATGTGCTCCCAGCGCGCGCGGTCGTCGCTGGCGGTCACCTCGTCCGCGTTGGCCGGAGTCGCGCACGGCTGGCCGATCCGGCGCACGATCTCGGCGTACGTCACCGGCTTGGACAGCACGAAATCGGCGCCGGCGGCCTTCGCATCGGCGCCGAGCTCCAGGCTGCCATAGCCGGTCACGAACACGAGCAGCATCTCGGGATGCCGGCCGCGGAGGTCGGGTAACAGCTGCAGCCCGGTCTCGCCGCCCGGCAACTGAAAATCCAGGATGCACGCGTCGGGCTGATGCCGGCTTGCCAGGCTGCGCGCTTCGGCCGCCGTGGTGGCGGTGAGCGCGGACATGCCGGCGCCTCGCTCCACGCTGTGCTGATAGCTCCGCAGCGTGACCGGGTCGTCCTCGACGATCAGGACCATGCGGATCGGCTTGGCCGAGTGACTCATGAGAGCACTCACACCCCGATCATCGATTCTAACGGGACCGACCCGCGCGATCAACGATGTTCAGGGCTCGCTCGGCGGCGCCGTGAGCGCGGCGTCGAGCACGAGTGGGCGGCCGGAGCGCGTGACGTCGACGACGACGTGCGTCGGCCCGGCGAGATCGATCGCGTTGCGCGCGTGCGCCGCATCCGGCGTCGCGACGCGGTTGATCGCGGTGATGATGTCGCCGCGGCGCAGGCCGGCACGCGCGCCCGGGCTGTCGGTGGCGACGCCGGCGACGAGCACGCCGGCACGCGGGGGCGGCAGATCCGCGAGCGCGATGCCGAGATAGCCGCGCTCGACCTTGCCGCGGCTCAGGATCTGATTCGCGACCTCGACGACGATCGTGCTCGGGATCGCGAAGCCGATGCCCTGATAGCCGCCGCTGCCGGAGACGATCGCGGTGTTGAGGCCGACGAGCCGCCCGCTCATGTCCACGAGCGCGCCGCCCGAGTTGCCGGGGTTGATCGCGGCATCGGTCTGGATGAAGTCCTCGACCGCGGTGATGCCGAGGTTCGCGCGGCCGGTCGCGCTGATGATGCCCATGGTCACGGTCTGGCCGATGCCGAACGGGTTGCCGATCGCGAGCACGAGATCGCCGACGCGGATCTTCGACGCATCCGCGATCTGGATCGCCGGCAGGTCGTGGGCATCGACGCGGAGCACCGCGACGTCGCTTTTCGGATCGCTGCCGACCAGCTTGGCGACCAGCACCTGGCCGTTCTTCAGCGAGACGCGGATCGTCTCGGCCTGCGCGATCACGTGGTGGTTCGTCACGATCACGCCGTCCTTGCCGACGATGACGCCCGAGCCGAGGCTCAGCGCATGGCGCGGGTGCGGTGCGCCGAACAGCGCGCCGAACGGATCGGCGACCAGCGGCTGGCGCAGCTGGCGCTCGGAGAACACGTTGACGACGCTCGGCGTGACCACCGCGGCGATGTCGGCGATCGAGCGGCCGCCGGGCAGGGCGAGCTGCGTGTTCGCCGGAGGTGTGCTCGGTGGCGGCACGGCGGGCGCGGCGGGCCCGAGCGCAGGCGCCCGGTTCTGCACGTGCACCCGCGCTCGGCGACACCCCGAGAGCGCGGCAACGACGGCGACGGCGACGGCGAGCTGTACGGACATTCGAAGCAGGTCGGTGCAAGCAGTGCGCCGCGGCGTATAGTGCCGGCCGTGCGTATCGCCACGCCCGCCGTGCTGGTCGTCATCTCCGCGCTCGCGGTCGCTGGCCCCACGCCGCCGCTGACGCCCGACATCCCGGCCAAGCTCGAGCCGCCGGCGCAGCAGGCCGACTTCGAGCGCCACGACGTGATGATCCCGATGCGCGACGGCGTGAAGCTGTTCACCGTCATCTTCATCCCCAAGGGCGCGAAGCACGCGCCGATCTTGCTGACGCGCACGCCGTACAACGCCGCGCGCCACGGCGAGCGCAGCGCGAGCACGCACCTCGCCGACGTGCTGCCGCAGATGGACGATCAGATCGCGGCCGACGGCGGCTACATCCGCGTGTTCCAGGACGTGCGCGGCAAGTACGGCTCCGAGGGCGACTACGTGATGACGCGCCCACTGCGCGGTCCGCTCAACGACAGCACCGTCGATCACTCGACCGACGCGTACGACACGATCGACTGGCTCGTGAAGAACGTGAAGGAGTCGAACGGCAAGGTCGGGATGATCGGCAGCTCGTACGAAGGCTTCACCGTGCTGATGGCGCTCGTCCATCCGCACCCGGCGCTCGCCGTCGCGGTGCCGGAATGCCCGATGGTCGATGGCTGGCGCGGCGACGACTGGTTTCATTCGGGAGCGTTTCGCCAGATCAACTTCGACTACTTCACCGGTCAGACGACGGCGCGCGGCGAGGGCAGGTCGGTGCCGCGCACTGGCTACGACGACTACGCGAGCTTCTTGCGCGCGGGCTCGGCGGGCGAGTACGCGCGCGCGGCCGGCATCGATCAGCTGCCGTGGTGGAAGAAGCTGACCGAGCATCCCGCGTACGACGCGTTCTGGCAGGGCCAGGCGCTCGATCGCGCGCTCGCCGCGCAGCCGATCACGGTGCCGACGCTGTTCGTCGCGAGCCTGTGGGATCAGGAAGACAGCTATGGATGGAGCGCGGTGTACTCGGCGCTCGCGCCGCGCGACAAGACCGGCAAGCTGCACCTCGTGCTCGGGCCGTGGCGGCACTCCGGCGCGAACTACGACGGCGGGTCGCTCGGCCCGCTGCACTTCGACGGCGATACCGCGCTGCAGTTCCGGCGCGACGTGCTGAAGCCGTTCCTCGACGAGCACCTGAAGGATCACGCGCCGAAAGCTGGCACGCCGCCGGTCGTCGCGTTCGAGACCGGCACGAACACGTGGCAGAAGCTGCCGCGCTGGCCGCTCGGCACGGCGCGGGCGCTGTACCTCGAGCCAGGTGGGCACGCGGACTGGACCGCGCCGAAAGCGACCGGCTTCGACGAGTACGTCGCGGATCCCGGCAAGCCCGTGCCGTACCTGCCGCGGCCGGTGCACTTCGAAGATCGCGACGCGTGGCGGTCGTGGCTGGTGTCGGATCAGCGCGCGGTCGTCGATCGCTCCGACGTGCTGTCGTGGGAGACCGAGCCCCTGACCCGACCCGTGCACATCTCGGGGCAGGCGATGGTGGATCTCTACGCGTCGACGACCGGCAGCGACGCCGACTGGGTCGTGAAGCTGATCGACGTCTATCCCGACGACGTGCCCGTGCAGCCGCCGCTCGGCGGCTACGAGCTCGGCATCGCGATGGACATCTTCCGCGGGCGCTACCGTGACAGCTTCGAGCATCCGTCGCCGATTCCGTCCGGCACCGTGCAACGCTATCGGTTCGCGCTGCCGAACGCGAACCACGTGTTCCTGCCGGGCCATCGCATCATGGTGCAGATCCAGTCGTCGTGGTTTCCGCTCTACGATCGCAACCCGCAGACGTACGTCGAGAACATCTTCTTCGCGAAGCCGACCGACTATCAGAAGGCGACCCAGCGCGTGTTCCATCAGCCCGGCGCGGCGAGCGCGCTCCAGCTCCCGATCGCCGCGAAGTGAAAGTGATATACAGGGCGCCATGAAGCTGGCATGGATCGTCGCGCCGCTCGTCCTCGCCGCGTGCGTGAAGCAGTCGACGTACGACAAGGCGATGGCCGACAACAAGCTGCTAAAGGCCGACCTGTCGGCCTCGCAGCAGAAGCAGACCGAGACCGACCAGACGGTCAAGACGCTCGGCGACAAGATCAAGGAGCTGCAGGATCAGCTCGACGCGCTCGGCGTCACCTCGAAGTCGAAGGAGGCCGAGCTCGGCAAGGTGCAGAGCGAGAAGGCTGCGACCGAGAGCGAGCTCGCGGAGCTACGCCGCCAGAAGGAAGCGGCCGAGAAGCGCATCGCCGCGTACAAGGCGCTGCAGGACAAGTTCCGCGCGCTCGTCGACACCGGCAAGCTCCAGGTCGTGTTTCGCAACGGCCAGATGACGCTGAAGCTGCCGTCGGGAATCTTGTTTCCGAGCGGCTCGGCCGACCTGTCGAAGGGCGGCCAGGCCGCGCTCGGCGAGGTCGTGAAGGTCCTCCAGCAGTTCGAGGACCGCCGGTTCGTGGTCGCCGGTCACACCGACAACCAGCCGATCAAGACGGCCGAGTTCAAGAACAACTGGTATCTGTCGACCGCACGCGCGAACAGCGTCGTGCAGTACATGATCAAGGCCGGCTTTCCGGCGAAGAACCTCGCGGCGGCCGGTTACGGCGAATTCGACCCGGTCGCTTCGAACGACAAGGAAGAAGGCCGCGAGCAGAACCGCCGCATCGAGATCATCTTGGTCCCGAATCTCGAAGAGCTTCCGAGCCTGACCGGCAACGCGCCCTGAAGAAGGGCTTCGGGCTTCGGACTTCGGACTTCGGGCTTCGGACTTCGGCCAGAACGAAAGCTCCGGCACCTGGCCATCGCGTCGAGGCCCGAGGCCCGAGGCACCGTCCGCTGCGGCCTAGCCGCGCAGCGGGCGGTAGTCGATCGTCTGGCCGGTGATCGTGACGCCGGCCATCAAGCCGCCGCGCGGCATGACGAAGACCGATTCGCCGTCACCAGCCTGCGCGGTCGCAGCGGCACCTGTCTTCAGGATGACCGCCGAGGCGCGCGCGCCGATGTCGAGCTTGCCGGCCTTGAGCTGCGCGACATCGTAGCGGTCGCGCAGGATCACGAGCTCCGAGTACGTCTGGCCGCCGAGCTCGAGTCCGACCGAGCCTTGTTTGACCTCGACGTAGCCGACCGGGCGGCCGCCCTCGAACAGGATGCCCTTGCCGAACGCGCCGCCGGCGACGAACGCGCCCGCGGCCCCGACATCGGGGAACACCGCGTACGCCGTCGACTGCTGCAGCACGTCGTTGAGGCTCTGGTCTCGGTTGACCATCTCGGAAAGCGTCGCATCAGCCTCGCGTTCGAGGTTCTGTTGCGTTGCAGGGTTGGGTGTGTGCGTCGCGCACGCGCCGAGCACGAAAGCGAGCGCGGCAGCTCCATACAGGGTTCGCATGACGAAATCCTCCTGACCGCGCCGGCTGCATGATCGATACCGATCCGGGGCAGCGCGGGATCAGGGCTTGCACTACGCCAGGCAATGACCGAGCCGCGCGGAGTGTCCGTCGAGCGCGCGGGCCGCACCGCCGTCGTGCACTTGCGCGGCGATGTCGTGGTGGGCACGGCGGGATCGCTCGACGCGCTGCTGCGCGCACTGCCCGCACGCGGCGAAGTCGACGAGATTCGGCTCGACTTCGCCGAGGTCGCACGCGTGGACTCTGCTGCGGTCGCGGTGATCGAGCTCGCGCGCCGTGCGGCCGGTCCGCGCATCGCGCTCGATCGACTCGACGAGCGCCAGCGCGCGCTGTTCGACGTGCTCGCGCCCGGCGAGACCACTCCGCCGGTGGAAGCGCCGCGCGCCGGCTGGCTCGAGAGGCTCGGCGCGCGCGTGTACGCCGTCGATCGAGCCTGTCGCGAGCTCGGCTGGCTCGTCGCCGAATGCTTCCGCACCGTCGGCCGCGTGCTCGTTCGCCGCGAGCGGCTGCCCGCCGGCGCGATCGCCGAGCAGCTCGCGACGATGGGCGCGAACGCGGTCGGCATCATCGCGCTGCTCAGCTTCTTGCTCGGGATGTCGTTCGCGTTTCAAGGCGAGGTGCAGCTGAGCCACTATGGCGCCGGCGCGTTCGTCAGCGATCTCGTCGCGCTCGGCATGGTGCGCGAGTTCGCGCCGATCATCGCCGGGGTGATCGTGGCGGGCCGCACGGGCGCCGCGATCGCGGCCGAGCTCGGCACGATGCGCGTCGACGCCGAGCTCGATGCGATGAACGCGATGGGCATCTCGCCGGTCCGCTATCACGTCGTGCCGAGGCTCGTCGCGCTGTCGATCGCGCAGCCGATCCTGACGCTGATCGCGATGTTCGTCGGCATCGCGGGCGGCATGGTCGTCGCGAGGCTGGTGCTGCACATGTCGATCGAGACGTTCTATACGCGCGCGGTCGACCAGCTCGCGCTCGTCGACTTCCTGAAGGGGCTGACGAAGAGCCTCGCGTTCGCGTGGATCATCGGGCTCTCGGGCGCGCATCTCGGCCTGCGCGCCCGGCGTGGTGCGCGTGGCGTCGGCAATGCCGCGACGCGCGCGGTCGTCGCGTCGGTCTTCGGGATGATCTGCTTCGATGCCGCGTTCGAGACGGTGCTCACGCTCGCGAGGCAACACGGATGAACGAGGCGTTGATCGAATGTCGCGACGTCGCGTGCGGCTACGACGAGCCGGTGCTCGAGCACGTCGACCTGCGCGTCGAGCGCGGCGAGATCCTCGTCATCCTCGGCCCGTCGGGTGGCGGCAAGTCGACGCTGCTCCGCACGCTGATCGGCCTGTTGCCGCCGCTCGCCGGCGAGGTCCTGCTGTTCGGCCGTCCGCTGTACGACATCGCTGCCGACGAACGGCGCGACCTCCTGCACCGCGCCGGCGTCGCGTTCCAGCAGGACGCGCTGTTCGAGTCGATCGCGCTCGACGATAACGTCGCGCTGCCGCTGCGCGAGCTCGCGCACCTGCGCGAGCCGGTGATCCGCGAGATGGTGCGCATGCGGCTGGGCCTGGTCGGGCTCGACGGTCTCGAGCAGCACCTCCCGGCCGAGCTGTCGGGCGGCCAGCGCAAGCGCGCGGCGCTGGCACGCGCGTCGATCATGGATCCCGAGCTGATCGCGTGCGACGAGCCGACCGCGGGCCTCGATCCGGTCGTCGCGGCCGGCATCGACGAGCTGCTGCTGCGGTTTCGCGAGCTGCTCGGCATGACGCTGGTCGTCGTCAGCCACGAGCTCGCGAGCATTCGCGCGATCGCGACGCGCGCGGTGATGCTCGCCGGCGGCACCGTGCGCGCGGCGGGGACCGTCGACGAGCTCGTGCACAGCCGCGACCGCGAGGTGTTCGAGTTCTTTCACGCGAGGCCGCAATGACGACGAAGGCGCAGCGCATCCGAGTTGCCGTGTTCACGCTGGTCGGCGCGGCGCTCGTCACCGTGGTGATCGCGGTGTTCGCCGGCCTCCACCTGCGCGGCTCGCGCGCGCACTACTGGATGGACTTCGATCGCACGGTCTACGGGCTGCAGCCCGGCGGTGACGTGTACTACCAGGGCGTGCGCGTCGGCGCGGTCACGTCGCTGCACGCCGAGCCGGACCATCCCGGGCACGTGCACGTCGAGATCGCGGTCGAGCGCACGACTCCGGTCCGCGCGAACACGCACGCGTTCCTGATCTTCGCCGGGATCACCGGCATCAAGGAGATCGACCTGCGCGACTCGACGGCGGAGGCGCAGCCGCTGCCGCCGGGCTCGCGGATCCAGGTCGGTGCCGGCGTGCTCGACGCGCTGTCGCGCGACGCCGAGCACATGGCGAACCAGTCGACGCTGCTGATCGATCACATGACGCAGACCGCGGCGAACCTCGAGCAGCTGACCAGCGCGAACCAGCTCGGTGCGGCGGTCGACGAAACCCGCGCGGCCGCCGCGAGCCTGGCGAGCACCGGCGACGAGCTGCGCGCCACCGTCCACGAGGATCGCGCGGCGCTGCACGCCTCGCTGCAGTCGCTCGATCGCGCGGCGACCGGCGCGAACCAGCTCGCGACCGAGCTGCAACAGGTCGTGCGCTCGAACTCGGAACAGGTCCACGCGACGATCGGTGAGCTGCACGAGGCGGCGCGCTCGCTCGCCGAGCTGGCGCGCGAGCTCCGGCAGTCGCCGTCGCGTCTCATCTACTCGCACTCGCCGCCGGATCGGAAGTTGCCGCGATGAAGCTCGCGATTCTTGCCACGCTCGCCGCCTGCGGAGGCTCCGCCCCCGCGACGCATTACTACACGCTGCCGATGGCGGCCAAGTCCGCGGCTCCCGGCACCGGCCCGACGCTCGCGATCGACACGCTCGAGGCCGCGCGCCCGTACGACGACGAGCGGATGGTCTACCGCGCCGATGCGTTCCGCGTCGATTTCTACGAGTACCATCGCTGGGCCGCGCCTCCCGGCGCGCTGGTCTCCGACTATCTCGTGGAGGCCTTCGCGCGCAGCGGGCGGTTTCGCGCGGTAGGCCGGGAGCCGAACGCGCAAGGTGCGATCTCGATCGGCGGGCGCGTCGTCGCGCTCGAGGAGGTCGACGCGACCCCGCAGCGCTGGCTCGGCCACGTGACGGTGAGTCTGGTCGCGACCGATCGCGCGACCGGCCGCGTGCTATGGACGCGCGAGCTCGACGACAGCGAGCCGATGCCGACGCGATCGCCCGACGGGCTGGCGCGCGCGGTCGGCGTGGCGTTGGCGCGCATCGCCGATCGCGCGATTCCGCAAGTTGCCGAGCTGGATCGCGCGCACGCGTCGCAGACGTGCGCCTCCGCGCCGTGACCGAGCGCCGAGCCCCGGTACACGCGTTGCAGTCTTCGCGATCGCCGCGAAGATGACTGAGGACGCTGAAACCGCGCGAGAGCCCACGCAACTCACGGTGCTCGATCGCTTGCTGCAGCCGGTGAGTCGCGTGCGACCCGGCGAAGGCCTCGTCGCCGCGCTGTTGCTCGCGTGCATGTTCCTCATCCTGATGAGCTTCTACGTGATGAAGACCGCGCGCGAAGGGATGATCCTCGCGCGCGGTTCGTTCGGCCTGCGCGGCCAGGAGCTGAAGACCTACGCCACCGCGGGCATGGCGTTGATCCTGTGCGTGCTCGTGCCGGCGTACGCGACGGTCGCCACGCGCGTGCGGCGCATCAAGCTCGTCGACTGCTCGTACTTCGTCGTGCTCGCGAGCCTCGGCGTGTTCTTCGTCCTCGACACGCTCGGCCTGTCGATCGGCGTGCCGTTCTTCGTGTGGATCGGCCTCGTCAACGTGTTTCTCGTCGCGCAGTTCTGGTCGTACGCGAACGATCTCTACAACGAGGAGCAGGGCAAGCGGCTGTTCGCGATCATCGCGCTCGGCGGTGCGCTCGGCGGCGTGGTCGGCCCGCCGATCGCTTCGATCGTGCCGGCGAGCGCGCTCCTGCCGATCGGCGCGGCGACCCTGCTGCCGTGCATCGCGCTGTTCCACGTGATCGAGCGCATCCAGGCGCGGACGCCGTCCGGCCAGGCCCGCGCGCGTGCACCGGTCGACGGCCGCGGCGCGTTCGATCTCGTGCTGCGCGATCGCTACTTGCTGCTGATCGCCGCGCTCGTGTTCATCGGCTCGCTCGTCAAGACGACCGGCGAGTACGTGCTCTCCGATGCCGCCGCGCATCGCGCGATCGAGCTCGTGCCGGCGACCGCGCACGCCGAGCTCGTCGGCGCCGCCCGCACGCACGCGATCATCCAGGACCGCAGCGAGGCGATCGATCACATCTACGCGTCGTTCTTCTTCTGGGTGAACCTGGTCAGCTTCTTGATCCAGGCGCTGGTCGTGTCGCGCGCGATCGCGAAGCTCGGCGTGCGGCGCGCGCTGTTCGTGATGCCGATCGTCGCGCTCGGCGCATATGGCCTGATCGCGGCGATCGGCGGCTTCGCACTCGTGCGCGCCGCGAAGGTCGCCGAGAACGGCACGGAGTACTCGCTCGACAACACCGTGCGCCAGACCTTGTTCCTGCCCACCGGCCGCGCCGCGAAGTACAAGGCGAAGGCCGCGATCGACACGCTCGCCGTACGTGCTGGCGATTCTGCGTCCGCGCTGCTGATCTGGATCGCGATCCATCAGATCGGCATGCGCGGGCGCGGGCTCGCGTTCGTGAATGTCGCGCTCGTTGCTGCGTGGCTCGCCATCGCCGCCGGGCTCGTACACCGCCATCGCGCGCTGCGCGTGATTCAGGAGGCGCCGACATGACCTCGCGTGACTTGCTTGTCATCCCCGTGCTGCTCGGCGCTCCGGGCGTCGCGCTTGCCGATCCGCCGACCACCCCCGTGGCGTCGAGCGAGCCCGGCACGCAGCCTCCCGCCGAGCCACCCGAGCAGGTGCCGGCCCCCGCACCCGCACCACCGCCGGTGCACCACGATGCTGCCGACACGGCGGGCGCACCGCTGCCCGGCGACGAGAGCGGGCTCACCGCAGGCGGCGACGGCGGTGACTCGATCCCGCGGATCATCGCGCGCGATCTGCTCGCGATCCCCAAGTACGCGCTCGAGGGCGCGCTGCTGCCGGCGCGCGGGATGGCGTACGCCTACGACAAGTATCAGCTCGAGACGAGGTTCTACAATCTCTTCTATAACGAGTCGCAGACGTTCGGCATCGTGCCGACCGCGGCGTATCAGACCGGTATCGGCGTCCTCGCCGGCGTCCAGGCGACCGAGACCGATCTCGCCGGCGACCACGAGCACGCGTCGCTCGCGGCGGCGTACGGCGGCGCGTACCACGAGAGCATCTCCGGGTCGATCAATACCGGCCAGCGCCTCGGCCGCGTGAAGATCGGCGTCGGCGCGAACTTCGATCGACGCCCCGGCGACGCGTTCTACGGGATCGGCAACGGCGAGCTCGGCGGCGTGCCGCCATCCCCGATCGATCCACGGAGCGACACGTCGGGCTACCTGACGTACTACCGCTATCAGGAGGAACGCCTCGACGCGCACGTCGACGTTCGCGCGGTCAGCGCGTTGCACGTGATCGGCCGCGGCGACGTCGCGAGCCTCAAGTACGGCGACAGCGACACAGGCGTGCCGATCGGCGACGTCTACGACACCAACGACCTCGTCGGATTCAACAGCGGCGTCGAGCACGCCGATGCCGAGCTCGAGCTCAAGTGGGACACGCGCGGTCGCGGCGACCTCTGGGAGCCGGGCACGCGCGGCGAAGGCACGCTCGTCAGCGTGCGCGGCGCACGCGTGCATCGCCTCGACGGTGGTGACGACTTCTGGCACTACGGCGTCGAGTTTCAGCATCTGATCCACATCGCGGAAGGCCCCCGCGTGCTGATGCTCCGGGTCATGGGCGAAGGCGTGACGGGCACGCGCGACGACGTGCCGTTCTCCGAGCTGCCGTACCTCGGCGGCGACCTGTTGCGCGGCTACGTGTTCGAGCGGTTCCGCGATCGGGTGTCGGGGCTCGCCTCGGTCGAGTACATGTGGGATGTCTCGCGCTACATCGACACGTACTTGTTCGTCGACGTCGGCCGCGTGTTCCCCGGGCTCGACGAGCTCACGATCGATCAGCCGCGTGTCGGCTACGGCCTCGGCTTCGTGCTGCGCGGCACCTCGGACTTCCTCGTCGAAGGCAGCATTGCTTCGACGATCGACGGCGGTCTCATCCTGACCGCGTCGTTCAACCCGGTCTTCGACCAGCGAACGAGGTGGAGATGATGCGCACGTCAATCGTGATCGCGGTGCTCGTAACCAGCTGCAGCACGCCGGCGGTGCCGCCGGCGCGCTTCGCGAACGCCTCGCCCGTGTGGCTCGTGAACGACCGGCGCGACACGCCGAAGAAGCCGAAGGTCTCCGACAACCTCGTCGTGTTCGATTGGTTCGATCGGTCGTTCGAGCGCCCGCTGACGCGCCCGTTCGAGCTGAATCGCCAGCGCCGCGCGCTCGGCGTCAACGCCCTCGACGAAGTCCCCGACTCGACGTGGTTCACGAATCGCATCGGCATGCACGATCTGACCGACGACCAGATTCGCAACGGGCCGCTCCAGGACGACAGCCCGGCGAAGCACATGCCGTTCACCGTCAAGAGCACGAAGCTCGGCGGCGATCCGACGCAAGGGCTGATCGTGAGCGACGCGCGCGGCGTGAAGCTGATGATCAAGTTCGACGCGAAGGAATTCCCCGAGCTGCAATCGGCGACGCACATCGTGGTGAGCCGCCTGCTGTGGGCGTGCGGCTACAATGTCCCCGAGGACGAGATCATCTACATCCGGCCGCAGGACCTCATCGTGCCGGCGGGCGTGCCGATGGAAGACCGGCTCGGCCAGGTCCAGGGCTACCTGACCAAGCCGATGCTCGACAAGGCGTTCGAGAAGATCGCGCGCGAGCCCGACGGCTCGATCCGCGTGCTCGCGTCGCGCTGGCTACCCGGCAAGGTGATCGGCGGGCCGCCGCTCACCGGGACGCGCGACGGCGATCCGAACGATCGCATCCCGCACGAGCTGCGGCGCGACCTGCGCGGCGCGTTTCCGATCATCGCGTGGGTCGACCACGAAGACCTCGTGTTCGGCAACTTCCTCGACACCTGGGTGCCGGATCGCGGCGATCCACACCGGCATTACGTCGAGCACTACTTCATCGACTTCGGCAAGAGCATGGGCGTGATGGGCGGCATCGACCACACGCTGCGGCACGGTCACAGGTACGTGTTCGATTGGCCCGACACGATCGTGGAGTTCCTCGGGCTCGGGCTCACCGACCGGCCCTGGGATCACGCGTTCGCGCCGAAGCTGACCGGCGTGTCGCCGCTGTTCGTCGCCGACCACTTCGATCCCGGCACGTGGGTCCCCGACATCCAGTACGAGCCATTTCAAGACATGGATCGGTTCGACGGGTTCTGGGGCGCGAAGATCATGGCGCGGTTCCGGCCCGATCAGATCCGCGCCGCGGTCGCCGCGGCGCGCTACTCCGATCCGCGCGCGGCGGACTACGTCGCGCGCACCTTGATCGCGCGGCAGCGGGCGACGATCGCGTACTGGTTCGCGCGCGTGAACCCGCTCGATCGGTTCACGGCGTCCGCGGATGGCGACCGTGCGCGGCTGTGCTTCGCGGATCTCGCGGTCGACACGGCGCTGGCCCCGACAGACGGCACGCATTACGCGATCGAGGGCTTCGATTCGCACGGCGGCAAGCTGGCGCGTGCCGCGATCGTGGCCGCCGACGCGAGCGGCACGACCTGCGCGCAGCTGGGGCTGTCGCCGCGCGATCGCGACGGCTACACGGTGTTCGCCGTGCGCACGCTGCGGCCGCACTTCGCCGGGACGACGTACGTGCATGTCGCGCGCGATCCGGCGACCGGCACGCCCCGCGTGATCGGGATCTGGCGCGGCTGAGAGATCCTCGCGCACGATTCGCACGTGCTGCGCGCGATCGCGATTGCTACGTTACGACGGTTGCGCTCCGACGACGATCCGGACATCGAGGGCCAGCCGCGCCGGCGCGGAGGTGGCTGGATGGCACTCGCGATCACGGCGCCGCTCGCGGTGGTCGCGGTCGGCAGCGGGCTCGCGATCGAGCGCTACCTCGTGCCCGCGGTGGTCGAGATGCAGCTGCGCGGGGCCCTCGCCGATGCGGGGTTCCCGACCGCACGCTATCGCGCGGTCGAGCTCGGCTTTCATCACGTGCGGTTTGTCGGCGCGAGCCTCGGCGACGGCCTGGAGCTCGGCGACGTCACCGTCGACACCGGGCTCGCGACCCTGTGGGGCCGGCGACCCGAGCGCGTCGCGATCCACGGCGCGCGCATCGCCGCGGCGGCGCTCGCGCCGGCCGCGAGCCACCGCGCGAACCGCGTCAGCCGCGCGCGCCCGTTGCCGCGGCTGAACCTGCAGCTCGACGACTGCGAGCTCGACGTCGCCGGCGCGCGCATCGCGATCGCCGGAACGATCGCGATCGATCCGACGCGTCCGATCGCGGGCGAGCTCGCGGCACGCGCTTCGGTCATCGCCGTTGCCGGGGTCGAAGCGCGCGGCGTCGTCGCCGATGTGACCGCGCCGGGTGATGGCTCGGTCGCGGCGAGCTGGCACGCCGACCTCGCGACCACGGATCCCCGGGTCGCGTTGACCGGCGCGCGCGTGCACGGCACGAGCTCGGGTGACCTCGCACGCCTCGCGTTCGACGTGACCGGCGAGCTCGATGCCGCGCACGTTCGCACCGGGCCCGCGCGGCTCGACGAGGTGCACGTGCCGTTCGCGCTGCACGGCGCGGTCGCCGGCGGGCACTTCACGCTCGCGCCGCGCGGCGGTCTCGAGGTCCACGCGAGCGCGCTCGAGCTGGCGCTCGCCGGCGGCCCGCTGCGCGCGACCGCGCCGGTGCTGACCGCGGCCGCCGGGCTCGCGTGGCCGCGCGTCCTGACGTGGCGCGCCGTGCGCACGTGCTGGCGTGATGCGTGCTTCGATCATCCGTCCGGCACGCTCGCCGGGACGCGCGCCGGCATGCGTCACGTCGTGCGCTGGCGTGCAATCTCGGCGTCGTGGGCGGGCACGCGAGTCAGCGCGCCGTCGGGGACGAGCGATCTCGATCCGAGCTGGTCGCGCGGCGTGCACGAGCTCGCATGGGCGCGTGCGGCGGGGCCGGGGCCGCTCGCGCTCGGCGCCGGCTCCGCGCGCGTTCGATCGGCACGCGGCTACCTCGCGATCGCGCGCGCGTCGGCGGCCGCGCTCGGGGGCAAGCTCGAGCTCGCGCCCGTCACGCTCGGCGCGCGGGGCGCGACGCCGATCGCGGTGCACGTGCGCGGCGTGGCGCTCGACCGCCTGCTCGACACGCTGGGATCGTCGCACGTGCGCGGCACGGGCACGCTCGACGGCGAGCTCGCGCTGCGGCTCGATCGCGGCGGCTTGGACCTCGCGGGCGGCCGGCTGTTCGCACGCGGCGCCGGCCGGCTCGAGCTCGGCGATCTCGGCGCGCTCGCCGCGACCGCCGGCGTGACCTCGCCGGTGTCGCGCACGGTGCGCGAGCGGATCGTCGCGGCGCTCGCCAGCTTCGCGTACACGCAGCTGTCCGCGGTCGTGCAGCCCGACCTCGCGGTGCAGCTCACCGTGCGCGGCCGCGGCCGCCGCGTGCCGCAGGATCTCGATGTCACCGTCAACCTGCGCGGCGTGCGCGACGCCGTTCATCGCTTCTCGTTCGCGCGTTTCGCCAGGAGGACACCGTGACCCGCATCTCGCTCGCGCTGCTCGTCGCCGTAGCTGCCGCCGCCTGCACGTCCCAGACGCTCAAGGTGGCGCCGGTGCAAGTCGAGCCGATCCACGTGGTCATCGACGTCAACCTGCACGACCTGCCCGCGACACCGGCGGCGACTGCGCCGAAACGTTAGGCCAGCGCGAGCTCGTCGGGCTTGGCCGCGTGCGCGGTCGCGAACCAGCGCCGTTGATGGTCGAACGCGGCGCGTGCCGAGTCGACGATCGCGGTCGCGTGCTCGGGCGCGGTGGCGGCGCGATCGAGATGACGGCCGAGCTCGTGCCAGCGCTCGTACACGCGACTCGCGTGCGCGGTGAGGTAGCGCGACGCGAGGTGCAGCGTGCCGCGCAGCCTCGGCGCGAGCGCGCGATAGACCTGCGCGTGCTGCAGCGTGTTGCGCTGCATCACGTACATCCAGCCGAGCGCCTCGTGCGCGTCGCGCAGCGGCGGCAGCTCGATCGAGCGCGCGAAGATCGCCATCGTGCCGCCGCTCGTGCCGAGCGCGAGCAGATCCTCGCCGAGCGCGCCGGTGCGCATGCTGTCGGCGACGAACGCGATCGGCAGATCCGGGATGTAGACCAGCCGCGCCTCCACCGAGTACTCGAGCTGGTACATCGCGGCAAGGTAGCGGCGATAACCGGCCGGCGTCGGATCGTCGAGCACGCGGAAGCGATCGGCTTCGGCGGCGGCGTGGCAGTCGCGCGTGTCGTGCTCGAGTCTCGCGAGCAGCCACGAGGTGGGAATCGGCAGCGTCGTCATGCGGCCCTCCGGATCGTCGTCGTCGGCAACTCGCTGCCGTACCACTGGCGCTGGGCGCGGAATGCATCCTTCGCGGCCGTGGAGATGCGCTCGGCGATCGACGCGCGCCGCGCGACCCGCTCGAGCGAAGCCGAGAGCTCGTGCATGAGCGCGCCGGCTCGACCCTCGAACGCGCACAGATACGATCCCGCGGCCTCGAGCGGCTCGGGCAGCTTGGCGCGCAGATAGCGATAGACCAGGCCGTGCAACAGGGTGTTGCGATGCAAGACCCACATCCACGCCAGGGCCTCGGGAGCCCCGGCGAAGCGCGGCGGCGCGAGCGGCGGCAGCGTGTCCTCGTCGAAACCGAGCGCTTCGAGGTCGGTGCGAAGGCGCGCGCTCTTGAGGTGCGTGCGCAGCAGGCCGCCGGGGACGTCCTCGGCCGCGATGCACGCGCGCTCGATCGGCGCCTCGAACCCGTAGATGCGTGCGAGATACGTGCGGTAGCGCTCGCCCGACGGTTTCTCGAGAATGGCGAGCCGATCCCCGTCCGCCGCCGCATGATGCTGCTGGGTTTGCTGCGCAAGATGCCCATGCATCCACGACCGCCACATGGCAACGCGCCAATGCAAGCCGCGTGAGCAACATCGGCCACTCACGTAACGGCGCGAACGCCGCCGCATCGCTCCGAGTCCTCGGCGCCCTCCGTGCGCTCGTCGTAGCCGCGCTGCACGCCCTCCCTGCGCGCCGCGGCATCCGCGCACGCGACCATCGAGACGGCCGCGCACGCGAGGCAGTCGCGCTCGCGCTCGTGCGTGCGGTCGCGAAGCTACTCGGTTCCGCCGCGCTGCCGGTTCGAGCCCCCGCCGCCCGCCGCGCCGTGACCGTGTCGCGCCGGATCGGCAGCACGGCGACGGGTGTCGCTCGACTTGGTCATTCCGTGTGGCCTCCGGCTACCGTGCGTTCGCTCAGCGCGCGATGCAACGTCTCGCACAGCACCTGCGCGCTGAACGGCTTCTGCACGAAGTAGTCGTCGGGGCCGAGCGCGGCGCTCTTGATCGCCGCGTGTTCGGTGTAGCCGGACATGAAAACAACCCTCGCGCGCGGCTGCTTGGCGATGACGTGCTTGCTCAACGACCGTCCGTCGAGCCCCCCCGGCATCACCAGGTCTGTGAGCAGCAGGTCGATGGGGCAAGCATGCTCGCGGATCAACTCCAACGCCGCCACGCCGCTCGGCGCCTCGATCAGCGTGTATCCCCAGCTCGTGAGGTAACGGCGCAGGATGGAGCGGAGCTGATTGTCGTCTTCGACGACCAGGATGGTGCCGGATCCACGAACCGGCACGAAGCGCGTCGCTGTCTCTTTGCGTGTCATCGCGTCGATCCGCGGCCAGTACGTCCGGAACGTCGTGCCGCGACCGGGCTCGGAGTACACGCTGATACCTCCGCGTGACTCCTTCATGATCCCGAACACCGTCGCGAGACCGAGGCCCGTTCCCTTGTCGACGTCCTTCGTCGTGAAGAACGGTTCGAAGATGCGGGCGCGGATCTCGTCGGTCATGCCGCATCCGGTGTCGGTGACCGACAGCACGACGTAGCGACCGGCCGGCGCACCGATCTCCAACGCATGGCGTTCGTCGAGATTCGTATTCGACGTTTCGAGGAGCAGCCGACCGCCGTCCGGCATCGCGTCGCGTGCGTTCACGACGAGGTTCATCAGGACCTGCTCGACCTCGCCGGGGTCTGCCTCGATCGTCCCGAGATCCGACGCGATCATCGCCGACATCGCGACGTCTTCGCCGACGATCCGATTGAGCATCGCCTCGATTCCGGTGACGATCGAATTCAGCGCGAGCGGCTTGGCCTGCCGCTTCTGTTTGCGGCTGAACGTGAGGAGCTGGCGCGTGAGGCCGGCCGCACGCATGGCGGCGTCGCGAATCTCCAGGATCTCCGAGCCACCGTCGCGGTCTTCACCCAGCTCCTCGAGCATGAACTCCGCGTTTGCGATGATCACGGCGAGGATGTTGTTGAAGTCGTGCGCGATGCCACCGGCGAGGCGACCGACTGCCTCCATCTTCTGTGCTTGGCGGAGCTCTTCCTCGATGCGACGGGCGCGCGTCATGTCGAGCGCGATGCCGAGCACGCTGCGCCGTCCATCCATGACGAGTGCGTGGATGGTGATATCGACGTCGAGGGTCGTGCCGTCCTTGCGGCGGTGCTTGCGCAGGCCGAGGTGCTGGATCGCGTTCGGCGCATCGTTGATGCCGCGAACCATCTCCGGCACGTCATCCGGCAGCTTGACGTCCATCGCGCGCATCGCGAGGAACTCGTCGCGCGAGTAGCCGTACGTCTCGATCATCGCGCGGTTCACGTCGACGAAGCGGAGTGTCTCGGCATCGATGGCCCACATCGGCAACGGGTTGCTGTCGAACAGCAATCGGTGGCGCTCCTCGGAGTGGCGGAGTAACGCGATCTCGTGCTTCGTGCGCTGTTGTAGCTCTTCGTACAGCTTCTGCATTTCCTGCGACGACATCTCCATCGCGCGCTCGATCGTGTAGCGATCCTGGTCTGCATCACGGTACGTGCGGGCGACGAGCTCGCCCAGCGCCTGCCATGCCTCGAGCGACGGAGTTGCGTCGAGGGATGCACCGACCTTGCGCAGGAGCCGGTCGAAGAGTGGATGCCCGATCCCTCGACCTTTCTCGCGGCGGTTGTCGCGACCGGTCGTCATGCCGCGAGCGTCCGCTCCGCCGAGGCGAGCTTCGACAGGCCGGGCTGGACGGGCAGGACCACGGTCACGGTCGAGCCTTGGCCCGGTACGCTGTCGATCTCGATCGTCCCTCCGTGCGACTTGATGATGCCGTACGCGACCGAAAGACCGAGCCCGGTGCCCCGTCCGATGCCCTTGCTCGTGAAGAATGGCTCGAACACCTTGGCCCGCAGCTCGGGCGTCATGCCCACGCCGCGATCCGAGATCACGACGCGGATCGTGCCGGCCATGCAGCTCGTCGCGATCGCGATCCTCCCCGCACGGTCGTCGGGGTGAGCGTCGACCGCGTTGTCGAGCAGGTTGATGATCACCTGGACGACTTGCTGCGGCATGCCCATCGCCCTGGGCACATCGCCGAGTGCGACCTCGAGCTCGCAACGATGCACGATCTTGTTGTTCATGATCCGCAGCGCGGCGGTGACCTGCGTATTGATGTCGTACTCGATCATCCCCTCCGGATCGCCCCGGGAGAACCGGCGCAGATCTCCGACGATCGCGTTGACCCTGCGCACGCCGTCGAGCGTCGCGGGCAACACGTCGTCGCTGTAGTCCTTCAACACGGCGTCCAACTGTTCGCGTCCGTGGAGCTCGTCGAGCAAGAGCTCCAGGTTGGTCGTCACGAACGCCATCGGATTGTTGATCTCGTGAGCGACGCCCGCGGCGAGCATGCCGAGCCCTGACAGCTTCTCCTGCTCGACCGCGCGGGCGTGCATCGCGGCGAGATCGGTGTGCGCCTGCTGGAGCTGCGCGTTCTTTCTGGCGAGCTCGTCCATCATGTTGCACGTGAACCGCAAGCGGCGCTCGGCGCTCGCGTAGGTCGCCAGCGCCATGAGCGCGAGCGTGGCCATTGCGAGCCATTCCGCGTGATCGATGACCGCGACGACACACGAGATCGACATGACGCTCGCGTAGCTGAGCCGAAGCGTCCGGAAGTTCGCGCTGTCCCGCGACAGCGCCGCGAACGGCAAGAATAGCCAGGTCTCGAACGCCCACGACGACCAGTGGCCGTCGATCACGAGCAGACCGGCACTCGCGACGACCTTGGCGACCACGACTGCCAGGTGCTCGCGATCCCAGAACCGCGCGAGGGCGATGCTCGCACCGCAATACAAGACGAAGACGATCCATAGTCCGGCGAATCGCGACCACTCGCCCCACTGGGTCGCGGTGATGCCGCCGTGGATGATCAGCGCGACGAACAGACGGGGGTAGAGCGCCCGGCGGCTCTCGGCCGGCAAGTGTCGTGCACGGGCGTTCACGGCTTGCCAACCCCATCGGCGAGCCGCTGCTTGATGCTTGCCACGAGCTGCTTGCCGTCGAATGGCTTGGTGAAACAGTCGCACTCCGTGTCGTCGGCGCCCACGTAACCGGACAGCAACATGCAGACCACGAGCGGGCGTCGCCGGTGGATCTCCCGAACCAGCTCGGCACCGTTCATCACCGGCATGCGGTAGTCGGAGATCACGAGATCGGGCGAGAATTGATCGAGCGCGACGAGCGCGGATGCGCCGTCGTTGGCGATCGCGACCTCGAACTTCGCCTGACGCAGCAGCCGCTGGAGGGACTTTGCCACCTGGAGCTCGTCGTCGACCACGAGGATCTTGCTCAGCGTTGCCTCACCCGCGAATGTCATGTCGCCTCGCTCAAGACGGTTAGGGTCATCGTCTGGTTGTGTAGATCGCAGCGCCCCGTGGCATGAGGCGAGACCTCGCCATACGAGTAAAAGCCGATCTGCGTCGTCCCCGGCGGAAGCGCCTCGACGGTGGCCTCGGTCTCTTCCTCGGTGCGCTCGCCGAGCACGAGCCGCCGGCCGACGCAGCTGATCGCGATCGACAGCGTCGGCCCGACGTGATCTCCGATCGCGGCCTGCCCGGCGCCACGCGCGCCCAAGACGAGCCGATCGAGGTTCGCGCGCATGAGCTTGGCGTAGTGACCTGTCGGCACATCGCCTGCGAACGTCATCGACTGCGTGGTTTCATCGACCGAGAGCAGCGTGCGAACGACGCTGTTCGCGCTATTCATCGAGTCGCGGAGCGCGAGCGGAAACAACAGCCCCGAGCTCGGCAGCTCGGGCGCGCGCTCACCGAGGTAAGCCTTGTAGAGCTCGAGCGCCGGCTGTCCGTCGAGCGTGTACAGCACGTTGCCCACCGACGCGGTCACCTTGCGCTCGGGGCCGAACGCGTCCCATCCTCCTTGCGAACCGTGCGTGACGCGCAGGCTCGGCCCGTAGAGTCCGACCGCGACGACCGTATCGATCTGCGGCTTCCCATCCGCGAGCACCCAGGTGCGCGCGAACCGCGCACCATCACCCGCCAGTCCGCCGGTGACGACCACGTGCTCCGGCAGCCGAGCATTGAGGCCGCGCACGAGCTCGCTGCCGTTGACATGTACCCCCTCGGACAGCACGACCACGGCGCGAAGATCGCCGTCGGTCAGCTCGTCTGCCAGTGCCGCGCCGGCGGCGAACGAGTCGGACGGACATCCCAGGCTGGTGTGGGCGCGGCGGATGCTCGTGTTCGCGAAGCGAATCGCGGCGACCGCGATCGACTCGTCTCGAATTTCGGTCTGGTCGATCTCGCCGGAGGTCGAGCACCCGATCACGATGCTCTGCGGGAACGCGCCGGTCAGATCTGCAAGAACTGCGGGCTGGTCCAGATAGGATGGAGCCGCGAAGGCGATGACGAGAGTCTGCTTCGAGTCAAACGGGGGGAAGGGCTGAGACCATGCACCGTTGCAATAGCGAAAGGCAGCGAGCTCCATGATCTCGAGGCTCGGCCAACACGCCCAGAACTTGAGGTGCCGTCCGGGTATCCGGCGCCGGGAGGAGAGCCATCCATCCCGAATCGTTTCGAGCCGCTGCCCGGGTTTGAACCGGGGACCTACGGTTTACGAAACCGTTGCTCTACCACTGAGCTACAGCGGCGGGTAGAGACGTAAGAGCTACATCAGACACGAGGTTGTTGCAACTCGAACTGCAAGGGCGGACCGGTTTCGGCTGTAGTGCGCGCGTGCGAACCGCGTTGGTTTTCGCCTGCGTGTTGATCGCGTGCAAGAGAGGTCCGTCCGTCGACGAGGCGGTCGCGGAGGTCGGCGCGCAGGTGGGCGCGAAGCTCGAGGTGTCGAAGGCGATCGCGGCGGCCGTCGCGAGCGTCGACGGCAAGGTCGCGTATCGCGGGCCGCCGTTGCAGGCCACCGACTATCAAGCGCACCACACCGTGTTCGGCAATGCCGTCCTCGTGTACGCCACCGATCTGCAGCGGATCGACGACGTCGCTCGGGCGCCCGACGTCAGCTATCGCGTGGCCGGTAGCGATGCGCTGATCGACTGTTACTACGCGATCCGCAAGCGTGTCGCGTTCAGCCGCGCGAGCATGACCCTCGATCCGATCGTCAGCGGGAAGCAACCCGAGGCGTACTGCGACAGCGTCATCCACGCCGACAAGCTCGTCGTGGTCGTGGTCCACGATGGGGGCGCGGCGATGCCCGGGGACGCGCTGCCGGGCGGCGATCCGGGCACGTACTCCGGCGGCGGGGCCGCCGATGGCGCGCTGCTCGTGTTCGATTTCGGCACCGGCAAGTACCTCGGCGCTCGCACGTATCACGCCGCGCAGAGCGCCACGGTCGCGTACGCGACCAAGCGCGGCGGTAACGACACCGATCGCGTGTTCGCCCAGGCCGACGCACTGAAGAGCGATCTCGAGCAGCGGATCTCCGGTGCGATCCGCGACGCACTCGCCGGTCGGTGATCAGCGCGGCTCGAGGGCGAGGACGTTGGGGAGCTGCCAGAAGTCGTGGTTCGTGTCGTCTTCGCGGAAGCCGGTTTCGTAGCTGCCGACGCGCGCGAGCGAGCCAAACGAGCCGCGGGCGAGCAGCGAGGCTTCGGGGCCGCCCTCGAGGAACAGCGCGCCGGCGACGTCGAGGGTGGGCGAGGTGAGGGCGCGCGACAGCTCGGTCATCGTCACCGGATCGCGCGCGTGCAGCAGCACGACGCGGCCCTCGTGATCGATGCCGATCGCGGCCGCCGAGTAGCGCTTGCGATCCTTCCAGTGCAGCGCTGCGCCGTCGCAGCCGAGCAGGCGCGAGCTCTGCACGAGCGAGCGGTAGCGCGCGCGCAGCGTCGCGAGGTCGAAGCCGCCGCAGTCGCGGCCCGCGATCGCGACCGGCGGATCGCCCGGATCGATCGGATCGAACGCGAGCACGCCGCCGAACGTGCGGTTGTCGGCGCCGACCGCGATGCCGTTCTCGACGAGCAGGCCGACCGGCAGTCCGCTGTCGTGGAACATGCCGGCGTTGATCACCGCGGCGAGCTCGAACGTGTCGCGCCAGTCGGGCGCGGTGCGCGCGCGGCCGTCGCGGCTGGCGGTGAGCACGCGCAGGCGAAACCGCGCGAGGTCGGCGCGTACGACGTCGAGGCAGGCGGTCGGCGAGATCCGCGCGTGCGTCGCGTACAGCCCGGGGCCGAGCGCGACCAGCTCGGGCGAGCACGTCGCAGGCTGCTTCGCCGCGATCGGTGCGGGCGGCACCGGCGGGTTCGCGGGCGGCGGCGGGCTCGTCACCGGCTCGTGCCTCCCGCAGCTCGCCACGATCCAGAGATAGGCGATCGCGCCGCGCATCCCGACCCAACGCGCGAGCGCGCGGGTTCATTTCAGATCGGGATCGCGGTGCGCTCCCGGATCACCACCTCGCGGCGCGCGGCTCCGACTCGCGGCGAGCTCACAGATCGAATCGCGCGCGCAGCGAGTCGAGCCCCGGTGCGCGCGTGCCACGACCACGTGCGGATCGAGCAAGCTCTCATAGTGTCATGGCAACACTAACATCGCAAGCTCGAACCAGCGCGGCCACCGCGGCGCCCGGATCGGCGGAATCCCACGCCGCGCGGATCACCGCGACGGCGTCGGCGCCGGCCGCGATCGCCGCACGTGCTCGCGCGGGCGAGTCGATGCCGCCGACCGCGACGAGCTGCGCGCCGATGGCCGCGCCGAGCACGCCGGGACCGAGCGGCTCCAGCTTGCCGGGCGTCGCCCAGATCGGGCCGAGCTGGACCAGGGCCGCGCCGTCGCGCGCCGCCTGCGCCGCCGCGCCCACGGAGTGCCGGGAGCATCCGATCGAGAGCGCGCCGGCGACCCCACGCGCCTCCGCGATCGACAGCCCGCGCTCCGGCAAGTGCACGCCGTCCGCGCCGGCCGCGCGCGCGACATCGACGCGATCGTTCACCCACACCGCCGCGCCGGCCGGCCGCGCGATCGCCAGCACGTCGCGCACGAACGCGTAGAGCGGCCCGCCGTCCATCGCCTTCTCGCGGACCTGGATCGCGACGGTGCCGTGCGGCACCGCGCCGAGGATCGCGGCGAGGCGAGCGATCGCGCCGTCGCGACCATCTGTCAGGACGAACACGCGCGTCATCTACTCGATGACACCGGCCGCCGGCGACGACGCGTTCGCGTAGTCCTTCCGCGGCATCCGCCCTGCAAGGTACGCCTTGCGCCCGCCCTCGACGGCGAGGCGCATCGCCTCGGCCATCAACACCGGCTTGTTCGCGCCGGCGATGCCGGTGTTCATCAGCACCGCGGTGCAGCCGAGCTCCATCGCGATCGCGGCATCGCTCGCGGTGCCGACGCCGGCATCGATGATCACCGGCACGCCGACGTTCTCGAGGATGAGACGGATGTTGTGCGGATTCCGGATCCCTAACCCCGAGCCGATCGGCGCGGCGAGCGGCATCACCGCGAGGCATCCCGCCTCTTCGAGCCGCTTGCACGTGATGAGGTCGTCCGAGCAATACGGCAGGACCTGGAAGCCCTCCTTGACCAGCCGGCGTGCAGCCTCGACCGTCGCCGCGTTATCGGGGAACAGCGTCTTGGGATCGCCGATCACCTCGAGCTTGACCAGCGAGCCTGCATCCGAAACCCCCAGCTCGCGCGCGAGGTGCAGCGTGCGCACGGCCTCGTCGGCGGTGAAGCAGCCGGCCGTGTTCGGCAGGAGCACGTACTTGCCGCGATCGATCGCGTCGAGCACGGTCGGCGCGCCGCTCTTCAGATCGACGCGTCGGAGTGCCACGGTCACGATCTCGGCGCCGCTCGCGGCGAGCGCCGCGCGGGTCTCGTCGAGCGAGGCGTACTTGCCGGTTCCGACGAGGATGCGCGAGTGAAACACGCGCGCTCCGAGCTTCCACGAGTCGGTCATCAACCACCTCCGACGAACGTCACGACTTCCAGCCGGTCGCCGGCGGCGAGCACGGTCGTCGCGTGCTCGGCGCGCGGCACGACCTCGCGGTTGCACTCGACGGCGACGCGGCGATCGCGGAGCCCCAGGGACTCGACCAGCGCCGCGACCGTCGTACCTTGTACGACGGTGCGGGTCTCACCATTGATGACTACCTCGATGCTCGCGGACATCGCGTGGGGAAGCTAGCACGGCCGTCGGGGACCCCCGCCCCACGCACGAAGTCAATGACGCGGGAGGCCAGATGTGACGACCACGACATCCACGCCACAGGGGTGTACGAATCTGTGAAGTCTCCGTCACGTTTTCGAGGGTGCTCCGCGAGTCAAGCACGCGGAATAAGACTCGCGGTGTGCGATCTCGCGCGCGGGCACGAAGCTCGCACAGTGGCTGCTCGGGCCGTGACCTCGGCCAGGAGCTTTCCCTATGACGCTCGGAATCGCTGCTCGGCCTGCCTCCGCTTCCACGTCTCCGCCGGTACGACCGGCGATCGATCCACGCAGCGTCGGCGAGGATCCGGCGCGCATCCGGGCGACGATCGCGAGAGCGCCGCTGTTCACCGCGCTGCCGATCAACGCCATCGAGGACCTGACCTCGCGGGTGTCCGTGCGCAAGGTGCCGGTCGGCTCGGCCGTCGTCGCCCAGGACGAACCCGGCGACGCGATGTTCGTCATCATGGCCGGCCGCGTGAAGGTCGTGATGTTCGGCGAGAGCGGCCGCGAGGTGACGCTGTCGCTGCTGCGCTCGGGCGACTCGTTCGGCGAGATGTCGCTGTTCGATCAGGGGCCGCGCTCGGCGCATTGCCTCGCCGTCGAGCCCACCACGCTGCTCGTGCTGTCGCGCGACGATCTGATGCGGCACATGCAAGCGCACCCGCGCACCGCGGTGAACTTGCTCGGCGAGATGGCGCGCCGCCTGCGCCGCGCCGACGAGACGATCGCCCAGCTCGCGCTGTGCGATGTCAACGAGCGGCTGATCCACCGTCTGGTCGGGCTGGCCCGCGAAGAAGGCGCGAGCGGCCCGGACGGCCTGCTCGTGCGCCGCCGGCCGACCCAGCAGGAGCTCGCGAACATGATCGGCAGCTGCCGCGAAACCATCTCGCGCGCATTCAACCAGCTCGCGCGAGACGGCCTGATCATTCCGCGCGGCCGCTCGCTGGTCGTGACGCCGGCGTTGATCGAGCGGGCGGAGAAGAAGAAGGCGGCGTAACCGGGGCATCGGGCTTTGGGCTTTGGGCTTTGGCCAGAGTCGAGAGTCGAACTTCGGGCCAAAGCCCAAAGTCCAAAGCCCAAAGCCCTGGTAGTTTCTGCATCGTGTCCGACCACGCGATGATCCGCAGGACCCGGGTCGAAGTCGACCTGTCCGCGATCGTCGAGAATGCGCGGGCGGTGCGAGCGCTGGCGAAGACCGAGCTCTACGCGGTGGTCAAGGCCGATGCGTATGGCCACGGCGCCGCGGCGGTCGCGCGCGCGCTGGAGCAGGCGCGCGCCGCGAGCGGGTTTTGCGTCAGCCTGGTCGAGGAGGGCGTCGCGCTGCGCGAGGCGGGCGTGGCGCTGCCGATCCTCGTCATGGGGCCGAGCCAGCTCGGCGGCGAGGACGAGATCGTCGCGCACGGGCTCGTGCCGGTGGTCGCGAGTGACGACGAGGTCGACGCGCTCGCCCACGTGGCGGCGCGCCGCGGCCAGCGAATCGACGCGCACCTCAAGGTCGATACCGGCATGAGCCGGCTCGGCGTGCCGGTCGCCCGCGCCGGCGAGGTCGCGCTGGCGTGCGAGCGCGCGGGCATTCGCGTGGTCGGCCTGATGACGCACTTCGCGTGCGCCGACGACGACGATCCGGGCGACGCGCGGTCGATGACGCGCGCGCAGCTCGCCCGGTTCGCCGAGGCCGATCGGCTCGTGGTCGCGGCCGGCGCACCGCTGCACGTGCGGCACGTCGCGAACAGCGCCGGCGCGATGCTGTTTCCCGAGGCGCGCCTCGACCTGGTCCGCTGCGGCATCGCGCTCTACGGCAACGGCCACTGGGCGAGCGACGCCGCGCTGCCACACGCGCGCCGCCAGGCGATGCGGCTCGTCACCGCGATCGCGCAGCTGCGCGACGTGCCGGCCGGCGCGACGGTCGGCTACGGCGCCACGTGGCGCGCGCCACGCGACAGCCGCGTCGCGGTCCTGCCGTGCGGCTATGCCGACGGCCTGCCGCGCCGTGCGAGCGGTCACGCGCACGCCGCGCTCCGGGGACAGCGCGTGCCGCTCGTCGGGTTGGTGTCGATGGATATCGCGATCGCCGACGTCACCGGCGTCCCCGACGCCGCGCTCGGCGACGCGGTCGTGTTGCTCGGTCGCGCCGCGGGCGGCGGGTCGATCGCGACGGCAGAGTACGGCAACTGGGCAGGCCTGACCGAGTACGAGGTAACCTGCGGCATGAGCAAGCGCGTGCCGCGCACCTACGTGGAACACGCATGAGCGCCGCAGGAGACGAAGAGCCGACCAAGGTCCAGGACCAACCCGCGAAGGAGTCGGTCGGCGGCGCCGTGTGGACCGGCATCAAGCAGGCCGGCGCACCGCTCTACCGCTTCCTCGACATGGTCGGCGGCCACCTGATCCTCGTCGGGCGTGCGTTCAAGTGGCTGCCGCGCCGGCCGTACCGCGCGAAGAATTACCTCGAGGCCGCCGAGTTCATCGGGTTCGGCAGCCTGCCGATCGTGCTGCTGGTCGGCGCGTTCACCGGCATGGTGATGTCGCTGCAGTCGGTCAACGCGTTCCGCCAGTTCGGCCTCGAGTCGTTCTCGGGCGGCACCACCGGCAAGGCGCTCGCACTCGAGCTCGGCCCGGTGTTGACGTCGCTCATGCTCGCGGGACGCGCCGGCGCCGGGATCGCGACCGAGCTCGGCACGATGCGGATCACCGAGCAGATCGACGCGCTCGAGTCGATGGCCGTCAACCCGATCCAGTTCCTCGTGCTGCCGCGCATCATCGCCTCGATGATCGTCACGCCGATCCTCACGCTGTTGTTCTTCGTGATCGGGATGGGCGGCGCGTACCTGGTCGCCGTCATCATCATGCACGTCGACTACGGGCAGTGGCGCGCGAACCTCGTCGACATCGTGCAGGTGCGCGACGTGCTGCAGGGCTTCATCAAGGCCGTGTTCTTCGGCTTCATGGTCTCGCTCGTCGGCTGCTACCAGGGCTATCACGCGAGCGGCGGCGGCCGCGGCGTGGGGATCGGCACGACCCGAGCGGTCGTGATCGCGTCGGTCTCGACGCTGGTCATGGACTACTTCCTGTCCGATATTCTGCTCACGCTGATGCCGTCGGTCCGAGGTGGTCCTTGAAAGGTGTCTCCGCGGGGGTACGCGTCGCGATCCTGTTCATGCTGCTCGTGATCGCGGGCTACGTCGTGTGGAAGAACCTGGGCCAGAGCCCGGCCGGCAAGGACACGCAGGAGCTGTTCGCGCGGTTCAAGGACGCGTCGGGACTGCCGAAGGCCAGCAAGGTCATGGTCGCCGGCCTATCCGAGGGCGAGGTCACCGACACGACCTTCGATGGCCGCTACGCGAGGATCAGCATCCGGCTCTCGAACGACATCGAGGTGTGGTCGAACGCCGCGGTGATCAAGAAGGCGAGCTCGCTGCTCGGCGAGAACTACCTCGAGATCGATCCGGGCGAGCCCAAGCGGCAATTGCCCGACGGCACGATCCAGACCGCGACGCGGCTCGGCCCGAAGTGTCCCGATTACGATTCGAGCGACCGGGTCAAGCGCGACGCGTGCCGCGAGATCACGCACGTCGTCGAGGCGACCACGGTCGATCAGCTGCTGCATCGCTTCGACGAGACCGTGCCGAAGCTCGACAGCACGCTCGAGAGCGTGCGCGATCTGTCGGAGGACCTGCGGCGCATCGTCAACGGTCCGCTCGCGAACACCGCGAACCGCATCGACGGCCTCGTGCAGAAGAACGCCGACACCGTGCAGGACGTCATCCAGCGCGCCGATCGCGCGGCGGCGAACATCGAGCAGATCGCGGCCGAGCTGCGCGCGATCTCGAAGGATGCCGATCCGCGCATCCAGGAGCTGCTGAAGAACCTCGACGACGCATCGGCGGATGCGAAGGACCTGGTCGCGACCGCGAAGAAGGAGCTGCAGGACACCGGCGACAAGCTGCAGAGCAAGCTCGACAAGCTCGACGGCGTCATCGACAACACGCGCTCGATCACCCACAAGATCGACGACGATCAGGGCACGATCGGCAAGCTCGTCAACGAGCCCGACATCGCCGACAACGTCGAGCAGATCACCGACGACGCGAAGGGCTTTCTCGGCACGCTGTTCGGCCTGAAGGCGTACGTCGGGCTGCGCACCGAGTACGACTTCACGGCAGGGCTGACGCGCAGCTACGTGACGGCGGAGCTGCATACGCGGCCGGATAAGTATTACTTGATCGAGCTCGAGAAGGGTCCGCGCGGCGTCTACCCCGATGTCACGCTGACGTTCGATCCGACCGTCGATCCGAACCACTGGATCCGCAAGTCGGTCATCTCGGACTCGTTCAGCTTCACGTTCCAGTTCGCCAAGCGGTTCTCGTGGCTGACGCTGCGCTACGGCATCAAGGAATCGACCGGCGGCATCGGCGCGGATGCCGACTTCGCGTGGTGGGGCCACGATCTGAAGCTCCAGACCGACATCTACGACGCGACGTTCGATCGCTACCCGCGCGTCAAGCTGACGCTGATGATCGAGCTCGTGCGACATCTGTACGTGCTCGCCGGCGTCGACGACTTGATCAATCGGCCGCGCGAGCTCGGCTGCCCGTACGACGGCGGCGCGTGCGAGCCGATCGTCAAGGGCAGCTCCGACGTGCCGGTCGAGTTCGACACCTTCCACCTCGGCCGCGACTACTTCGCCGGCGCGATGCTCCGGTTCAACGACGAGGATCTCGCGGCGCTGCTGACGGTCGCCGGCTCGGCGCTGTCCGGCGCGGCGAAGTAGGCGGAGGGACTTCGGACTTCGGACTTCGGTCAGCGATCGTTGGCGATGCGGACGCGGGCGATCAGCTCGCGGAGCTCGACATCGTCGACGCGCTCGACCTCGCGGACGATCTGCTCGCGCGCGGCGCCCGTCGCCGGGCTCTTGGTCCGAAGTCCGAAGTCCGAAGTCCGAAGTCCCCTCGCTGCCGGCGGCGCCGGCGCACGGCGCGTGCGGCCTGCCAGGCGGAACGCGACGTCGTCGAACGGTCTCGGCTGCCCCACGCGTTCCAGCAACCCCGCGAGGATCTGCGGCTTCAGCAGATTCAGCTCGTGCAGCCAGGCCGAGGTCGCGACCTCGACGACGAGCGTGCGACCGTCGACGCACAGCGGCCGCGTGCGCGACGCGATCTTGGGCCCGACCAGCTCGCTCCATTCGGTGAGCACGCGCTCGGCGCGGATCGCGTCGGAGATGCCGTGAAAGGCGAGCGCGGCGCCGACCGCGTCTCGCGCGCTGCGCACGCCGTCGGCGCGCGGCGGCCGGCGGCGCGCATTCCCTTGGCGAGGGATTCGCGGCTCTCGAGGTGCGCTCGCGCTCGCTTCACTTCGCGCTCGCGGCGATCTGTCGTCGGCGCTCACGACGCGCGCAGCCGGCGGATCAGCTCGCGCAGGCGGCGATCGCCGTCGCCGTCGCGGCTGACGAAGCGCAGGCCCGAGCCGCCGGTCGGTGCGTGATACGACACGCGGCCGGCGATCGCGATCGGCGCGGCCGCGCCCGGCGGGGTGACCTCGAGCGTGAGCTCGGTGTCGATCGGCAGCGGTTGCGGCGTGGTGAGCAACGCGCCGCCGACGCCGATCTCGGAGATCGCGGACTCGACGAAGGTCGGGCTGTTCGTGACGCGATAGCGGCACGCGAACTGGACGGGCAGCCGGTGATGGCGGCGGCGCGGCACGTCGGTCTTCTTGCCGGTGAGCACGTCGTGCAGGAACGTCAGCTTGGTCTGCTCGTCGTTATCGAGCTGGACGGTGGCGCCGGCGCGCACGCGCATGCGGGGCAGCGCGGGCCGCCAGGCCTGCACGTTGCCGCGGATCAGCACCTTGTTCGGCAGCAAGTTCGACGACACCTCGACGATCACCTGCTGGCCCGACTTCAGCTCGTCGGTCGTGGGCACGAAGATCGGCTCGCTGATCGCGTCGCTCGGTGCGAGCTCGCGCCACTCGTCAGCGGACTTCACTCGGAGGCGCAGGATGACCATCGGCCGCGATCCAAGCTAACACGACTAACGGCCCAACCGCAGCGCCCAGACCTTGAGGAGCGCCTCGGCGAAGATCGCTCGCGACATCTTGGATTGACCTACACGCCGGTCGACGAATTGAATGGGCGTCTCGACGAGCTTCATGCCGCGCTGGAGGGCGCGGTACTTCATCTCGATCTGGAAGCTGTACCCGTTCGACCCGATCGCCGGCAGGTCGATCGCCTCGAGCGCCGACCGCCGCCAGCAGCAAAATCCAGCAGTGACGTCGCGGACGTCGATGCCGAGGATGGTGCGCGCGTACAAGCTCCCACCACGCGAGATGAGCTTGCGCCCGAATCCCCAGTTGACGGTGCCGCCGCCGGGCACGTAACGGGACCCGACCACGACGTCGGCGCCGTCCTCGGCGAGCGCGAGCATGCCGGGCAGGTACTTGGGGTCGTGGCTGCCGTCGGCGTCCATCTCGAAGAAAACCCCGTAGTCGCGCGCCAGGCCCCACCCGAAACCCTCGATGTAGGCCGTGCCCAGGCCGAGCTTGCCGGCGCGATGCATGACGTGGATGCGCCGCTCGGCGCCTGCGAGCTCGTCGAGCAAGGCGCCGGTGCCGTCGGGGGAGTTGTCGTCCACGAACAGCAGCTCGCAGCCCGGTAGCGCGTCGAGGAAACGCTGCGCGACCGCGGGCACGTTGTCGCGCTCGTTGTACGTAGGGACGACGATCAGAGCCTTCGCCACCGCCGCACTCTAGCCCAGGAGACCGTATGGAATACGGTCTCCTGCATCGATCGCCTCGCGAGGCGCTCGGCTGTACGGACACGCGCTCGCACGCTCGCGCTGGCTGGCGCTATGCTTGCGCTGGTGCGATCCCGCCGCGCGTGGATCTACGTGCTGTCCGTGCTGGCGCTGCTCGTGCCGGCGGGTGGCATCGCGTACCTCGGCGCGGTGTCGTACCGCGACGAGCGCGGCGCGGTGTCGGCGCAGGGCGAGCGCCAGCGTCAGGCGGCCCTCGCGATCGCGGCGCGCGTCGCCGATGCGGTGCAGGGCGCGCTCGATGCCGTGGATCGCGGCGCGGGTGGCGACGGGCTCGCGCGCTACGGGTTCTCGATCGACGCCGACGGCAAGCTGCGATCGCCGCGGCCGGCGCCGGCGCGAAGCGAGCCGAGCAGCTCGGACGATCCGAGCCGCGCGACGTGCAGCCGCGGCCTCGAGGATTGCGTGCGCGAGCTCGCGACGCGGCAGGCGCGGATCGCGAAGCTGCACGCGGCGCAACGCGCGGAGACCTGCGCCACGACGGCGTGCCTCGGCGACGCGATTCGCCTGTACACGCAGCTCGCGACCGCCGACGACACGGGCCCGCAGGCGCTGCTCGGCCTGGCACGCGCGCACCTCCGGCTCGGCGACGAGACGGCCGGGTTCGCGGCACTCGCACAGCTCGACGAGCGCTTCGCGGAGCGCAAGCTCGACGGGCTACCCGTGCGGCTCGTCAGCGCGATCGTGCGGGCCGAGTCGGCACCCGACAAGCTGCTCGCGGTCGCCGAGGCGGTGCTCGCCGGGCGCTACGGCCTCGATCCGGCGGGCGAGCTCGGCGTGGTCGCGCGGGTCGGCGAGCAGATCGATCGCGTGACGCCGTCGCCCGCGCTCGGCGCGCGGCGCGCGGCGCTCGCCGAACGCGCCGGCGAGTTGCGCGGCGAAGCGCGCATGGCGGCCGGCCTCGCCGACGACGTGCCGGCGATCGCGCGCGAGGCCGAGACCCAGTGGCGCGGCCGGCCCGCCGCGCGCCAGCCCGCGCGCACGCTGATCTTTCGTCGCCGCCCCGACGGCGGCACGAGCGGCCTCGCGGTCGATGCGGCGATGCTCGAGGCCGCCGCCGGCCACGATCCAGGCGACGACGTCGCGCCGCACGTGCGCGCGCTCGTGCTGCCGGCCGGCGCGCAGCCGCCGCCGGATCTGCGCCCGCTCGCGCAGGTGCCGCTCGGCGAGCAGCTGCCGCACCTCGCGCTCGCGCTCGCGATCCCGCGCACCGATCCGGATCCGCTCGACGAGGTGATCCGCACGCGCTCGCGCCGCCACGTCGCGTTCACGAGCGCGCTCGCGATCGCGCTGGGCTTCGGCCTGCTGCTCACGATCCGAGGCGCGGCCCGGGCGCGCGAGCTCGCGCAGCTCAAGAGCGACTTCGTGTCGACGGTGTCGCACGAGCTGAAGACGCCGCTGACGTCGATCCGCATGTTCGCCGAGATGCTCGAGCAAGGCGTCGCGCAGGGCGATGCGACGAAGATGGCGCGCTACCACAACGTGATCGTGCAGGAGAGCCACCGGCTCGGCCTGCTCATCGCGAACCTGCTCGACTACGCGCAGATCGAGCGCGGCACGCGGCGTTACACGCAGGCGCTCGAGCCGCTCGGCCCGCTCGTGCGCCACGCGGTGACCACGTTCGAGACGCTGCGCGCCCCCGAGGGCGGCGACGGCGAGGCTCGCAATCCGGTCGCGCTCGACGTGTCCTCCGAGGCGATGACGGCGGACGTGCTCGTCGATAAAGATGTGGTCGTGCAGGCGATCCTGAACTTGCTCGCGAACGCCGCGAAGTACGGCGGCGCCGATCGGCCGATCGAGGTCGACGCCGGCGCCGACGAGCAGGCCGCGTGGGTGGCGGTACGCGATCACGGGCCGGGCATTCCCGCGCACGAGCAGCCGCGCATCTTTCGCGAGTTCTATCGCGCGCCCGAGGCGTATCGCTCGGGCGTCGAGGGCACCGGGCTCGGCCTCGCACTCGTCAAGCGCCACGTCGAGGCGCTCGGCGGCACGGTCGCGGTCGCGTCGCAGCTCGGCGAGGGCGCGACCTTCACGATCCGGCTGCCGCGCGTGCCGCAGACGGGAGATGCGGCATGACCCGCATCCTCGTGGTCGAAGACGATCCGTCGATCCGCATGGGCCTCGAGGACACGCTGGCGGCCAAGGGCTACGAGGTCGACGTCGTCGGCAAGGGGGGCGACGGCGCCGAGCGCGCGCTGACTGGCCGCTACGATCTCGTCGTGCTCGACGTGATGCTGCCCGACATCGACGGCTTCGAGGTGTGCCGCCGGATCCGGGCGAGCCGCAACGACGCGCGGCGCGTGCCAGTCATCATGTTATCGGCGCGCGGCGCCGAGCTCGACCGCGTGCGCGGCCTCGAGCTCGGCGCGGACGACTACGTCACCAAGCCGTTCTCGCTGATGGAGCTGCTCGCGCGCGTCGCGTCGGTGCTGCGGCGCGCGCACGGCAACTCGCCCGAGCCGATCGGGCTCGCGTTCGGCGAGCTCGACATCGATCTCGTCGGTCAGGTCGCGACCCGCGCGGGCAAACGGTTCGAGCTGCCGAGCCGCGCGTTCGCGATCCTGAAGGTGTTCGCGCGCCGGCCCGGCGAGGTCGTGAGCCGCGACGTGCTGCTCGACGAAGCGTGGGGCTACGAGGACTATCCGAACACGCGCACGGTCGACAACCACCTCGTGAAGCTGCGCAAGGCGCTCGAGGACGAGCCGGAGCGGCCGCGCTGGCTCGTGACCGTGCACGGCGCCGGCTACAAGCTCGACGTGCCGCGCAGCGCGGTCCGCTTCGAGGCCCGGTGACAAGATCGTGACAACGTTTTGCAGGACCGTGACCTCGCGTTGCGAACCGGAGATCCGCCGAGCCCGCGACCTCGATACAAAGGTCATGGGCGAGGCGAAGGCGCCGGCATCAGAGTTCCTATCATCCGGTGGGAGTCGCTCTGGTGCCGGCGCCGCGCTGAGTAAAGCGGGCCTCGGGGCTCGGGCCTCGGGCCTCGGCCAGATCGTGGTCGTGCTCGCGCTCGTGCTCGGGGCCTGCGGCGACGACACCGAGCCGGCGCCGCGGCAGCAGCCAATGCCCACGCAACGTCAGCCCGCGGCCGATCCGGCGGCCGGCATCACGACGCCGCTCGACGGGGTCGCGCCGCAGTACGACGCCGCCGTCCTCGCCGAGCTCTCCGGCGATACCGCCGCCGCGCGCACCGGCTACGAGAAGCTGCTCGCGGCCGCCGATGCGCCCGCGCCGCTCGCCGCGCGCGCCGCGCTCCACCTCGCGCAGCTCGAGGCGCGCGCGGGCAAGAACCGCCACGCGCTCGATCTCGGGGCGCGCGCCGCCGCGCTGGCGCCGAGCGATGTCGCGATCGCCGACGGCATCGCGCAGCTGCGCGCCGACGTGGTCGCGGCCGCCGGCGCGGGCGATTTCCGCGGCCCGCCGGCCGGCACGGCGCTGCCCGGCGTCGAGCCGCAGGTCGCCGACCAGTTCGCCGCCGCCGAGCGCGCGCTCGCCGAAGTCCACGCGCGCCGCCCGCACCTCGTGATCGAGGCGCTGTCGGCCTCGATCAGCGCGCAGGAAGCTGCCTACGAGTCGGTCGCGGCGCGCTACCGCATGGTGCGCGAGCACGGCGGCCTCGCGCAGCTCGCGTCGGACTACCGGATCGGCAGCCTCTATCACGACCTCGGCCTCGTGCTGCTGTTCGAGCCGATTCCGCCCGAGCTCGAGGCGACGTTCGCGGCCGGGCTGCGCCGCGTGCTGCGTGCGACCGCGATCTCCTACCTCAAGAAGGCGATCGCCGCGTACGACGAGTGCCTCGCCGCGCCCACGCCCGAGGGCGAGCTGTCGCTGTGGCGGCTCGCGGCCGAGACCGATCGGCGCGCCGCGGGCGACGTGCTCGACGCGGCGGGCGAGGGCAGCCCGCGATGATCGTCTCGCTCGACGGCCGGCTCGTCGCGCCCGAGGCGGCCACGATCTCGGTGCTCGATCGCGGCTTGCTCTACGGCGACGGCGTGTTCGAGGTGCTGCGCACGTGGGCCGGCCGGCTCGCGCTACTCGACGCGCACCTCGCGCGCCTGCACGCGTCGGCGGCGGCGCTCGCGGTGCGCGTGCCCGAGCAGCTGCCGGCGTGGATTCGCGAAGCCGCCGCCGGCGCCGGCGCCGGCGAGCACCGCGTGCGCGTGATCGTCACGCGCGGCCCTGGGCCGCTCGGCGCGCGCCTCGCCGAGCTCGGGCCAGGCCGCACGATCGCGATCGTCGAGCCACTGCCGGCCCAACCCGCCGAGCTCGCCGTCGCGACGATCGACTGGCCCGTGCCGCGCCGCGCCCGCGGCCACAAGACGCTCGCCTATCTCGATCACGTGATCGCGCGCGAGCTCGCCGCCGCGGCCGGCGCCGACGAGGCGATCCGGCTCGACGAGCGCGGCGACGCGGTCGAGGCCGCGACCGCGAACCTGTTCGTCGTCGCAGGAGGCGCGATCGCGACGCCTCCGCTCGACGCCGGCATCCTGCCCGGCATCACGCGCGAGCGCGTCCTCACGCTGTGCGCCGCCCAAGGTCTGCCGGCGAGCGAGTGCCGGATTCCCGCGCACGCGCTGCGCGTGGCCGACGAGCTGTTCGTCACCAGCGCGCTGCGCGGCGTGGTGCCGGTCACTCGGCTCGACGGCGAGCCGCGCGCGGCCGGGCCGATCACGGCGCGGATCGCCTCCGCGTTCACGCGGGCGATGACGTCTTTGCTATAGTGGCGCGGCTGCGTCATGGCCCGCGACATTCGCAAGCTGCGCGACGAGGCCCACGAGGCGACTGCCTCGGGCAAGTACAAACGCGCGCTCGTGGCATATCTCGAGCTCGAGCGGTTCGAGCCGCGCGACGCGCAATGGTCCAAGCGCGCCGCCGAGACCTACCGCCGGCTCGGCAAGGACAAGGACGCGATCGAGGCCTACGCCCGCGCGGCCGATCGGTACGCGCAGAACGGCTTCCTCGTCCAGGCCATCGCGGTGTGCAAGCTGATCGTGCAGATGGATCCGAAAAACGACGAGGCCCTGCGCCGCATCGCCGCGATGAACGAACAGATCGGCGCCGGCCCGACACGCGCGGTCGTGATCGCCGAGCACAACCCCGCGCTCGCCGACAGCGCCGCGGTCAACGCGCTGCGCTCCAGCGGCACCGGGCCGCAACCGTCGCTGCGCCGCAGCAAGATCTCGTCTGCGCCGCCGCTCGCGCGCACGATCACGCCGCAGCAGCTCAAGGCCGCGACCGCGACCCCACCGCAAGGCGTCGCGGTGTCGCGCACCAAGAGCAAGCCGATCACCCTCGCGCCCGGCCGGGCGATCGAGTCCGTCGATCTCAACAAGGAAGTGCCGAACGCGTTCGAGCGCGAGGAGAGCTCCGGCATCTACGTCATCCCGATCGACGGCGAGCCCGAGCTCGAGCTCGAGCCGTTCGACTCGCGCGATCGGTCGTCGATGCCGCGCGTCGAGGTCGAGGCGCCGGAGGATCAGTTCGAGCTCGCGCACGGCGACGTCGAGGAATCGACCGAGCTCGAGCTCGCCGACATCGAGGAGATTCCGCTGCCCGAGCCGCGCGTGCTCGGCGCCGCCGCCGCCGCGACACTCGCGTCGACGCCGCTGTTCGCCGGGCTGTCGCGCGAGTCGCTCGAGTCGCTCGTGGCCGAGCTCGAGCTGGTCACGCTGAAGGCCGGCGAGACGCTGTTCTACGAGGGCGACCCGGGCGACGCGCTGTACGTCATCGTCGAAGGCGAGGTCGCGGTGCAGGCCGAAGGGCCGCCGCGCGTCGAGATGGCGCGGCT
>DASXCY010000184.1:0-18726 GCA_036490935.1 Kofleriaceae bacterium | reverse complement strand
AGCTTCGGGTTCTTCTCGATCGAGACCAGGCACTGCCGGCACTGCGCGACCACCGGCAGGCCCGCGTGGTAGCAAAACGCGCTGATGTCGTGGCCGAGCGTGCGCGCCGCCTCGAGAACATTCGTCCCCTTCGCGACCGTGACGGACTGGCCGTCGATCGTGAGTGTGACCGTCTCGCTCATTTATCGCACTCGCCGCCGATCATGTTGATCATGCCGAAGATGGGAACGACGTCCGCGATCAGGTGATCGTGGATGAGCCGTCCCGCGGTCGACAGGTGCACGAACGACGGCGACCGCACGTACGCCTTGTACGGCCGGCCGGTGCCGTCGGCGACGACGAAGAAGCCGAGCTCGCCGTTGCCACCCTCGACGAACGCGTACGCCTCGCCGGGCGGGACGCGGATGCCGTCCATGATGTGCTTGAAGTGGCGGATCATCGACTCGATCGTGTTGTACGTGTCGCTCTTGGGCGGCAGCGCGCAGCGCGGATCGTCGGTCATGATCGGTCCCGCCGGGATCATCTGCAGGCACTGGCGCAGGATGCGCATCGACTGCTTGATCTCCTCGATGCGCACGAGATAGCGGTCGAGGCAGTCGCCCTTGGTGCCGAGCGGCACGTCGAACTCGAGCTCGGGGTAGATCGAGTACGGGTGATCGCGGCGCACGTCGTAGTCGACGCCGCAGGCCCGCGCGATCGGCCCGACGCAGCCGGTCGCGATCGCGTCCTCGCGCGACATCGCGCCGATGCCGGCCGTGCGATCGAAGAAGATCTTGTTGTGAATGAGCAGCGCCTCGACCTCGACCATCACGTTGACGAGCTGGTCGAGCAGCCGCGTCAGGTCGGCGTGGAAGTCGTCGGGCAAGTCCTTGCCGACGCCGCCGACGCGCACGTAGGTGTGCGTGAGCCGCGCGCCCGACACCTTCTCGAGCAGCTGGTACAGCCACTCGCGCGCTTTCAAGAAGTACAGGAACGGCGTGAACGCGCCGAGCTCCATCGCCGACGCGCCGATGCACGTCAGGTGGTCGGTGATGCGCGACATCTCGCTCACGATCACGCGGATGAACTCGGCGCGGCGCGGGATCTTGCCGGTCAGGCCCATCAGCTTCTCGGCCGCCATCGCCCAGCCGACGTTGTTGATCATCGGCGAGACGTAGTTGAGCCGGTCCGTGTACGGGAAGATCTGCGTGTACGTCGCGTACTCCGCCTCCTTCTCGAAGCAGCGGTGCAGATAGCCGGGCTGGATGTCGCTCTTGACGATGCGCTCGCCGTCGACGGTGAGCACGATGCGCACGGTGCCGTGCATCGCGGGATGCGACGGGCCCATGTTGACCGTCATCAGATCGGGCGGCAGATCGGTCTCGTTGTCGGACAGGTCCTGCGCATCCTTGCGGCCGAGCACGAGCTGCTTGAGCGTCTGCGTGTCCGACATTACTTGTGCTCCGGCGCTTTGAGCGGGGTGATCAGCAAGTCATCGCGGCGCACGAGCGGCTGGCGCTTCTCTTTCGGGTAGTCCTTGCGCAGCGGATAGCCGATGAACTCCTCGTACAGGTAGATGCGGCGAAGATCGGGGTGGCCGTCGAAGCGCACGCCGTACATGTCGAACGTTTCGCGCTCCTGCCAGTCGAACGCCGGCCACAGGTCGGCGAGCGAGGGCACGCGCGGATCATGCTCGGGCACCTCGATCTCGAGCCGGATGCGGTGGTTGTGCTTCGACGACCGGAGCTGATAGCAGACCGTGAATCGCGGCTTGGCCTCGGTCCAGTGCTCGCTGTGCGGCCGGCCGACCGGATGCCAATCGAGCCAGTCGATGCAGGTGCAGAACACCGGCGCGTCGAACGCCATCGCCGGGTCGTCGCGCAGCCAGCGCGCGACGGTCACGAGGTGGTCGCGGTGGATCCACGCGGTCTCGTCGCCGTGCGCCGAGCCGGTGCGTGCGATCGCGCTGCCGTGCGTGGCCGTGAGCGCGTCGAGTACTTGTTGCGCCACTGCTACTCCTCGCGTTGCGCGGCGATGATCTGGTCGCGCTTGGCCCGCAGCTGGCTGTGGCCGCGGCCGTTCTGGATCCGGTCCATGAGCAAGATCAGCGCGTCGAGCACCTGCTCGGGGCGCGGCGGGCAGCCCGGGATATAGACGTCGACCGGGATGACCTGATCGGCGCCGGGCATCGCGTGATAGTTCTGGTAGAAGCCGCCCGTCGACGCGCACACGCCGAACGCGATGACCCACTTGGGCTCGGCCATCTGATCGAACACGCGCTTGAGCGCCGGGCCCTGCTTCTCGGTGATCGTGCCGACGATCATGAGCAGATCGCTCTGGCGCGGCGAGAACCGCGGGAACTCCGCGCCGAACCGCGCGATGTCGTACTTCGGCGCGGCGACGGACATGAACTCCATGCCGCAGCACGCGGTGACGAACGGGTACGTGAACAGCGAGAACTTGCGGCCCCACTCCGGGATGCGGGCGAGCTTGGATTGCTTCGCCCATTTCGCGGCGTCCTCGAGGCGCGTCGTGGTGAGCTCTAGTCCCATCCGATCGCCTTCTTTCGCCACACGTACGCGAGCGCGACGACGAGGATCGCGACGAACACGAGCATCTCGACGAAGCCGAACACGCTGACGACCGGCAGCCCCTGCGGGCCGGTCGTGTGCGAGAGCGTCTTGAACAGGATCGCCCACGGGTACATGAACGCCGCTTCGATGTCGAAGACAAGGAACAGGATGGCGACCTGATAGAACCGAACCGAGTAGCGGCCGCGCGGCGAGCCGATCGGCTCGGAGCCGCACTCGAACGGCTGGAGCTTGGCCGGGTTGGTCGCCCTGGGGCCCACGAGCACGGCCAGCGCGGTGAACAGGCCGCAGAACCCGAGCGCGAGCACCACCGAGAGCCCGGCTGGCATGTACGCCTGAAGCTGCAAAGCGAGCGCAGTATATGGCGACGGACCGCGCGGTCAACGCGACGGCGCGCTCTTTTCGGTGGACGATCGCGCGCTTACTGGTGCCCTTCGCGCCGAGCCCGGCGGCGCGCTGGACACGTTGCGCAGCTCGAAGCCCGCGCCGATCGGTAGCGGGATGTAGTGGAACGAACCGGTGACGTAGCTCGGCAGATCGCTGCGCCGGTCGACGGAGACACCGAGCTCGTCGAAGGCGGGCGGTGCGTAGTCGGACGGCAGCTGAGGGAGCGCGACCGAATCCGTTCCCGGCGGACCCGCGAAGTCCCAGGCGAATGTCGAATCGGTCGACGACTCGAACCCGAAGTAGACCCGCTTGTAGTCGCTGCCGCCCGCGAGCTGCCACGTCGCCTCGCCGGAGCCGATTGCGAGCGCCGAGACCTGCGGGAGGTCCGGAGCTGCAAGATCGAATGTCGTGGCCGCCGGCGCGGGCAGCGCGACGCGCGAGTCGATCTCGACCAGCATTCCCGAGGGGTCGATGCCGCTTGCACCGAGGTCGGCGCTGTCGCCGAGCCCGGTCGGGATCGCGGTCACGTTGGAGGGCGCGCCGAGGTAGAGAAAATTCGCGCCGAAGTTCACGTCCACCGACGCCCAGGCCGTCTCGGGCGCGTTGGTCATCGTGATCGTGTCGGCCTGCCAGGGGATGGCGTCCGCCGTGAGGTCGATGGTCGTCGCGTCCTCGTTGTCGATCGTGACGTCGCGATCGCCGTACATCGCGAGCGGGCCGCTATCGCCGTACGTCGCCGCGACGATCGGGAACGTGGTCATCCCGAGCGGGAAGCTCAGCTCGGGATCGGTCGGTAGCTGCGCCCACTGGTTGTCGAACGGCGAGGCCGCCGTCCAGCTGGTTGCCGCGGTGATCGGGAAGACGATCGGGACCGGGGACGTGGCCGGGGTCACGGGCGGTGGCGCGACATCGACTTCGACGACGTCGCCGGGGGCGACCGCGAGCGTCGATTCGAGGTACGTCAAGCCGGCGGCGCGGGTCGCGACGGTGACGGTGTCGCCGGGTTTCACCGCGACGTCGAGCGACGCGGTGATCGGCGCGCGCGACACGAGCGCGCCGGTCGGGTCGTGGACGAGCACCTCCGCGGTGCCCGTCCAGCCGGCGGCGAGATCGAGCTGCACGTGCGCGGTGCCGGGCGATGTGCTGCACGCCGCACAGACCGCAAGCAGGGCGTGGTGGAAGCTAACCGATCGATTCGACATGCCGGCTCGTGGTGCAACCGCGAGACCGCGGTCGCGTGCATCGCGTGGATCACGGCCGGGCGATGCAACGTCCGATCGCGCCTCAACTCGTGCAGCGCGCTGCGCGATGCCGGCTGCCGGAGCGGCGAGGGGAGTCGCCTACAGGTTCGCCTGCGCGTTGCGCAGAGCTTCTTCGAGCGCGACGATCATGTGGTCGTTCATGTCGACGAGGTAGATCGTCTCCGGACACGGCCGGCGGTGCGCGCGGATCTCTTCGACGATCGAGCGCGCGGCCTCGTCGATCGGCACGCCGCCGAGGTCGGTGCCGATGCCCGGGATCGCGATGACCTTGAAGTTGTTGCGGTCGGCCGCGATCAGCGCGGCGCGGGCGGCGCGGCGCACGTTCTCGGCGCCGATCGTCATCCCGGGCTCTTCCATCGTCGGCACGTGGATGACGTGCTTGGCAGGCAGCTGGCCCGCGGTCGTCACGAGCGCGGCGCCGACCGCGATCGGGGCCGCGGCCATCGCGGCTTGCTGGATCACGTCACCGCCCTGGCGGCGCAGCGCACCGCCGATCCCCCCGCCCATGATGCCGAGCGAGTTCGCCGGATTGATCACGGCGTCGACGGGAAGCGTCCAGATCTCGGCTTTCGCGACGTGAACCTGCATGCGGAAAGGACGGCTACCACGCCCGCGACGCGCACTTCAAGCAGGCATTGGGCTTTGGGCCCAAAGCCCCCTCAGGCGCAGGCCTTCTCCAGCTCCTGCTCGACCTTGTCCTCAGCCCATTTCTTGGCGACCGCGAGCTCCTTCACGATGAGCTGCTTCGCGTTGTCGAGCATCTTGCGCTCGCCGAACGACAGCACCTTGCTGCTCTTGAGCCGGTACAGGTCGCGATAGACCTCGGCGACGTCGAACAGCGAGCCGGTCTTGATCTTCTCCATGAACCCGCGATAGCGCCGGTTCCAGGTCTGCTTGTCGATGTGGACGTCCTTCTCGCGCAGGATGTCGAACACCTCCTCGATTTCCTGAGACGTCGCCACCGCCCGCAACCCGACCTGATCCGCTTTCTCCTTCGGCACGAGAATCTGCATCCCGGTGGCGAGGACCTTCAGGACGTAGAAGGAGCAAACGGTCGCGTTGATCTCCTTCTTCTCTACGCCGATCACCTCGGCAACGCCGTGGGCGGGGTAGACGGCCTTGTCGCCAATTCTGAAGTCGTTCATCGATTTCTCCTCGAAACGCTGGGCGTAGACAGCAATGCCGGTGCCTCTGGTTGCCTCGTTAGAGAACGCCAACTTAGCGGCTCCGAGCTGTGCCAGCGTGTCACGCTACATCTACCCATCGAGAAGCCGCATCTGCGGGGTTTCCTAACGGGGAGCGGAGGATATCAACCATGACGCAGATCGCCAGTAGAATCGTCATCCGGCCGATCTACTAGCCGGTTGCGATTCGAGATTTCAGGGACTTGCGTGATACCATTTCGGCCTCGTGCGGGGCTCGATCGGTCAGCTCTTGATCGCACAAGGCGCGATCGATGCCGCCGGGCTCTCCGACGCGCTCGCTCGGCAAAGCGGCCGGCATCCCGTCGCGTCCGAGCTGTACTCGCTCGGCTACTGCAGCGAACGCCAGCTCGCGACCGCGCTGGCGACCCAGACCGGCTGGCCGGCAATCGTGTTCGACGAATCTTCGATCCAGCTCGACGTGCTCGAGCACGTGTCGACCGAGTGGGCCCGCATCTTCTCGGCCCTAGTGGTCGCGGAGGACGACAACACGCTCGTGGTCGCGGCCGCGCGGCCCGAAGACGCGATCGTGCCGGCGCGCGAGCTCGGCGCCGCCCGTGGCAAGAACGTCGAGCTCCGCATCGCGCTCGACATCACGCTCGCGCGCGCGATCCGGATCGCATTCCGGCGCTGGAAGCAGGGCGAGCAGTTCCTCGTCGGGCCCGAGGCCGACGGGCGCGGCGCGTTCCTCGCGATCGTCCAACCCGAAGGCGCACAGGACGAGCACCGCGAGGCGCAGCGCGCGCTCGCCCTCGACGCCGCGCGCAACATCGAGGACGACGACGAGCTGCCGTCCGAGGACCATCCGTCGAGCTCGACGTTGACCGGCGACTGGCGCGTCAACACGACGACGACGACCGATGACGCCGGCGACGCGCTCGTCGAGGAGCGCACGCAGATCTTGACCGCGGAGCTCGACTCCGGTGAGGACGCGACGCCGGCGACGAGCGAACGCGTGCGCGCGCTCGTGGTCGATCCCGATCCGCCCGGCCGCATGCAGCTCGTCGGCGAGCTCGAAAAGCTCGGCTGGCATTGCCAGGCCGCGACGTCGGGCACGCAGGCGGTCGAGCTGCTGTCGCAGATCCCGTTCGATCTGGTGTTCGCCGATGTCGCAGCGCCCGACGTCGACGGCCTGCAGCTGTGCCGCGCGGTGAAGCGCAGCCGGCGCCTGCAGCGCACGCGCGTGATCGTGACGACCTCGGTCGTCGATACCGGCCAGATTCCCGACGAGGTGCTCCAGCGCAGCGGCGCCGACGGCTACATCGAGAAGCCGATCGACACGCGCAAGCTGCATCGCATCCTGCGCGACCTGTCGCCCGAAGATCGCGCGGATCACGAGGCGGTGCTCGCCGACGCGCTCGGCCGCTACCACCAGGGCGATATCGAAGGCGCGATCTCGCGGCTGCGCGGCGCGCTGATCGGCGATCCGGCGAGCCCGAAGCTGCACTTCATGCTCGCGAACATGCTGCAGCGTGCGTCGCGCTGGGCCGAAGCGGTCGACGAATACGAGGCGGTCGTCGAGATCCAGCCGGCGTATTTTCCGGCGCTCACGCGGCTCGCCTATCTGTATTTTCGCCAGGGCCTGCATGCCCGCGCGATCGAGACCTGGCGGCGCGCGCTGCCGGTCTGCGACGACCCGGCGCTGCGCCGCAACATCGAGCTGTTCATGCGCAAGCTCGTCGCGGACATGTCGAAGTCCGACGCGGGCTGACGGTCGCTAGGCGAGGGTGCCCGGGTTGAGCACGTGGTCCGGATCGAGCGCGTCGCGCAGGGCCATCAGATACACGTCGAGCTTGCGAGCGCGGGCCCCGAGCAGCCAGCCGCCCGCGGCTCCGGCGACGCGCTCGGCAGCGGCCGTCGTCGCGGGCTCGTCGGGATCGAACGTGAAGAAGGCGACCGCGCCGTCGGGATCGAAGCGCGAGATGTGCGCCCGCGCCGACGCGCCGAGCCGGCGCGCTTCGGCGAGCACGCCGTGATAGACGGGCCGCAGCCTCGACGGAGTGGCCATGACCTGCAGCGATGGCGCGGTGGCCGGCGTCGGTTCGCCGGCGTGGAGGCGGCGCCACCACAGATCCGCGAGCGACGAGTCGTGCTGCTTGCCGCCCTCGGCGACCACCGCGCTCGTGATGAGATCGCGATCGCACGCCGCGAGATCGGTGGGCCCCGCGGTTGCGGCGACGAGCAGCGCGTGGCCGGCCGGCAGCGCGAGGCCGGAGAAGTGAAGCGCCGCTTCGGCCGCGTCGTAGATGCGCACGCCGCTCGGCGCGGTTTCTTCGCGCAGCGCGAGGTAGATCGCCGAGACCGCGGCGTCGACCGACGGGAGGATGTACGACGCGACGAGCCGCGACTCCGGCCGGTTGTGAATGCGCAGCACGACCGACGTGATCACGCCGATCGTGCCCTCGCTGCCGCACAGCGCGCGCGCGAGGTCGGGGCCGGTCGAGCGGCGCGGCGCGACCCGCGTGTGCACGCTGCGGCCATCGGCCAGCACCGCCGAGACGCCGACGACCGCCTCCTCGAAGAAGCCGTGCCGCGCGCTCGATTTTCCCGGCGTGCGCACCGCGAGGATGCCGCCGAGCGACGAGGTCAGCACGCTCGGCGGGTAGTCGCCGATCGAGAGCCCGCGCGGCATGAGAATTCGCTCGAGCTCGAGCCCGGTGAGTCCGGCCTGCGCGTGCACGAGCAGCGATTGCTCGTCGAGCTGCAACACCTCGTCGAGGCGCTGCGTCGCGATCAACACGCGCTGCCGATCGCCATCGGCCCGCGCCGGCCGACTTCCCGTGCCGACCGGATGGATCGCCGCGCCGGCTGCCCGCGTGCGCGCGACCACCTCGGCCACCTCCGCCGCAGACCCGGGCTCGACGCGAATTCCGGCGGGAACTTGCTCGACATGATCGTCGCCGACCGCGCGGCGAAGCTCGGCGAGCAAGGGACTTCGGACTTCGGACCTCGGACTTCGGACTCCAGACGGCTCCGAAGTCCGAAGTCCGAAGCCCGAGGTCCGAAGTCCCATCTTCCCCGGGTTCATCACGCCATCGGGATCCAGGCTCGCCTTCGCGGCCTCGAAGATCGCCATCGCGTCGCGATGCTCGCCGGCCATGAACGGCGCCTTGAGCAAGCCGACGCCGTGATGGTGGCTGATCGTCGCGCCGACGCGCGTCGCGGCTTCGAGGCCGTCGCGCCAGATCGCGTCGTACAGCCGTTCGGCCGCGCCGCGGTCGGCCGCGTGGCCGGCGAACGTGAAGTAGATCGAGCAGCCGTCCTCGTAGGCATGGGAGAAGTGCGCCATCACGACGGCGTGCTGCGCGATCGCGGCGCGCACCGAATGATAGAGGTCGAGCAGGCGCTCCCAGCTCGCGGCGACCTCCATCGTGTCGACAAACGCGCCGTCGCGAAACACCGGCGACATGCGATAGCTGACCGCGTAACGGTGGCGCAGCCACGCCCAGCCGGGATCCTCGCCGCGATCGCGCGCGCCGGCCGCCTCGAGCTCGCCGAACGCGAGCGCGGCTTCGACCTCGGTGCGGATGCGCGCGCCCTCGAGCCCGATCACGAGCCGGCAGCCGCGGCGCGCGAGCTTCTCGGCGACCGTGCCGAACACCTTGTTGACGAGGCCGCTGCGATCGAGCGCCGCGTGCATCGCGGATTGCCGCACGCCGCGGCCGCGCGCGAGCGCGCGCAGCCTGTCGAGCACGCCGTCGTGCTCGGGCGCCGCGACATCGGGCCACGCCGGCAGCGCGCCGGTCTCGATCGGTGGCACCGGCGCGCGCGCGTCTTGCGCTTCGCCGCCGTCGCGGTCGTGGTGGCTCATCGAGTTGATGAGCGTGTCGAGCTCGTCGTACAGACGCACGACCGCCGGCCGCAGGCCCTTTTGCAGGACGCGCCGGATCGCCTCGAGGCCGGCGGGGATCGATTCGATCTCGAAGCCGCGATACACGCGCAGCTGCGGCGCCGGCGCGACTCGCAACCGCGCCGACGTGATGATGCCGAGCGTGCCCTCGCTGCCGCACACGAGCTGCGTCCAGCTCGGACCGCGCAGCGCGCGGCTCGGCCCATCGGTCTCGATCACCTCGGCGCGCCCGGTGACGACGGTCAGCCCCGCGACGCGATCCTCGACCTTGCCGTACTTCGTCGACAGCTGGCCGGCCGCGCGCGTCGCGAGCCAGCCGCCGACCGTCGAGCAATAGATCGACGACGGGAAATGGCCGAACGTGTAGCCGCGGTGCGCGAGCTCGCGCTCGAAGCGCTCGCCCGATAGCCCGGCCTCGACATCGCAGATCAGCTCTTCTCCGTGCACCGCGCGCACCTGCTGCATGCGCTTGGTGTCGACCGTGATGCCGCCGTGCAGCGGCACCGCGCCGCCGCACACGCCGGAGCCGCCGCCGTACGGCACGATCGGCACGCGGAGCTCGCGCGCGAGCTTGACGATCGCGACGATCTCGCGCACGTGCTCCGGCCACACGACCACATGCGGGCGATGCGCGGGCGGCACGCCGTCGCGCACCGCGAACAGGAGGCGCGGCCACATGTCGCGCGAGTACGTATCGAGATCGACCGCGCGCAGCGAGACGCGCCGCGGCCCGACGATCGCTTCGAGCTCGCGATGCAGGCGCTCGACATCGATCACGCGCGAACCCTACTACGATATGTTCGCGCGCACATGGTCGCTCAGCTCGAACAGATCCGCTCCGTCGCCGTGATCGGCGCGGGCACGATGGGGCACGGCATCGCGCAGGTCGCCGCGCTCGCCGGATTCGACGTGCGCTTGTACGACGCGCTGACAGGAGCGGCGCGCGCGGGCGTCGATCGGATCGCGAAGAACCTCGCGAAGGGCGTCGAGCTCGGCAAGGTCACGGCCGCGGCGCGCGACGCCGCGATCGCGCGCGTGACCGCGGCGGACGCGCTCGGTGATGCGTGCAGCGGCGCCGATTGCGTGATCGAAGCCGTGCCCGAGGTCATCGAGCTCAAGCGCGAAATCTTCGAGGCCGTCGATCGCGACGCGCCGGCACACGCGCTGTTCGCGACGAACACGTCCTCGCTGCCGGTCGCGGAGATCGCGGCCGCGGTGCGCGATGGCTCGCGCGTCGTCGGCATGCACTTCTTCAACCCGGTGCACGTGATGAAGCTCGTCGAGGTCGTGCGGCACGCCGGCGCGGCCGATGCGGCGGTCGCGGTCGCGGTCGCGCTCGCCGAGAAGCTCGGCAAGACGCCGATCACGGTGACGGATTCGCCGGGCTTCGCGTCGAGCCGGCTCGGTCTCGTGCTCGGCCTCGAGGCGATGCGCATGGTCGAGCAGGGCGTGGCGTCGGCGGCCGACATCGACACCGCGATGAAGCTCGGCTACGGCCATCCGATGGGGCCGCTCGAGCTGACCGACCTCGTCGGGCTCGACGTGCGGCTCGGCATCGCCGATTATCTCGCGCGCGCGATCGGCACCTCGTTCGACGCGCCGCAGGTGCTGCGCGACAAGGTCGCCGCGGGACAGCTCGGCAAGAAGACCGGCGAGGGGTTTTATCGCTGGTCGGGCGACGGCAAGAAGCTGTGACGAAACGCCCGATCAGCTCGGCGGCGGCGAGACGTTGTTCGCCGCGATCGCGCCGCCGAACACGTGGATGATGCCAGCGCCGCCGCCGCCGCCGCCGGCGCCGTCGGGAGACTGCGTCGACGAGCCTGCGGCGGTCGAGAGGTACGCGCCGTCGCCGCCGGCGGTCGCGTTGCTGCCGGCCCGCGCGCCGCCGGAGGCGACCGCGTTGATCACGGTCGCGTCGTCGCCGGGCGAGCCGTCCACCGCGCTCTCCGCGCCGCCGCCGCCGCCGCCGCCGTTCGCGAAGATCTGCGCGTTGCCGGCGACGATCAGCTGCTGCGACTGCGAGACGAGCACGATCATGCCGCCCGAGCCGCCGCCGCCGGCGCCGCCCTTCGACGAGTCTCCGCCGGCGCCGCCGGCGCCCGAGGCGTCGATCACGCCGTCGAGCACGAGCCGGCCTTGCGCGGCGAGCTCGATCGCGCCGCCGCTGTCGCCGCCGGTCCCCGGCTGACTGCCGTTGCCGGCGCCGCCGGTGCCGCCGCCGCAGCCGCCTTCGAGCGTCGCGACGATCGGCGGTGGCAGCGCCTGCCCGCCGGCGCTGTTGCCGTCACTGCCGCCGCCGCCATCCCCGCCGGTCGAGCCAAACGAGCCGCCGGCGCCGCCGCCACCGCCGCCGATGTTCGACATGCCCGCGACCGCGTTGCACGCGCCGTTCGCGTCGGGGCCGGTCGACTGCTGGTCTTGCGAACGGCTCGCCGCATCGAGCGTGCCGTCGATCGTGATCGTCGTCGTGGCGGCCAGCACGAGTGGCAGCGAGCCCGTGACGGTCACCGTCGTGCTCTGCGGCAAATCGATCGTGTCGCCCGCGATCGCGCACACCTGGTTTTGTGTCAGGTTCCTCATCATCACGACCGTGCCGCCGGCGTCGGTGCAGTCGCCCGGGTCGGTGCTGATCGCCTCGGTCAGCGTGACCTGTCCGCTCGGCATGCTCGGCAGGCAGATCTCGTATGGCGCCGCGCCGAAGCACAGCTTGTTCTGCGCGTCGGGTGCTGCGTCGGCCTGCTCGGCCGCCACGTCGGCCGGACCGCCGTCGCCGACGGCGCCGCCGTGCCGAAACCCGCACGCCGCGACGAGCGCGACCACCAGCCACCACACCATGCCCCGATTCTATCAGGCGGCGGCGGCCGCGGCGGCGGGCTCTCCGACCTTGCGATTCCCGACGGCAAGCCACGCCGGAACGAGCACGAGCGCGGTCAACACGCATGTGATCTCGCCGATCAACGACGCCGTGCCGAACCCGCGGATCGCGAGGTTGTCGCTGACCAGCAGCGAACCGTAGCCGATCATCGTCGTCAGCGAGCACACGAACACCGCGGCGCCGCTCGTGCGCAGCGTCGCGATCGGATCGTAGTTGCCGTGGCGATCGCGGCGGTGACCGACGTTGATCGCGTAGTCGATGCCCAGGCCGAGCGTGATCGGCAGCGCGACGAAGTCGAGGAAGTTCACCTTGAGCCCGAGCAGCGCGCACACCGCGACCATCAGCAGCGAGCCGCCGACGGTCGCGAGCAGCACCGCGATCGCGCGCCGGTTGCGGCCGACGAGCACGAGCACCATCACGATCAGCCCGCCGGCGGCGATCGCGGTGACGAACGGACCGTCGCGCTCGATCGAGCTGATGATGTCCGCGAAGATCACGCTCGCGCCCGAGGTCGTGACGACTTCGCCGTCTGCGAGGTGCAGCTCGCGCACCGCGCTCGCGAACCGGATCAGATCGTGGCCGTTCCACTCGTCGAGCGTGTTCGCTGGCCGGATCGAGACCAGCAGGCCGACGCCGCCGTCCTTCTCGGCGAACTGCTGGCGGAAGCTCGCCGGCAGCGAGTCGATCGTGATCGGCTGCAGCTCGTCGGGCGGGCGCAGCTCGGCGAGCTCGGCGCGCTCCTTGTCGTCGAGGCCGTCGAGCGCCGGGTCGTCGAGCTCGCGCCGGATGTCGGAGAGCAGCGCGATCCGGCGCGGTTGATCGCGCGGCACGACGTCGAGGATCGACTGGACCGGGCCGATCGTCTGGTGCGCGGCCGGCACGCCGGTGTCGATCGCGTGCAGCGCGTCGACGATCTCGGGCACCTGATCGAGCCGATCGGCGGCGATGATCGTGCGGCCGGCGTAGCCGCGGCCGAACGTGTCGTCCGATAGCTGCATCCAGTGCCGCGCCTCGATCGCGTCGGCGCCTTTGCTGCGCAGCTCCTTGATGTCGTACTCGAACGGATCGGACGCGACGAACCGCACGACGATCACCGTCGCGGCGATGCCGACCACCGCGGCGCACGCGAGCACGGCGCGCGAGCGCCTGAAGCCGATGAGGCGCACGAGCGTCGAGCCGACGTACGGATCGCCGTCGTACACGCGCGTGTCGCGCCCGAAGTGCACCAGCAGCGCCGGCAACAGCGTGTACGACGCGACCCAGCACAGCAACATGCCGACCGCGCCGATCACCGCGAAGTCGGCGAAGCCCTTGAAGCTGGTCGCGGCGAGCGAGCCGTACGCGATCGACGCACCGAGCGATGCGACCGCGGTCGGCCGCAGCGTGCCGACGATCGCGTGGGCGAGCGACTCGTCGCAGCTGCCGGTACCGCGATGGCGCCGTTCCTCGAGGTAGCGCGCGATCAGCAGGATGCCGTAGTTGATCCCGTTGCCCGCGATGATCGCGCCCAGGAACGCGGTCGCCGCGTTCAGATGGCCGACCGTGAAGACCGCCGCGCCGAATGCGGCCGCGGTCGCGACCGCGATCGTGCCGACGAGCAGCGCGAGCAGCGTGCCGCTGCGGAAGTACATCGCGAGCACGAGTGCGACGAGCAGCGCGGTGATCGCGGTCGAGAGCAGGATCCCCTTCGAGATCGCGCGGTGCTCGCCGATCGCGCTCACCACGCCGCCGGTGAAGCCGATCTCGACGCCGGGATGCGACGAGATCACGGCGGTGCGCACGCGCCCCATCGCGGTCAGCAGCTCCTCGCCGCGCGCCGCATCGGTCGTGCGAAAGCCCGTCCGCACTTGAATCATCTCGATGCGGCCGTCCTTGCTCACGTTGAGCGGGTGGGCGAGCCGCGCCTCGGCGTCCTTGCGTTTCGCGCGCAGGTCGTCGAGCTCGTGCTTTTGCTTCGCGGTGTCGGCCGCGCTGCTGTCGTCGAGGTCGATGTAGAGCGGATTGGCGGCGAGCTTGGCGGTCTTGATGCGCGCGGCGAGCGCGTCGCGCGCGCGCTGCAGATCGTCGGGCGCGACGAACAGCCAGCGGTGCTGGTCGAGGAACGCGCGCAGCTCGGCGTCGTTCTCGTCGACTTGCTCGACCAGCTCGGGCGGCAGCGCGCGCAAACCCGCCGCGATCTGGCGCGCGGCATCGGCGCGGACCGCCGGCGTCGGCGCGCGCAGCACGACGAGCACGGTATCGGTCGTCTTGACCCGCGCCTCGAGCTTGCGCAGGTCCTTCACCGCGGGCGCGTCCTGCGGCAGCAGGTACGAGAAGTCTGCATAGAGCGGCAGCCGATACGCGACGAGATAGACCGCGACCGCGAGCACGGCGAGGTGCACGCTCACGACCGCCAGCGCGTGCCGTCGCAACCACGCGACGTAGCGACGGGCCAGCTGCTCGGGTGTCATCGATGCGCTCGGTGCGTCGACGAGGAACGCATCGCCGACGTGCCTTCGAGACTAGCGCATCAGGCGGCCAGCGCGAGTGCCGCGCTCACCAAAGGACCTGCGGCCGCGGCGTGCGGCCCGGACGCTCGGGGCGGGTCTGCTTGCCATGCGATCCGATTTTGCCAGACCCGGGCTTCGCGACGGGCGGAGGCGGTGCGAGCGAGAGCGATGCGAGGCGGCCCAGGCTCGGAGATTCGCGCTCGAGCGCGCCGACGCGCAGCGCGAGCACGGGATCGACCGGGCGTCCGTCGATGCGAACTTCGAAGTGCAGGTGCGGGCCCGTCGCGCGGCCGGTGCGGCCGACCTGACCGATGCGATCGCCGGCCGCGACGACGCGATCGCGCTTGGTCTCGATCGCGCGCATGTGGGCGTAGCGCGTGATCACGCCGCCGCCGTGGTCGATGTAGACGACGCGGCCGTAGCCGCCCTGCCAGCCCGCGAACACGACCGTGCCGTCGCCTGCCGCGCGCACCGGCGTGCCGGGATCGGCGCGATAGTCGCGGCCGGCGTGGAAGCGGCGATCGTGGCGGAATGGATCGTCGCGCCAGCCATAACCCGAGCTCTCCTCGGTCGTGATCGGCGACATCGTCAGCGCGCGCATGTCGAACGCCGGCGGCGCCAGCTCGGTATGCGAGACCCAGTCGCGCACGGCCTCGATCATCCGCGCGAACGAAGGCGGCGAGGCCTGCGCTGCGGGAACCGCAACCACCAGCGTGAAGATGACAACGACGAGACGACGCATCCGTAAAGCTCGCAGCGACGATCAGTGTTTTTCGAACCCCACTCTCGGATCAATGTAGGCAAGCCGAATTCGTGCAATGAACGGGCATGCCGTCGCGCGTGCGCCTCCTGCCAGCCAGATCGCGCTGGAGCATCGTGCTGGGCCTCGTCGGCGCCGCGGCGCTCGCGATCTCGGTGCAAGCAGGCGTGTGGTGGTCTGTGGGAGAGGTGACGATCGGCCCGTTCGGCGCGCATCATTGCTTCAACCAGGACTGCCGCACGACCGGGCTCGGTTGGATCGGCGGCTCGGACTTATGGATGCGCAGCGCGGTCGCGACGGGCGTCGCGGGTGCGCTCGCGAGCGTGCTGTTGATCGCGGTCGCCGCGGCAGCCGCGGCGCGGCGCCGGCCTCGCGTGCTCGCGCGCATGGCGCTGTCGGCCCTGATCGGGGCGACCGCGTGCGGCGCGTACTTCGTCGTGCGGTTTCCGGGGGTGGAAGGCGCGGGTCTCGACCGCGGGCTCTACCTGTTCGTGGCCGGGATCGCGATCGGGCTCGCGGCCGCTATCTCGGTCCTGCGGGCGAAGTAAGCGAACGCGGCGCGCGCTCCCAGGACGGATGCGACATCGCGTTCGCGCCAGTATGTCATGGATCGTCGCAGCTCCGCCGGAGCGCCCCTGCGCTACCCGGCGCTCGGCTTGACACACCACGCCAGGCATCCGATCCTTCTCGCGTGGTGCCGCCGGAGCCCACCGGGCCTCCCATGCGCGTGGGCCGATACGAGGTGATCAGTCACCTCGCGACGGGCGGTATGGCGCAGATCTATCTCGCGCGCCAGACCGGGCTCGGCGCGTTCGAGAGACACGTGGTGCTCAAGACGATCCTGCGCGAGCGCGCGACGGATCAGCGCTTCATCACGATGTTTCTCGACGAGGCCAAGCTCGCCGCCACGCTCAACCACCAGAACATCGCGCAGGTCTACGAGGTCGATCAGGCCGACGGCTCGTACTTCATGGCGATGGAGTACGTGCACGGCGAGAACGCCCGCGCGATCCTCGAGACCACGATCCGCCGCGGCTGGACCGTACCGCTCGAGCTCGCGGTGATGATCGTCAGCGGCGCCGCGGCCGGCTTGCATCACGCGCACGAGCGCAAGGGCAAGGGCGGCCAGCCGCTCAACATCGTGCACCGCGACGTGTCGCCGGCGAACATCATGGTCGGCTACGACGGCAGCGTGAAGGTGCTCGACTTCGGCATCGCGAAGGCCGAGGAGCGTGCGACCAAGACCGTCGGCGGCACGATCAAGGGCAAGTACGGCTACATGTCGCCCGAGCAGTGCAAGGGCAAGCCGATCGATCGCCGCAGCGACATCTTCGCGCTCGGCATCTGCCTGTACGAGATGACGACCCTGCGCCGCGCGTTCAAGGGCAATGACGACTTCGAGACGATGAAGCGGATCGTCGCCGGCGACATGATGCTGCCGTCGGTCGCGGTCCCGGGTTATCCGCGCGAGCTCGAGGCCATCATCCTGACCGCGATGGCCAACGATCCGAACGCGCGGTTCCAGTCGGCGCAGGAGATGATCGAGGCGCTCGATGCGTTCGCGGTGCGCGCGAAGCTCACCGGCTCGAACACGGCGATGGGCCGGTTCATGGTGCAGCTGTTCGGTCAGAAGAAGGAGCCGTGGGTCGAAGGCGGGACCGGACCCGAGCGCACGTTCGAGGACGGCGCCGAGCACGACGAAGACAACGACGAGAAGACGGCGGTCGTCGACGATCGCGATCGGCGCGCATCGCAGCCGCCGATCATGCAAAGCCTTCCGCAAACCATCCCGCCGAATCCGAGCGCGCGCCGCCAGCCGGCACAGCCGACGGTGCCGCTCCAGAACGCGCCGGTCGATGCAGCCGCGTGGCAGGAGGCCGAGATGCGCGCGAGCAGCAGCGGCCGCACCGCCGCGCCGCGCCCGGGCATGCCGTTCGAGTCGCGCACGCCACCGGGCGGCTCCGACCAGGCGAACATGACGCTCGCCGGCACCGGCGTGCCGCCCGTTCGCACGAGCGCGCCGCAGCTGCAACGCTCCGATTTGCGCCTCGGCTCGGAGCCGATCAGCGAGCCGGGCGCTCGCTCGCTCGCCGACGATCCGCGTCTCGGCTACCACAGCGGCCCGGCGCCGACGATGCAGGCGCCGGTGCCCGGCGGCACGACGCGTGCGCCCACCAACTACCGCATCCGCTCCTACCGGGGCTGGATCCTGCTCGTGCTGCTGATGGCAATCGGCGTCGCGGCCGGCATCGCGATCGCGATGTCGACGGGCCCGTAGCGTGTGATACACGAGTCGTATGGCGACGGCGACTTCGACCGCGGAACGGCTCACCAGTTACGACCCCGCGACGGGCGATGCGATCGGCAGCGTGCCGATCTTCACGCCCGCCGACGTCGACGCGGCAGTCGCGCGTGCACGCGTCGCAGCGGACTCGTGGTCGCAGCGGTCGTTCGCGGCGCGTGCGGAGGAGCTCGCTGCATTCCGCAAGGCGTTCGCCGGCGCTGCCGACGAGCTGGCCGGGCTGATCCACCGCGAGAACGGCAAGCCCGAGCTCGAGGCGCTCGTCGAGGTGATGATGGCGCTTGGCCATCTGTCGCACGCCGCCGCGCGCGCCGAGCACGCGCTCGCACCGCGCAAGGTCTCGGCCGGCATGCTCGCGAACTTCCGCGCGACGGTGAGCTATCACCCGCTCGGCGTCGTCGGCGTGATCGGGCCGTGGAACTACCCGCTGTTCACGCCGATGGGCTCGATCGCGTACGCGCTCGCCGCCGGCAACGCCGTCGTGTGGAAGCCGAGCGAGCTGACGCCGCTCGTCGCCCTCGAGGTCGAGAAGCTGGCCAAGAAGGCGTTCGCGCTGCCCGACCTGCTGCAGGTCGTGACCGGCGCCGGCGCGACCGGCGCCGCGCTCGCGCGCGCGGCAGTCGACAAGATCGCGTTCACCGGCTCGACGGCGACCGGGAAGCGCGTCGCGATGGCGGCGGCCGAGCGCCTGACGCCGGTCCTGCTCGAGCTCGGCGGCAAGGATCCGATGATCGTCGGCGACGACGCCGATGTCGAGAAGGCGGCCGAGGCCTGCGTCTACGGCGCGCTGACGAACGCGGGGCAGGCCTGCATCTCGGTCGAGCGCGTGTACGTCGCCGATGCGGTGCACGATCGGTTCGTCGAGGAAGTCGTCAAGCAGGTGCGCGACCTCAAGGTCGGCGGCGACGACGGCCACCTCGGCGCGATGACGTCACCGGCGCAGATCGGCATCGTCAAGGATCACCTCGACGACGCGATCGCGAAGGGCGCGAAGGTGCTCACCGGCGGCCCGCAGGCGATCTCCGGCAA
>DASXCY010000183.1:0-30778 GCA_036490935.1 Kofleriaceae bacterium | reverse complement strand
GTCTCGGCACGCGCCCTGAACACGTTCGGGCGCGCGGTGATCTCGGCGACCGTGCTGTGGGAGCTCTACGAGCGCACGCACTCCACACTCGTGCTCGCCGGCGTCGGCGCGGTGCAGGTAGTGCCGGTCGTGCTGCTGTTCGTCGCGGCCGGCGCGCTCGTCGACCGCAGTGATCGGCGGTGGATCGCGACCACGGCCGCGGCGCTGACCGGTGCGGTCGGCATCGGCCTCGCCGTCGCGTCGTGGTGGCACGCGCCGATCTCGGTCTACTTCGCGCTGCTGTTCGTGCAGGGCTGCCTCAACGCGGTGCACGCGCCGGCCAGCGTGTCGCTCATCCCGCTGATCGTCGCGCGCGAGACCCTGACCCGCGCGAACCGGATCTCGTCGAGCGCGCAAGAGACCGCGGCGATCGTCGGGCCCGCGCTGGCCGGTCTCGCCCTCGCTGTCGTGTTGCCCTCCGGGATCTACGCGTTCGTCGCGATCACCGGGCTGGCCGCCGCGACGCTGTACCGCACGCTGCCGGAGCCGCGCGCGGTCGTCGACACCGCGGCCTCAGCGGCGCGCCGAGACTGGCGCACCGGGATGCGCTTCATCTTCCGCTCGCCGCTCCTGCTGCCGGCGCTCACCCTCGACATGTTCGCGGTGCTGTTCGCCGGCGTGACGGCGCTGCTGCCCGCGGTCGCCGAGGACATCCTGCACGTCGGGCCGTTCGCCTACGGCGTGCTGCGCTCGGCGCAATCGGTGGGAGCGGTCGCGATGGGCGTGCTCGGCGGCCGCATGCGCGCGTGGCAGCGCCCCGGCCGCGTGCTGCTGATCGTGGTCGCGCTGTTCGGGGTCGCGACGGTCGCGTTCGGGCTGTCGCGCTCGCTTCCGGTCTCGGTGGCGCTGCTCGTCGTGTGCGGAGCGCTCGACAACATCAGCGTCGTGATCCGGATGACGCTCGAGCAGCTCGTCGTGCCCGACGCGATCCGCGGCCGCGTGAGCGCCGTGCACTACGTGTTCATCGGCATGTCGAACGAGCTCGGCGCCGCCGAGTCCGGCGTCGCGGCGAGCCTGTTCGGCACCGTGCTCGCGATCGTCGGCGGCGGCGCGATCGCCGTGCTCGTCGTCGGCTTCGTCGCCTGGAAGTGGCGCGCGCTCGCGGCGATGCCGCCGCTCGACGAGCTAAAGCCGCACGGCGAGTGACTGCCTAGTCGTAGTACTCGGCGCCCAGGTGCGTGATCAGATCATCGCCCTTGGTGAAGCGCAGCGTGTTCTTCAGCTTCATGAGCTGGATGAACAGGTCGTGCTCCGGGTACAGGCCGTCGGGCGTCATCGGCGACTTCCAGTAGAAGCTCAGCCACTCCTGCACGCCGTGCATGCCGGCGCGGTGCGCGAAGTCCATGAACAGCGCGAGGTCGAGCACGATCGGCGCCGCGAGGATCGAGTCGCGGCACAGGAAGTTGACCTTGATCTGCATCGGGTAGCCGAGCCAGCCCCGGATGTCGATGTTGTCCCAGCCTTCCTTCGCATCCCCGCGCGGCGGGTAGTAGTTGATGCGGACGACGTGGGAGATGTTGCCGTAGAGGTCGGGGTACTTGTCGGGCTGCAGGATCGAGTCGATCACGCCGAGCTTGGAGACTTCCTTGCTCTTGAACGACTCGGGGTCGTCGAGCACCTCGCCGTCGCGGTTGCCGAGGATGTTCGTCGAGTACCAGCCCTCGAGGCCGAGCATGCGCGCCTTGAAGCCGGGCGCGAGGATCGTCTTCATCAGGGTCTGGCCGGTCTTGAAGTCCTTGCCCGTGATCGGCAGGCCCTGCTTGCGGGCGAGCTCGAGCAGCGCCGGCGTATCGAGCGACAGGTTCGGCGCGCCGTTCGCGTACGGCACGCCCATCTTCAAGCACGCGTACGCGTAGATCTGCGACGGCGCGATGTCGTCGTGCGACGCCTTGAGCGCGGCCTCGAACTTTTCGAGCGACGAGTGGACCTCGGTCGGCTTGCGATAGACCTCGGTCGAGCCGCACCACACCGCGACCAGCCGGTCGCAGCCGTGCTTCGCCTTGAACGCCTTGATGTCGTCCATCAGCTGCTCGGCCAGGTGCATCTTCGACGTGCCCTTCTTGACGTTGGGCCCGTTGAGCTTCTTGACGTATGCCTGCTCGAACACCGCCGTCATCGGCTGGATCTTCTCGAGCTCTTCCTTGAGCGGCTCGAGATCCTTGCTCTCGAGCACACCGGCGCGCACCGCCGCCTGGTACGCGTTGTCCGTGAAGATGTCCCAGCCGCCGAACACGATGTCGTCGAGCTTGGCGAGCGAGACGTAGTCCTTGATGGCGGGCGAGTTGTTGTCGGTCCGCTTGCCGAGGCGGATGTGACCGAGCTGGGTCAGCGAACCGATCGGCTTGCCGAGGCCGCGCCGGATCGCCTGCACGCCCGCGATGAACGTGGTCGCGACCGCGCCCATGCCCGGCATGAGGATGCCCAGCTTGCCCTGGGCGGGTTTTACGTCGACGCCTTTCTTGAGAGCCATGCGCGGGAAATTGCACCCTTCCCGACGGTCTTGCAAGCACCTAAGAGAACAAGGGCCTGATCGTTGCCGGATCGTTCGTCATGATGCCGTCCGCTCCCAGTGCCAGAAGTCGCTCCGCTTCGGCAAAGTCGTCGATCACCCAGTAGTCGATGCGCAGCCCCAGGCTGTGGCACTTGGCGACGAACGCGGCTCGGTCGAAGTGCAGCGGGCCGTGCTTCGTCGGCACTTGCGCGGCGTGGCCGGTGCCGGGCAGCTGCCGCCACATGACCGCCGGCAGCGACACGAGCGACGCGATCTCCGGCTGCGCGAGCGCGGTTTCGCCGCCGTAGCCGCGCTTGCGGATCTCGCGCATCGTCCGCAGCTGGAAGCTCGCGATCGTGACGCGCGTCGCAGCGCCGAGCCGGCCGAGCAGCTCGAGCGCGACGTCGACCGAATGCTCGCCCTTCAAGTCGACGTTGACGCGCACGTCCGGGAACGTGACGAGCACCTCCTCGAACGTCGGCACGCGGATGCCTTGCCCGGCGAACGGCCTCGTGCCGTCGGCTGCGAGAAAGCCCCAGCCGGCATCGAGGCGCTGCGCATCGGCGAGCTCGAGCTCGGCCCACGCGAGTCGCGCGCCGCACGTGCGCTCGGCGGTGTCGTCGTGCGCGACGATCAGCTGCGCGTCGCGCGTGAGGTGGATGTCGAGCTCGAGCGCGTCGACGCCGACGTCGATCGCCCGCTGGAACGCGGGCATCGTGTTCTCGGGTCGTTCGGCGGAGGCCCCGCGGTGCGCGTAGAGCCGCCGCGGGTGGGCCGTCACGATTCGTCTTCGAGCTTGAGCGCCTTCGCCGGCATCGGCGGCGGGCGCGGATCGCTGACCTGGATCACCTCGACCGCGTACTTGATGTCCTTCTCGGCGAGCGGGTGCACGAGCCGCACCTCGACATCGTCGCCCGAGCTCTTCACGATCTCGAGGATGACGTTCATGTGCGCCTTGTCCGCGCCGGCCGCGACCATGCGCTCGCCCGGCGCGAGCTTCGCGTCCTTGGGAAAGTCGGTCCGCTTCATCTTCTTGACCGGGTGCATGGCCGAGTTGCCGAACGCGTCCTTCGCCTTCAGCACGCCGTCGCGCTTGGCTCCCTTTTCGAGGCCTTCGAGCACCGCCTCGAGGCCCGGCAGCATGGTGCCGCCGCCCTGGATGTACTCGACCGTGCTCTTCTCGAGCTGCTGCCCTCCCGCGACGGACAGGTCGACCTTGAGCTGAACGCGGCGGCCTTTCTCGATCTTCACCGTCAGGAAGTTATCGGATCGCGTCGCGAACCGCGACAGCGCACGCTCGGATCCGTGAACGGCCGGATGCGCGGCGCGTTGCCGCGGAAGTCGTCATGCGGACTTGCAATTTATTGCCGCCTGGCACAGAAGCAGCACAATAGGTTTTCCGTCGATGTCGCGCCTGTTGCTCGCCTTATTCGTCGCCCTGGGCTGCGCTGCCAGCGGTTGCCAATCCGCGGCCCATCCCGAGCTGCGCGTGGTCGGCTCCCGCCAGCAGGTCGTGTTCGTCCAGGTCACCAATCCGGCGAGCCACCCGATGCGGCTCTCGAAGCTCGACTACCAGTTCATGGCCGACGGCCAGCGCACGGTCTACAAGGACACGCTGCAGCTCGACGAGGAAGTGCCCGCCGGCGAGGCGATCGTCGTCGAGGTTCCGCTCGCGAGCGACGCGAAGGTGCCGATGACGCTGACGGGTACGCTCACGGCGGAGCTGGACCAGATCGTGCGCATCTTCCAGGTGCGCGCGCAGGTGCAACCACACTGAGCCTTGTAACCTACCGCGCGCCGGTTCCCACTGAGCGGCATGCGGATCTACCTCGTCTTGCTCTGCGCGCTCGCGCTCGTCGCGACCGCATTCGCCGACCCGAAGTACGGCCGTCAGGTCCGGTATGCCGGCCCGCACCCGATCCCGAAAAGCGAGGGCGGGGGCATGTGCTACATCGAGGGCCCGCACGTCCACATCTACGCGGCGAACAAGCTCGAGTACCGCGTGCACGGCGACGACGAGGTGTTCGTCGGCGATCCGGTCGCGTACGGCTGGGACGGGCCGAAGTACGCATACAACGGCCCGCATCCGGTGCTCGTCGATGGCACCGAGGAGTACTGCTACATCCAGGGCCCGCATTTCCATCCGTTCGCGCCGCCCGACGGTCCCGACTTCAAGCTCGACGGCGACGCGTACTTCTACGTCGGCGCGCCGCCGCAGGTGATGATCGACGCGCGCCCGCGCTACATCGCGATCAACGACCTGTACCGGCCGATGGTCTACACGCGGCCGGTCGTCGCGGTCGAGCCGCCCGAGGGTTGGATCGGCGTGCGCGCCGAGTTCGCGGGGCCGGCCGTCGTGGTCGAAGGCCCGCACGCGGCGGTCGTCGCGCCGGGCGTCGGCATCGAAGCGGGCGTGCACGTCGTGCTGCCGCCGCCGCCGAGCGTGCACATCGGCATCGGCGTGGGCGTGAACATCGGTGGCCCGGCGGTGATCGTCCGGCCCGGGCCCGGGCCCGGACCGCGGCCTCATCACGGGAGGCGTTGATGCGCGCGTGGCTCGTGCTCGCGCTCGTCGCGTGCGGCGGCAGCAAGTCCGCGCCGTCGGGGCCCGGCGCGCGCGCCGCGGCGATCGACGCGTGGAAGCAGGCCGGGCTCGACGTCTCGGCGTTCGCGCCGGCGACCGCGAGCGCGGGCAAGGACTGCGCGGCCGGCACGGTCGCCAAGCTCGACGTGCTGGTGTGCAACTACGGCTCGGTCGACGAGGCGATCCACGCGGCCGACCTCGGGCTGCAGTGGGTCGGCGATACGACGGGCTCGTCGCAGGCGCGCGGCACGCTGGTCATCGCGGTCGCGGATCGCCACAAGGCGGATCCGCACGGCAAGACGATGAATCAGATCTTCAACTTGGCGTCGAACTAGCAACTCCTCCGCTCGGAGGATCTATGACCAAGCTCTTGCTCGCCGCCGCGGCGGCGCTCGCGGTTTCCGGCTGCGCGACGAAGCCGGCGCAGATCGACGATCAGAACAACCTGGAGCATGCGTCCAACGTCGTGCTCGGCGCCATGCGCGCGCATTACACGAACCTCGACGACGCGCTGCAAGGCGCGTACGCGTTCGCGATGTTTCCCGAGGTCGGCGAGGGCGGCGTGGTCACGGGCGCGGCGTTCGGGCGCGGCGTGCTCTACGAGCACGGCCGGCCGTCCGGCTTCGTGAAGCTCGAGCAAGCTGCGTTTTCCGACAACATCGGCGACCGCACGTTTGCCGAGCTGCTCGTGCTGCGCGACCAGGACGAGGTCGATCGCCTCAAGCGCGGCGAGCTCGATCTCGGCCAGGCGACTCGCGTCGTGATCCTCGGCAAGCACCAGCTCCCCACCGACCAGCTGCGCGGCGCGACCGTGATGCTGATGCCGCGCGGCGGCGCGCTGCTCGAGGCCTCGGCGGCCGGCCAGCGGATCCAGTTCTCGCCGCGCGGCTGACCGGCGCGTTGTGATAGCGTGCGCGGCCATGAAGTGGTCCGCGCTCGCCGATCAGGTTCTCGCCGGAGCGCCGCCGACACGCGAGGCCGCGCGCGCGGTGCTGCACGCGTCCGATGACGACCTGCTCGTGCTGCTCGACGCGGCATTTCGCGTGCGCCGCGCGTACTGGGGCCGTCGCGTGTCGCTGCACGTGCTCGAGAACGCGAAGCTCGGCGCATGTCCCGAGGATTGCGGATTTTGCTCGCAGTCCTCGAAGCACGCGTCGCCGGGCGGCGAAGCGCCGATGAAGTCGATCGACGAGCTCGTCGACGGAGCGCGCCGCGCCCACGCCGCGCGCGCGAAGCGCTACTGCATGGTGACGGCGACGCGCGGGCCGTCGCAGCGCGATCTCGATACGATCTGCGAGGCCGCGCAGCGCATCAAGGCGGAGCTCGACATCGAGCTGTGCGCGTCGCTCGGCCTGCTCACCGAGGCCAAGGCGAAGCGGCTCGCCGATTCGGGCGTCGATCGCTTCAACCACAACCTCGAGACCAGCGAGCGCCATTACGGCGCGATCGTCTCGACCCACACGTGGCGCGATCGCGTGGCGACCGTGCAGCTCGCGAAGGCCGCGGGCATGGACACGTGCTGCGGCGGCATCGTCGGCCTCGGCGAGACCGAGGACGACCTGCTCGACCTCGCGTTCGCGCTGCGCGAGCTCGATGTCGACTCGGTGCCGGTGAACTTCCTCGATGCCAGGCCGGGCACGCCGCTCGCCGGGGCCTCGCTCGTCGAACCGGGTCACGCGCTGCGCGCGCTGTGCATGTTCCGCTTCGTGCATCCGCGCACCGATCTGCGCGTGGCCGGCGGCCGCGAGCTCACGCTGCGCGCGCTCCAGGCGTTCGCGCTCTACCCCGCGAACTCGATCTTCACGCAGGGCTACCTGACGACCGGCGGCGCGACCGCGCAGGCCGATCACCAGATGATCCGCGACGCCGGCTTCGAGCTCGAGCTCGCGTCGGGCGAAACCGTCCCCGCGGATCCGGCGGCGGTCGCGGGGTTGCGAAGGCCGTCGTTGCCGGTCGCGCGCTCGTGAGATGATCGCGCCATGGGGCGCGCCCTCGCGATCGTGGTCGCTGGCTGCTATCGGCGCGCGAGCTAGACCGCGTGCACGGTCGTGTGCGGCTCGGGCGGCGAATGCCGGGGCGACCTCGCGTGCGATCGATCGACGTCGCTGCGCGCGCCGCGCGGCCAGACCCGCTCGCTGTCATTCGCGGCCCGCTCCGCACGCCCACCGGCAGCCGTGACGTGCTACGCCAAGCGCCATGCGGATCGATCGCGTGTACACGCGCGGCGGAGATCGCGGCGAGACGTCGCTGATCGGTGGCGACCGGGTCGCGAAGGCGTCGCCGCGGCTCGAGTGCTACGGCACGATCGACGAGCTCAACGCGGTGCTCGGGCTCGTCGTCGAGGCGCTTGCCACGTCGGCCGCCGGCCCACACCTGATGCCGATCATCCGGCGCGTGCAGAACGAGCTGTTCAACGCCGGCTGCGAGCTCGCGACCCCCGACGTCGAGCGGCGCGCGAAGCAGCCGCGGATCGAGCAGCGCCACGTCGACGCGCTCGAGCGCGACATCGACGCGGTCAACGGCGACCTGCCGGAGCTGAAGTCGTTCGTGCTGCCCGGCGGCGGCTGGGCGTCGGCGTACTGCCACCTCGCGCGCACGGTCTGCCGCCGCGCCGAGCGGCTCGTCGTCGCGCTCGGCGACGACAGCCACGCGCTCGACCTCGCCTACGTCAACCGGCTGTCCGACGCGCTGTTCGTGTGGGGCCGCTGGTGCGCGCTGCGCGACGGCAAGGACGAGCCGGTGTGGGACTCGCGCGCGACCTAACGCGCGTATACTGCCGCCGTCGTGTCAGAGCCTGCGAAGCCATCCGAGAGCGCGAAGCAACTCGCCGCCGAAGAAGAGAAATCGAAGGCGCGCTTCGAGAAGGCGATGACCGAGCTGCGCGAAGGCGCGTATCGGTTCAGCTCGCGCGCGCGCGGCCAGAGCGAGCTCATCATCGAGGAGCTGATCGATCCCGAAGGCGATACCGTGCAGTCGCTCGCCGAGGTCGAAGGCGAGCCGGGCGCGGTGTCGCTCGCGCAGTCGCTCGAGCTGATCACGTTCGACACGTGGCTGTTCGGTCAGATCGGCGACAAGGACGCGCTCGATCTCAAGGCCGAGGATCACTGGGAAGTGTGGTTCACGTTCGGCGCGTGGATCGGCGAGACGCTGCGCCGGCGCCACGGCGGCCACTGGCTGCTTCTCGGCGACGATCCGCACACGTGGCGCATCGGATTCTCGAAGATCTTCGTCGAGATCGCGCCGTTCGTGTTCGCCGAGCGGCTGATGCGCATGGGCTCGGGCGCGACGCGCACGATGGTGACCGAGATCGAGCGCATCCGCGTGCAGCACGAGGAGCAGAAGGAGCGCGACAAGGGCAACTCGCTCGATCGCTATCTCGCGCAGCACTACATCCGGCTGCACACCGTGCCGGTCGGCCAGTGGATGTCGATGGACTTCGCGGCGTTCGCGAAGCTGTGGAACGAGTCGCCGGTCGAGAAGCTGATCGCCGAGGTCAAGGAGAAGGGGCCGCGGCTCGGGGCGCAGAACGCGCAGATGATCGAGCAGATCGTCACCGCGCTCGGCCGCGCGAAACAGGATCAGCCGGTCGCGAAGCAGACCGGCGACCGCGGCTTGTTCGAGGCGATCGCGCAGATCGTGTCGCTGCGGCGCGCGACGCAGCCGATCGCGATCGACCTGCTCGAGCGCGTCGTGATGCCGGCGCTGCATGTCGGCGTCCCGGAGAAATTTCCGCCGCTGGACGAGGACGACCTGGCGAACTTGCGCAAGGGCGTCGAGCTGTTCGCGTTCTTCGTCGAGGTCAACCCGCACAAGTTCCAGGCCGACGACGAGGGCTTCCTCGGCACGATCCCGCACGACGCGCTCGGCACGCCATACGCCGACAAGAACCAGCTCGAGATCGGCAAGGGCGACTGGGTGATCATCAACCCGTCTCACTTCGTGCCGATGTTGCAGGCCTTCGATCCGCAGAAGCTGCTCGACAAGTACGACGAGTTCGTCAAGTACATCGCCTCGATCCCCGAGGCGCCGCGCCGCCGCGACGACGGCCGCTCGCTCGCCGAGCTCGCCGTCCGCGCCCTCACCGATTTGAAAGCGTGCGTCGCGACCGCCTCACAAAACAAAGACGCGCTGCTGTTCCGCCTGCTGCCGCCGCCGGGCTGAGTCGGCCGCTGCTAAGTCGGATAGTCCAGCTCGCGCTGGTGGCGAATCGCCAACACGCGGATCTCGTCTTGCGCCGCGACGAAGCGGTAAAGCGCGACATAGCCGGTCCGGCCGTACGAGATGACAAGCTCGCGAAGCCGCCGACCGACTCGGCGCCCGATCAGTGGATGGCTCGCGAGCAGATCGATCGCCGTCGTGATGGCCGAGGCGGCCGCCTCCACGGCATCGGGATCGCGGTCGAACAGCCACGCGAACGCGCGCTCGAGATCGGCGATCGAGCGCGCCGAGTAAACTACCTGCGCCACGGTTTGGGTCGCGCCGTCCGCGCGCCACGCGCGATGCGCTGCAGCCATGCGTGCACGTCTGCGGCCAAGTAGACCTCGCCTCCGGCGTCGATCTCCTTGTCGGCGGCGACTGCCTCTGCAACAAATTCGGCGACTTGCTCCTCCCGCTGGGTCTCACGCTCGAGCGCCGCGACCATGAACGCGTGCGGTGTGCTGCCCGACTTTCGGGCCAATCGTGAGATCCTCGCCCGCAAGTCGCTCGGAAGCTTCAAAGTCGTCGCGGTCTTCAAGGTATTACGATTGTAACACCGCGGTCACGGCTAGGCCAGGGACTGGTCGGGGCCGCGGAGCGGTAGCGAAACGATGAAGCGGGCGCCGCCGGTGGGGGCGCGGTCGGGCGCGACGAGGACGTCGCCGCCGTGCTCGATGGCGATCTTGCGCGCGATCGCGAGGCCGAGGCCGGTGCCGGTCGACTTCGACGTGAAGTACGGCTCGAAGATGCGATCGCGATCGGTCTCGCCGACGCCCTTGCCTTGATCGTCGACGGTGATCGTCGCCGATTCGCCGCCGGGCTCGGCGCGCCACGCGACTCTGACCCGGCCGGGCTTGCCGGCCTCGACGCCGGCGTGGTGGCCGTTCTCGACCAGATTCGCGAGCACGCGCTTGAGCAGCAGCTTGTCGGCGCGGACGGTGACCGGTTGCGCGGGCGGCTGCAATTCGAGGTGCTGCGCGAACACCGGATCGAGCCGCAGCTCCTCGATCACGTCGGCGAGCGCGAGCGGCGCCTTCTCGACCTTCGGCAGCTGGCCGAGCGTGCGGAACGTGTCGACGAGCCGGCGCAGGCCCGCGATCTCCTCCTCGACGATCTCCTTGGCCTCGACGAGCTGCTTCTTGAATCGCTCGTCGTCGCCGCGATACGCCGACACCGTCTGCTGTACCGCGAGCTGGATCGGCGTCAGCGGGTTCTTGATCTCGTGCGCGAGCCGGCGCGCGACGTCCTGCCACGCGCCGATGCGCTGGAGATACGCGATCTGGCCGCGCGTCTGCGCGAGGTCGTCGAGCATCGTGTTGAACGCGCTGCCGAGCTCCGCGAGCTCGTCGTCGCCGCGCAGCTCGACGCGCGCCTCGACCTGACCGCCGCCGACCCGGCGCGCGGTCGCCACGAGCACCTCGATCCGGCGCGTGACGAACCGCGACGCGACCAGGCCGAACGCGATCGCGGCCGCGGTCGCGAGCGCCATGACGACGAGGAATCCGGTGCGGTAGTCGTGCGGCAGCTGCTCGGTGCGGATCTTGTCGACCTTGTGCGAGGCCACGACCTCGCGCTCCAGCTCCTGATAATCGTCCTGCAGCATGTCGGGCACCTCGAACGTCAGGCGCAGCGTCGCGCCGGTCGTGCCGAGCGGCTGATCGAGGACGAGATCGCGGTAGTCCTCGGCGAGCGGTCGCGACGCGTCGGCAGCCGACGTACCGTCCGCGCGCAGCATCGAGATCGCGCGCAAGTGCGATTCCTTCGCGGATTCCTCGTCGAGAATCTTGTCGAGGTGCGCGGCCTTGGGGTCGAGCGCGAGCAGCTCCGGCCGGCGCGACAGCCGGTCGGCGACCTCGGCGTGCAGGTTCTTCGTCGTCACGAACAGATCGCGATAGACGTCGAGCGACTTCTCCATCGTCGACACCAGGTCGGAGGCCTGGTTCGCGTACGAGCTCGCGGCGTGCGACGCGATCGTGTCGATCATCACGTAGCTCGCCACGAGCGGCAGCATCACGATCACGAGCAGCGCGACGACGAGCTTCCATTGCAACCCGATGCGGCGGACGCGGCTCATGGTTTTTGCCGGAAGAACGGCTGCGACAGTGCGCGCAGCACGCGATCCGCCTCCGCGATCTTGGGGTTGACGAACACCGACACGAAGCTGCCGAAGAACGTGCTGCCGCGGTCGAGGCCGCCGCCGCCGGATTGCGACAGCCAGCGCCGCACCTCGGCCAGCGTTCTCTTGTCGACGGGGTTCAGGTCGGCGCGCAGCGCGATGTAGAACACGTTGGTGGCCGCGTCGCCGTACGGCAGGTCGGCGACGTCCGCGATCGGCACGTCGACGATCGTCGAGATCAACTTCAACGCCTCGGCGGGCGACTTGACCCTGATCGGCTTCTCGTCGGCCGAGAGCTGGACCGTGTAGATCTCGTCCCACATGTCGTAAACCACCGAGCGCACGACCGGCGTGTAGGCGACGACCTGCGTCGAATCCTTCGGATAGACCCAGATCCGCAGCTGGACGGTTGTCGCGAACCCCGAGCTCAGCGCCTGATACGCGCTCGAGTCGAACAGCTTCGTGATGTTCGCCGACACCGTGAGCACGGTGCCGCGCTCGACGATGTGCATGCGCTGCACCTCGGGCTTGTCGTCGTCGTCGTCGTGATCGTCGGCGCGTGCGCCTGGTGCAGCGGCGAGCACGAAGGCGAGCGCGACGACGGCCGCCGCGCGCACTAGCGCAGCCGCCCTAGCGCGTTGCCGAACGTCAGCTCGAAGATGCCGATGTCGGTATCGATCCGCACGCCGGCGTCGGCGTAGATGTCGATCGGCAGCGCCTGCCACACGCTCGTGTCGCGCAGCCGGATGTCGTCGGCATCGGCGAGGCCCCACAGCCCGAACGCGACGAACGCGTCGCCGCCGTAGACGCGGTTGGCGCCGCTTCCGCGGAAGATGCGGCGCGCGACCTCGACGGTGACCGTGCCGCCGAGGTCGCCGTAATCGGGCTTGATCGAGCGCGTGCCGAGGATGTCGAACGGCTGCGCGGTCGACAGCACGAGGCCCATCGCGCGCGGCGTGAGCAGGCGGTCGACGTCGGAGATGTAGATGCGATCGAAGCGCGGCGCCTCGCCGATCACGACGCCGCCCGCGAGCCGCATGCCGATCGTCCAGCGCTCTTCGTCGAGCGGCCACCAGTGCTCGTAGCGCCCGAACAGCGTCGCGAAGTCGTAGTCGGAGCCGAGCGCGCTCGAGCCGACCTCGGCCGCGACCGTGATGCGGCCACCGGAGTGCGGCAGCACCGGATCGGGCCGCGTGTCGCGATCGAAGCCGAGTCCCGCGGTCACGACGCGGCTCTCGCCGGGGAGCAGGTGAAGGTCGACGGGCTCGACGAGGCCGCCCGGCAGCGCCTGCGTCGGTGCGACCGGCAGCGCGGCGCTGATCTCCTCGGCGCGCAGCGACATCGAGATGCGCGACAGCGCCGACAGGTCGTACGTCGCGCCCCAGCGGCCGCCGAACCGGCGATACGGGAAGGCGGCGAAGTCGGCGTCGTCGCCGCCGGTGCCGGCCACGCGATACGGATCGCTGCCGTGCACGAGCGTGAGCGAGCCTTGCGCGCCCCACCGCGAGCCGAGCAGCGACGCGTCGGAGAGGCGCAGCTCGCCGGCCCATTGCGCGCGGCTGTCGGGGATGCTGCCGGGCGCCGCGTAGATGAAGCCGCCGCCGACCTGCACGCCGAGGCCGAGCAGGTTGCGCTCGCCGACGTCGGTGCCGAACCAGTACGGCGAGTCCGCGTTGCTGCCGAACCACAGCCGGTTGAGCACGAACGTGCCGCGCTCGACGACGTGGATCTCGATGATGACCTGGCCGCGCGCCGAACCCTTGCGCATCGCGAGCGTGACGTCGCGAAAGTAACCGAGCGCGAGTACCTTGAACCGCGTGTCGCGCAGCCGGCGATCGCTCGAGTGCACGATGTCGCCGGGCTGGATCGGCAGCGCGCGCCGGATGATCTCGGATTGGGTCGCGGTATTGCCGGTGATCTCGATCGCCTCGATGAAGATCAGCGGGCCGATCTCGTTGTCCTCGTGGAGCGGCTCGTCTTCTTCACTCGGCGCGGCCGGCGCGGCGGGCGCGGCCGGCGCGGCCGGCGCGGCGGAGTCGTCGGCCGAGGCAGGAACCGGCGGCTCGTCGGCGCGCGCCGCGGCCGCAGACGCGAGCTGCGCGAGCACGAGCGCGGTCGGGATCCTCACCGCGACGAAGCGTAGCGCAGCGTTCGTACCCGGTGCTACCTTCTCGGTGTGCGTGCCGTCCCGCTGGTGCTCGCGCTGTGCTCGCTCGCCGCGTGCAATGACGTGCGCGAGTTTCGCGGTACGTGGAGTGGACCGCGGGTCGGCACCGCGAGCGTGCTGCGCGTCGGTCTCGCGGACTCGGCCACCGCGACGCTCGTCATCGAGCAGATCGATACCCACGGGTTTTCCGGAACCGTGTCGATCGACGGCGTCGCCACCGCGGTGCCGGTGGCGTCGATGCCGGCCGCCGAGGCCGACGTGCTCGCGGGCACGACGTGGAGCGGCTCGCCGCTGCGCGTGTACTTCGGGTTCTTCACGGTGCCCGACGGCCACGGCGACGCGCTCGCGCTGGTCGCGCTGTACGACGACCGCCGCGTCGAGCTGCGCGTGCTGCGCAGCGGCGTGCTGCCACTGTACGGCATCTTCGCGCTCGTCGAGGCGACGCCGTGATCTGTCCGAGCTGCCGCGCCGAGCTCGGCCCGGAAGCGCGGTTTTGCCCGGAGTGTGGCAAGGCCATCGCGATGACCGAGGGCAGCGGGTCGATGCCGCAGGCGACCGAGCCCGATCTCGCAGGGCGCGTCATCGGCAACAACTTCCGCATCATCGCGAAGCTCGGCGAGGGCGGCATGGGCGCGGTGTATCGCGGCGAGCAGATCTCGCTGCGCCGGCCGATCGCGATCAAGCTGCTCAAGCCCGACCTCTCGGCGAACCAGATGCTCGTGCGCCGGTTCAACGCCGAGGCCGAGGCGGTCGCGAAGCTGCACCACCCGAACACGGTCAACATCATCGAGTTCGGTCAGGATCAGGACGGCACGCTGTTCATCGCGATGGAGCTGATCGAAGGCCGCTCGCTGCGCAGCGTCGTGCATCGCGAGGCGCCGCTGTCACCGCAGCGCACGCTCGCGATCGCGATGCAGATCGCCGAGTCGCTCAGCGACGCGCACGCGCACGACCTCGTGCATCGCGATCTCAAGCCCGACAACGTGATGCTGCAGAATCGCGGCCGCCTGCGCGACTTCGTGCGCGTGCTCGACTTCGGCATCGCCAAGCTGCGCGACGACTCGCGCCCGACGATGGCCGCGATGACCCAGGCGGGCGACATGCTCGGCACGCCGCAATACATGGCGCCGGAGCAGATCAAGGGCGAGGCCGTCGACGGGCGCGTCGACGTCTACGCGCTCGGCTGCATCATCTACGAGCTCGTCACCGCGCGGCAGCCGTTCGAGGCGACGACCGTGATGCAGATGCTGTCGAAACACCTGCTCGAGGCGCCGATCGCGCCGAGTGTCCGGCGCCCGGACCTCGCGATTCCGCCCGAGATCGATCGGCTCGTGCTGACCGCGATGATGAAGGATCCGCGCGCGCGGCCGCAGACGATGGACGCGTACGGCGAGGCGATCGCGCAGGCGCGCGCCGCGCTGCCGGCCGAGTCGACGCCGCGGCCCACGCCGCGGCCGGCCGTCACGCCGCCGCAGGGGCAGGGGCCGGCGACCGCGTACACGCCGCCGCCGGGCGGCATGCCGGATGCGATGCAGCAGCCGACGCCGCAGGTGATGTCGCCGATGCCATCGCCGACGCCGACGGCGCCGGTGCCGTCGCCGCAGCCGTACGCGGCTCCGCCGCAGTACCCGCCGACGATGCAGGTGGCACGCAAGACCGGCGGCGGCAGCAAGCTCGCGCTGTGGATCGTCGGCGGGCTCGCCGTGGTCGGCGGCGCGATCGGGATCGGGCTCGCGCTGCGAGGCGGCGGCCCCAGCGGCCACACCGACGTGACCAAGATCGATCCGGCTCCGGCTCCGGATCCGGATCCGGCGGATCCGTGGAGCGCCTCGCCGGGCCCGTCGCCATCGCTCGTGACGCCGCATCCGACACCGGATCAGCCCGAGCATCCGTTTCAGGTGCCGGCCCCGCCTCCGCTGCCGGCTCCGACTCCGGGGCCCGCGCCGGCTCCGCGCAAGTCGGGCGACAAGCTCGTCGAGATCCAGGGCGTGCAGCTGCATCTGTCGTCGGATTTCAGCTACGCGTGGAACAACGGCGCGATGGTCGCGACCAGCCCGTCGCGCGGCGCGATGATCATGGCGTTCCCGGTCACGTCGGCGTCGAACGATGGCGGCGAGCTCGCGAAGGAATACGCGCAATCGACCGGCTTCACGCTCGACGGAGTTTCGACGGCGACGGTCTCCGGCACGACGCGACCGATCGCGGCGTACCACGGGATGGTGAACGGCCAGCCGTTCGCGCAGGCGGTGGTCGCGTTGCTCGGCCCGAGCTATCGCGTCGGGGTCTCGATCACCGTGCCGCTCGCGAAGGCGAAGGATGCCCAGCTGCTGAGCTGGGGCGACGACTTCTTCGCGCACCGCATCACCTTGCCGTGACGCGGTAGAGTGCGTGCATGACGCCCGAAGCAAAGGCCGCGATCCGTCTCACGCAGTACGCGCGCGGCGGTGGTTGAGCCGCCAAGCTCCGGCTCGGCGAGCTGGCACACGTTCTCCACGAGCTGCCGGGTGGCGGCACGGGAGCCGTGCGTCCGGACGTGGTCGTCGATCACGAATTCTCCGACGACGCGGCGATCGTGCGCGCGCCCGGCGGCCGCGATCTCGTGCTCACCGCGGACGTGATCGCGCCGCTCGTCGACGATCCGGCCGCGTTCGGCGCGATCGCGGCCGCGAACTCGCTCTCCGACGTGTGGGCGATGGGCGGCGAGCCGCGCTTCGCGCTCAACCTCGTGTTCTTTCCCGACGACCAGCTCCCGCTCGAGGTGCTCGACGAGATCCTCGCGGCCGGCGCGCGCACGTGCGCCGAGGCCGGCGTCGCGATCGTCGGTGGCCACACCGTACGCGACGCCGAGGTCAAGTACGGGCTGTCGGTGACGGGCGACGTCGGGCCGGGCGAGCTGTGGACGAATCGCACCGCGCAGCCGGGCCAGGTGCTCGTGCTGTCGAAGGCGCTCGGCACCGGCGTGATCGGCCAGGCGATCAAGAAAGGTGCGGCGAGCGAGGCGGCGGCGGCGGCGGCGATCCGCTCGATGACGATGCTCAACCAATCGGCCGCACGCGTCGGTCACGCGCACGGCGCGACGGCCGCGACCGACGTGACCGGATTCGGCTTGCTCGGGCACCTGCGCAACCTCGTGCGCGGCTCGAACGTCGCGGCGACGATCGAGCTCGCGGCGCTGCCGCTGTTGCCCGACGCGAAGGCGCTGCTGCGCGCGGCGATCTGCCCGGCGGGCAGCAAGGCGAACCGCGCGTACGTCGCGGTCGAGACCGCGTGGCAAGGCGGCGGGCCGCTCGCCGTCGAGCCCGCCGACGACAGCGACCGCGAGCTCCTCGCCTCGCTCGCGTGCGACGCGCAGACCAGCGGCGGCCTTCTGCTGTGCGTGCCGGCCGCGCGCGCCTCCGCCTGCGTCGCCGATCTGCGCGCCGAAGGCTTGCCCGCCGCCGCGATCGGCGCGCTGCGCGCGCGCGACGCGTCGCCGCCGATCACGCTGGCCTAAGGTTACAACCAAGAATTCGAATTTCAGATCCGATCTCAGCCGAGGAATGGCTCGTGGCAGACGGCTTCGACGTTGTGGCCGTCGGGGTCGTGCACGAACGCGCCGTAATAATGCTCGTGATAGTGCGGGCGCGGACCGGGCGAGCCGTTGTCCTTGCCGCCGGCGGCGAGCGCGGCGTCGTAGAACTCGCGCACCTTCGCGCGGCCGGCCGCGCGGAACGCGACGTGGATCTTGTCCTTCGGTGCGCCGCGGCCGTCGATCCAGAAGTCGGGCTTGCCCGCCACGCCGAACCCCGCGAACTGCTCCCACTTCATCACCAGCTCGTATCCGAGCGGCGCGAGCGCCTTGGTGTAGAACGAGATGCTGCGTTCCAGGTCGCCGACCTGGATGCCGATGTGATCGATCATGGCGCGACCTTACCAGCGCGACCCGTGATTCGGATAATCTCGGAGCGTGCGTGGACTCCTCGTCGTCGCGGCCGTGATGGTGGTTTCCGGCGTCGCGCATGCGGGGCGCACGTATTACGGCTGGCTGTACGGCACCGAGGTGTTGCCCGAGCGCGGCGCCGAGTGGTCGTCGTGGCTGCAGGAACAGAACGGCCAGGACCCGAACAACTTCCACGAGACGCGGTGGTGGACGGCGCCGCTCATCGGCATCACCGATCAGCTCGAGCTCGCGCTGCCGATCGAGCTCGCGTGGAACGTCGCGAACGACCAGAACCCGCGCACCACGTTCGACGAGTACGGCGCGGAGCTGCGCTACCGGCTCGTGTCGCAGGACCCGATCGACGCGCCCGGCTTCGTGCCGCTGATTCGCGTCGCGCTGTACCGATCGATCATCGATCGCAACGCGTGGATCCCGCAGGCCGACTTCGTGCTGTCGTACGAGCAGGGCCCGGTGCACGCGCTCGTCGATCTCGGCGGCTACGGCGAGATCGACGGCGTGTCGTCGTCGCACTTCGAGTTTCATCCCGGCGCGGGCTTCTCGATCCGCGCGTTCGGCGACGTGCGGCTCGGCGCAGAGGCGCATGCCGAGCTGTCGTTCGACGATGGATCGTCTGGCAACTGGGCCGTGGTCGGGCCGAACATGGCGTGGTCGCACGGCCGCACGTGGCTGTCCGCTGCGTATGGCATCGGGGTCTACGGCATTCGCGATGCCCCGAGGGTGCAATGGGGAATCGCGTTCTAATCACGCTCCTGGTGCTGGCCGGCGTCGCGCACGCCGGGCCGACCGGCCGCGTCGTCGGCAAGGTCGCGGTCACCGAAGCGAACGGCACGCCCGCGGTCGGCGCCGAGGTCGTGGTGTACGTCGTCGGCGGACCCAGCGAGGCGGCCGAGCCGCCGGCGACTGCACCCGCCGCGCAGATCGCGCAGAAGGATCGCAAGTTCGTGCCCGAGCTCGTCGCGATCACGGTCGGCGAGAGCGTGATCTTCCCGAACACCGATCCGTTCCTGCACAACGTGTTCTCGCAATCGGCGGCGCGGCCGTTCGATCTCGGCTCGTTCAAGAAGGGCGACTCGAAGAAGAAGGACTTCCCCACGCCCGGCATCGTCGACGTCTACTGCAACATCCACCCCGAGATGGCCGCGACGATCCTCGTGCTGCCGAACCGCCACCACGTCGAGGTCGCCGCCGACGGCACGTTCGCCCTCGACGACGTGCCAGCCGGCAAGTGGCAAGTGTTCGCCTACACGCGCCGCAGCGAAAAGCCCGCGAGCTCGTGGATCGTCGTCGAGGCCGGCAAGGACACCCAGGTCTCGCTCTCCCTCAGCCGCGTCTCCGAGCCCGAGCACCTGAACAAGTACGGCGAGAAGTACCACGACACCGGCGGCAACTATCGCTAGCCCGGTTCGGCGTCGCGCAGGTAGCGCACCACGCTGGCGTCGAGGCGGCTGCGGACGAGGCGGATCACGCTCTCGATTTGCTCGACGGGAAGCTCGAGACGATCGGCGAGCCGCACGTGGGTGGCCGCAACGAGCGCGGCACGCGCGCGGTTGAGCCAGCGCGCGGCGGTCGCGCGATGCACGCCGTAGGCGGCGCCGACCTCGTCGATCGACAGGTCGTCGACGATCTGCTGGCGCAGCAGCGTGCGGTCCTCCGCCGACAGTGTCTCGATCGCCTCGCGTAGCGCGATCGCGAATTCGCTCCGATATTCCGCCTTGAGCGCCTCGAGCGCGGGATCGCTGCCGCTCGTCAGCAGCGTGTCGAGGCTGGCTGCCAGCGGCGTCTCGCGCTCGCGCTTCTTCTTGTGGCGGATGAGCTCGCGAGTCGCCGTGATCCGCACCCAGCCGCGCAGCGGGCCCTTGCCGCGATAGCCGGCGATGCCCGGCGGCTTGCCTTCCTTCGCGACGAGCAGTTGCACGCGCAGCAGCTGCTTGACTTCCTCGACGAGGTCCCTGGTCGCGCGCGTCGCCGAGCCGGCGGCATCGACCTCCGCGAGGATCGAATCGAACGCGGCGTGCGCGCTCGGCTCCTGCGCGATGCACGCGGCCGCGAGCGCGAGATCCGCGGCGGGCGCGGCCGTCAGCGCGACGCCCAGATCCGCGCCGGTCAGCCGTTCTCCGACGAGCGGTGCGAGCTTGGCTTCGTCGAACTGCACGCTCGGCCACCGCGACCGCGCGGCGCCGATCAGCGCGTCCCAGGCCGCGAGCACCGCACCCGGCGTCGGAGCGGGGAGTCCGCTCGCGCGCTGCAGCGCCTGGACGCGTTCGTCGACCATCGCCGGCATTGTCTCATGTCACAATGCTCCTGCCAGCGTGGAGTGCCTCGACGCGAACGTCGTGCAGGACTTGATGTCGGGCGCGCTCGACTCCGAGCAGCGCGGGGGCGTCCTCGTGCATCTCGACACGTGTGAGGATTGTCGCCAGCTCGTCAACGTCACCGCCCGCGACACGCTGCGCGGCCACGGCGCAGTGGGCGATGCGCTCGCCCAGACCGTCGCGAGCGACGGCCGTCACATCGACGACGACGCGCTCGCCGAGACCGTCGCACCCGACGACCTGCGCGGGATCCGGACCGGCACCGGCCGCGCGGCCATCGCGCGCCCCGCTCAGGGCCGCCGGTTCGGCCGCTACGAGCTGCTCGAGAAGCTCGGCGCCGGCGCGATGGGCGTCGTGTGGCTCGCCGAGGACCCCGAGCTCAAGCGCAAGCTCGCGGTCAAGCTGCTGCACCGGCCCGACGCGTCGCACGTCGATCGCCTGCTGCGCGAGGCGCAGTCGATGGCGCGCGTCAACCATCCGCACGTCGTCGCCGTGTACGACGTCGGCGTCACCGAGGGCGCGCCGTACATCGCGATGGAGCTGGTGAAGGGCGAGAGCCTGCGCGCGTGGCAGAACCGCGCGCTGCACACGATCCCGGAGCTGGTCGCGCATTACATCGCGGCGGGCCGCGGGCTCGCGGCGGCGCACGCGCGCGGCATCGTCCACCGCGACTTCAAGCCCGACAACGTGCTCGTCGGCGACGACGGCCGCGTGCGCGTCACCGACTTCGGGCTCGCGGCCGCGAAGCAGGTCGACGGCGGCGGCGCCGGCAGCAGCATCCGGCCGATCAGCGACGTCAACCTGACGACGTCGGGCTCGGTGCTCGGCACGCCGGCGTACATGGCGCCCGAGCAGTTCACCGGCGGCAACGTCGACTCGCGCACCGACCAGTTCAACTTCTGCGTCGCGCTGTACGAGGCGCTGTACGGCGAGCGCCCGTTCGAGGGCAAGACGTTCTCGCAGCTCGCCGACGACGTGACCGCGGGCCGCATCCAGCCGGCGCCGAGCGGCGCGCGCGTGTCGGGCAAGCTGCGCGCGATCCTGACGCGCGGCATGGCGGTCGCGCCGGGCGATCGGTTTCCGTCGATGGATCACCTGCTCGCCGAGCTCGGCCGCGATCGCGCGCGGCCGTGGCGACGCGTCGCGATCGCCTCGGCGGCGATCGCGGCGGCGCTCCTGCTCGGCCTGGTCTCCGACTGGGCGGTGCGCGGCCGGGTCGAGCGCCAGATCCACCAGTCGTTCGCCGCGACCGGCACGCAGATCGAGCGCGCGGGCCTGTTGCAAGGTCACGAGTTCAAGGCCGCGTCGAACCTCGTGCGCGAGCGCAAGGCGCTGCTCGACGTGACGAGCTATCACGACCAGGCCGATTTCGGCCTCGCGACGCCGGAGCAAGATCAGACGAACCTCCAGGAGCTGCACGACACGCTGTTCGCGTCGGACTGGCAGACCGTGCGCGATCTCGAGGATCACCCGAGCGAGCTCGCGATCATCGACTACAAGGGCCGGCTGCTGTACACGAGCGCCGCGCCGACCGAGTGGAAGGGCCAGCTCGACGGTATGCCGGCGGTGAAGCGCGCGCTCGACGGCGCGAAGCCCGACATGCTCGCGGTCGTCGCGTACGACGATCCATCGTTCACCACGGCGCACCTGTTCGGCGCGCATCCCCCGCACGGGCTCGCGGTGATGTTCGCGCGCTCGCTCGTGCACGGCGGCGAGCGCGGCGGCGCGTTCTTGCAGTTCATCGACGGCAAGGACGTGCTCGCCGGAATTCGCCTCGACGACACCGCGCTCGGCCTCGTCGCGCCCGACGGCCGCGCCGCCGGCGATGTACCGCCCGAGCTCGCTGCGGCCGCGCCGCACGACGGCGAGGTCGGCGAGGTCACGGTCGCCGGCAAGACCTATCAGGTCCAGGCGCGCGCGCTGCTCGATCTCGACGGCCAGCCGTTCGCCACCGTCGTGATGGCGCGGCCGATGGGCGGCGTGCTGGCATTGTTCCCGCACGCCCGCGCGGTGTTCGCGCTCGCCGCGCTCGCCGCGCTCGCGCTCGCGTTCGGGACCGCGTGGCGCGCGCGGCAGATCACGCGAACGAAGGTGTAGCGATGCATGTAGGGATCGAAGTGGAGCTTGCCGCGCGCTGCGTGCGTTGCCTGGTCTTGACGCCGGTCGACGGCATCCGCGAGCAGGTACCGTGCATCGCATGCGCGACGACCGTCGACGTTTCGGGCGCGCTCGGCGAGAGCGCCGGCGGTACGTCGTACCTGTTCGACGACAAGGACGTCGTGCTCGAGGCCCTCGTCGGCGACGCAGGTGCGGAGCTGTTCCGTACGGGCAGCACCGATCGCGCGGTGCTCGCGATGCGCCGGGCCGAGCCGAGCTGCCGGGCATGTGCCGCGGCGCTCGCACCGCCCGCGCCCGGCGCGGCGCAAGTCGCCTGCGCGTGCGGTGCGCGGCTCGCCGTGCGCTGGCCCGACGCGTCGACCCGCGGCTGGGACCTGCGCCTGTCGTGCGTCGTCGGCGAGTCGCCGCTCGAGCGGCCGGAGCGCGCGGTCAGCGGCCTCGTGATCCCGTGCGGCGGCTGCGGTGCGCCGCTGTCGGGCACGCTGAACGGCCGCACGATCACGTGCGAATACTGCAAGCAACCGAACTTCCTGCCGGAGTCGATCTGGTCCCACATCGCTGCGGACACGCCGGCGGTGCCGTTCTACCTGCTCTACGAGCTCGACGGAGCCGCGCTCGCGAAGATGCTCGATCGCATCGATCCGACCCGACCACGCTGGCGCAAAGAGCCGGCGAAGTCGCGGCTCGCCGAGCTTCGGCGCCAGGCCAGCGCGGCGCGCCTCGAGCGCGCGCTCCAGGGCGACGGCGCGATCGATCTCGAGATGGCGAAGCAGCTCGCCGCGCGCGATCTCACGGCGGCCGAGGCGAAGCACGTCGACAACAGGTTGTCGAACGTCGACCGCGAGAAGCTCGTCGGCCAGCGGATCGCGCAACAGCTCGTCGACCTGTGGGCGCAGTCCAGCGACGTCGGTACGCGCGCGATCGCGGCGCGGGTCGGGAACATCGCGCGGTTTGTCGACGATCCCGAGGCGGATGTTCGCGCGGCGCTCGCGCACCGCAAGCATCTGCCGGCGGCCGTGATCGAGCGCTACGCGAAGGATTCGGCGAGCCAGGTCCGCGCCGCGATCGCCGCCCGCCACGACTGCCCGATCGAGATCCTGAAGCAGCTGCGCCGCGACGGCGACCATCACGTCGCCGAAGCCGCACGCGCGAACCCGGCGGCACCGCCCGGCCTGCTGGCGCGGCTGTTCGGCGGTTAGCGCGCCGGCGCGAGGGTCGCGATCTCGTCGTCGGAGAATCCGTATTCGCCGAGCACCTCGCGCGTGTGCTCGCCGTGGCGCGGCGGCGGGCGCGGATCGCGTGGCCGGCCGAGCGGCGTGCGCAGCTGCGCGATCGGGCCGATGCCGGCACCCGCGTCGAGCTCGAAGAACACCTCGCGCGCGCGGTGCAGCGGATGCGCGGGCAGCTCGTCGAGCTCGGTCACGAGCTCGACGCACACCTCGGCGTCGCCGAACACGGCCTGCCAGTCGGCGGCGGTGCGCGTGGCAAAGATCGCGGCCAGCTCGCCGCGCACCTTCGCTTGCTGCGCGGCATCGCCGATCAGCTCGGCGACGTTCGGCGCGCGGCCGATCGCCTGGTTGAGCGCGATCCAGAACTTCGGCTCGAGCGCACCGACCGCGAGATATCGATCGTCCGCGGTGCGGTACACGCCGTAGCACGCGAGCCCGCCGTTGAGCGCCTCGGTGCCGCGCGTCGGGCGCGCACCGCAATCGAAGTTGCCGAGCTCGGCGGCGAGCAGCGTCATCGCGCCCTCGGCCATCGAGATGTCGAGGTGCGCGCCGCAGCCGGTGCGCTCGCGGCCGACGAGCGCGGCCAGGATCGCGGTGGCGCTCCACAGCGCGCCGCCCGCGAGGGCGGCGATCTGCACGCCCGGCAGCTGCGGTGCGCCGCCGGTCTGCCCGGTCATCGCGAGCACGCCGGCGACCGCGATGTAGTTCACGTCGTGCCCGGCGCGCGCGACGTACGGCCCGGTCGCGCCGTAGCCGCTGATCGAGCACACGACGATCTTCGCGTTGGCCGTGGCGAGCGCGTCGTAGCCGACGCCGAGCTTGTCCATCACGCCCGGCCGGAAGCTCTCGACCACGACGTCGGCGCGCGCGGCCATGCGCAGCAGCGCGTCGCGCCCGGCCGGTGTCTTCAAGTCGAGAATCGCCGAGCGCTTGCCGCGGTTGATCGCGAGATAGCGCCCCGACACGCCGCCCTTCATCGGCGGGATCGCGCGGACGTAATCGCCGGCGCGCGGATCCTCGACCTTGACGACGTCGGCGCCGAGATCCGCCAGCACCATCGTCAGGAACGGTCCCGGCAACAGGCGCGACAGGTCGAGCACGCGAATGCCGCGCAGGGCGTCGGCGAGCGGCGAGCTCATCTCACTTCGGGCGGGCGATCTCGAACAGCTGCTGCAGCTTCATCGCGAGCATCGGGTCGCCCGACACGCGCAGCTTGCCCTGGAAGTAGAGCTGCATGCCGGCGTTGGGATCGCTGAGCATCGTCTTGAAGTCGTCGCTCGCGACGTCGACCGTGCACTGCGCCTTGCCCGAGTCACCCTTGACGCAGCTCGGCGGGTTCGCGGTGCAGTCCACCGTCCACTCGCCGCCGCCGTCGCCGGAGATCTTGAAGCAGTAGATCGCGTTGAGCTCGCGCGCCTTGTCGGGGAACTGCTTCAAGCCCTCCGGTACGAGGTTGTCGAACAGGTCCTGCGCGTCCTTCGGCATGGTGGCCATAGAAACGAATCCTCCGACGACGGGTCTACCGCGGCCCGTCGTCGGAGGTCAATCACCTCAGCATGCGACCCTGCCTCAGTTGGGTAGGTCGACGTCGGAGAACGCGCACTGCGTGGCGTCGCCCTCGGTCGGGTTGAAGTTGACGTTGTCGGTGTAATAGACGCGGGCGAACGTCGTGCTCCAGCACTCCGACGCGACGGCCTGCTCCGAGCCGAGGTCGCCGCCGGCGATGCGCGCGTCACCGCGGCCGGCGCCCGTCGCCGCCCATCGCGAGCGCAGCGTGACGTTCTCTTCCGCATCGGTGCCGCCGATGTTCGCGACGAGCTGCAGCGTCATGTCGCCGCCGCCGTCCGCGGTCTGGTCGTACGCGTAGGCGAGCGACGCGGGCTGGTTGTTCGCGTCGGTCGAGTCGATCATCAGATCGAGATGCCGCGCCGCGAGGTCGTAGTCGGCGTGGATCTGGCCCTTGTTGTTCGCGTTGTCGATCGGATCGATCGTGCGCGCCGCGTCGAAGTCGAGCAGGAAGTCGCCGTTGCCCTTGTCGTCGCCGGCGGTCGGATCGGAGTGGCCGGTGATGACCGCGACGAAGTGCTCGCTCGGATCCGACTTCGCCGCGCCCGACAGCACGTAGTCGTAGGTGCCGTCGTCGTTCGCGGTGACGTCGAGCCGGTAGATCGCCGGGTCGAGCGCGTTGCCCGAGCCCGGGCCCCACGTGTACACGTTGCCGTTCACGCTGGTCGCCGGCGTCGACACGATCGAGTGGATGAGCACGAGCACCCAGGCGGCGCCGCCGTTGAACATCTCGGTCACACCGCGGGTCTCGACGTAGAACGTCGCGAGCTGGCCGACCGTGCGCGCCGAGGTGTCGGGCAGGTTGATGCTGACCTGAGCGCTCGTCGGGATCGCCTTGGCAATTCCCTCGGGCGGGCCGTCCTGCTTCACGCAGCCGGCAGCGGTGACGAGGGAGATGGCGACGGTCGCGGACAGCAGGCTCTTGAAGATGGTCATGGCCGGACCCAAGAGCAGCCGGCGTGCCGAGCGCGCCGCCGCGATCTCGACGACTTACGGTGTCGCGTTTTCCGACGGCGGCCGGATCGCGCCGGGAGCCGTAGGAGGCGCCGACACATCGGGTAGCACCGTTAACGTATCGCCGTCGTGAAACACGATGACCGCATCGGGCGTGACGGCGAGCCCGACCGCGTCGGCGCGGGGCACCTGCGGCAGCTCGTACACCCACACGAGCAGCGCGTTGGCGGCATAGCCGATGATGTAGTCGCGCTGGAGCGATGCATCGAGCCGCACCGCGAGCGCGGTGTTGCCGACCGAGTCCACCCCGTGCGCGAGCAGCTCGATGCCGGGAAATGGCTGCGCGACGGTCCCGTTCATCGAGCCGGTCGCGTCGAGATCGGCGACCAGCATCTCGGGCTGCTTGGCCCACGGGCGCGCGTGAATCAACCGTACGATCGGCGTTTGATCGGGCATGTACACGGCGCCGATCAGCGCGTCGTACGGGTTTTCGGTGCGCCACGACGGCTTGCCGGTCGCGGAGATGAAGCCGTCCTTGTCGCGGCTGATCTGCCACGTGCGGCCCTTCGAGCGGACGACGAGCGGCGGATCGTCGGCGGCGACCGCGGTGGCGACGCCCGTGACCGTGTCGACCGCGACCGTGGCGGTATCGCGCCGCCAGACGATGGTGCGATCGTCAGTCGCCCACGTCGCCTCGGGCCCGGTCGCGGTCGCGAAGTCCTGGAGTGGACCCTCGGCGCGTGCATGGATCGCGACGTAATTCTTGTCGGCGCCGGTCGGCGTGACGACGCGCAAGCAGCCGAACAAACGCTCGCCGTCGGGCACGTCGGGCGGGTTGATGCACTCGCCGATCAAGACGAAGTCGCCGCCGCGCGCGACTGGTGGCGCGACGTGAAGGCCGGCGGGCTTGGCCCACGCGATCTGGCCGGTGCGATAGTCGACCGCGACGAACCCGAATTGCGATGACGACATGACGGCGATGTCGCCCACGAGGACCGGTCCACCGGTGTCGAAGCGCGGCGTCTTGGCCTGCACGGGAAGCGCGATGTCGCGCACCGCGAGGACGTGGGTGAACGTGGCCAGCTCGGGCCACGGCCCGGCCGGGATCGGGGCGGCGATGTGCACCGCCGCGCTTGGTTCGTCGTGCTCCGACGGCCGGTGCGACTTGCACGCGGCCACCAGCGCGAGCGCGAGCGCGAGCCGGCTCACTGCGGTTTCTCGAGCACGTACAGATCGGACGGCTCGATCTTGTAGCTGAACGCGATGACCTCCGCGTTGCCGCTGACGTGGACGTGCACGCGCTCCGGCTTGTCGGGGACGTCGATCGCGGCGACGTCCTTGCGCGCGCCGGTCGCGACGTCGATGCGCGCGATGCTGCGCGGCCACCCGTGGTTCGGCCACGCGAACAGCGACTTGCCGTCGGCCGAGAACCGGATCGGGCTCTCGGCGCGCGGCGCGGGTAGCGCGCGCTCCTTGCCGGCGCCTGTGGTCGGCACGAGCCGCACGCCGCTCGAGCCGGGCAGCGCGAGCCACGCGCCGTCGGGCGAAACCGCGAAGTAGAGGTACTGCTCGACATCCGGCGCATCGATGTGTGCGGGGCCGATCGGCTGCGGCGGCGCATCGCCCGCGAGATCGAACGCCCACAGACGCATCGGCTGGCCTTCGACCGCGCCGCGCGCGTAGACGTGCTTGCCGTCCTCCGACACGACGGGCTCGGTCGCGAGATCGAAGTGCGCGACCGGCGCCACGTGCACGTCCTTCTCGACGCCGGCGCCGATCGGCACGAGCCGCAGCGGCGCGCGCGCACCGCACAGCAGCAGCGCGGCCGAGCCGTCGGGCACGAGCTGGATGTTGAAGGCGTGGCCGAGCGGCACCGGCGGTTGATCTCCATGCCGCACGTAGACGCCATAGCCGTCGGGCGTGACGTCGCCGTCGACCGCCTCGAGCAGCGCGAACATGCCGCCGTCGCGCGAGATCGACAGCACGTGCGCCGAATCGCGCCAGCCGATCGCGGTGCGCGGGCCGGCGGGCGCGCCCGCGAACGCGTAGACGCGCATGTCGGTCGGCGCGACCAGGATGCGGCCGTCGGGCGCCGGTGCGACGTCGAGGAGCGAGAGCTGCAGCGAGTCGCGCAGCACGACTCGATCCGGCGCACCCGGCGCGATCGCGCGGAGCACGTTGTCCGTCGAGAACCACGCCTCGCGGCCGTCGGGCGACCACGCGAGCCCCTCGACGCCGGCGTAATCGGCGGAGCGCGCGAGCTCCTTGCCGGCTCGATCGAACACGATCACGTGGCCGCGCGTGTCGGGCGGCGCGGTTTGCTCGACGACCGCGAGGCGGCTGCCGTCGCGCGACACGCGGACGATGCGAAACGCCGACGTGTCGCGGCGGGCGATCACCTTGCCGATCGGATACTCGAGCGTCATGCCGGCGCCGTCGTTGCGCACGACCGCGAGCGTGTCGTCGTCGGCGCCGAACGCCGCGACCGAGATTTGCTTCGCGAGCTCGCGCGGCGCGCCCATGCCCGGCCGCAGCACCGCGAGCAAGCCGCCCATCTCGCCGTGCTCGGGCTCGCGCAGCGCGAGCGCGCCGTCGCGCGAGATGTCGAGCAGGCGGCCGTCGGCGTCGACCGGCGTGATCGTCATGCTGCCGAGCTCCGCGCGCTCGACGCGCCACTTCGAGCCGCCGGCGTCGTGCGACGAGTACAGGATCGCGCTCGCATCGGGCGCGAACCGCGCGTACCAGCGCGGCTCGGTGTGATACGTGATGCGGCGATAGACCGGCCCGCCCTCGACGAGCGACGGCCAGCCGACGCGTGGCGACTCGAGGATGGTGTTCGGCTTCGTGCGCGTCACCTTCCACGCGCCGAGCACGAGCACGAGCACGACCACGAGCGCGCCGAGCGTGCGGAGCGCGAGCGGGCGGCGCGGCGCCGGCTTCACCGCGGTCGTTGGCACGGGCACGGCCACGAGCGACGGCGATGACGCCGGCGCGTCGTACGCGTCGAGCGCGAACGCGAGATCAGACGCCGACTGGAACCGCGCCTCCGGCCGCACCTCGAGGCAGCGCTGCACGATGCGCGCGAGTGGCACCGGCACGGTCGCCGGCAGCTCGGGTTGCGCGAACCCCGCCGGCAGCCGCTTGCGCGCGAGCATCTCGAACATCACGACGCCGAGCGCGAACAGATCGGTGCGCGCGTCGACCGCGCCGCCGCCGAGCTGCTCGGGCGCCATGTAGCCGGGCGTGCCGACGACCGCGCCGATGCCGGTCGCCTCGGTCGCCCCCGCGAGCGTCTCGGCCTGCGCGACGTCGCCGCCGTCGTCGCGCCGCAGCTTCGCGATGCCGAAGTCGAGGATCTTGACGCGGCCGTCGCGCGTGACGAACAGGTTGTCGGGCTTGATGTCGCGATGGACGATGCCGGCGCCGTGCGCGGCGGCGAGCCCGCGCGCCACCTCGGCCGCGATGCGCACGCACTCGCGGATCGGCAGCTCGTTCGCGATCCGGCCGCGCAGCGAGCTGCCGTCGAGGAGCTCGGTCACCAGGTACGGCGCGCCGTCGTGGCGGCCGACGTCGTGCAGCGTGACGAGGTTCGGGTGGTTGAGCCCGCCGATCGTGCGCGCCTCCTGCTCGAAGCGGCGCAGCCGGTCCGCGTCGTCGCGCACCGCCGCCGGCAGCAGCTTCAGCGCGACCTTGCGGCCGAGGCGCGTGTCGCTCGCGGCGTAGACCACGCCCATCCCGCCGCGTCCGACCTCGCGATCGATCTCGTACGGCCCGACCCGCGTCCCCGCTGCGAGCTCCACTACTCGCCTTCGCCCGGTTCCGGCTTCTTGCGCTTCTGCTGCGCCTCGCGAAACGCGTCGGCCCAGCCTTCCTTGTTGATCTGCTTGGTGCGGCTGAGCGCGAGCGCGCCGCGCGGCACGTCCTTCGTCACCGTCGTGCCCGAGCCGACGTACGCACCGCGGCCGACCGTGACCGGCGCGACGAGCTGGCTGTCGCTGCCGATGAACGCGCCGGCTTCGATCGTCGTCTTGTACTTGCCGACGCCGTCGTAGTTGCACGTGATCGTGCCGGCGCCGATGTTCGCCTTCTGGCCGATCGACGCGTCGCCGAGGTACGCGAGGTGATTCGCCTTCGCGCCCGCCATCACGTGCGTCTTCTTGGTCTCGACGAAGTTGCCGATGCGCGCATCCTCGTCGATGCGCGTGCCCGGCCGGCAGTGGCTGAACGGGCCGATCTCGACGCGCTCGCCGAACACCGCCTCGGTCAACACCGAGTGCGGCTTGACGTAGGCGTCGGCCGCGACCTGCACGTCGGTGAGCACGCTGCCGGTGTCGATGCGCACGCGATCGCCGAGCCGCGTCTTGCCGCGCAGCACGACGCCGGCGCCGAGCCACACGTCCTTGCCGAGCGGGCCGACGTCGGCGTCGATGTACGTCGCGCGCGGATCGATCATCGTGACGCCCTCGCGCATCCAGGCCTCGTTGATGCGCCGGCGCGCCTCGGCCTCGACGCCCGCGAGATCGACGCGATCGTTGATGCCGGTGACCTCGGTGAACGGCGCGTCGATCGCGGTCGCGCCGCCGCGGGCGTACGCGTGCGCGACGAGATCGGTCAGGTACAGCTCGCCCTTCGCGTTGTCGGCGCGCAGCGTCTGCAGATCGCGCCGCAGGTGGCCGAGCCGCACCGCATACATGCTCGCGTTGGTGTCGCGGATCGCCCGCTGCGCCGGCGTCGCGTCGGGGTGCTCGACGATGCGCTCGACGACGCCTCTGGCATCGCGCACGATGCGGCCGTAGGGCATGTCGCGATCGGGCACGGTCGACAGCAGCGCGAGCCCGGCCGGCGTCTCGGCGCACGCGCGGACGAGCGCGGCGATGCGCTCCGCGAGCAAGAGCGGTGCGTCGCCGGTCAGGATCGCGACGATGCGATCGTCGGGTTCGCCGGCGACCGCGGGCAGCGCGCACTGTACGGCGTGCCCGGTACCTCGCTGCTCGGCCTGGATCGCGACGTCGACCGCGCCGGCGCCGAAGCTCGCGTCGAGCGAGGCCTTTACCGCCTCGTGCTG